>JAGBHT010000031.1 GCA_017935365.1 Ruminiclostridium sp. | reverse complement strand
TTTTGGAAAGCCAAAAAAGTGGCGACCTGGATGGGACTCGAACCCACGACCTCCGCCGTGACAGGGCGGCGTTCTAACCAACTGAACTACCAGGCCGTAGGAGTCAAGGCTTTCGCCTTGAAAGGTGGTGGAAACTATAGGGCTCGAACCTATGACCCTCTGCTTGTAAGGCAGATGCTCTCCCAGCTGAGCTAAGCTTCCATATCCTAAGTCCTTACTCCGTTTGCCGAAGTTTTTTGCGCTCTCTTCAAGCGACTATTATATTATACACACTTCTGCGTCATTTGTCAAGCGTTTTTTATAATTTTTTTAAAAAAAGTTTCAACTTTTTTTTAAACGGCTTTGTTATGCGGTTTGAGCAGCATAAATTCCTGACGTTTTCAGCGGAATATAAGATATTCTGTCCAGCTTGTAGAAAAAGTCTATTTTTAATAAAACAGCGTAAATTCTCTATCCCTTTAAGAACGCTTTGTGGGCTTTGCGTCGTGCAAAGCCTTTGGGCGTTCTATATCGGCATCCTTGCCGAATCCCCAAACCCCTTTCCCCGGGAAAGGGGCTATATTACTGGGGCTACCGCCCCTAGTCCCTGTTGGGGGCTACGCCCCTCAACCCCATTTTTTTAATAACGCAGAGGTTTTTCGCCAGTCTGAGCGGAATATAAGATATTTCGTCTTATATCGGTTTATTCCCACTTTTTCCACACATCGGGCTGATAACCGACAGTTGCCTGTCTTCCGTTTCTGACTACGGGGGTTTTAAACATAGCGGGTGTTTCAAGTAGCTTTTCTATTTTATCTTCTTCATATGCAAGGTACTGCATGGTGCTGTCCTTGTATGCCTTTGAAGATGTGTCGATGAGGTTTTCGTAACCGCCGACAGCCGCCGAAACGCTGTTGAACTCCCCCTTTGACATTCCTTTAGATAATATGTCAATAGACTGGAACTTTATACCGCGTTCCTTGAAATAACGCTCTGCTTTTTTTGTGTCAAAACACTTTGTTTTTCCGAAAATCTGTATATTCATATCACGATACCTTTTTATCCGATTTTTCTGCCATTTGCTCAAGCAGGTCGCATATTCTGCACGCCGATGACGAAATATACCTGTGCTGGTTATTTATCATATCCGTGCGTTCCTGCTTGTTTTTCAGCCTGTCAAGTGCCTTTTCAATGCTTATATGCTTTAAGGACAGACTCATGCCGTGGCTTTCAAAATATCTGAGATTTCTTGTTTCACAGCCCGGGATAGATGACATATGGATCATCGGCACACCTGTTACCGCCGCCTCGGTCGAACTGAGACCTCCGGGCTTTGTTATAAATACGTCAGCCGCCGCCATATAATCGTTCATTCTGTCGGTGAATCCGATAATATTGAACCGGTCGTTGCCTGCGGTTTTATCCGAAAGGGCTTTCTGCAGCTTTTTATTTGTACCGCATATTATAACAAACTGTGTATCGGGGTTTTCCTTGCCGTAACGTATGAGTTTAGCTGTAAGGCGCTTCATATTTCCTGCTCCCATACTTCCGCCCGTAACAAGCACACACTGCTTATCCGAGTGCAAGCCGAGCTGACCTCGCAGTGCGGCAATATCGTTTTCTTTCGGCTCGAATACACGGCTTACAGGTATGCCATACGGCAACAGCTGTTCTCTTGTTGCTCCCTGATTTATATAATCGCCGCACAGATCCTCTGCAGGTATTACATACTTGTCGCACTGCGTTTCCATTGTGAACGGGGTACAGGTATAATCTGTGCCGATAAAAACGGTAGGCGGAATATCGTAACCCTTGCGCTTCAGATATGTCAGCATCTCTGCCGCATAGAAATGTGTCATTGCAATTACGTCATACGAATTGTCCTTAAGATACTCGCCCAGCTTCTTTGCCGCTTTACGATTGGCAAAATACATAGGTGAAGTTATCGGCAGGCGGCAAAGGCGCATACCCATGTGGTACACCGCACCGAAAACGTACGGAAACCATTTTGCCGTAAAAACATAGAAACTGCCTACATGAGCCGCTTTCCAAGTAGGATCGAGAGTGTACGGATCAAGCATTACAGCGTTATGACCTCGGCTGAGGAGTTCGTCCTTAACGGCACGGGCGGCAGAGTTATGTCCGCCGCCCGTACTGCATGATAATATCAGTGCTTCCATAGCCATCTTACATCGAATTTTTCACGCTCTTCAGGAACGCTGAGCATCTTTATCGAGCAGGCAATCGTGATCATCAGCATACCTACAGATACAGCCTTGACAGGTTCTATAAAGAACGAAACGAGTGTTGTACAGCAATAGGAGATAATAGTGCAATAGCAATGAGGAGTTATCTTTATCAGCGTCATAAACAGGATAAAGAAGAAGCACAGTGTAAGCACTGTGGTCCAGTTGGGCCACATACCTGCAAGAGAGCCGAATGTGACAGCTATCGCCTTACCGCCCTTGAATTTTGAAAATACTGGCAGGATATGACCTATTACCGGTGCTACAAGCACGATAGGTAGCATGACCTCTGACGGATTTTCCGTGTGCATATAGATAAACACAGGTAAAAATCCCTTGCCCATATCACAAAGCAGTGTCAATGCGCCGCAAAGCACGCCGCCGTAACGGAATGCGTTGGCAGTTCCGTAATTCTTGTCGGGACTTTTGGATATTATGTCCTTGTGAAACAGTTTTGAAATAATGCTTGCAAACAGAATACTACCGAGCAGATAGCCCGATATAGCAAAAAACAAGCCTGTAAGCATATATGTATCCCTCCGTATCAGTTGATAATAATAAGTTCCTTTGTCATTTCTGTAAGATTGCGGCAGCCGTCCTTTATGACTACTACCATGTCTTCAATTCTTACGCCGAATTTGCCCGAAATATACGCTCCGGGTTCGTCCGTAAGTATCATACCCTCTTTGAGCATATACTGCGATGACGGTGAAGCCGTCGGCGCTTCATGTATCTCAAGTCCTACGCCGTGACCAAGCCCGTGACCGAAATATTTTCCGTATCCCCACGCATCAAGTGTGGCTCTTGCCACGCTGTCAACCACCTTGCCGCTGATATCGGCACGGATAGCTTTCATAGCGTCAAGATTTGCGAAAAGCACAGCGTCGTACATTCTCTTCATATCGTCGGTAACTTTGCCGATAGCTATCGTTCTTGTCATATCCGAATGGTAACCGTCATAAGTCGCACCGAAATCGAGCGTCAGAAAATCGCCGTTTTCAAGCTTCTTATCGGTAGGCACCGCATGAGGTGAAGCGGAATTTACACCTGATGCCGCAATGGTATCAAATGATTTTCCGTCCGAGCCGTACTCTGCCATATAATATTCAAGCAAAGCCGCAACGTGCTTTTCCGTCTGACCCGGCTTTATATCACGGAGCAGTCTTGAAAAGGCTTTTTCCGCTATTCTCTGCGCCTTTACTATCTTCTCTATCTCTTCCGGAGTTTTAATAATACGCATTTTCTCGATCATATCGGAAAGCTCGCGTGAGCTGTCAAACTTTATGAACGAGTAGTTTGCCTTGTATCTGTCAAGTTCAGTTACCGTCATAGCACTGCTTTCAATGCTTACGGTCGTTATGCCGTGCTTTATAAGCAGGCTCATAAGCTGGCTCTTTGCATTTTCAAGAAGCACTACCTCGCAGTCGGTAACACGCTCTTTCGCCTTGTCAAAATAACGGAAATCAATAAGCAAGTAGCTTGCTTCTTTTGTGACAAGTATCATACCGGCAGACGATGTAAATCCGCTGAAATATCTTCTGCTTATATCCGATGTTATAAGCGCCGCGTGCCTTTCATCGGCAAGATTATCCGCAAGCTTCGCTATATTTCCCGCATTCTTAACCATATTTCCTCCGTTGCGGCAATAAAGCCGCATTTATCCAAATAATAATTTTAACTCTTAAATATTAACCGAAAATCAATCAGCTTACTTAACCAAATCCGCATCAATCCATATTCAGTGCATAGAAAAGCGCCATCATATAGCTTTTCTCGCCGAAACCTGCTATAGTTCCCTTGCACACAGGTGATATTACCGAATGATGTCTGAACTCTTCCCTTGCGTGAACATTTGACATATGGACTTCAATTACGGGTATCTTGATAGCCGCAATTGCGTCCCTTATAGCGTAGCTGTAGTGCGTATATGCGCCTGCGTTGAAGATAACGCAGTTGTATTTAAGCCTTGCGTCATGTAGTGCATCGATCAGCGCACCCTCGTGGTTTGACTGGAAGAAGTCGATCTCTGCGCCGTTCTTCTCGGCACAGTCTTTCAGTCTTTCGTTTATTGCCGCAAGCGAATTGTCACCGTATACCGACGGCTCACGCTCGCCAAGCAGGTTTAAATTAGGTCCGTTCATTACAAGTATCTTCATTTTCTTTTCCGTCCTTATTTCAGATAGCCGAGGTACGCTTTCTTCATCAGGCTTGCGTCCTCCGCCTGTGTTCCTGCCGATTCACAGATGACCGTGCAGTCAAGATTTCTCTTTGCAAACAATTCACAAAGAGGCTCGTACTGCGGTCCGTAAACCGTATCTTCAAATGTAAGGTGTTGTCTTTCTCCGCCTGATGTATATTCTATCTTTGAGAAGTGGACGTGCATCTGTGAAAGCCTGTCATGTCCGAGTTTGTTTTCTATGCTGTCGAGAATTGCAGCATAATCGTCGATAGTTTTTATTTCTCCGTGCGTTCTGGCGTTAAGATGTCCGAAATCAATGCAGGGGAGCATTTCATCATCAAGCAAACAAAGCTCTATTACTTCCTCAAGAGTACCGAGCTGATTTATCTTGCCCATTGTTTCGGGGCAGATTATAGCCTTCAGCCCCTCGCTCTTTCGTTCGGCGACTGCCTTTGTAAGCGTCTGTTTTGCAAGGTACAATGCTTCTACCCTTGTCATCTTCGAGCATGAGCCGGAATGTACTACTACTTTGGTAGCTCCGAGCTTGTCAGCGGCTTTGAGCGAATCCATAATATAGTTTACGCTGTTGTCACGCTTCTCTTCTTCTACACTTGACAGTGAGATGAAATACGGGGCGTGGAGCGTTACGGTTATATTGTTGTCACGGGCAAGTGAGGGTAACTTTTCGTAGGTTGCCGCAGCAATGCGCACTCCTCTTCCGCACTCGACCTCGTAGCAGTCAAGGTCCATTGACGCAAGATATGCCGGTAGCTCATCGGGAAATTTCTTCTTGCCGAAGCTTACCGAATTTCCGCCCGGTCCGAATTTAACAGCCATTACTTATTCTCCTTGGATCTAAGCTTTGAGTAATCCCTGTGAAAAAACAGGCTCTCGGCTTTTCTTTTAAGTTTAAACGTCCATGCGCTTTCCATATGGAAAGGCTCGACAAGCACCGATACGGCACCTTTGAGATTGCCCGCGATTATATCGGTGAATATCTGGTCGCCGACAACGGCAACCTGCTTTTTCGGCACACCCATTATCTTTATCGCCTTTGAAATGCCAAATGTAAGGGGCTTACAACCGTTTGCCGTGAAAGGCAATCCGAGTTTCTTTGCAAGCGGTGCAACACGCTTATTCGTGTTGTTCGATACTATGCGCATCGGCACTCCTATGCTCTTCATATGTTCGAGCCATTCGGGCACGCCGTTTTCCGCGGCGGGGTTACCGTGCATAGACAGCGTATTGTCAAGGTCAAGCACAAGCGCCTTTATATTATATCTATCAAGAAAGTCCTCATCTATGTCGAGAACTGAATTTATCCAAATCTGCGGTTTAAAAATCATACCGTATCCTTTAATAAAAAATTAAAAGGCGAACAAAGCGTCAGCATGAGGCTAACCTTGTCCGCCTTTTATTACCGTAAGTAATTAATTACTTAAACTTGCGCTTACGAGCAGCCTCGGATTTCTTCTTACGCTTTACCGAAGGTTTTTCGTAGTGTTCTCTTTTACGAACCTCTGCGAGGACGCCGTCTCTGGCACATGATCTCTTGAAACGCTTGAGAGCTGTATCTAAAGATTCATTTTTGCCTAAACGTACTTCTGCCATCTATATCCCTCCCTTTGCCAAATGGCACAGGTTATAACTCATACAAATTTTATAAAGATGTATGCTAGTATTATACAATATCGTATTGACTTTGTCAATACGTTTTTGAAAATTTCGTAAAAATTCTTGCCTGAAACCTCAATTTTTAATCAAGAAACTGATTAACATCGATCTCTTCTGCGTCCTGCCACAGTCTTTCAAGATCATAGAAATCTCTTGTTTCCTTATAGAAAACGTGGAAAACAACATCGATATAGTCAAGGACTATCCAGTTGCCGCTTGCCTTGCCGTCTATGGACTTGGGCTCTTCACCCTTTTCGCCGAGTTTGAAATCAACCTCGTCTGCAAGCGCCTTTACCTGCGTTGAGCTTGAACCGCTTACTATTACGAAATAGTTTGCAAGGATGGTGAGATCACTTACCTTGAGAATTTTTATATCATCTGCCTTTTTTGAATCGAGGGCTTTGATGCCCTCTTTCAGAATTTCTATATCAGTCATTCTTAGGATTTTTCCTTTCTGTTTCACTTTTTCTCGCTCTCATGAGCTTTGTGTAAAAATTGTATCCTTCTATCGTGCAGGGAGGTATCACTCCGCCCTTGCCGAGCGTTTCGCCTATAGAATATTTTAACGCATTGTACATGGCGTTGTCAAGATTTTCAAAGCTCATTTCACGGTATTTTTCGACATCTTTATAGCTTCTATCGGCGCTTGTGAGATCGCCTAAATAAACGATCTTTTCAAGAAGTGACATATCCGCTCTGCCTGCCGTGTGGTAACGCACTGCGTTTAAAATATCCTCGTCCTTTATACCGAGATTTTTTGAAATGTGATATGCTCCCGCAGGACCGTGCCAGAGCGCCGGGGTGTAAAGTTCCTCATCGCTTACATTCATACCGCTGAGAACTGCCTGCGCTTTCATCGCATCGGGTGTTTCTTCCTTTTTGATGTCGTGAAGAAGTCCTGCAAGATATGCTTTTTCCTCGTCACCGCCGTGCTTTTTTGCAAGTGCCAGACACATTGCGGCAACGTTCATACTGTGCGTAAATCGCTTTTTGGAAAGCGTGTTTTTAAGAAGCTTAACATAATCCGCGTACTTTTCAGCGTAACGCTGTTCGTCCTTACTCTGCTTCTCACACATAAAGACCACGTTCCTTTATATAGCTTTCAACATCTTCAGGGACAAGTCCTGTGATGCTCTCTCCGTTTTTCAGCTTTTCACGGATCTCGGTGGAACTTACCTCTGTGACGTGCAGGTTAAGTACCTTTATTCTGCCCATTTCTGCGGCATATTCACACATATCGCTGTATTCGCTGTTTTCTCTTGCGGCGGCTACCACCTTGCACTCGCCGAGAAGCGCCTCGTAGCGATACCACTTATCGAAATAGAACAGCATATCTCCGCCGATTATCAGATAGAATACCGCATCGTCGGGATACTGTCTTTTAAGCTCGCGGATAGTATTTATCGTGTAGCTTGTACCGCCCATACGCTTTTCAATATCACTTATTTCAAATTTGCCCTCTTCAATCTCTTTTGCAAAGGCAAGCTCACACATCTTTGCCCTGTCCTCAAACGCGATAAGGCCCTTGTTGCTCTTGTGGGGTGAAACGCAAGTGGGGATTATCAGCATTTTCTGTAATTTAAGGTCGGTGAAAGCCTCTTTCACCATGTTTATATGTCCGTTGTGAATGGGGTTGAATGCACCGCCGAATACGCCTATCTTAATCATCTAAGCTAATCTTCCTTTTCTTAGGATCTTTATTCTGTCTGTAAAGGACAATCTTTGTGCCGATCACCTGTACAACTATGCTGTTTGTCTTTTCGCCTATCTCGCCTGCAAGCTCCTTTGCGCTGTAGCCGCAATTCTCGAGAACTCTTATCTTTATAAGCTCTCTGGCTTCCAGTGCGTCCGAAAGCTGCTTTATAAGCTCGTCCGATATTGCGTTCTTGCCTATCTGAAAGATAGTGTCGTAATTGCTTGCTATTCCCTTCAGCTTTGCTCTCTGTCTGCTTGTTATCTCCATTATTCTCTCCGTTTCTTATCTTATAAAGAAATACCATACGGCAAATACAGCACCGAGCTGTAAAACGATAATTGCCGGTATTCCTATCATAAATCTCTTATGCTTTGTCTTGTGGTGGAACAGCCGCATTGAAATATACATTGCGACCGAGCCGCCGAGCGCAGACACGATGAAAAGCGTCCTTTCCCGTATGCGCCATTTATTTTTCTTTGCTTTGCTCTTATCCACAGGCGGCAGTATAAAACCGATCATATTTATTATGATCAGGTACGCCACTATCAGAATATAGGGTAAATCTTTGATATCCATTACTTTTTGCCAAGCTCGGCTACAAGTTTTTCAAGCGCTTTTGCTCTGTGGCTTATCTTGTTCTTTTCCTCGTCAGAAAGGCAAGCCATGCTTGTATCATCATCAATCATGAATATAGGATCGTAACCGAAGCCGTTCTCGCCTATGGGTTCTTCTCCGATGAATCCCTCGCACTCGCCTGTTACGCATATCTCGTAATCATCGTCACGGATAAAGTATAAGGCGCATACGAATTTTGCATTTCTGAGCGGCTTGTCAACGCCTTTAAGCTCACCGAGTACCTTGTTTATCCTGTCCTCATTGGTTGCATTCTCGCCTGCGTATCTTGCGGAATATATACCCGGCGCACCGCCTAAGAACTCTATCGACAGTCCGCTGTCGTCCGCAAGGACGGGTGTATGCGTCATATCGTATATTGTCTTTGCCTTTATATGTGCATTTTCGCTGAATGTCGTTCCGTCCTCCGCTATATCGGTATTGATTCCCGCTTCTTTCATAGAAACAGGCTCATAGCCGAGAGGCGTCAGCATTTCTTTGAATTCTTTTATCTTGCCTGCATTGTTGGAGGCGATAATAAGTTTCATATATTGTCCTTTCGTTACTGATTTGATCATTCAAACAGGGCTTCAACATAGTCCTGCGGTATAAACGGCTGCAGATCGTCTATCTTCTCGCCCACACCGACCAGTTTTACCGGTATGCCGAGTTTTTCCTTTATAGGTATTATTATACCACCTTTTGCCGTTCCGTCAAGCTTGGTAAGAACTATACCCGTTATATCCGCAGTTTCCTTGAACAGTCTTGCCTGATTTACCGCGTTCTGTCCGGTCGTTGCGTCAAGCACAAGCAGAGTTTCAACACGGCTGTCGGGAGCGTTGTTGTTTACTATTCTTGCAATCTTTTTAAGCTCGTCCATAAGGTTCTTCTTGTTGTGCAGTCTGCCTGCGGTATCGCATATGATAACATCCGCATCTCTTGCCATACCTGCCTTGATAGCGTCAAACACTACAGCCGCAGGATCGCTTCCCTCTGCGTGCTTTATTATATCAACGCCTGCACGGTCTGTCCATACCTGCAACTGCTCAATAGCCGCCGCACGGAATGTATCAGCCGCCGCAACGACAACTTTCTTGCCGCTGTTTTTAAGGTTATACGCAAGCTTTCCTATAGTCGTTGTCTTGCCTGCGCCGTTTACGCCGATAACAAGAATAACTGTCGGCTTTGTATCAAGGCAAAGCTCATTGTCGCCCTCAAGTATCTCTGCTATTATCTTCTTTAAAAGCCCCTTTACTTCCGCAGGATCCGTAGTACCTGTAGCCTTTACTTCTTTTCTTAAAGCCTCACAGATATTCGCACTTGTCACAGCGCCTATATCCGATAAGATAAGTGTTTCTTCAAGCTCTTCAAAGAAGTCCTCGTCAATCTTTGTGAACGAGTTTATAACTCCCGTTATCTTGCTTGCGAGAGCGTCTTTTGTGTTCTTTAAGCCGCTTTTCAGTTTTTCAAAAAATCCCATTGAAAAATTTCTCCTACTTTATATATTCAACCAGCTTTTCCAAAGCCTTATCGGCTTCAACCGTATAATCGGGGATAAGCGGTTCAATGCTTTTGTTTATGTCCACACGGTAGAATTTCTTGTATGATACACTCAGCACAAGTTTCGATTCGGGAAGCTGAAAACCCAGCTTGTCGCCGTATGCGGTCGGCATATTTCCGGGTATTTCGCCTATCACCTTTCCTATGCCGTTATCCTGTATCACTGTTGCAAAGTCCATTGCCGAGCTGAACGTGTATTGCGATGTCAGCACATACACCTTGCCGTCAAAAGCATTTTCAACGTGCTTATTCGGCGTTATCTCATCACGGTACGAGATCAGATTTCCGCCGTTTCTTATATCCACTCCGCCGAACAGCTTGTAATCACTTATATTGATATATCTTAAAAATTCGTTTATTACTTCCGTTGTACCACCGCCGTTACTGCGCAAGTCAACAGCTACATTTTTTATATCATTATCTTTTACTTTGTCGAAAAACTCCGACAACTTATCGGTGTATTCTTCTGACATTTCACAACGGTTGAGTGTGAAAATACCGAGTGAATTTTCCTTGTCGATCTTGTATGAGCAAAGTTCAAGCTGTTTTCTTGCAGGCGGTTCATCGGTCATATCAAAATGCTTTGCTTCGCTGTTTTCACCGATAACGACATCTATTCCGTCAGATACGTCAGCACCGAGAAGAGTAAGCCAGCTACCGTATTGCAGTGCTTCACCGAACATATAGTCGGCATAGAAGCTGACCTGCGGTTCGCACGGAAAAATATTTTTAAAATGCTCTTTCATGCTGTCCGCAGATATACCGTCAATTGATACAAGCGTGCCGTTTTTATACGCACTGCTTATTTCACAGCCGTCACTTACATACAGTGTTCCCGATACTGTTACTATCGTATGAGCATCGTCAAGCGTACACACAAGCTCTTCCGACATCTCCCACAGGTCGGTAACTGTCATGGTTTCGCTGTTACCGAGTTTTTTTCGCAAAGCAAGATATGTATCACCGAATTTCTTCTCTGCTTTTTCATCGATAAGAAAAGCCGGGTGATTTGCTCTCACCGTGTCGTAAACATATTTAAGCTCTTTTTGCGCCTGCCCGGTACTGAGTACGGTGTCAAGCGGTAATGTCGGCTCGAAATCAGCCGATGTATCATAACCGATGATTTTAAGCACTATACCGCCTACCGCAAGAATAACGGCAAGCACCAGAGCTGTTACTCTTAATTTTTTCATTTCCTACCCCGATATTTCATATACAATCTTTATTGCAAGTCTTTATTATGAGTTTTCAACCTCGTTTAAAAATTCCTCGCTGAATTCCTGTCTTAACAGTCCCGATACGCCCTTTTCCTGCATATAAACGCCGTACAGCACATCGCACAGCTCTATAGTACCTCTTCTGTGGGTGATAACCATCAGTTGAGTATTATGTGAGAATCGCTTTAAGTATGTAGCATATTTCTGTACGTTAGCCTCGTCAAGCGCCGCATCGACCTCATCAAGCATACAGAACGGCGTCGGTCTGTGAAGTAATATTGCAAGGTAAATGGTCAGCGCTACCATTGACTTTTCACCGCCGGATAACAGTGACAGGCTCTTTATAACCTTTCCCGGAGGTGCGGCATAGATCTCAACATCGGAGTTCAGTACATCGTCCGGGTCGGACAGCTGAAGTCTTGCTTCGCCGCCGCCGAATATCTCGCTGAACAGCATTCCGAAATGATGATTTATATCGTCAAAGCTCTCTGTAAATCTCTGCTTTATATCCTTTATCAGGTCGGCGATAAGATTTTCAAGCTCTGTCTTTGAAGTTTCAACGTCCTTCAACTGCTTTGCAAGAACACCGTAACGCTCCGATACCTCTTCAAGCTCTTCTATCGAGCTGTAGTTTACGCTTCCGAGCGCCGCGATACTGCGCTTTATCTCGGCAAGCTCCGCTCTGAGCATGAATATACCTGCGTCGTCGACCGGCTTTGCACGTTCTCTTGCTTCACTGCGCGTCATCTCGTACTTGTCCCACAGTCCCGAAATTATCTTCTCGGTCTGGCTTTCCGCCGAGCCTTTACGCTCTTCCTGACGGGCAAGGTCTGCACTGAACTTTTCCTTTGCCTCGGTAAGTTCTCTTATCGACTTGTTTATCTCGCTGATACGCTTTTCAGCCGCATTGGTAAGCGAAACGTTATCGGCTATAGCCTTTTCGTTGTCGCCTGCCGATTTTGCTATTTCCTCGGTCTGAGCAAGTTTCAGCGTTATAACGCTGTTCTTCTGCTCAATACCGTTTTTCAGTTCTTCTATTTTTCTCAGCTGTTCGCTTCCGCCGTCACTGAGTGCAAGAATAGACGCGTCTATACCTTCTATCCTTGTACGGATATTTGATATATCGCCGTTCACCGACAGAACATCCATATTGTTCTTCTGTATCTTGTCGGCAAGCGTTTTTCTCTTGTCCTCAGCCTCGTCAAGTCCGCTTCTCTGCTGCGACAGGGCTGTTTCGTTCTTTTCTATCTCGGCAAGCACGCTTTCAAGCTGTGCCTTAGTATCGCTGAGAAGTTTTCTGCCGTCATTCTCGGCTTTTTCCTGTGCGTCAAGCTGTTCTTCGGCGCTGTCACGCTGTGCGGTAAGCTGTGACAAAAGCTGTTTTATACCGTCACGCTGTGCTTCAAGCCTTGCTATCTTCGGCTCGCACTGCGATACGGTTTCCGCAAAACCGTCCATCTCAGCCGCCATCTTAGCGACTTCCGCCTGGAGCGGTTTCAACTGTTCGCTCTCGTCCTTTATTTTAGCACTTAGCTTTTCAATCTGCTCGGATAACAGAGCAAGCTCCTGTTTTCTGGCGATAATGCCTGCGTCATTTCTTACGCTACCGCCCGTGAACGAACCACCTGCGTTGATGACCTGACCGTCAAGCGTTACTATCCTGAAACGATAACCGTACTTCTTGGCAATGAATGAAGCCGTGTCGATATCCTCAACGACTGCCGTCTTGCCGAGTATTGACTTTACTATACCGTCATACAGCCTGTCATATTCAACAAGGTCGCACGCCATACCCTCAAAGCCGTTCTCGTTACCAAGTCCGCCGACTTCAAGCATTTTTCCCTTTACACTTGTAAGAGGTAAGAATGTGGCACGTCCTAAGTTGTTTTCTTTAAGATAACGCATACTGCGCTTTGCAGACTCTTCGTTATCGGTTACGATATTCTGCATTATACCGCCGAGCGCTATTTCAATAGCCACAGTATAGCGCTTGTCAACGCTGATTATATCTGCAACCGTACCTCTTATACCGCTGAGCCTGCCTTGTCTGTCCGCCATTATGACAGACTTTACACTCGACTGGAAACCTGCCATATTCTTGTCTATCTCGTCAAGCACCTGATGACGTGAAGCTTTGGTTTCGTACTCCTTGCGGAGCGTTTCAAGCGTCTGACCTGCTGTTTTCAGCTTGTCGTTCTTATTGGCAAACAGCTTTTTATAACCTGTCAGCTTGTTCTCGGCTTCGGCTTTTTCTTCCTTGGCCTGTTCAAGCTCTTCATCGGTATCACTGAGCTTTATTCTCTGTGCCTTCGCCTCAGCCGCCGCATTCTCGGCAGTTCTTGTAAGCTCTTCCTTACGCTTTGAAAGCTGTTCGGAAGTTGATTCTATCTGCTGTACCGAAAGCTGTAACTGCGTTCTTTTAAGATACAGCCGACCCTGCTTTTCGTCAAGCTCCTTGTACTCCCCCGAAAGCGTTTCACCCTCAGCGTCAATACCGGTAAGCTCTTCTGTAAGCTTTTCACTGTCGGCTTTCAGCTGTGTTATCAATGCCTGCTTTTGCTCTATCTCATTTTCAAGGTTCTTCTTATCTTCTTCTAGTCTTGCCTTGCCGCTCTTACCGTCCTCGATCTGTTTTTCGGTTTCGGCAATAGCTTCTTCTGCGTGTGAAATATCGTTACGCAATACGGCGATCTCCGCCTTGATGTCGCTTATGCGGTCCCTTGCCTCATCGCTTCCGGCTTTCAGCTTTTCAAGCTCGGCACGGAGCGTCATTCTGCGGTTGTTGTTGTCCTCTTCTTCCGCTTCAAGCTTTGCTATATCCCTGTCAAGGTTTTCACACTCCGCCTTGCTGAGAAGTAATTTATCCTCGGCTTCCGAGATCGTCTTTTCGAGAGCAGACAGCTCGTACATACTTACCGTAATGTCGAGGTCTTCTTCCCTTGCAAGCAGTTCCTTAGCCTTTTTCGCCTTTGTAGCCTGCTTTTCAAGCACGGGAAGTCTTGTTTCAAGTTCCGACGCTATATCACGGATACGCAGTAAGTTATCTTCGGTGCGTTTCAGCTTATTCTCTGCATCCTTTTTCTGCGCCAAGAATTTTGAAACGCCTGCCGCTTCTTCAAATACCTCACGGCGCTTGCTTCCGCCCGACTCGACAATTTCCGATACCTTACCCTGACCGATAACGCTGTATCCGTCACGTCCGAGACCCGTACCCATAAAAAGCTCGTTTATATTCTTAAGAAGCGTCTTTGCTCCATTTATCTTATATTCCGACTCGCCGCTCCTGTACAGCTTACGGGATATGACTACCTCGTCACTGTCTACTCTGAGCGCTCTGTCGTGATTGTCTATAGTCAGCGTTACGCTGGCAAAACCCATAGGCTTTCTGCGTACAGTTCCGTGGAAGATAACATCCTCCATTTTATCTCCACGCAGACTTTTGGCGCCCTGCTCTCCCATTACCCAGCGCAGTGCGTCACTTATATTACTTTTACCGTTGCCGTTGCTTCCGACAACTGCGGTCATTCTTTTATCAAAATGCAGTATGGTCTTATCGGGAAACGATTTGAACCCGTATATTTCCATAGATTTAAAAAACATCAACCGATCCTCTCCGCACGGAGCTCCGTGCCTTTCTCTTCCTTTATCCTAAAGGAAATCCCACGCTGTGAAAGCGCATTGCGGTTAGCTCCGCCCTGTCCTATTATCTTACTTATATTACGCTTGTCCGTGTAGAAGACATACTTTCCCCCGTCCTCGCACACAGCGTTCATTTTATCAAGATATAATATGCTCTCGGCTATCTCACGCAGTGCCGGGTGATACACTCCGCCGACCATATTCTGCTCAACGTCACGGCTTGCGTGCAGTCCCATACGGATAACCGCAACCCCAGCCTTATTGAACATATCAAGCAGTTTTGCACAAAGCCTTGTCGTTTGTTCAAAAGTAAAGCTGTCATACATTCCGCTCTCGTGCAGTCTGCCGAGTTCGGTGTTTTTCAGTATAACAGTCGGGTATATCCTCACCGTGTCGCAGCGAAGTGCAATAAATTCCTTTGCGGTATCTATGCAGTACTGCTCCGTGTCTTTGTAGAGCCCTGTCATCATCTGAAGTCCGAGTTCAAAGCCGTACTGCTTTATAAGCCCTGACGCACGTCTTACATCTTCTGCCGTGTGACCTCTGCGGTTAGTACGAAGTACCTCGTCATTCATGCTCTGCGCACCGAGTTCTATCGCCGTCATGCCGTATTTTTTAAGAATATCAAGTATCTCTTCATCAATGCAGTCCGGTCTTGTAGAACAGCGTATACCGTCATACTGCTCGGGATATGCGTCAATATAACGCTTGGCTACCGTCAGCAGTCTTATCATATAATCGCGGTCTATTGCGGTAAAGCTTCCGCCGAAAAACGCTATCTGCGCTCTTGTTCCGCTGTTTTTCAGGTTTTCAAGCTGACCGTCAAGGATACTTTCAAGTTCCTTTTCTGTGACAGGTTCACTGTGTCCGCTTATTGTTTTCTGATTGCAAAAACTGCATATATGTTTACAGCCGTAATGCGGTATAAATACCGATATATTAGTTTGTTTCATATCCCATAAGGCTTATAGCCTCTTTTGCGGCGCTCTGCTCCGCTTCTTTCTTGCTCTTGCCCTTGCCTGTGCCGATTATCTGACCGTTGAGAAGTACGTTTGCGGTGAACTGCTTGTTATGTGCCTGTCCGCACTCATCGCTTATCTCATAGGTAACACGCTCTTCGGGATTCTGCTGGATTATCTCCTGCAATACCGTCTTGTAGTCGCCGAGCAGGAATTTACCGGTACTCAGCTTATCGAGCGGAGGTATAAACGGCAGTATGAAATTCCTTGCCGCTTCAAATCCGCCGTCAAGATATATTGCCGCAATCAGTGCCTCGAATGCGTCCGCAAGTATCGAGTGGCGGTCTCTGCCGCCCGTATGCTCTTCTCCTTTTCCCAGGAAAATATACTTGCCTAAATCTATTTTCCTTGCAAAGGGATAAAGCGCATTCTCACACACAACGCTCGCTCTTATCTTAGTAAGCTGTCCTTCGGGCAGATTTGTAAGATTTTCAAAAAGATGTTCGGATACAACAATGCTCAGCACGCTGTCGCCTAAAAACTCAAGGCGCTCGTTACTGCGCAGATGCTTTCCGTTTGTGTATGACGAATGAGTAAGAGCTTCTTTTAAAAGCTCCGGATTTTTGAACGTATAGCCTATTATCTGTTCAAGCTCTGTCATTAGAATACCTTTCTTTATAGTTGCACCATAGCAATTAATACTAAGTGCTTTTTTACTATCCCCACCCCAACCCCTCCCCGTGGGAGGGGCTTATATATGGGGGCTACCGCCCCACATCCCCGTCAGGGGCTACGCCCCTTGACCCCTTGTGCGAGGCTGTTCTTCTTTATGCTGTCAAATGATATTAATCAACCTTCCGTATTTTCCGACAGTACCTTTTCCATCTCTGCGATAACGTTTCTTTCAACGAAATCCTTTGCCTGTCTTACGGCGTTCTTGAATGCAAGAGCGTCACTGCTTCCGTGTGCCTTGAGTACGGGCTTTGCAGTACCGAGAAGCGGAGAACCGCCTGTTTCTCTGTAGTCCATCTGCTTGCTTATTTCCTTGATACCCTTCATTGTAAAGAGTGCGCCTATCTTTGTACCGAGGTTGCGGAAGAATATCTTCTTGAGCGAAGCCTTCATAAACTTGCCCATACCCTCGACTGTTTTAAGATAAACATTACCGGTAAAGCCGTCTGTTACCACAACGTCAACCTCGCCGAGTGCGGCGTTTCTTGCCTCAACGTTACCTGTGAAGTTCAGTGTGCTGTTTTTGAGAAGTGCGTAGGTTTCCTGCTCGAGCTCTCTGCCCTTTTCCTCTTCTGCACCGACATTGAGAAGTCCGACCTTAGGGTTATCAACGCCCATGATCTTATTCATATAAACACTGCCCATAACGGCAAACTGTCTTAACATATCGGGGCGGCAGTCAACGTTTGCACCGCCGTCAAGCAGTATGTACATATTCTTTAAACCGGGCATTATGGGAGTAAGCGAAGGACGCTTTACACCCTTGATACGCTTTACTATAAGAGTACCGCCCATAACAAGGGCCGCCGTACTGCCTGCGCTTATCATAGCGTCCGCTCTGCCGTCGGCTACCATCTGGAGTGCAACGCCCATAGAGCAGTTCTTCTTTTCCTTTAATATCATCTTGGGGTTGTCTTCTATCTTGATAACGCCGTCAGCCTGCTCAAATGTGATGTGCTCCTTAGAAAGTCCAAGCTTTGCAAAGCACTCGTCGAGCTTCTTTGTGTCGCCTGTCAGTACAATGTCAACACCGTATTCCTTTACAGCGGCTACCGCACCTTTTACTACCTCGTCCGGTGCATTATCTCCGCCGAATGCGTCTATAGCTATTTTCATGTTCCGTTTTCCTTTCGTTACGGTAAATTTTAATCTTCAATAATTCCCTGCCCGCAGAGTGCCTTTCTGAGATCAGCAAGTCCTCTGTCAGCGATCGTCCTGTATCTTAACTTCTTATCCTTTATCCTTTCGGGGAGCGGAGGTAATATTCCCATATTCGCCCCCATAGGCTGAAAGTCCTTGTTCTCGGTACTTATATGCTTT
This sequence comes from Ruminiclostridium sp., assembly GCA_017935365.1. Lineage (GTDB taxonomy): Bacteria > Bacillota > Clostridia > Oscillospirales > Ruminococcaceae > Ruminiclostridium_E. Next base: position 22,115 of record JAGBHT010000031.1, on the reverse strand, counting down.
GCAAGCGCCGCCGTCATACAGGTTTCTGGCAGTTCGAGCGGCTTTTCTCCGCTAAGATCCCTTGCAAGATTAATTCCTGCGATAATTCCCGAAGCCGCACTTTCAACATATCCCTCAACGCCTGTCATCTGACCTGCAAAATAGATATTGTCGCTGTCGATAAGCCTGAAATTCTTATCAAGCAGTCCCGGAGAATTAAGGAATGTATTCCTGTGCATAACGCCGTATCTTACAAACTCCGCATTCTGAAGCCCTGTTATCATCGAGAAAACTCTCTTCTGCTCGCCGAATTTCAGATTCGTCTGAAATCCCACAAGGTTATAGAGCGTACCCTCGTTGTTTTCTTTTCTCAGCTGTACAACGGCATACGGACGTCTGCCCGTTCTCGGATCGGTAAGGCCGACAGGCTTCATACAGCCATAACGGACACTCTCTATTCCTCGCTTTGCCAGTACCTCGACCGGCATACATCCCTCATACACTTTGAGATTTTCAAAGCTCTTCAGCGGTACGCTCTCGGCGTTTACAAGCTCGTTATAGAAAGCCTCGTATTCTTCCTTTGTCATAGGGCAGTTGATATAATCAGCCTCGCCCTTGTCATAGCGCGTTGCAAAGAACGCAAGGCTCATATCAATGCTTTCTGCGGTAACTATCGGCGCCGCCGCGTCATAGAAACTCAGCGGACTTCCGCAACGCTGCTGTATCTTCTCGGCGAATATATCGCTTGTAAGCGGTCCTGTCGCTATTACGGTATTGCTTTGCGGGAACTCGGTTATCTCGCCGTTTATAATTTCTATATTTGGGTGATTTGTTATCATCCCGGTCACAGCGTCCGAGAACTCTGTGCGGTTGACCGCAAGCGCGCCGCCTGCGCTGACCTTTGTTTTCTCTGCCGCGATCATCGTGACAGAGTTCATATAACGCATTTCTTCTTTAAGCATACCGCAGGCGCTGGCAGTGTCCGCACTTTTGAGCGAATTACTGCATACAAGCTCCGCAAAGCCCTTGTACTTGTGGGCAGGCGAATATTTTTCGGGCTTCATCTCACAAAGCCTTACATGAAAGCCTCTGTTAGCAAGCGCCCATGCCGCCTCAACTCCGGCAAGACCTGCGCCTATTACGGTAACAGTAGTTTTATCCAATTTATCTTATCCTTATCAGTTATCGTTCTTCTTGTCTTCATCGGCAGGACGTACATATCCGCAACCGTCCTTAGCGCAGTATACCTGTCCCTGCTTGCCGACTTTCTTGAACAGTGTCGAGCCGCACTTGGGGCACTTATCCGCAAGCGGTGTATCCCACGTCATAAAGTTGCAGTCCTTGTAATTCTCGCAACCGAAGAAAGGTTTGCCCTTCTTTGACTTCTTGGCAAGCATCTTGCCGCCGCAGTGAGGGCAGGTTCCGCCTGTTTCGTTGACTATTCTCTTGGTGTTCTTGCACTCGGGGAATCCCGAACAGCCGAGGAATTTTCCGTAAGGTCCTATCTTTATGACCATAGGCTTACCGCACTTGTCGCAGACTATATCTGTAGGCTCATCGGGTATCTTTACCCTCTTGCCTTCCATATCCTTTTCAGCCTTAGTAAGCATCTTGTCAAAGCCTGTATAGAACTTTCCGAGTACATCGACCCAGTCAGCCTTACCTGCTTCTATCTTATCAAGGTCGCTTTCCATCTGAGCCGTGAACTTAGCGTCAACTATACGCTCAAAGTGACCTTTCATAAGGTCGGTTATAACTATACCGAGCGAGGTGGGCTTGAGCTGTTTTGCCTCACGCTCAACATAGTGTCTGTCGAGTATTGTGGCAATAGTAGGCGCATAGGTAGACGGTCTGCCTATGCCATTTTCTTCAAGCGCCTTGATAAGGCTTGCTTCAGTGTATCTCGGTGGCGGCTGAGTAAAGTGCTGGTTGCCCGTAAGCTCTTTTACTTTCAGCTTTTCACCGACTTCAAGAGCAGGCAGAGCGCCGCCCTCTTCCTCATCGTTATCCTTGCTTTCTTCGTACAGCTTTGTAAAGCCGTCAAACTTTACGGTATATCCGTTTGCCTTGAACAGGCAATCTCCGCAGGTAATATCAACAGCCTTTGTATCAAGGAGCTGATTTTCCATCTGGCTTGCCATAAAACGCTCCCATATCAGCTTATACAGCTTATACTGGTCGCTTGTAAGCGCAGATTTTGCCTTTTCAGGAGTGAGTGTGATTATAGTGGGACGGATAGCCTCGTGTGCGTCCTGAGCGTTGCTCTTTGACTTGAACACCCTGGGCTTTGATGGAAGATATTCCTTACCGTATGTCGTTTCTATCATCTGAGCGGCTGCGGCTTTAGCCTCGTCGGAAATACGCAGGCTGTCGGTACGCATATAGGTAATAATACCGACTGCGCCCATATCGGGTATTTCAACACCTTCGTACAGCTCCTGAGCCGCTTTCATTGTACGTCTGGCGTTGAAAGACAGCTTTCTTGACGCTTCCTGCTGTAAAGTCGAGGTTGTAAACGGCGGAGCGGGTGTTTTCTTTCTTGTGCTGTTCTTGATATTGGTTATGATAAACTCGCCGTTTTCGAGCATAGCGAGAACCTTGTCTGTTTCTTCTTTATTGAGTGCCTTGAACTTATCTCCCTTGACCTCTGTCAGCTTTGCAGGGAACGCGCGTCTGCTCGAACCTGACAGGAACTTAGCGTCAATGCTCCAGTATTCCTGCGCTTCAAAGCTTTCTATCTCCTGCTCTCTGTCAACGATAAGTCTTACGGCAACAGACTGTACTCGTCCTGCCGACAGTCCGCGTCTTACTTTTTTCCATAAGAACGGGCTTAACTTATAGCCTACTATTCTGTCGAGAATACGTCTTGCCTGCTGAGCGTTGATAAGGTCCATATCGAGCGTTCTCGGGTGGCTCATACCTGCCTCGATACCGCTCTTTGTGATCTCGCTGAACGTAACACGCACAGGTGCGTCGGGGCTTATGCCGAGGACGTGTGCAAGGTGCCACGATATAGCCTCTCCCTCTCTATCAGGGTCGGTCGCAAGATATACTATATCGGATGCCTTTGCGTCTTTCTTGAGCTCTTTTATAAGAGCCGCCTTATCTTTCTTGTTTTCATATTTCGGCTCAAAGTTATTATCAACATCAACACCGAGTTTTGACTTCGGCAGGTCACGGATATGACCTACAGAGGCAACTACGGAGTAATCTTTTCCGAGATATTTTTCAATTGTTTTCGCCTTTGCCGGCGACTCAACTATTACCAGATGGGACAAATTTTCGTCTTCCTTTCCGTGGCGGCAATGTGCCGCTTCAAATTCGCCTTTCAAACTGTTTGTGCGTTTCTGCACCTCGTCTGACGGCGGGTGGCTACGCCACACCCTCTTAACGTTTTATCTTAATTATTTCAGTTCTTGTTTTTATGCTGTTGAGAATTTAACATTATTCCGGCAGGCATAACGCCGGATAAAATTGTCGCAATCTCAACACGTAATTATCGTAATTATATAGTGCAATTATTAACCGAGTTTAACCTCAAATTACTTTCTGCTTTTCGACAATTCCCACGCAATGACCGATGCCGCAACCGATGCGTTAAGACTCTCGGCACTGTTTATCGGAATAAACAGCGACTTATCGCAAAGTTGTTTCACCGTATCGGTGACGCCGTTGCCCTCGTTGCCGATAATTACGGCTGTCTTTTCGGGTAGTTTTTCCTCGCCGAGCTTTACAGACCTGTCGGAAAGTTCCGCAGAGTACACGGTAAATCCGCCCTTTTGCAGAAGTGCGATCGCTTCTTCGGTTTCACAGCAGTATATCGGAAGGCGGAACAGCGAACCCATCGCGCTCCTTACAGTCTTGGGCGCAAACACGTCTGCGCAATCTCCGACAATTATAACACCGTCTATAGAAAATGCGTCGCAAGAACGAATAATCGTTCCAATGTTACCCATATCTTGTAAATTTTCCAATATTATAAACTGCCTGCTACTATCTATTGTACTTAAATTCAGAATTTTGTCAAGATGTCTTACCGTAATAAAAATTCCCTGGGGAGATTTTGTGTCGGAAATGCTGTCGGCAACCTCTTCGGTGATCTGTATCATTTTGCAACAATTTTGCAACAGGCTTATACATTCGGGATATTTTTCTGCGGCGGCAGCAGTATAGTATGCGTTTTCACCCAAGGTACAACCGCTTTTTACCGCTTCTACAGCCAGTTTTGCTCCCTCGCAAGGGAAAAATCCCGACTGTCTGCGATATTTTCTCTGCTCGACCAGCTTTCTGTATTCCTTTATATAACTGTTCTGCTTTGAAGTGATTTCCATATTTCTCCTTAATGCTCAGTTTCTTGACTTTTACCGGTCATTATGCTAAAATTTCTTTAACCGTGTACGGTAAAGAAAGGACTTATTTTTCATGATTTTCTCTGAACTCAGCCTTATCGAAAAGGAAACAGGGCTTACATACGACACCGAAACCGCTACGCTGAGCGGTGTAAAGAACGGCGTTCCTGTCGTGGTTTTCGACAATGACAAGAAGCACAGATTTGACATAGTATGCGGTGCGGTGATAACCGACCGTCAGTTCGGCAGGATATACACCATGGCTGAGCGCTTTCCCAAGAAAACAATGCTCGGCGTTGAGAACGTTGACGGTTGTGTCAACATCTACTGCAAGGGATACAATCTCATGCAGGAAAATCTGCCGTTACTCATTGAATTTTTGGAAAAACTCACTGCCTATTTAAAAAGTGAAATGCGCAGTTCAACACCTATACAGGTCGCAAAGGTACTTGAACTTGAAGACTATGAGATACTCACAAGGCGCAGACGTTCAGACGGGACTGTCCGTCCTCCGTTTGACGTAAAGGGCACGGTAAAAGGCGTGCTCGGCGGTATACTCGGACTTGTCATCGGCTCTGCCATATTTGTGGCATTCATAATGATGTCCGACCTTGTCGGCTGGATAGGCGGCGTTATAATGTCTGCCGCTGTAATATCGCTATACACCGTGTTCTCAAAGAAGCTGAAAACTGTCGACTGCGTGTTCACCGCAATACTTACATTTGCAGGCTGGGCGCTTTCAAACGGCTTTGCGTATCTGTTCCAGATATTCCTGAAAGAACAGGAAGCAGGCGCTGTTGTCAACATTTTCGGCATACTTGACAACCTTGCAAAATATTCAATGCAGTATACCGAATTGTCCGGCAATTTGCTGAACCGTCTTATAGTTACATTCATATTTGTAGTTGCCGGTGCAATAGGAAGCTACGTCTTCTACTACAAGCACCACACCAAGGATATGTATTAAAAAGATCTATATACCCGACTTGCAGTCGGGTATATTTTATGCCTTTTAACCTATCAATACTGCACTCAAATATAAAAAATCACACGCCCATAATAATGTGGGCGTGTTTTTTCTCTTAAAGAGCAGCCTTAGCCTTCTCAACGAGTGCAGTGAAACCTGCGGGGTCATTGATAGCTATCTCAGACAGCATCTTTCTGTTAAGACCGATGTTAGCCTTCTTTAAACCGTTGATGAATGTTGAATAGTTAGTACCATTCATCTTGCAAGCAGCGTTGATTCTTGCGATCCAGAGCTTTCTGAAATCTCTCTTCTTTAAACGTCTGCTGATGTAAGCGTACTGACCTGACTTCCAGACAGCTTCCTTAGCAGTCTTGAAAAGTCTGCTCTTGCCGCCCCAGTAGCCCTTTGCCAGCTTTAATGTTTTATTTCTTCTCTTACGAGTTGCTAATGCACCTTTAATACGAGCCATCGTTAAATTCCTCCTATAGTGAATATTGCGCCGAAACGGTCGCAGTTAGTTTTTATTTGTAAGGTATGAGCTTCTTAACTTCTGCAACGTTCGTCTTGTCGCAGTATCCTGCTGCACGATTGATACGTTTTCTCTTTGTAGCCTTCTGTGTCAGTCTGTGACGACGGTTTGTCTTCTGGTACTTGACCTTACCGTTCTTGGAGAGGTTAAAACGCTTTTTAGCACCGCTGTGGGTTTTGATCTTGATCTTCTTTGCCATGAGTGGAATCCTCCTTATTTATTTTCCGCCGGTTTATCGGCGTCCTTCTTTGCTTTCTTGCCATTTGCCGCTGTCTTGGGAGCTACAACTGCCATATAGTTTCTGCCCTCAAGCTTAGCAGGCTTTTCGCACGCGCCGTACTCTGAAACAGCTTCAAGAACTCTCTGCATAAGCTCCTCACCAAGATTAACGTGTGACAGCTCTCTTGCTCGTCTGTAACGAACCTTGATACGAACCTTGTCGCCGTTCTTAAGGAACTTTATAGCCTGATTAGCCTTTGTGTTAAAGTCGTTGGTGTCGATATTGAGCGACATCTGTATCTCTTTAAGTTCAGCCTGTTTCTGGTTCTTTTTAGATTCCTTTTCCTTCTTTGACTGCTCAAAACGGAACTTGCCGTAATCCATGATGCGGCATACCGGAGGAGTAGCGGAAGGAGCGATAAGCACGAGGTCTAAGTCAGCCTCGATAGCCATATCAAGAGCCTGCGCCGAAGACATAATGCCGAGCTGTTCATTGTCAGCTCCGATCACGCGGACCTCTTTTTCATTGATCTCTTCGTTGATGAGTTGTTCTTTTGTGCTGATTTTAAAGCACCGCCTTTCTGAAAACAAATCGTTTTATGCAAAACAAAAAGCGTGATAAACTGCAATGCAGATTCTCTCACGCTGTACAAATATTACAGACGGATTATGCTATGATCCGTCGGGAATTTCTGTAATTACCTCATTGAACAACCGAATGGCGTAAATGGGTGAGAGTGCTTCTCTGCTTTTGTTTCACAATTTAATTTACTAGAAGATTATACAACATTAATCCGGCGTTGTCAATAGGGAAAGTGAAATTTTTTCGGAATTTTGCTTCTTTACTGCCGGCTGTTGATTTTTACTTAAAATTATGCTACAATAATTACAGCAAATAAGGAGGTGCATTTTATGCCGAATATCAAACCTGTTTCCGATTTACGCAATTACAATGCGGTTCTGAACGATATTTCAGAAGGTGAACCCGTATTTCTCACCAAAAACGGCAGAGGTCGTTATGTAATACTTGACATTGACGATTACGAAAAGCAACGCGCCACATTGAAATTGCTATCCGAGCTTAACAAAGCTGAAAAATCAGCTGAAACAAAAGGTTGGCTTTCTGAAGATGACGCCGACAAAGCCATCGGAGATATAATATGAAATTACTGCTTTCTCCTCTTGCCGCAGACGACCTGCATGGTATTCACAGTTATATTTCCGAAGAGCTTGATAATCCAAGTGCCGCAGGCAGACTTATAAAAGATATAGTCAAAGCTTATAAGCAGTTAAAAGATACGCCTTTCATCGGTGCTCCGCTTGATGCAAAGATCGATGTAAAAACAGACTTCAGATATCTTGTCTGCCGCGGTTATATGATATTCTATAAAGTTGACGGTGATGCTGTCTACATATACCGTATCATAAACGGCAGACGTGATTACTGCCGCATACTGTTCAGATAGCTCAGATAGCCGCACCCAATGCCCCTGATTTATCAGGGGCATTTCAGACTGTCGAAAAACCTATATAATTTTTAAAATGGGGTTTGGGGCGTAGCTCCAAGGCAGGTCGCAGGGACGCCAGTCCCCGTATTCTCCCCCTTTCCGGGGGAAAGGGGTTTGGGGATTCGGCAAGGATGCCGATATAGAACGCCCAAAGGCTTTGCACGACGCAAAGCCCACAAAGCGTTCTTAAAGGGATAGAGAATTTGCTGTATTTTATAAAAACAGACTTTTTCTACAAGCTGGAATTTATATTATTGCTTACCCGTTTTTTTACTCTCTGTGTCCCAGCCAAAAGCGCAGAGGTAATAAGAATATTCTTTACTGCGTAAACTTTGTACTTCCTTTATCATCGGGAAATTTTCACCGCTTATGTATTCGGGTTTTAAAATTGTCGTATCTGCATCCAACACTTTTATAAATTCTTCCCGTGTAGGATTCTTTGAATTGCAGAATTCGTTCCATTTATGATAAAGCTTTTTTTCTGCTTTATTCTCTGTCCATATATCAAAAAGCAAAATACCGTAAATACTGTAATCTGAAACATTTTCGCCTTTCAGAACTTCTGTAAACCTGATTACCTTATCCAATTGCATGATCCTGCAATAATCATTTATAAGCTCTGCTTTTTTCTTCTTAACTTTGTTCCTTGAAATGCGCTTTGCCTCAATCAGATATATTTCTTTAGCAGAATGATTGATAATAATACCGTCTATACGATTATCAGATCTTTTGCCGTTCGGGATCTGAAATTCATACCACGAGCTCACAACTTCTTTCTTATCGGCGGCGATCAGCTCATACGCACTTACAAAATTCACTGTCTGATTATGTTCGGCAAATCCGTTGCTTTTGATACTCGGTTTGATACGCTCCAGAATATCATTATATCTGTTATGATATATTTCCATGACTTTTTCTAATCTCTGCTTTTCCATTTTACCCTCCATTTATTACTCCAAAGGCAGTTTCACGATAAATTTACCTGTACAAAACATTTAAACATTCTTCTTTTGTTACTCCGTAAGCCGTTTCATACTTACTGTTTTTGAGGAACTTGAATCCGCATTTTTCCTGCACTCTTTTTGACTGAGCGTTATCGGTAAAATAACCGCAAACGATAAAATCAAGTCCTACGGTTTTAAACAGATAATCTATAACAGCCGCAACCGCTTCCGCCATATATCCGTTTCCCCAATAATTCTTCGACAATACAAAGCCAAGCTCACGTCCCGACTTATCCGAAAGCTCAGGGAGCTTATCCTCGTCATATTTTTCAATACCCAACGAGCCGATAACTTTTCCGTCACGCTCTATGGCAAATGTCTTTTTTTCTTTGATAAACATAGAAAGAATAGCTTTAGTGTCGTCCTTCGTTTTGTGGTGCAGCCACCCTGCCATTTCTCCGACGCCATCTACACTTGCATACTCAAAGAAATCGTTCAGGTCATCTTCACGCCAGGGGCGCAACAAAAGCCGCTTTGTTTTAAGGACAACCTCTGATATGTCAATTTCAATATTCATTTTATCACCTGTAAATTTAATATGATATGATGAGTATATTGTATAATAAATAAAAAGGAAATTCAAGAGAATTAAAGTCGTGCTAAAAGATTAAAATACAGCAAAAATCCCCTCACTTTTCAGTGAGGGGAAATTCTATTCAAGCTGTCGGATCAGACCGTTGCGCCCTTGTTTACAAATACAGGGTAGCTTTCTGTTCCGGCAAGTGAGCGGTATTCGCTGATAGTAACGTTCTTATCTGTAATGACGAAGTTCATCTCAGCCTTTGCACCTACAGTGGTATCCTGCATAAGTATGCAGTTCTTGACTGTTGCACCCTTTTCTACCTTAACGCCTCTGAACAGTACGCAGTTCTCAACTGTACCCTCGATTATGCAACCGTCGGCAACAAGTGAGTTCTTGACATTTGCGTCAATACCGTACTTTGCGGGAGCGTCATCTCTTACCTTTGTATAGATGGGAGCATCGCTCATGAACAGGTGATCGCGGAGATTCTTGTCTACAAGCTTCATATTGCTCTTGAAGTATGTATCCATACTGTCTATCTGTGCAAATGGCTTTTCAAACTTATATCCGAGAACCTTTATCTCGTGAAGCTTCTTCTGGAGTACATCGACTTCAAAGCTGTAAAGGTTGCGGCTTTCGGCATCACGGATTACATTGAGCAGGAAATCCTTGCTTACAACGAACATATTAAGGCTGACATTGTGTTCACCGCTGATTTCGGGTCTGATAAGCACATCATATACAACATTGTCTGCATTGACTGCAAGTACAGTCTTTGTCATTGTCTGCTCTGTTGTGAATGTTCCTCTGCCGTATACAACAGTAATGTCTGCGCCGTTTTTCTCGTGGAAATCAATTATAGGTCTGTAGTCGATATTTGCCACTACATCTGCATCTGAAAGCAGTACATATTCTGCGTTTGAGCTTTCGATAAATGGCTTTACCTGAGCCATAGCCTCAAGTCTGCCTCTGTAAAGAGCGTTGCTGTTTCCGTAAGGAGGAAGCAGGTGCATACCGCCTGTTTTTCTTGAAAGATCCCATTCATCGCCCGATCCTAAGTGATCCATAAGCGATAAGTAGTTGTCCTTTGTGATGATGCCTACGTTGTCAATATCGCTGTTAACCATATTTGACAGCGGGAAATCTATCATCCTGTATCTGCCGCCGAAAGGCACGCTTGCAAGTGTGCGCTGCTTTGTAAGATCGGCTACGCTCTGCTCATGCATATTTGCAAAAATCAGACCGAGTACATTTGCCATATTAGCCATTTCTCTTTTCTCCTCCCGTTCACACATCAGCCGAGATCATTGCCTTGGGCTTGATCTCCGCATTGTCGCTTACTGTTACGCCGTGTCCGATTACCGCAACACCCCATGTATCCTTATCCTCGATAGATTCGGGTCTTGCACCGACCTTGACGTTTTCACCTATTACACAATCCTCGCCGACAATAGCATATTCAACTACTGCACCCTTCTTTATCGTGGTGTTAGGCATTATGATACTGTCACGCACGACTGCACCGGGCTCAATAGTTACGCCTGCGAACAGTACCGAGAAGTCGATATGACCTTCGATGTTGCAGCCCTCAGAAATAAGAGAGTTCTGGATAACGCTCTCTGGGCTTGCATAGTGGGGAGGCATTACAGGGTTTCTGGAGTAGATTCTCCATCTTGAATCGTGAAGATCAAGAGGAACGTTGGGATCAAGAAGATCCATATTTGCTTCCCATAAGCTGTCGATAGTTCCGACATCCTTCCAGTAGCCGTCAAAGTGATAAGCAACAAGCTTGTTGCCCTCTGCCAGCATCGCAGGGATAATATTCTTACCGAAGTCCTTGCTTGCACCCTCGTCATTTTCGTTGGCGATAAGGTGCTTTTTCAGATTCTGCCAAGAGAATATGTAAACGCCCATGGAGGCAAGGTTCGATTTAGGCTGTGCGGGCTTCTCCGCAAATTCATAAATCACATCGTTCTCGTCTGCACTCATGATACCGAAACGGGGAGCTTCTTCCCACGGTACTTCAAGTACTGCAATGGTAGCGTCGGCATTGTGCGATTTGTGGAATTCGAGCATCTTATTATAGTTCATCTTGTAGATGTGGTCGCCCGAAAGTACTGCCACATAGTCAGGGTTGTATCTGTCGATGAAGCTTATGTTCTGATATATTGCGTTTGCCGTACCTTCGTACCACGACTTACCGGATGAAGATTCGTAAGGAGGCAGTACATGAACGCCACCGTGAACTCTGTCAAGTCCCCAGGGGTGACCGTTACCGATATATTCGTTAAGTACGAGAGGCTGATACTGTGTAAGTACGCCGACTGTGTCGATACCGCTGTTTACGCAGTTTGAAAGCGGAAAATCAATGATTCTGTATTTACCGCCGTAAGGAACAGCAGGCTTAGCCATATCCTTAGTCAGAGCGTAAAGTCTGCTGCCCTGACCGCCTGCGAGCAACATTGCCACGCATTCCTTCTTAACATGTTTCATAAATAAGTTCCTCCGTTATTTATTTCTTAGCTTTGCCGTTTTTCTTACGGTTTGCTGTGTTTGCTTTCTTTGCCGTTTTTCTTGCCACGGGTTTCTTTGCGGGAGTGCCGGGTTTTGTAACGGGCTTTTCCGCAGGTTTCTCAGCTGTGTCCGATGTTTTTGCAACCGGCTTTTCGGCTGTCTTTACAGTTTTTTCTACAGGCTGTGCCTTTGGCTTGTCACTTTCGGGACTGCGCTTGTTGACGGGCTTCAAGAATATTGCCGACATTGCCGGAATTTTTATGGTTATCGAATATTCAAGTCCGTGCATACCCTCGCACTTTGCCGTATATGATGCGTTGCCGTCGCTGTCGCCGCCGAACTTCTTGTCATCGGTCGTGAACACTTCCTTATAGTCGGCATAGTACGGAACGCCAAAGCTGTACTGTTCGTGTTCATTCGGCAGGAAGTTGCAGACTGCGATAAGCTCATCGCCGTTTGACGCGATACGTCTGAAAATGATAACACTGTTCTTGTTGTCATCGTTCGAGATCCAGCTGAAACCGCTCCAGTCATAGTCTATTTCCCATAAAGGCTTGTTATCGAGATAGAACTTGTTCATAGCCTTTACGAATGACTGATACTGGGCGTGTTCGGGGAATTTCAAGATATCCCAGTCAAGACCGGTCTTATAATTCCACTCCTTGAACTGTGCGAACTCCTGTCCCATGAACATAAGTTTTTTACCGGGGTGAGCGGTCATATACGCAAGGAATGTTCTCAGCGATGCAAAACGCTTTTCTCTCGGTCCGCTCATCTTGTCGAGCATTGAGCATTTGCCGTAAACTACCTCATCGTGTGAGATAGGAAGTATGTAGTTCTCGGAGAATGCGTAATAGAACGAGAATGTCAGCTTGTCATGGTTGTACTGTCTGTACTCGGGGCTCATTGACATATACGAAAGCATATCGTTCATCCAGCCCATATTCCATTTGAAGTTGAAGCCTAAACCGCCGATATCGACAGGCTTTGTTACCATAGGCCATGCGGTCGATTCTTCTGCAATCATCAAAAGTCCTGGATGGCGTGAGAACAGGCATGAGTTGAGGTTCTGCAAAAAGTCCACAGCCTCAAGGTTCTCATTACCGCCGTTCTTGTTGGGGGTCCATGCACCGCCCTGTCTGTCATAATCAAGGTAAAGCATTGACGCCACCGCATCAACACGCAGACCGTCTATATGATATTCTGAAAGCCAGTAGTTGGCATTCGAGATCAAGAATGACTGTACTTCGGGCTTGCCCCAGTCGAATACTCTTGTACCCCAGTTGTAGTGTTCACGCTTGTTGGGGTCGGAATATTCATAACAGTAATCACCGTCAAATTCGTAAAGTCCTGCCGCGTCCTTGGGGAAGTGTGCGGGTACCCAGTCAAGGATAACGCCTACTCCGTGAGTATGGCAGTAATCAACGAATTCCATAAAATCGTACGGTGTTCCGAAACGTGATGTGGGCGCATAATAACCTATCTGCTGATAGCCCCATGAGCCGTCAAACGGGAACTCCGCTATAGGCATCATCTCAATATGAGTGTAGCCCATTTCCTTGACATAAGGAACAAGCTTCTCTGCAAGCTGCATATAGCTGAACAGCTCTTCCTCATCGGTCTTTGTAAACCATGAGTTGAGATGCACTTCATAGATATTCACAGGTGAATGATAAACATCCTTTGTCTTCTTCTCATTCATCCACTTTGTATCTTTCCACTTGTAGCCGGAAATGTCGTATACCTTTGAAGCGGTATTCGGACGTGTTTCCATGTGGTAGCCGTAGGGGTCAGCCTTAAGTTTTATCTGTCCTCTTGCAGTCTTTATGCTGTATTTGTAGTTATCGAACTTTTTAAGTCCCGGAATGAAAAGTTCCCAGATACCGCCGTCGCTTATCTTATTCATGTAGCTTTCTTCACGGTTCCAGTGATTGAAATCACCTACAACGCAGACATCGGCAGCCTTTGGCGCCCATACTCTGAAAACTACACCGCTCACACCGTCTTTTTCGGTAAAATGCGAGCCGAAAAGCTTATATGCTTCAGCGTTCTTTCCCTGATGGAAGAGGTAAAGCGGAACTTCATATTCCTTAGGCACGTTAATAGCCATAACAGATACTCCTAACATTATATTTTACTATCTTAATAATAGCACAATTCCCAAAAGCTTTCAATAGATTTGTGCCGATTTTATGAATTGTGCCTTGTTTCAACTTTTGTTTTTGTACAAAATGACAATCACTTTTCCCATGAAGTAATAAAACCGTACAGCTCGTCTGCCATTTCGGTCTGCTCAGGGATACGGGGATGACCGGGTGTTGCGGCACCGTTTCTTCTGAATTTAAAGCGCTTTACATTATCCATTGCAAGTTCGTTTACTATCTCGTCAAGCGCATCGTCCCAGGTGGGTTCGTGCATCAGTACCGTTGTGATAACGATAAATCTTGCCTTACCGCTGTACTTTTCATTTAAATCAAGCACCATATTCTTGTAAACTGTCTTCCACTTTTCACGGTATTCCTTTTCATATATGCGCTTGGGGTCGGGATTTGCGTCGTTCTGACCGAGTGCGATTATTACATAATCGGGGGTGAAACGTGAAAAATCCCAGTCGGTAAGCTCAAAGTGAGGTTCATAACCCATCTGCTTATATACTGTTTCCATACCGATATAGTTATCGAAATAACCTGCGCCGTTGATGAGTGAAATACCGCCCTGTGCGTTGCAGTTTATACGAGCGTTGAGCTTTCTTGCGAGCTGGAGCGAATATGAGAACCAGCTGTTGTCGAACTGGTTGATATGTTCGGGGTCTGTGTGTTCGCAATAGTTCACAGCCTCTACTACCTCTCCTGCGGAAACGCTGTCGCCGTAAACCTCGATATTCATATCATATTTATGGTTGTCGGGTCTTACTTCCGCATTGCTGTCGATCATAAGTCCGCAGAAATTGAAATAGTGGTGCGAACCGGCGGTTCTCTTGAATATAATAATAGTATGCTCGCCGTCCTCAAGCCCGTCAATTATCGGAATGTATACGGGTGTATCGGAATGGTTGAGATCAAACTTGTACTGAATGCCGTCAACTATCGCACCTATCCACGTTACTTTATATATAAGATGCGGAAATATCATCATTCCGACCGATGTTCCTGTAAATTTTGCACTTACCATACTTCCCGCATAAATGAACAGGGGGCTGTCCGGTTTTGAAAAGTCAATTCTGCCCATGTATGAGAACGCCTCATTTGCGGGGCTTATTATCTTCTTGTCAGTCATTTATTTTATTCCTCGCTTGAATTTATCATAGTGCCGAAGTAAAATCGGCTTATATTTATTTTAGCATATTGCGGTATAGTTTTCAACAGAATTATGTAAATATTGCTCAGAAAATTTTACCGCTTTTTCTTGACATTCGGTAAAAATAGTGATATATTTGTGTAAGCGATTACCTTAAAATCGCTTAACAGGACTTAAATTTATTTAAGGAAAGGCAGTAATATGAAGAAAAGAATACTTGCAATACTCATTACAACCGCTCTTGCGGTATCTGTAACAGGTTGTGCAGGCAATGCAACAAGCGGTAACGAAAGCAGTGCCACATCATCGGCAACCGAAAGTTCAGCAACAAGCAGTGCAACAGAGGAATCGGGCGCATTTTCCACAGAAGAAAGCTCTGATAACGGCGCAGAAGAAAGCAAAGACAACAGCTCACAGGAGGAGTCGAAGGATTTGGAAGCAAATTATACAAAGTACACTCTTGACGGTGACCTTACTCAGCATATGATCGATATGTCACGTCTTAACGAGGGCAACAAGGTAAGACTTGCAAACGTAATAAAGAAGCTGAAAAACGGTGAAGAAGTAACTGTTGGTTTCATCGGTGGCTCTATCACACAGGGTACAAGCGCAGGCAACGAACTTTGCTATGCAAAGCTCACGGCCGACTGGTTACAGCAGACGTATTCAAGCGCAAAGGTAAACTATGTAAATGCAGGAATCGGCGCTACAGGTTCATACATAGGCGTACACAGAGTAACAACGGATCTTCTGTCAAAGAACCCCGATCTCGTATTCGTTGAGTTCTCGGTTAATGATACGACCGAATTTACCGAACGCAATAAGGATTCTTACGACAGCCTTCTCAGAACTATCTGGAAGTCGTCTACCAACCCCGCAATAATCACTATAGCTACCACCCAGGAAGACGGTACAAGCTTCCAGGAACAGCACGCAGAGATCGTAAAGCACTACGATCTTCCTATGATCTCATACAGAAACACCATTCTTGATACTATCAAGCACGGTGACATAGTATGGAAGGATATATCTGACGATAATATCCACCCCAACGTACCCGGTCACAAGATAGTTTCTCAGCTTCTTCAGTCTTACATTTCCGATGTTGATAAGGACGTTGACAACATAAGCGGCGACGAGAGCGATTTCTCATCTCCCGCTACAAACGCGTCGTTTGAAAACGGTTCACTCCTCACTCTTGCACAGGCAGGTGACGCTGTAACAATGAACGGCGAGTTCAAGTCTAACGAAGCAAACTTCGGCGGCTTTGACGGATACTGGTTCTTCAAGGGTTCAAACAAGACAGACTTAAGCTCAACCGATCTTACATTCAAGGTAAACGCAAAGGAAATCGGTATACTTTACGGAAAGTACACCAAGGCAGGTTGCACAGCCGATGTTTATATAGACGATGAGCTTGCAATAACGCTCAATGCCGACTTCACGGGCGGTTGGGGCAACTATGTTGAGTGCGCACAGATCAAGAGCTTTGACACAGCAGGCGAACACACTGTAAAGATAGTTCCCAAGGCTACAGACGGTCCGAGTATGTTCAGCGTGACCGCACTGGCGATTGCTTAAATTACAATCTTTATAATAAACCGATAACAGCCACGGCAAAAAGTCGCGGCTGTTATTTTATTCAAGACCTTTCAGCAGATCCGCAATACTTTTTCCCGCAAGCTCCGCCGAATATCTGACCTGACTTATATCATTTGCAAGCGCTCCGAACTCTATCACCAGCGAGCCTCTTGTGAGATCCTGATTGTAAAAGCGGTAATCAAACAGCATAGGGCGCGTCAGTCCCTCGTTATCGGCTTCGATCCCGTTTTGCAGATATGTTGCAAACCTGAGATTATTCATATAATCGGGGAGTATTCCCGTGCCGTCGTCGCAACCGCATATTATCATTATCTGTGCGGCTTTTTTCCCGTTTATCTCTGTTACGGGCGCTATTCTCACATTGCCGTCCGCTATTCCGTCACGGTGTATATCAAACACTACCTTTATGGACGGATACTCTTTCAGTATTTCCTCAATGCGTTCTCTGCTTCTTGTATATGAATTATTGTATACCGGGTCGTCAAATACCGTACCGTCATGAATTGTACCGATACCGTTATCGGCAAGCGTCTGGGCGAGCACAGCGCCTACTCCTACCACGCTGTTTGCAGGACACAGCGAACGTCCCTGATACGCTGTATCATAATATCCGTCGCTGTCACGCTCATAGCTCTCGGTCGTATGCGTATGTATTATCAGCACCTGCGGTCCATTTCCGCTGTCTATCTTTATTCCCGGTTTTTTAGTTCCCTCCGTAAGCAGAACATTATTCGATATCTTGGTGCAGTTGCGCACCTGACCGTGTTCCAGATCTACAACATTGTCGCCTGTGATTTTGCCGTAGTGCTTTTCTTCGGTCGTTCCGTCCTTTGCCGTATACGAAATAAGGTCGTCTTTGTCCTTTCTTATATTGAGCGAAATAAGCCCCGTCTTGCTTTCAACCGGAGCGAGAGCAGGCACCAGCGATTCTGTAGGCTCACTTTCCGTAACACTCGGCGTATTCGGCTCAGATATGCTTTCAGCCCCGGAGGTTTGTTCCGTATCGCCGTCTGATGATGTTACGCCCGCAGAGTTTTGCGGCTTGTCCCGAGAAACGGTATCATCGCCGGCGTTACTTTCATTTACGTCGAAATTGCCGATCGGCATAGCAAGCGTTGCGCTGAGTACAGTAAGCTGTTTAAGTCCTGATGCGATGTCTTTTCCGAATAATGCACCGCTGACGGCATTCTCTGCAACGCCCGTCAGCGTAAATGAAATTACCGCCGCGGCAATTCCCGCTCCGGCCATCCTTGTAATGCCTTTGCTTTTTTTGCTGTTCATTAGCACCATCCTTTCAATACTTCCGATAAAGCTTATGATACGATTCGTTATTTTATTCACGAATAATTCATCAGCATTGTTATGTCTTCCACTGAAAGCGACGGACAAAGAGTACGGTTTATCGCTGTAGAAATTATATGCGAGTATCTTGCCATTTCCGCGTCTATATCGTGCCTTGTGACAAAAAATCTGTCCTTTCCGTTCTCGTACTCCATAGATGTCGGAACTCCGACCGCAATTACCGGAATACCCGCCGTCTGACGGTCAAGTTGTTTTTTGCTTCCGCCTATACCACTGCCGGGAGATATTCCGGTATCTGTTATCTGGATAGTCCTGCAAAGCCTGTCGGGATCACTGCAGGTAAGGCTGTCAATTGCTATTATATAGTCGGCATTTATCTTTTCTGCGCAGAACACAGTGTGATAAACGCTGTCAATGCCTGAATTTGCGCCGACATCGGTGCGTATGACCGCAACGTTGCCTATCCCATCGGGGCTGTGCATATTTTCAACAAACTGTGATGTGGCGAGCACCTTTCCTGCCGTTTTCCACCCAAGGCTGTCAGACGCCACAGACGGATTACCGAGCCCCGCAACAAGGCATTTTCCCTCGGGAAGAAGTTTCCTCAGCACCGCGCGAAGCGCCTTTATCTGCCCTTCGGCATACGGCACATCTGCGCTGTCTATCATATAATATCTACCGCTTGGACGATCAAAAGCCGCTTTGTCATCTTCCGATATCAGGATCTCGGTTATCTTTTCGCCGTAAAGTTCATAGCTTTCGCATGCTATGCCGTTTTTTTGTGCGGTAAACTCGCTTGCAAGCTCTGTTCTTCCTGTCATCTTCATAAAATTGACCTCCGCTGAGAAAAATTTTTAAAAAAATCGCAAAAACTATTGCAATTTCAAATCGGACGTGCTATAATAAGTCGTATTGTGAAATATAACTATGATTATATGTAGATCTGAATAGAAGGAGGTGCCGTAAGTGCCTAACATTAAATCTGCTAAGAAGAGAGTTTTAGTATCCGCTGCAAAGCAGGCTCGTAACAAAGCTGACAAGACCGCTCTTAAGACAATTATGAAGAAGGTTGACGCTGATACTAATGCTGACAACGTTAAGGTTGCAGTTAAAGCAGTTGACAAGGCAGCAGCAAAGGGTATTATCCACAAGAACGCTGCAGCTAGAAAGAAGTCTCAGCTCGCTAAGAAGTTAAACGCTGTTTCCTAAGTTTAAGAACCACGATTTAACGTAGCGCCCCTGCGGGGGCGTTTTCTTTTTGTCTGCGAAAAAGCATCGGCTTGCATTATTATGTGCCGATGCTGTTTTTTTATTCTGTTACGCTCTTCACTGTATAGCCGTTGTCCTGCCAGTAATCTATGACATCGGCAAGTATTGCCGTGTTGGTTTCAGACACCGCATGAAGAAGATAAATCGCCCCGTTGTGCGTGGCTGAGGTTATACGCTCGTATGCTTTCTCCCTGTCGGGCTGGTCGTCAACGTTCCAGTCATTATAGGCAAACGACCACAGAACGGTGTCGTAACCCATATTCTTTGCAAGGCGTAATGTCCTTACCGAAAATTCGCCGCGCGGAGGGCGCATGGTGACGGTTTTATAACCGCCGAAATTGTCGGAAATATAGCTTTCAAGTCCGTGTATCTCCTCAAATACCATATCATCATTTATATCAGGCAGCGACGGATGCGTGCAGGTATGATTTCCTACCTCGTGACCTTCATTTATCATACGGCTCACAAGATCGGGACTGCTCTTTACATAATCGAGCGTTACATAAAATGTTGCGGTTACGTTCTTTTCTTTCAGAATATCGAGTATTCTTCCCGTACAACCGTTTTCATATCCCTCATCAAAGGTAAGATATATTGTCTTGTCGTTTTTATCGCCTATAAATTCTCCGCCGTATGCGCCGTATTTCTCCTGCGCCTGTATTGCTCCGACAGGACGGTTTTCGCCGTCTGTTTCATAACCCTGCCCGTAGCATACCTTTTCGGTGCCGTCTGTAAGCAGAGCCGCCTCGGCAGGCATCCGCCCTCCCATGTCGTCGCGTCCGGTACTGTGTCCGACAGTGTTCTTATCGGATGTACACCCGCACAACAGCATTGACGCAACCGTTACAGCAAGTATTTTTCTGTACAAAAAATCACTCCTTTACAGATATAGTATCCGTAAAGGAGCGATCGCAATTCATTGTAATTATTGGCGTCAGTTGCCGAGATAGGTCTTTACCATAGCCTGTAAGAGCTCATCACGGTCGATATGACGGATAAGACTGCGGGCGTTGTTGTATGTAGTTATATAGGTAGGATCTTCGGACAGAATATAGCCGACAAGCTGATTTATAGGATTATAGCCCTTTTCCTTGAGCGCACCGTAAACAGTCGTCAGTATCTCCTTCATCTCGTTTTCTCTTTCGTCTTTGAGTGAAAACGGCATTGTTTTATCGATCATCAAATATCAGTCCTTTCGTTAATATCTTCAAAAAACCGAAATAATTTTAAGGTTGTTTATACTATTATACACTACAAAATGATAAAATACAATAGCAGACCGTAAATTTTCGTTAAAATCACCAATAGCGGCGCTCTTTTTTGGGTAATTGATAAAACTTTACAATTCGCTATTGAATTAACGAATTATTTTTGTTATAATAACAATAACTAGATTTTCAGGGGGTAAGATAATGGCTGACCAGAAAAAACCGGCATCAACTAACGGTGAATTTAAAACATCGCCTCTCGGCTTCGATAAAAACGAAGTAATGGCATACATAGTACAGCATAATAAAGAGCGCAAAGCCCTTAAAGAAGAAAACGACGAGTTGAAAAGAGCTCTTGAAGAAAAACAGCAGGCAAACGAGAATGTCAGTGAAGAAGAAAAAGCAGAGCTTGATAAGAAAAAAGCCGAGCTTGACGCACAGATCCTCGAAAGCAGAAAGCAGGTTCTTGACGAAAGACGCAAACTTGCTCAGACCGAAAAAGAACTGCACGTTATGCAGGACAAATATTCTGCACTGAACGAAGAATTTGCCGAGTTCAAAAAGCAGGCGGCGGCTAAGATTGACAAAGCAAAGCACAGCGGCGGTACGATCGATCCTGCACAGCTTGCAGAGATCTCAGCCAAGGCGAATGCCGATGCAAACGCAGTAGTCGCAGACGCTCAGAAGAAAGCGGAAGAGATAATAACAGCCGCAAAGGCATACTTTTCCGATACAGTACAGAAAACATACGATTATAAACAGTCGGTGCTTGAAAAGGCAAATACATTTGCAGGCACCGTAACATCGGGCGGAACTGCCGCTCCTGCGGTCGATATCGCCGCTGTACTTGCTACAGTAAGCAATGCTTTAAACGAAGCGATCGCAAATGCCCAGAATGCAATAACCACGGCAATGGACGAAGCCAAGAACAAGGCGTCCGATGAGGTGAACGCTGTTAACGATGCAGTTTCCAAGGCTGTTGAAGAGGCTAAAAACACAGAAGCGCCGACAGTAGAAACCGCTGATGCACCGGAAGAAAAGCTGTCCGACGATGAAGAACTGAACAGCGCGAAAGCAGAGCTTGAAAACATCGGCGGATTTGACGAAAGCGAGCTTGAATCATATACTCCTATGAGTGTTGAGCCTTACAACTTTGAGCTGAAGCTTGATATGCCCGAACAGGCAGATGACAGCGATAATGATATTGATGAGCTGCTTGCAGACAACAACGGTCTGTTAAGCTCTTTCGAGATAGTTTCCGGCGACGATGACATTTCAACAGACAATGTTGACACGGGCGATTTACTTGTGGAAGAAACTCCTGCCGTTGCAGATGATGTGGCTGAACTTCTTACGGAAGAACCCGTTGCAACAACTGCACCGAAGGCAGAACCTGCTCCCGTGGCAGATGATTTCAGCGACTTACTGGCTGAAGATCCCGCTCCCGCACCTGCACCCGTTGCTAAGGCAGAGCCTGCTCCCGTAGCAGATGATTTCAGCGACTTACTGGCTGAAGAGCCCGCTCCCGCACCTGCAACCGCTACTAAGGAAGAGCCTGCTCCCGTTGCAGACGATTTCAGTGATTTACTGGCAGAAGAACCCGCTCCTGCTCCCGCAACCGCTACTAAGGAAGAGTCTGCTCCCGTGGCTGACGATTTCAGTGATCTGCTTGCTGAAGAGCCTACCCCCGCACCCGCAACCGCTACTAAGGCAGAACCTGCTCCCGTTGCAGACGATTTCAGTGATTTACTGGCAGAAGAACCCGCTCCTGCTCCCGCAACCGCTACTAAGGAAGAGTCTGCTCCCGTGGCTGACGATTTCAGTGATCTGCTTGCTGAAGAGCCT
>JAGBHT010000030.1 GCA_017935365.1 Ruminiclostridium sp. | reverse complement strand
ATCGGCTGTCATTTCTTCTGTAAGGTCATAGATGTTATCTAACTTGTAACTGCTTGCGTAACGGTCGAGATATTCTTCAAGTGTACCGTTGCGAGTCAGCCATTCCACCACATACTTTGCCATAGCATTAAATTCTTCGGGAGCATTTATGCGGATGTAGTGTACGGATTCGTGCAACGATGTTGCGGCAACGTTGCCTTCTCCGATATCAAGCACAATCTCGCCCTTTGTGGAGTTGATCGAGCCTATAGCCGTTCTTCCGTTCTGCTTGTTGTTGTAGCCGTTTGTGCTGTCAACAAGCGTTACCGTGTACCCGGTTATCTTTGATATCGTTCTTGCAAGTCGCTTGTGTGTTTTTGTAGCTGTACCGTTTGTTTCATTCTTTACAGATGCTTTATCAAGTCGCTTTGCCTGTCTGCTCTGGAGGAACAGGCAGGATAATTGTTCCTGATATAGTATAAGAACCGGATTACAAATTCTATATATCGCAACATACAAAAAAGAGCACCGTATAAAAGTGCTCTTTTTTTATATTCTCTTATTTTATCAACATCTCTGCAAAATACCCGCACAGCTGAGGATTTCTTATCAGCACCGGACCGATAAGGTGCGTGCCGTAGAAACTGCCGTAATGCACGCCCTCTTTGTTGTCGTCCTTGCCGTTTCCGCTACCCTGCTTTACATCAAAAAGCGGTGAGGTGACACCTGTGGTCAGGCTTGCCTTGTTTACAAATCCTATGATATCACCGCCGCACAGTGAAGTACCGCAAAGGCTGTCGGTAACGATCCTTTCTTTTCCCTCTGTGGTTTCATACGAGAAAAGCGCCAGTCCGTCATACCTTACGCCGTCACAGTCGATTATGCTCTGCCCGAACATTTCAAACGAATTACCCGTTGCAAGAATGACTGTGCCGTTATCAATTGCCGCTTTGATGTTGTCCTTATAGTCTTGCAGATACTCAAGCGCTACCTTCTGATTTCTCTCTGTAGCCGAGCCGATAAACACAAAATCAGCACCCGAAATATCGATTGTATCGTCTATCGACTGATATTCAACCTCTACACTCTGTCCCTTGTTTTCGAGCGCTCTTTTTAAGGCGCATACATTGCCGTAATCACCGTAAAGGTTGCACAGATCCGCAAATAAATGAATTATTCTCATACGTCCTCCTCCGCAGGTGTAAGTTCTACCTTAGACAAGAACTTTTCCTTATCCGAAAAGCAGGTAACTGTATACAGCTTGCCGAGCGGTTTTGCCGCTATTTCATCAAGTGCCGCAGGGATATCCTCGTTTATCGTAACCTTATTCATATCAACATCTGTGTAGGAAAGTCTTGTTTCAAGGTCTTTAGCGTGTCTGCCGAGCAGGTACAGATGCTGTATGCAGTCGGCTTTAAGCACACCGTAATCAATATCCCACAGCCAGCTTATTTCGCCTGTTGAATAACGTCTGCTGACGGAATCTATTATTATGATCACCGAGCAGGGCTGATTCTTTCTTATGATATAGTCATATACACGGTCGCTTGCAACGGAGTTTTCGTGCTTTGCGATAAGGAACGTTCCCTTGTTGACACCGAGTTTGTACTGTAGAATACGTCCATTCTTGAGAAAATAGTGCGACAGCTCATCAGCTATCATATCGCCGTCAATTCCGACAATTGAGCAGACGGCGAAGCAGGCAAGAATATTGTATACATTATAAACGCTCTTGAACAGAAGCTTTATCTTATACTTGTCGTTTATCGTCACGATACCGCTGTCATAATCAACATTTGTTACGGTGTACTGCGTATCGTGTTTTTTATGTCCGCAGTTGTCGCAGTGGTAGCTTCCTATATGTGCATAGTGATAATAGTCATAGTTCATTCTGTGCTTACATTCGGGGCAGAACGCACCGTCATTGTATACGCCTGTAGCGTGGTCTGTGCTGAAATCCTGCTTGTCCATACCGAACCACACAACGTTGTCCCTGTCCTTGCCGTATCTTGAAACGAGCGGATCATCGGCGTTCAGGATAAGCTGCGATTCGGGACGTATGCTGTCCTTTACAGATTCATAGACCCATTCGGGATGACCGTTTCTCGTAAGCTGGTCACGGTAGAGATTTGTTATTATATAGTGCGTCGGTGCAAAGAATTTAAACGAATACTTTGCATACCTCTCATCGGATTCGAGCAAAAGCACATCGCCCTTTACCTTACCGCCGAATGTGCATTCGGATAATATTATCGCAGTAACACCTGCTATCTGATTAGAACCCTCTTTATTCCATATAACCCTTTTGCCCGATTTACGCATTACCTGTGCTATCATCTCAACGGTCGAAGTCTTGCCGTTGCTCCCCGTGACCGCTATTACCTGTTCGGGGAGTTTTACCCTCGACAGTACATCGGGACAGATCTTAAGCGCTATATCACCCGGCAGACTGCTACCCCTGCCGATAAGTTTAAGTAAACATTTCGACACTTTGCAAGCAAGTATCGCTAAGAACATTCTCATGCTTTCTATCTCCTTAAAGAAACGAATTCTAAGATTTATAGTTTTAATTATATCACAAAAGTGAGCTCTTTTAAAGCGATTTTATAAAATTTTAGTCTGCACTTCAAAAATGTCAATATTGTCATATATTTTCTGAGAATAAAACAAGACGAAAAGCCCGCAGAAGTGCTAAAATAAAAGCAACGGTGCAATGCACCAAAAACGTTTTCTATTTTTCAGAAAGGAAATATTTTATCATGAGTGAAAACAGACTTATAGGTGATTATCCCGTAATAGGCATACGTCCCACGATTGACGGCAGAAGAGGTGTTCTCAAGGTAAGAGAATCTCTTGAAGAACAGACTATGAACATGGCTAAGTCAGCCGCAAAGTTATTTGAGGAAAATATAAGATATTCAAACGGCGAACCCGTAAAGGTAGTTATCGCCGATACTACTATAGGCAGAGTCGCGGAAGCGGCAGCCTGTGCAGACAAGTTCAAGAAGTGCGGCGTTGATATAACGCTCACCGTTACTCCCTGCTGGTGCTACGGCGCTGAAACAATGGATATGGATCCCATGACGATAAAGGGCGTATGGGGCTTCAACGGCACAGAGCGTCCCGGTGCTGTTTACCTTGCCTCTGTACTGGCAACGCACGCACAGAAAGGCTTACCCGCATTCGGTATCTACGGTCACGATGTATGCGAGGCAGACGACACATCTATCCCCGAGGACGTTAAGGAAAAGCTCCTGCGTTTCGGCAGAGCGGCTGTTGCCTGCGCTACAATGAGAGGCAAGTCATACTTACAGATAGGCTCTATCACAATGGGTATCGGCGGCTCTATCATCGATCCCGCATTTATAGAAGAATATCTCGGTATGCGTGTTGAATCTGTTGACGAGGTTGAAATAATCCGCCGTATGACAGAGGGTATCTATGATGAAGCAGAGTATCAGAAAGCTCTCAAGTGGACCCGTGAAAAGTGCAAGGAAGGCTTTGACAAGAACCCCGAAGAGTTCCGCCGCACCCGTGAACAGAAGGATCAGGACTGGGAATTTGTCGTTAAGATGATGTGCATCATAAAGGATCTGATGAACGGCAACAAGAATCTCCCCGCAGGCTGTGAGGAAGAAGCTGTAGGTCACAATGCTATCGCCGCAGGCTTCCAGGGACAGCGCCAGTGGACAGACTTCTATCCCAACTGCGACTTCCCCGAAGCTATGCTTAACACATCATTCGACTGGAACGGCGCAAGAGAGCCGTATGTTCTCGCTACCGAAAACGATGTACTGAACGGTCTTGGAATGCTGTTCATGAAGTTACTTACAAACCGTGCGCAGATATTCGCTGATGTCCGTACATACTGGAGCCCCGAAGCCGTAAAGAAAGCTACAGGTTATGAACTTGAGGGTGTTGCAAAGCAGAGCGGCGGATTTATCCACCTTATAAACTCCGGTGCGGCTTGCCTTGACGCCTGCGGTAAGGCTACAGACGAAAACGGCAACGGCGTTATGAAACCCTGGTACGATGTAACAGACAAGGATATCGACAACATACTCGACGCTACTACATGGAACTATGCCGACCTCGGCTATTTCAGAGGCGGCGGATACTCTTCAAGATTTGTAACAGAAGCAGAAATGCCCTGCACAATGATAAGACTTAACCTCGTTAAAGGTCTTGGTCCTGTTTTACAGATAGCCGAGGGCTGGACTGTTCATCTTCCCGATGAAGTTACCGATAAGCTGTGGAAGCGTACCGACTACACCTGGCCCTGCACTTGGTTTGCTCCGAGAACAACGGGTGAGGGCGCATTCAAGACAGCCTACGATGTAATGAACAACTGGGGTGCAAACCACGGCGCTATCAGCTACGGTCACATAGGTGCAGACCTTATCACTCTCTGCTCTATGCTGAGAATACCCGTTGCTATGCACAACGTACCCGAAAAGGATATATTCCGTCCTGCCGCTTGGAACGCATTCGGTATGGATAAGGAAGGTCAGGACTTCAGAGCTTGCAGTGCTTACGGTCCTATGTACCGCAACATAAGATAAGGCGGCAGTATGAAAAACGTACTCGCCATTGACTTCGGTGCGTCAAGCGGAAGAGCCGTTATCGGCTCTTTTGACGGCACTGTAATAAAACTCACCGAAATACACCGCTTTTCAAACGACCCCGTAACGCTCGGCGGCACGATGTACTGGGATTTTCTCCGTCTGTTCCACGAGATAAAGCAGGCGCTTATAAAATCAAAGGAATACGGCGAGATCGACAGTATCGCCATTGATACATGGGGCGTTGACTTCGGAATTATCGATAAGTCGGGTAGGCTGCTTGAAAACCCCGTACACTACCGTGACGGCAGAACGGCAGGAACTGCGGACTACAGCAAGCGTTTTATCGACCCCCAAAGGCTGTATGAAAAGACAGGCATTCAGATAATGGAGATAAACACGGCATTCCAGCTGTTAAGCATAATAAGGGATCGCTCCGAACTGCTTGACAGAGCTGATAAGATACTTATGATGCCGGACCTGTTTGCTTATTATCTCGGTGCAGAGCCTGTTGCGGAAATGTCGATAGCGTCCACCACACAGCTGTTCAATGCCAAAAAGAAAAAATGGTCGGAGGAATGCTGTGAACGGCTTAAAATCAAGCATTCGCTGTTGCCGAAAATCGTTGACAGCGGAACGGTAGTCGGCACACTGTCCGATGAGATCTGCAAGGAGCTTGATATAAAGCCCGCAAAGATAATCGCCGCCTGCGGTCACGATACGCAGAGCGCAATGGTCGCCGTACCTGCAAGCGAAAAGGACTTTGCGTTCCTGTCGTGCGGTACCTGGTCGCTTCTCGGAACAGAGCTTGACGCTCCCGTTATTAACGAAAAATCCGCAAAGCTCAATGTTTCAAACGAAACGGGATACGGTGCAAAAACTTCATTCCTTAAAAATATAATCGGTTTGTGGCTCATTCAGGAAAGCCGCAGGCAGTGGATAAGAGAGGGCAAGCAGTTCAGCTTTGCAGAGCTTGAGGATATGGCACGAAAGGCTGAGCCGTTCAGGTGCTTTATTAATGTTGACGCTCCCGAATTTACCCCTGCGGGTAATATTCCCGAAAGAATAAAGGAATACTGTAAGAAAACGGGACAGTATGTACCTCAGACAGACGGCGAGGTAATGCGCTGTATTTATGAGAGCCTTGCGATGAAGTACCGCACAGCCGTCAGTGAGCTTGAGGACTGCACCGGCAAGAAGTTTTCAAAGCTGTATATGGTAGGCGGCGGAACAAAGGATAAATTCCTGTCCGAGCTTACCGCAGACGCACTCGGCATTGAGGTTTCAAGCGGGCCTGTCGAGGCGACCTCTTACGGCAATATAGCAATTCAGCTGATGGCTGACGGAGAGATAGCGGATATAAAAACGGCGAGAAAGATAATCGCCGCTTCCGAAAAGCTGTATACATTCACTCCGGAAAACACTTCGGAATGGAACAGATACTATGAAATTTATCTTGAGAAGGTGAAATAATGCTTAAGAACATTCCTGCGATATTATCGCCCGAACTGCTCAAAACGCTATGCGAAATGGGACACAGCGACAGAATAATCATTGCGGACGGTAACTTTCCTGCCGAAAGCATGGGCAAGAACTGCAAGGTTATCCGTGCGGACGGTCACGGCGTTCCCGAGCTGCTTGACGCAATACTGACGCTCTTCCCTCTAGACACCTATGTTGACAAGCCTGTAAATCTTATGCAGGTAATGCCCGGCGACACCGCAAAAACTCCTATATGGGACGAATATAAAGCGATAGTTGCAAAGCATGACAAAAGAGGAAACGACGCTATCGGTCAGATAGAACGTTTTGAATTCTATGAGCAGGCAAAGACAGCCTATGCAATAATCGCTACAGGCGAAAAAGCCGTATACGCAAACATAATGCTACAGAAAGGCGTTGTATAAACGCAGATAAAATAAATATCGAAAGGATATAAATATGTACGAAGAAATAAAAGAACAGATGGTCGATATCTGCCACAAGCTCTGGCAGAAAGGCTGGGTTGCCGCAAACGACGGTAACGTTACGGTAAAGGTAGCCGAGGGCAAGTACCTTGCTACACAGACAGGCGTCAGCAAGGCATTCATCACACCCGAAAAGATAGGTCTTATTGACGATGATTTCAACGTTCTTGAAGCCGCAGAGGGATTCCGTCCCTCATCAGAGGTAAAGATGCACCTGAGATGCTACAAGGAACGTCCCGATGTCGGTGCGGTCGTTCACGCTCACCCTCCCGTTTCAACTGGCTTTGCGTGCGCTCAT
Source organism: Ruminiclostridium sp. (assembly GCA_017935365.1). Taxonomy (GTDB): domain Bacteria; phylum Bacillota; class Clostridia; order Oscillospirales; family Ruminococcaceae; genus Ruminiclostridium_E. The sequence goes on along the minus strand of JAGBHT010000030.1, from coordinate 11,487 downwards.
CTGCCTATGGACGATTACTGCATGATAGAAACTGTTATTGCGGTAGGCTCAATACCGCTGACTCCTTACGGCACACCTTCAACATATGAAGTTCCCGATGCTATTGCTCCCTACTTGAAGGAACACGACTGTATGCTTCTTGAAAACCACGGTGCGCTTACAGTAGGTGCTGACCTTATCACAGCATACTACAGAATGGAAACAATGGAATTACAGGCTCATATCTCGCTCGTTGCAAGACTGCTCGGCGGCGTAAAGGACATCACTCCCGACAATATCGAAAGACTTATCGGCATGAGGGAACAGTATGGCGTAACAGGCAAGCACCCCGGTTACAAGAAGTATCTTTAATGTAATTTTCACATATATTTCCCGTGATAAATGCAAAACTTTTGTGAAAAGTATTGCATTTTCTATCCAAAGGTAGTATAATGAATATAGCAACAGAAAATGTATTTTTCTATGCTTCAATTCTAAAGAACAGGATGGTACAAACCAATGGCTAATCGTTTTATACTTAACGAAACTTCATATTTCGGCGCAGGCGCAAGAGAAAACCTTGTTCCCGAGCTTACAGGCAGAGGACTTAAGAAGGTAATGTTCGTTACCGATAAGGTACTGCTTGAATGCGGAGTAGCTACAAAGGTTACAGCAGAGCTTGACAAGGCAGGAATTGCCTATGAAATATACAGTGACGTTAAGGCAAACCCCACAGTGGCAAACGTTCAGACAGGCGTTGCAAAGTTCAAGGAGATGGGCGCTGATTCACTCGTAGCTGTAGGCGGCGGCTCTGTTATGGATACGGCTAAGGCTGTAGGCATTATCATAGCAAACCCTGATTTTGCTGACGTTGTTTCACTTGAGGGCGTTGCAGACACAAAGAACAAGAGTGTTCCGCTGATAGCACTCCCCACAACATCCGGTACAGCCGCAGAGGTTACGATAAACTACGTTATCACAGATGAAGCAAACAAGAAGAAGATGGTTTGCGTTGATCCTAAGGATATCCCCGTTGTAGCTATCGTAGACAGTGATCTTATGATGGGTATGCCTAAAGGTCTGTGTGCATCGACAGGTATGGACGCACTGACACACGCTATCGAGGGCTATATCACAAAGGGCGCATGGGAGCTTTCAGACATGGTTGAACTCCGTGCTATCGAGCTTATCGCAGGCTCGCTGTATGACAGTGTTCAGGGCGATCCTAAAGCAAGGGAAACAATGGCGCTTGCTCAGTACATAGCAGGTATGGGCTTCTCAAACGTAGGTCTTGGTATCGTTCACTCAATGGCTCACCCTCTCGGTGCATTCTATGATACACCTCACGGTGTTGCAAACGCACTTCTGCTCCCCTATGTTATGGAATACAACGCAAAAAGCCCCGCAAAGCCCAAGTACAAGGCAATAGCAAAGGCTATGGGCGTACAGGGTACAGAGAACATGACTGACGAAGAGGGCGTAAAGGCTGCTGTTGAAGCTGTCCGCAAGCTTTCACTGTCGATCAATATTCCTCAGAAGCTCCACGAGATCAACGTCAAGGAAGAAGATCTCAAGGATCTGTCTGTTGCCGCATTCAACGATGTATGCACAGGCGGTAACCCCAGAGAAACCAATCCCGATGAGATACTTGAGATCTACAAGAAGGCTTTCTGATAACAGAATCAATCAGATAATACTTAACCCCTCCGTGAAAGCGGAGGGGTTATTTGCTATGTATCCGGTTTATTACGCTTTAAGCTCAAAGCCTGCGTCTACCGCTTTTTGCTGAACAGCCGTTTTATCGCTGAGTTCTTTAAGATAGACTATAACAGTCTTTACGCCGACAGTTACAAGAGCTTCACAGCGTTCTTTCTCATAATATGCCGCACGAAGTCGCTCAGCCGCCTGCTCATCGTTTATATTCAGCACTTTGAAAGCTATTCTGTACGGATATTTTCCGTTCAGAGCCTGCTCGTAAGCCGCATCATCCTTCGATATTGTCTTTACGATGAAGATAAAGTATATCAGGTGAGCGACCCACACACAAGCGAGGATCATCTGTCCTACCGGCACTCTGAACATCATCAGAAAACCTACAGCCATCATGATCGTAACGGGGATAATTATGCTGAGCTTTGTTCTTACCGTCATGCCACGCTTCTGTACATATGATTCAAGATACTTTTTATACAGCTTCGTTCCGGTAAACCAGTCGTGTAGTTTCTGCGATGAGTTGGCAAAAAAGAACACGGTTGCAAGATAAAACGGCACGGTCGGAAGTATCGGGAGTACTACCCCGATTGTTCCGAGCGCAAGACAAATAAATCCGAGCAGCATAAAAATTATTCTTACAGGTTTCAATGTTGTTCTCCTTTTTCTATCCTTTTCTTTTCCTTTTTTGTTTCTATAACGTGTCGCATTTCGGCTACTGGGTGGTGAAATATCATTCTCGGACCTGAAAACCGCATTACCCTGCGTATCTTTTCACGCATCTCGGGCTTATAGCAATGCACTTTGCAGTTTGAGCAGAATGTTTTTGTTTCCATAAACGGACATTTATCGCTTCTCATGACCGCATATTCGCTGAGCGCCTTGCATTCGTCGCAAAGCCCGTTTTTGCCGGTATGATGCTGTTTTTTGCAATAAAGCGCTATCATCTGCGATACCATACGCTTTTCACGTTCTCTTTTATCGTTAATATTTCTTTTCATATCAGCTCATTCTTCAGTGCTCAACCGAATACACAGTATCGGCTATACGCATTGTGGACTGTCTGTGTGAAACAAGAACGACCGTCTTGTCACTGCTCTGCTCTCCGAGCGAACGCAGTATTACCGCTTCATTAAGGCTGTCGAGGTTGCTTGTCGGCTCGTCAAGGAGCATAAGCGGAGCGTCATGTAAAAATGCTCTTGCAAGGCCTATCCGCTGTCTTTCGCCGCCCGACAGAGTATCGCCGAGTTCGCCTACAGGGGTATCATAGCCCTGAGGCAAAGTCATTATAAAGTCGTGTACAGACGCCTTTTTGCAGGCAGTAATTATCTCCTCGTCCGTTGCGTCAAGCTTCGCTATTTTAAGGTTGCTTTTTATACTGTCGTGGAACAGGTGTGTTTCCTGCGTCACAAAGCTCTCCATATCACGAAGCTGTGAGGTATTGATATTCTTTATACTTCTGCCGCTTATCGAAATGTCGCCGTTATTTACGTTCCAGAAACGCATTAACAGCTTCAACAGCGTAGATTTACCGCTACCGCTCTTTCCCACAATTCCGATGACCTTATTTTCGGGAACGGTAAGGCTGACATTCTGTAAAATCGTTTCATTGCCATACGAGAACGAAACATTGTCAACCGAAACATCACCGAACGCCGCATCGTCACAGTCTGTTATATCGGCAACGGACGGCTTCTCATCAAGAATATCAAGTACACGGTTTCCTGCCGCAAATGTGTTCTGCAAAGTACTTCCGAGTTTAGCAAGCGCCACGGACGGACCGAATGACGAGAACAGTGCGATTGTCGTGATCAGCACCCCGTCAAAGCCTATTGCACCGCTGTTATACAGAGCAACGCCGCTAAAAAGCATAGCTAAATCGAAAATAAGTATAATGCTGTTTGTTACAGCCATATTTCTGCCGGTCATTCGTTTCATTCGTGCTTCTTCACCTGACAGATCATCGGTCATTTCGTTCATCTTCTCAAGACGTTTTTTGCCTGCTACGTACTGGATCGTTTCGCTTAAACCTCTGAGAGATTCAAGTACAAAGCTGCTGAGTTCGCCCGACTTTGTACGGAATTTTATACCACTGTCGCCGCTGAGTTTTGATATAACGACGGGGACGATTATTCCGACAATTATGTAAGCTGCAAGTGCGATAAAGCCGAGAATTATGTTATATGAGCCGATGAAAATGCTCATTATAACGGTGAACAAAAACCATATAGCCGCAGGCGAAATTGTGTGGGCGTAAAAGACTTCAAGCAATTCTATATCCGATGTAATGACGGATATAAGGTCGCCCTTATCTCTGCCTTCGAGTTTAGCGGGACACAGCGTTCTGAGTGCTCTGAATACCTTATCACGGATAAGCGCAAGGAGCTTGAATGCGATAAAATGGTTGCACGACTGCTCTGCATATCTCAGTCCGCCTCTTACTACGGCAAATGCCACAACGCATACAAACAGCACAACAAGCGGTAAAGGCGAATTTCCGCCTGTAGCGGAAAGAATTGCATAACCGCCGAAAATAGTGATAAACGACGCGCATAAATGTCCGATAAGTCCCATGATTATAGCTAAAATCATGTAAACCGCCAGAGGTTTAACAAGACCTATAAGCCGCATTATTACATTAAATCCGCTTCTTTTTTTCATGCGGTAACACCGTCCTTTCCGTAATTTTCAAGGTTCTGCTGAGCATTCCACAGCTTTGCGTAATCGCCGTTTTGAGTGAGCAGTCCGGTATGTGTGCCGCTTTCGGTAACATTACCGCTGTCAATAGCATATATCCTGTCGGCATCGGTAACATTTGCTAGGCGGTGGGAAATAAGTATTACAGTTTTGCTTTTTGCAAGCGTCTTTATCTCTTCCATAATGTCGTTTTCGCTGTCGATATCAATATTTGAGGTAGCCTCATCAAATATATAGATATCGCTGTCGTGCAGAAGCGCACGGGCAAGTGCAAGTCGCTGACACTGACCGCCTGATAAATTACCGCCCTTTTCGGCTATAAGAGTATCAAGTCCTTTTTCGTTTTTGAGAAAATCTGCAAGTCTTACACGCTCAAGTACCGACCATAATTCACTATCAACCGCTGTAGGTTTACCCATCAGTAAATTATCTCTTACAGTGCCTTTAAATAAATAGCTTTTGTGACTGATATAAGTAATATGCTCCATAAGGCTTTTTTCGCTTATTTCACTGAGATCAACACCGGCTACAGTGATAAGTCCTTCATAGAATTTATTCTTACCGGTGAGAATTGACGCAACAGTAGATTTACCGCAACCCGACTCACCGACAAGTGCAGTAAAACTGCCTGTTCTGAATTCAAGATCAACTCCGTGCAATATCTCACGATCGGGATCATACGAGAAATGAAGATTTTCACATACAATATCGCCTGTCGGACACTCACAGCCGTTATCCTCATTTTCGGGGAGTTCAAGTAATCTGAATATCTTGTCCGACGCCGCCATACCGTTCATTGCTATGTGGAAGAAGCTACCAAGCTGTCGCATAGGGATAAAGAAATCCGCCGACAGAAGAATTATCAGCATAGCACCCTGCAAACTTACCGCACCGCCGATATACTGCGTTACTGCCATAATTACGCCGAGTTCCGCACCGCCGTAAGCGATAACGTCCATTATGGTAACGGAGTTTAACTGCATTGTAAGCACTTTCATTGTTATCTTACGGAACTTCTCTGCTTCTTCGTTCATAACGTCATTTTTATATGCGTCTGATTTATATATTTTCAGCGTTGTCAACCCCTGGAGGTTTTCAAGGAAAGTATCGCCGAGCGCCGTATACTGATTCCAGTATTTACTGAGAAGCTTTTTTGCCCAGGTCTGTACAAGCGCTATTGCTACCGGTATCATCGGTACGCATATCAGCAGTACAATTGCCGCCGCAACGTTGATAAAACAGGTATAAACGAACAGCGTCAGCGGTGCTATCATAGCATAGAAGAACTGGGGCAGATATGCGCCGAAATATGTTTCAAGCTGGTCTACTCCCTCTACTGCCACCTGTACGACTTCGGATGTTTTTATCTGCTCGTTATACGACGCTCCGAGCCTTAACAGCTTGGAATATATCTTTTCCCTGAGTACTCTTTTTACCGCCTTTGACGAAAGGTAGCTCATCCTTGACGAAACGATACTGCAAACCGCTCTTACTACTACCGCAATTCCTGCCGTTACCGCTGTTATAAGTATCAGAGCGTTGCTCAGACTATCGGTAAAAACCGCTGATAAAAGAACGGTTATTGCGGTCATCATAGCGATATTTGCAACCAGCGAGATCCACTGTGTAATTACGTTTCCCGCTATGTATTTCTTGCTTTCCTTAACTGTTCCGATAAGGCGTTTATCCATCATTGCCATAACAGATATTTACCTCCGTAATTAGTATTTTCAACGTAAGCCTTCATAGGTTTACACTCCTTTATTTTCTATTATACTCATCAATGCCGAGAAACTTTTATCGCTTACTGCGTGCTCCATTTTACAGGCGTCCTCTGATGCAGTCGTGATGTCAACGCCCAGAGTTTCAAGCAAATTTTTCAAGTTTTCAAAACGCTTCTGAATTCGCATCCCTATGCGCTTTCCCTCATCTGTCAGGTGCACTGCGTGAGTGCTGTCCATAGTGAGATAGCCGTCCTTTTCAAGCGCCATCAGCGTAACGCAGACGGTAGGACGTGAAATGCCGAGTTCATCAGCTATAAAAGCACCTATGACCTCGTCTTTTGTTGACAGGATATATATAGTTTTAAGGTAGTCTTCTGCTGTTTGTCTGAGTGCCATATCTCCTCGTAATATCACACAGGGATAACGAACGGTTTGCCGTCAACCCGCTTTATATCAAGGTCTACGTCATATATCTGTTTTACGAGCTGAGGGGTTATAAGCTCTTCGGGAAGCCCTTTTGCGACTATGTGACCGTCCTGCATTGCGACTATTTCATCGCTGTAATAGAGCGACTGGTTGATATCGTGAAGTACCATTACAATGGTAATTTCGAGATCACGGTTGAGGGAGCGGACAAGGCGGAGGATCTGTAGCTGATAGCGGATATCAAGGTAGGTGGTGGGCTCGTCAAGGAAGAGTATCTTAGTGTCATGAGCCAGTGCCATAGCTATCCATACACGCTGTTTCTGACCGCCGGAAAGCTCTGCTACAGCCTTGTTGCGCAATTTATCGGTGTGGGTGATCTCCAGGGCTTGCTGTACCTTTTTTTCGTCAAGTTCGGGATCGGGCGAAAGTCCTAATGTGTGGTAGGTGGTTCTGCCGTAGTATACCAGTTTTTCAACGGATAAGTCGCTCGGAGCGGTGTTATACTGGTGAACAATCGCTACATTTCTGCTGTACTCCTGTAATTTGATGTCGGATAAATCTCTTCCGAAAAGGGATATGTTTCCACTGTCAGGTTTCAAGTTTTTGGTAAGTAAATTAAAAAGGGTACTTTTCCGCACCCGTTTGCACCAATAAGTGTAGTTATACAGCCTTCGGTCAGTTCAAGGTCGAGATGTTTTATAACTTCATTTTTTCCATACGAAAAGCATAGATCCTTTACGCTGAATGTTATCTTATTATTTTCCATAGCTTCCCTTTGACCTCCTCAGAAGAATTATGAAGAACGGACCGCCTACAACGGACATGATCACTGCCGCACTGATCTCATAGGGAGCGGCTATTGTTCTGCCTATGGTGTCGGCTAAAAGGAGTGTTAAAGCGCCGAGCAGAACAGAATAAGGAACAAGAACTTTGTGGTCGCTGCCGACAAGAAGTCGTGCAATATGTGGAACGATAAGTCCGAGGAAGCTTATAAGACCGATAACGGCGGTACTGATAGACGCTAACAGAACGGCAATTACCGATATTACTATACGGGAACGGGTCACATTGACGCCGAGAGAGCGTGCAGTCTTATCCTCAAGCGCAAGGAGGTTACACCTGCCGCATACAAAGAATGAGGCTATGATTCCTATAACAACATAGATAACGAGGGTGCCGAAATCGTCCCACGTCTTCTGTGTGATATTGGCGTTGACAATGCTTGCCGCACCCGAATAGTTACTGCCCGTGCCGCTGTTGAATGCGCTCATAAGTCCTGTGAACATTGCGTTTACGGCGACACCGACGAGGATAATTCTCAGCGGTGAAAGTCCGCCCTTCCACGACAGGCTGTAGACGAGCATGAACGCTATCATTCCGCCGAGGAATGCGATAAAGGGAGTAAAGAAGAATGCCGAGGGAAGGAAGGCGGTTATCAGAACGGCGGCGAGTGACGCACCCGAGCTTACGCCGATTATACCCGGATCGGCAAGGGGGTTTTTCATTACTGCCTGTAGGAGCACGCCCGAAACGGCAGTTGCCGCACCTCCGAACATTGCTATAAAGATACGGGGAAAGCGGAGATCATATATAGTTGCGACATTGGGATCGTACTCAACGAACAAGCCGTTGAAAAGCTCTATCGGGCTTACTTTCAGCGTGCCTGTGTTTACTGCAAGCAGGAACAGTCCGAGCAGCCCTGCGGCGGTAATTATAAAGGATAGTATCTTCTTTATTGTACTTATCATAGTGACCTCCTTATTCGCCGTAAAGCATAGGGCTGAGGGCGTCAAGGGCTTCGGGGTAGCTGAAATTTGCGCTCATATTGAACAGCGATGAATCAAGGTCGTATACTCTGCCGTTCTTTACTGCGTCAAAGTGTTTCCAGATATCGTTTGTTTCAAACTCTTCGGCGAACATTTCCTTTACCTGATCGGGTAAGGCGTGGGCGGCACCGAGAATCACATCGGGGTTTTTGCTCTGCATATCCTCGGTGTTTACGTTCAGAAATTCCTGACCGTCGCCGTCACCGTAAACGTTTGTTCCGCCTGCGAGCTTTACAAGGCTTCCGACATAGCTGTTTTCTGTGGCGATTATGTATGAGCCGGGAAGTCCCATCAGAACAAGCACCTTCGGAGAATCATTACCCGCATTCTTACTGCGGTAATCGTCCATAAAGGAATTGAACTCGTCTACGAGTTTCTGCGTCTGCTCTTCCCTGCCGAACTTAGCGCCGAGGTCGGAAATAGAGGCGTACATTCCCTCTACACTGCGGAGATTGAGAAACAGGGATTTTACTCCGACTGAGGCGTATTTCGGCTGTAAGTCACTTTGAAGTGAGTTCGGCGACATTACATAGTCGGGGGAAAGGGAGCATAAAATTTCAAGGTCGGGGTTCATTGCCATACCGACTTTTTCCACGTCCTTGTATCTGTCGGGAAGAGTGCCCGATGTATTACATACACCGACAAGGTCAAATTCAAGTTTATCGCAGATCTGCGCTACTGCAGGTGAGGTTGCGACAAGACGGGCATTTTCAGCCGTGATGTCAGTTGGCGTGCTTTCGGGTGCTGATTTACGCAACCGCAGGCGGTTATGCCGATCGCCGCTGTCAGTACGGCGCAGATCACCTTTCTTAAAAATCTGTGTTTCATAATTTATCTCCTTTAAATAATGTGCGGTTATTATTTCTTCTTTTTGAAGAATACGAAGTACCAGACAGCGAAAGCTATTCCTGCTACAGCGGCAATTATTACGATGATGAGGACGATAATTCCTGCGTTACTGCCGCTGGCGCCTGTGGACTGTGATACAGAGGTTTCGGCGATCGAACTGCCGTTTTCATCAAACTCCTGTATACCGAGAGCCTTACTTGTGGTATCGACGGAAGATATTGCGGAATTTCCACTTGTTGCGCTTTCCGAAACGGTTGAATCCGCTGTGCTTTCAGGCTTTGGCTGAGGGGATTTTGTTGTCGTTTCCGATACGGTGGTTGCGGCTGTTGTTTCGGGAACGGAAGTTTCAAGCGAGGAAGTAACGGGGGCATCGGTCACAGGAGCTTCTGTCACGGGAGCAGGCGTTGAGGGAGCTACAGTGGACGGAGCTTTGGTCGTATCGGGTTTCTTTGTTGTGGATACGGGCTTTTTGGTCGTAGTGGTTTCCGCTTTCTTTGTGGTAGCCGCAGGCTTGTCCACTGTTACCGATGTGATAAAGTCGCCGCTTCCCGATATCAGATCAGACACGGTGATAAAGAATTTTACCTGTCTTCCCATAGGGACAACGTACATACTACACTTTATTATTGATTTTTCCGAGGGGACTTTCATGCGGTAATCAGCGGTGTTCTCGGTGTAATCTTCCTGCATAAGAGAGGCTGACACGCTCTTTCCGTCTACCTCAAATTCGGGATTTTCAATGTTATCCATAAGCTTTAAGCGGATGGTTATGTAGGTATTTCCTTTATTATCGACCTCTACAAGTGCCTTATTGTAAAGGGCGGATTCTGTCATGGACTGACCGAGCACCGCAGAGCCTTCACCGCCTGAATCCTCGATAACACCTGTTACGGGGTACTTGTAATGCGGTGTTGCCGTTGCAATATAAATGCCATTAGATAAGGCTAATGCCTGTACAGAAGTAATGCCCGCCATTAAGGCGAGCACGACCACAGCACAGCATAGCTTTGTAAAGAACTTAGCTATACTTTTGCTTATTATAAATTATTCTCCTTTTTTGTTTCTGCGCTTCTTTGTGGCTATCATAGCCGCACCTGCACAGAGCATAGGAACTACCGAGGCAAAGCCTATTGCAACACCTGTATCGGGGCTTATGGGCTTGTCGGGATTGTCAGAATCTCCGGGAGTTACAGGATCATCTGAATCACCGGGCTTTACAGGTTCTTCGGGATCAACGGGTGCTGTAAGAACTTCGGCATAGATACCGCCTGTCTTTGTTATAACAGTGTAAGCGTGATCTACGAATGTACCCTTTACAAGTACCTTTGAATCATCTGAAATTCTGTAAACGGTTGTGTTTTCATCATCTGAGGGGAATGCGATCAAACTGTACCGTTGGGCTTTACTTCGTTTCCGTCCTTATCAAAGAACTTAACTTCATAAAGCTTTACGTTCTTGGCATCATCGCCGAGAACCGCAACTGCGCTGTCGTAAGCACTGCCGCTTGTTACGGCTGTTACTGTGATGTATGCACCCTCAGGAAGAACGCCCTTGTCAGCGTGGACTGCAATGCCTGTTGCGGCGTCGGTGTAATCAATTGTGGGGGACTGCTCTACGGGCTTTTCAGGTTCAATGTCGCCGCTTTCGTCAACCTTTAATGTTGACCAGTCTAACTGCATGAGAACGGGCTGTGTGCCTGTTTCTTCTGCGATCGATTCCATAACGGGTACGAATACCTGTAAAGGAACGTACTTTTCGCTTGCCTTGTCAACAAGCTTGATCTATAATAATTCGGGGTAAAGTGTGTCTGCGTCATTGTACTGGTCGATAACATCGTTACCGTCGCTGTCTTTCTGAGTTGTCATAACTGTTTCGGGAACAAGAGTACCCTTAGGAATACCGAACTCGTTATAGGTGTAACCCTTGTCAAAATATGCAAGGTCAAGCAGATAGCCGAACTTATTATAAATCGACATACCCTTGAACTGCATTGTGAGGTAATACTCGCCGTCCTTTACTTCAAGCCATACATTATGGTTGATAGCGTTGTTGGACATTGAGAAGCTCTCTCTGTCTGTCTTGATCATCTGAGCGTAAAGTGTGTACTTACCGTCAGGGAGATTGTTCTTCTCGTTTACTCTGAAACCTTGTTGTTTGCACTTATGCGCTATAATTTCAGGCGACCAAAAGCGTTTGAAACATTCAAGAATGTAAATATAAAGTTTGGTGTCCGGTCGGATGACGTGTTTCCTTACACACTTCTTTCTTCTGTATAT
>JAGBHT010000029.1 GCA_017935365.1 Ruminiclostridium sp. | reverse complement strand
TTTCGTTCAGATAGTGTAAAATGTGTATAGGACTTCATACTCTACCTCCGTGCCTTTTGTTTTGTGGTAATTACATTTTACACGAAAGTGAGTATGATGTCCATATTTTTTAGTGTTGCACTTGATATTATAATCTACCCTGCCGCCCCTAGTCCCTGCCGGGGGCTCCGCCCCTGCGACCCTGTTTTTTAATTTAAAAAATTTTCTGTACTCTTAAATTTTTCGTGTTTGTACTTACGCAAAATAATCGTTGAACGCCTTTACACCTATATTGATCTGCTCTTCGGCAAACTTTGCCGCGTCATCGTCATTCTCACTTGTGTCATCTGTATCGCCCAGTATCATAAAGCAGTAGTAGCCGTCCTTTTCAAGCACTCTGCCTGCGTTCACTTTTGCAACGTTTATCGGGTACTGCATCTGCTGTTCTTTCATCACAATAAGCGTGTCTTCAAGCGTACGCTTTACATCTGCTTCCTTGCCCTTTGCAGACTTTACTATAACCAGTCTGTCAGGGTGAAAACCGATCACCGGCGCTTCTGCTACAACCTCATCGTACATATCCTTTTTCAGTCCGAATTCACTTTCAAGCGTATCGGCGTCCAAAGTCTGATCGGGCAGGTAGTTATCGCCGTATGCTTTAGCAATTGCATCTCTCAGACCCTGTGCGGATCTTTCGCTGTTCTTATCGGCGTTGCCTGCGCCGCCGGCTATACTTTCGGAATTTTCGGACAACGAGGTTGAAAGACCCGGAGCGGCAGATGAAACACTGCTTTCGCCGCTGTTTGCCGTGCAGGCGGAAAATATTGTTGCTATAACAGTAGCCGTTGCTACCACGGATATTATATATTTGTACTTCTTCATTTTTCTGTTCATTTTAAAACACTCCTTTTACGGATTTTACTTACAGGTGATATTATTTCCGTGTGAAAAAAGCATTATACCAATGTAGAATTTATATGAAAATTTTAGATTTATCTATAGACATTTTCGGGCACAAATGTTATAATTGAATCATCAAAATAACCAAATTTCACACAGAAAGGACTAACAATATGCACGATATTGATAAACTTATTTCTGAAATGACGCTTGAAGAAAAGGCAGGACTTTGCTCCGGCGCTGACTTCTGGCACACTAAAAAAGTTGAGCGTCTTGGCATACCCGATGTAATGGTAAGCGACGGACCTCACGGACTGCGCAAGCAGGATCTCGACACAGTTGACCCCAACCAGAGTATAGAGGCTGTCTGCTTCCCTGCCGCCTGCGCTACAGCTTGCAGTTTTGACCGTGAGCTCTTACAGTCTATGGGCGAAACGCTCGGCGAAGAGTGCCGCGCAGAAGATGTATCGGTGCTTCTCGGACCTGCCGTTAACATAAAGCGTTCACCGCTGTGCGGCAGAAACTTTGAATATATTTCCGAAGACCCTTACCTTGCAGGTGAACTTTCAGCCGCATACATAAACGGCGTCCAGAGCAAGAATGTCGGCACTTCAATAAAGCACTTTGCCGCAAACAGCCAGGAAACTCGCCGTATGACCTGTTCTTCCGATATGGACGAGCGTACACTGCGTGAGATCTATTTCCCTGCTTTTGAAACAGCAGTCAAAAAAGCTCAGCCGTGGACTGTGATGTGCTCATACAACCTTGTAAATGACGTATACGCATCGGAAAACGATTATCTTTTAAATAAGGTTCTGCGTGACGAATGGGGCTTCAAGGGCTATGTAATGTCCGACTGGGGCGCAGTAAACGACCGCGTGAAAGGTCTTGCCGCAGGACTTGACCTTGAAATGCCGTCAAGTAACGGACTGAATGACGCAAAGATCGTTGAAGCCGTGAAGAACGGTACTCTCGATGAAAAGATACTTGATACAGCCGTAAAACGTATTCTCGAACAGGTATACCGCTACCGTGATGTCAAAGGCGGCGAGCATACATTCGACCGCGGTATAGACCACAAAAAAGCGGCAGAAATTGCCAAAGAATGTATGGTGCTTCTTAAAAACGACGGTGCTCTTCCCTTACCGTCAGGCGGAGCAAAGATCGCATTCATCGGTGCATTTGCAAAGAACCCAAGAATACAGGGCGGCGGAAGCTCCCACATAAACACCAAGAACATTTCAAACGCATTCGAAAGTGCCGCAAAGTACGCCGATGTTTCTTATGCAGAGGGCTATGAGCGTGAAGCAAACGATACTAACCCCGCTCTTCTTGAAGAGGCAGTACAGCTTGCCGCTGACAGCGATGTTGCCGTAATATTCGCCGGGCTTCCCGACAGCTTTGAATCCGAGGGTTATGACAGAACACATATGCGTATGCCCGACTGCCAGAACGAGCTGATTGACGAGATCTGCAAGGTACAGGAAAACGTAATAATCGTTCTCCACAACGGCTCACCCGTTGAAATGCCGTGGAACGACAAGGTAAGCGCAATCCTTGAGGTTTACCTCAGCGGCGAGGCTACCGGTGAAGCGACAGCGGATATTCTTTTCGGCAAGGCAAACCCCTGCGGAAAGCTCGCGGAAACTATCCCGATGAAGTTATCGGATACGCCCTGCTATCTCACATTCCCTGGCGACCGCCACGCAGAGTACAACGAGGGCGTATTCGTAGGCTACAGATACTACGATAAAAAGGAAATGGCAGTACGCTATCCTTTCGGTCACGGTCTGTCATACACGACCTTTGAATATTCGGATATTAAGCTCTCGGATACGACTGTAGGAGATGAAGATATTCTCACTGTAAACGCAGTTATCACAAATACCGGCAACTGCGCAGGTAAGGAAATCGTACAGCTTTACGTTGCCGACAAATCGGGCTTTGCGGTTCGTCCCGAAAAGGAACTTAAAGACTTCATCAAGGTTGAGCTACAGCCCGGAGAGAGCAAGACAGTCACATTCAAGCTTGACAAGAGAGCGTTCAGCTACTATCACGAAGAGCTCGGCGACTGGTACGCTCCCAACGGCAAGTACGATATAATGATAGCAAGCTCTTCCCGTGATATAAGACTTACTGCTGAGGTCACACACAGAACAGATGTAAAGCTCCCGTTTGTTGCAACGGAAAACACTGTGTTCGGCGAGTTTATGGACTATGCCGAGGGTAAGGCTACACTTGACCTGCTATTTACCAAGGTTGCAAAGGGACTTCTCGGCGGCGACCACTTTGAACCTGAAGCTGTACGCAGTATGATAGGCAGTATGCCGCTTCGTCAGATACGCTCATTTGGAGGTATCAGCGATAAGCTGTTACAGAAAGCGGTCGATATGCTGAATAAGGATTTCGGCGGATTTAAGGCGCAGATGTAATTCAACAGAATATGAAAACCCGGTGCAAGCCACACAGCCTGCACCGGGTTTTATTATAAAGGAAAATAAGAAGCATCATTCAACGTAAATCCGCTATACAACACGTCATATGTTCTGCCGTCCTGTGCGGTATAATGCGTAAAAACACCGTTTTCGTCCAATGAGAAAACATAGTCATCCGAATAAATATCACGCACATCAGGCATATCAGACATATCAAGCATATCACGCAATCCGGTTTCATTTATCCATTGCGTATGCTTTGATATAAATTCTTTATCGCTGTTATTAAAATATGTATATCTCCTGAAAGCAACTTTATCGTCTTGATAAAAGTAACAATCCTTTTCTACCATCGATATTCCGATACCGGGCAATATATTGAAATATGTACATTCCTTTGATTTTCCGCCATCAAAACTGTATTTTGTAAACATATCTATCAAAAAAATATGCTCATCATTTCTGTAAAAGCAACCGACCCTATACACATCTTCACTGTTATAAAAATATATTCCGTAGTTGTTACTGCCGCACCTGTAGTCGTAAATCAGACGACCGTTTTCATCAAAGCCATATTCATAGCCGTATTTCCGAGGCTTGTTCTTACATTTTCTAATTTTTCCCCTATGACAGCCTCCGACAGCAAGGAACAGATAATAATCGGGATTATACCAACCTCCTGTACTATTGCACTCTACGGTAGTATATTCATATCTTACCGCACTTTTCAAAGCGTTATTGAGTATATCCGGGAAATTGTCCTTGTGCGAATTTACAAACGCTTTTACCTCACTGATTTCGCTGTCAAAATCTTGTTTTGCTATATCTGCGATATTCATATTTTACCTCATATAAAAGAAACCGACTGATATAGGACTACCAATCGGTTTATTCTGAAATTACTTCTCTTCCTGCTTAGCCTTTTCCCTTGCAAGCAGATTTGCCTTATAATCAAGGTAATTCTGAAGAATAACTGCGGCGGCAACTGCATCAATTACCTTTTTACGCTCCTTGCCGCGCTTGTTTACGTCATTCATCATATTGTGTGCAGTGACCGTGGTCGAACGCTCGTCCCACATTACAACGGGTATCTCAAGGAAGTTCTGAAGCATATCCGCAAACATTCTGCACTTCTCACTTCTCGGTCCGTATGTTCCGTTCATATTTATCGGATTTCCGACCACGACCTCGCCGACCTCATATTCGACAGCGGCGGCGGCTACCTTTTCAACACACGTCTGAAAGTTTCTTTCATCTATAACACCGATAGGTGACGCAAGCGTCTGTGTTCTGTCACAGCATGCAAGTCCTGTGTGCGCATCGCCGTAATCAACAGCCATTATTTTCATTATTCTTTGTTTCCTTTCGGATAAGTGGTTTTTCCTGTAACAAAGCTGAATTCAAGCTCTGTCATAAAATCGAACAGTCCAGGTATCAGCTTTTTCTCTTTCTGCATTTTTTCAAACTCGGCAAGAGTTACGAGCTTAGCGCCCGACACTTCTTCTTTCTGAAGCGTCAGATCGTCAAGCGTCAGATCCCTGTGCAGTTCATAGCAATCGATAAAGAAAGCCGCACCGTGCTTTGTACCTTTGAAAGTCAGCTCTTCATCGGTGACATCTATGCCGATCTCTTCCTTTATCTCACGCTTTATGCAGTCAATGCTTGATTCTCCCGCCTTGACCGCACCGCCTGTGCATTCCCACAGACCGCCGAAATTCTTATACTTACAGCGCTGTGTCACGAGCAGCCTGTTACCGCTTACTATCCACGCCTCGCAAACAATGTTATATTCGCCCGGCTGCATACGGATACCTCGTTTATGAAGCTTTCCTGTACGCTTTCTGTTCTTATCGTACACGTCCCAGTATTCTGCCACTCGTTTCACCTCCCTGTAAAATCATAAAATCCGTTCAGTTGTTCGCCTTGTATTCTTTAAGTGCCTCGGCAAGCTGACCGGGACATGAACTGCTCTTTGAGCCGCACTTTATGCCGTCAAGGCGCTCGATGACCTCATCAACAGGCATCCCCTTTACAAGGTGTGCTATACCCTGAAGATTACCGTTGCAACCGCCTATTACCTGAAGATCTTCAACCTTGCCGTCCTCAATGTCTATTATCATTTTACGGGAACATACTCCCTTGGGTGTGTATTCAAACGTCATTTTTCGTCTTCCTTTCAAATTGTCTGTGCCGTTTATATTACTGCTGTGCCGCTTTTGCAACTGCTGTGGCTACCGCCTCGGCAACCGACTTGTCAAGCGGGCTGGGGATTATATATTCTCTCGACAGCTTGTCGGGAGTTACAATATCAGCTATCGCATAAGCGGCGGCTTTCTTCATCTCTTCCGTTATCGCCTTTGCTCCGCACTGTAAAGCGCCCTTGAATATTCCGGGGAATACAAGTACGTTGTTTATCTGGTTGGGAAAGTCGCTTCTGCCTGTACCTACGATATAAGCGCCTGCGGCAAGAGCCTTGTCGGGCATGATCTCAGGCTCGGGGTTTGCCATAGCGAATACTATAGGCTTTTCTGCCATCGACTTTACCATATCCTCGCTTACAAGACCGGGCTTTGATACGCCGATGAACACATCTGCACCCTTCATAGCCTCGGCAAGTCCGCCCTTTATGTTATTGTTGTTTGTCTTTGTTGCGATCTCTGCATGAGCGGGATTATCGTACTTGTCGTCCTTGTTGATGATACCGTTTATATCTACCATGATAAGGTTACCGATACCCATATTCAGCAGGAATGTGCCTATTGCGATACCTGCCGCACCTGCGCCGTTGATTACAACGGTGATATCCTTCATCTGCTTGCCTGCACAGCGTACAGCGTTGATAAGAGCCGCACCTACTACGACCGCAGTTCCGTGCTGATCATCGTGGAATACGGGGATATCAAGCTTTTCTTTCAGTCTGCGTTCAATCTCAAAACATCTCGGAGCCGAGATGTCCTCAATGTTGATACCACCGAAGCTGTCGGAGATAAGCTCGATCGTTCTTACTATCTCGTCAACGTCCTTTGACTTTATGCAGATAGGGAATGCGTCAACGCCTGCAAATTCTTTGAACAGACAGCATTTACCCTCCATAACGGGCATACCTGCAAGTACGCCTATATCGCCAAGTCCGAGTACTGCTGTGCCGTCTGTGATGACTGCAACTAAATTCTTGCGGCGTGTCAGCTTATATGACAGTGACGGATCCTTTTCTATTTCAAGACATGCCTGCGCAACACCGGGAGTATAACAAAGAGCAAGATCCTCTCTTGTATTGACGGGGGCTCTTGAGATGACCTCGATCTTTCCCTGCCATTCATAGTGCTTTTCCAGTGCCTGCTGTTTGATATCGGTTGCCATTTTTCTTTTCCTTCCTTTTGCCGATTATTTTATTTTCTTCTTCAATATACGCTGAAGCGATGCGTCCGGCGTGTAATTTGTACCTATAGCTATCGGATAATGATTATAAAATCCGTGGAAATCAGAGCCGCCTGTAGTGATAAGATTGTGCTCTTCCGCTATTTTAAGCAGTCTTTCACGCTGTTCATCATTCGCACTCTGGTGCCATACCTCCGCACCGTCTATCTTTCCTGCCGAGGCAAGCTCCTCAAGCAGTTCAAAATTGTCGAACACCGCGGGGTGAGCAAGTACCGCTATACCGCCTGCGGAGTGAATGAGTTCCAGCACAAAATGTACCTCGGGATAGTCCTGCATGTCGGTACTTACTTCTTCTGCGCAAAGTCCCGTTACGGGGTTGAACAGCTCGTCATATACCTTTCCGTAAAGGTCGGTAGTGTAGCCGTAATCCATAAGGGCGTGCATGATATGACACTTGAATATAACTTTACTGCCTGTGGCGTAACGCAATATGCTTTCAAGCGTTATGGGATACTTTTCAAGTACTTTCATAGCCATCTGTTTTCCGCGCTTCTTACGCAGTTCACAAGTGCGCAGACATAAACCTTCAAGCCTGTTGGGCTTTTCGGGATTATAACAGATTATGTGCGCTTTTGTTCCGTGCTTGCTGTCGTATGTAGAAAACTCGACCGCAGGAATAACGTTGACACCGTAACGTTCACCGAGTACAACCGCCCTTGACGAAGACGAAAGTGTGTCGTGGTCGGTTATCGCAAAATAATCGATGCCGTAACGCTTTGCCTGCGCAATGGTTTCTTCAAGACCCAGTGAGCCGTCGGACATTGTTGTGTGACAATGTAAATCAGCCTTCATATCAATACCCTTCTTTCTTTTTGTTCTGCCGGATAACGATGCAGTAAAAACTGCACGATACATAATATAATTATACCACTTTCAAAGGTATAATGCAACAGTTTTTGTAAATACGGGTCGAACCCCTTTTTTACGCAAAACGGCACTCCCGCACTTTCTGCGGGAATGCCGTAATAATTATTTGATAACTTTGCCGTGAGCCTTGGGAGCAACCTTGATCTCCTTCTCACTGCCGCCTCTGTCAACAAAGACAGCGTTCTCGGCGATATCCTCTTCGCTTATCGGACCAAGCTCCGGGTTGCGCTCGCCGCGTTCCTCGTAATACGGATTGACAATATACTTCTGTATCACGGGATAACAGATGAATGTAGTGGTAAAGCACATAAGCGACAACGGTAAGAATATAACCGCAAATACCGAAAAAGGTAAAAAAAGCACAATAAGACTTATTATAACGAGATTGATGATAAGCGCAATGAAATTACGCTTTACTCCGAGGAAAACAAGGAAAACAGCGTTCTTGAGAATCGAGCCGATTGAAAGGTTGAGTGCAACGATCTCAAGATAAATATAGAAGTGCATTATAAACACAAGAGTAGCACAGCATATCATAATGCAGATAAACACAAGCGAGCCGTCGGGAAGCGATTCGTTCATAAGGAACTGGAAGCAGGCAATCCAGATGGATACTATCATTATAACGTCAACTATACCGATAAAGACCGACTGCTTGAAATTCTTCTTGAAAGCAGTAAAGAATTCATCAAAAACAAAGCACGGCTGTTCAAGTATGAACTTTCTCATAACGTGAGTAAGCGCCGCTGTAGCCGGTCCGAAGGTAATTATGGGTATGCAGAAAAGAACATACAGCATATTAAGCTCTATCAGCTTCCAGAACTTTCTGCCGAATATCTCCCAATATCTGAAAAAGGGCTTTTTCTGCGGTGCAGTCTTAGATACACCGCTGCCCGAACTCTGATAATCAAATAACTTGAACGCCAAGATAACAACTCCTTAAAAATGAACAAAT
The DNA here is from genome assembly GCA_017935365.1 of Ruminiclostridium sp. Classification (GTDB taxonomy): domain Bacteria; phylum Bacillota; class Clostridia; order Oscillospirales; family Ruminococcaceae; genus Ruminiclostridium_E. The sequence continues at coordinate 86,193 of JAGBHT010000029.1, read as the reverse complement.
CACGCCTTGCGGCATTATGTGAATGTTAACATACGAATATTAACGGTGTTTAAATAAATGCGAACAAAAAAACACCGTGAAATATTATACAATATTTTTTGTCGGATTGCAAGGTACAAATAGGAATATTGTATAAAAACCGTGTAAAATGCACGCTCCGGCGTTTCCGGGCGCACTTAACTATTGAACAACCGTAAAAAAAGTGATATAATGATTTAAATATATTCCGAAAGGAGTTACTTTTTACCGATAGTGGAATACATCAAGATTGGAAACGTCAGGATAGAAAAAACAGCCTCGCTTGCCCCTATGGCTTCTGTTGCAGACAAGGCTATGCGCACTATGTGCAAGAAATACGGTGCGGCACTGCTCACAGGAGAAATGGCAAGTGCAAAGGGACTTTGTTATTCAGACAGGAAAACCGCAAGCCTGCTCACAGTGACAGACTATGAGCGCCCTATGGCTATACAGCTTTTCGGCAGTGAGCCTGAATTTATGGCAAAGGCGGCAGTGATCGCGGCAGAGTATAATCCCGACTTTATAGATATAAACTGCGGCTGTCCAGTACCGAAAGTTGCAGGAAACGGCGCAGGTTCGGCGCTGATGAAAAATCCCGTTCTTCTCGGACATATCGTTGAGGCAGTAGTAAAAGCCACGGATATTCCCGTAACTGTCAAGATAAGAAAGGGCTGGGACGAAAAGAACATAAACGCAGTTGAAGTCGCACTTGTTGCACAGGAAAGCGGAGCGTCTGCGGTAGCCGTTCACGGCAGGACAAAGAACCAGATGTACAGCGGAAAGGCAGACCTTGATATAATTGCAGAGGTAAAACAGGCGCTGAGTATACCGGTAATAGGAAACGGAGATGTTGACAGCGGCGAAAGCTGTAAGCATATGTATGATTACACAGGCTGTGATCTGGTTATGGTAGGCAGAGCCGCCTGCGGCAGACCGTGGATCTTCTCCGAGATAAGGCATTACCTTGAAACGGGAGAAGTATTACATGCTCCCTCCCCCGATGAACAGCTTGACATTATGAACGAGCATATCAGACTGCTCTGTGCCGATAAAGGCGAATATATCGGAATGAAAGAAGCCAGAAAACACACTGCCTGGTATCTAAAGGGCAGACCGGGTGCGGCAAAACTCCGCAATATGTGCGGCAGTCTGTCAACGCTTGAGGATTTTGACAATATGCTGGTGCTTATAAGAAACACGGCACAGCAGGATATATAAGGACAGAAAGAAAGGCAAGAATATGAAAGAAACAGCACACAAATTAAGATCCCTCACCGCATTTGATATAAGCGGCGATTATCTGATAGGTCAGTTTGAACAGCTCGCAAGCGATGATGAATGTACAGCGATAGACGCATATACAAATATAGCGCGTTATCTGCTCACCCACGACAAGACGCTTGCGGATTATCTGCGTGAACTTCTTACCTATGCGGATTCAAAGCTCATCGAAAGCTACATAAAAAAAGAAGACACAAACAAGCTCTATGCGGTCGAATATGACGTATCGGTCATAAAAGAACTTGCAAAGATGTCGGCGCACAAGCTGAAAGATTATCTCTTCCAGAAGTTCAATGAGAACTTCATTTTCTCACTCCCCGAATATGTAACGGGCGGATTTGACTGCAACGCAGAGTATTTTATCCGTCATATAAGCGAAAACGGCAGTGGCATTTATGCCAAGTACAAGGCTTTTGTCTATGACGACGGCGAACTTCAGCCAATCGAAAAGCCCGATGCTATACGTCTGTCAGACCTCAAGAAATACGAATCGCAAAGAAAGCAGATTGTTGATAACACAAGAGCATTCATAGCAGGTCACCCCGCTGACAACGCTCTGCTCTACGGCGACAGGGGTACGGGTAAATCATCAACTGTAAAGGCATTACTTAATGAATATGCAAACCTGCGTATAGTACAGGTCGACAAAAAGGATGTTGCCTGCCTACCGACACTGTACAAAACACTTAGTGCAAGTCCTCTCAAGTTCATCATCTTCATCGACGACCTTTCATTCGGTGAAAACGACGAGGGATTCGGTATACTGAAAAAAGTTCTTGAAGGCTCTGTATGCGGCAGACCGTCAAATATCCTGATATATGCGACCACCAATCGCCGCCATCTTATCAAGGAAACCGAAAGCAGTCGTATGGGCGACAATGTCCACAGTGCGGACGAAATCGATGAAAGTATGTCGCTGTCCGACAGATTCGGTCTGTTCGTTACATTTCTTGCTCCCAACAAAGAAACGTATCTTGAAATTGTTCGCAGTCTTATCCTCGACAGGGGAATTATAATAGATATGGACAAACTCGACAGATGCGCTGAAAGATTTGCGCTAAAGCGTAACGGCAGATCGCCGAGAATAGCCAGACAGTTTGCAGACAGCCTGCAATCAAAGCTTGCTCTCGGCATAGACCCGGAGAAGATGTGATATGAAAAGAAAGCTTTTAGCGCTGACAGCAATCCTGCTCGCGCTGACCGTCACATTCGGCGGCTGTGAAAACATCATGCTGATACCCGGAAAATCATCGGGTGCTATAGCGGATGACAGCAGTTCATCGCAAAACAGCGAATCGCTCAGCGCCTACCCTGTAACGCTGAACAATACGGAGATCACCAAAGCTCCCGAAAAGATCGTATCACTCACCCCGGCATATACCGAAATACTGTTTGAAATGGGATACGGGAAAAAAATAACTGCCGTCAGCGACTACTGCGACTACCCTGAGAGCGTAAAGGAACTTCCCAAGGCGGCAAGCAGTGCAAACCCAGACATTGCGGCTATTAAAAAGCTCAAACCGGATCTTGTCATTACGGCAACACCGATCGTAACCAAGGACAAGATATCGCTTGAGGCACAGGGAATCAAGGTGCTTGTTATCCCCTCCCCCAGAAGCATTGAAGAATTTGAGAATGTATACAAGTTCTTCGGACTGGCAATGAACGGTCAGTTTGACGGAGAAGCAGCAGGTGAAAAAGCATTCTCGCCGATAAAAAAACAGCTTGACGCGATAAAAAAGACCGATAAGAAATTCATATATGTCACAGCAGCAAACACCCCAGCCGGCGGAGATACATTTGAAAGCGCCGTTCTCAGCCTTTTCGGCACCAATATTGCAGAAAGTTCAAGCGGTTACTCATATAAAGCGGCAGATCTTGCGGATAATCAACCTGACATTATATTCGTCAGCGATACGATCGGTGAAGACACGCTGACCGCAAACGAAAATTACTCTGATCTGAAAGCAGTCAAAGACGGAAAGATAACTGTGCTGAAAAACAAGTATTTTGAGCGTCCGAGCGGCAGAATAACCGAGCTCATCGGCACAGCCGCAAAAGCGTTCGGGGTAGATCTGAGCGATAAAGCAGAACCGGAAAACAGCTCTGCTCCGGCTACCGAAAGCGAAAACTCCTCGGATACCAAAAACAGCAGTAAAGAAGATTCAAAGGCAACAGAATAGATCTTAAAAGAGCACTATTATCGGGTGCTCTTTTCAGTCTGTCGATAAACCTTTTAATTATTAAAAATGGGGTGTCACTTATTGCTTGCTTTGTTGGTTTTGCATCGTGCAAAACTTTTGGCAAGCAACCAAAGCGTCCTTGCTTTGGGGCGAAGCCCCCGTACAGGTCGTCAGCCATTTGTGTCACTGCATCGTGCAGTGACTTTGTGTGGCTGACTGCAAGCGTCCATGCTTGGACTAGGGGCGGTAGCCCCAGTAATATATCCCCGGCAAGGATGCCGGGCGTGTATGCCACAAGGCTTTGCAGGACGCAAAGCCAACCAAGCATACACAGCCCTTCACCCCGTGGGAAGGGGTTTGGGGTTAGGGTTAGAGAATTTGCTCTATATTTTTTAAAATAAACTTTTTCTACAAGCTGAAAAGAGCACTCTTGACAGGTGCTCTTTTATTTTATCCCATATCATTCACCCTTTATCTCAAAAAAATATTGACTTTTTACCAAAATCGGATATAATTAAATATGTATGTTCAACTAAAAATCGGGTACTGCTTTTTGCGTCCCTGATGATAAACGGAAGGAATCATAAATTATATGAAATGGACAGGACTTAACGATCTTAGAGAAAGCTATCTCAAATTTTTCGAGAGCAAAGGACATCTGAGAATGGCGTCAGCTCCGCTGGTACCGCAGGATGATAACTCTGTACTGCTTATCAACGCAGGTATGACACCTCTTAAAAAGTATTTCCAGGGCATTGAAGAGCCCCCCAGACACCGTGTAACAACATGTCAGAAGTGTATCAGAACACCCGATATAGACAATGTCGGTAAGACAGCACGACACGGCACATATTTTGAAATGCTCGGCAACTTCTCATTCGGCGATTACTTCAAGCACGAGGCTACAGCATGGGCATGGGAATACCTCACAAAGGTACTTGAGATCCCCGAAGACAGACTGTGGGTCACAATTTATGAAGAAGACGATGAAGCAGGCGATATCTGGGCTAATGAAGTAGGCGTACCCCGCGACAGAATAATCAAGCTCGGTAAAGCCGACAACTTCTGGGAGCACGGAAGCGGTCCCTGCGGTCCCTGCTCGGAGATCCACTTCGACAGAGGTGAAAAGTACGGTCCTTTCGAGAGCTTTGAACAGGCAGGCGAATGCGACAGAATAATCGAGATATGGAACCTCGTATTCACACAGTTCGATAACGACGGCAAGGGCAACTACACACAGCTCGCAACAAAGAACATCGATACAGGTATGGGCCTTGAGCGTCTGGCTTGCGTAATGCAGGACGTTGACAATCTGTTCGAGGTCGATACTATCCAGAACATCATGAAGAAGATCTGTTCCGTTACAGGTGTAAACTATCACGATGATCCCACAACAGACGTTTCCATCCGTGTTATTACAGACCATATCCGTTCAACTACATTTATGGTAGGCGACGGTATCCGTCCTTCAAACGAGGGCAGAGGCTACGTTCTGCGCCGTCTGTTAAGACGTGCTGCAAGACACGGAAGAATGCTCGGTGTAAACAGACCTTTCCTGTATGAGATCTGCGACACTGTAATCAATGAAAACCTCTCGGCTTATCCCGAACTTGACGAGAAGAGAGAATATATAAAGAAGGTTATCAAAACCGAAGAAGAAAGCTTTGCAAAGACCGTTGACAAGGGTATGCAGATACTCGGCGAGTTTGTAAAGGAACTTTCCGCAGACGATACACAGAAGCCTATCTTAAGTGGCGAAAACCTCTTCAAACTTCACGACACATACGGATTCCCGATCGATCTTACAAGAGAAATTCTCCAGGAAAAGAATATCGGAATAGATGAAAAACGTTTCTTCGAGCTTATGAACGAGCAAAAGGCAAAGGCACGTTCAAACCAGGCGTTCAAGGGCGGCTGGGACGAAGCTACAGCAAACGCACTCAGCGGACTTACCACAACATTTGTCGGCTACAAGTCACTGACTGCCGACAGCAAGATACTCGCTATGATAAAGGACGGCGAGGTTACAGATGTCTGCAACGAGGGCGATGAAGTAACCGTTGTTCTTGACGTTACACCTTTCTACGCAGAAAGCGGCGGACAGGTAGGCGACTGCGGTACTATAACAGCCGGCGAAAACGTAATGCAGGTTATCGACACCAAGAAGACAGGCGCAGGACAGTTTATATGCAACTGCCACGTTGAAAGCGGTTGCTTCTATACAGACGACGCAGTAAAGTCGGCAGTCGATGAAAAGAAGCGTATGGCTACAGCAAGAAACCACACCTGTGCTCACCTCTTACAGGCGGCACTCAGAAAGGTACTCGGCGACCACGTTCACCAGGCAGGTTCTTATGTAGATCCTTACAGATGCCGTTTCGACTTCAGCCACTTCAGCGCAGTTACTCCCGAAGAGCTTGAAAAGGTTGAAATGCTCGTAAACGACTGGATACTTGCAGGTATCCCTGTTGTAACCGAAGAACTTCCTATCGAGGAAGCACGCAAGAAAGGTGCAATGGCACTGTTCGGCGAAAAGTACGGCGACATAGTAAGAGTTGTACAGGCAGGCGATGTATCAACAGAATTCTGCGGCGGTACACACCTTGATAACACAGCTAAGGCAGGTCTGTTCAAGATAATTTCCGAAACATCGGTAGCTTCGGGCGTAAGAAGAATCGAAGCAGTAACAGGCTACAATGTACTCTCCGCATACGATCAGACAAAGGCAATGGTTACAAACATTGCTCAGGTACTGAAAATAGCAAACCCCTCCGCCGTAATGCAGAAGTGCGAAAATATGATGAACGAGATGCACGCTATGCAAGCTGAGATAGACCGCCTTAACGGCATCATTTCAATGAGCCAGATGAAGAATGTAACAGAGAACGCAACAGAAGTAAACGGCATAAAGGTATTCTCCGCTATGCTTTCAGGCGTAACGGGCGACAGCCTCAGAAAAGCCGGCGACAAGCTGAAAGACGCCAACGATTCGTTCATCGCAGTGCTTGCAGGCGTATCCGACGGCAAGGGCAACTTCCTTTGCATCGCAAGCCCCGAAGCAGTTGCTAAGGGTGCAAATGCAGGTAAGATAGTTAAGGAAATCGCCGCTATCGCAGGCGGTAAGGGCGGCGGAAAGCCCGATACTGCTATGGCAGGTATCGCAGACGTTACCAAGATCGACGAAGCGCTCCTTGCTCTTACAGGTATAGTAAAGAACATGATTGGCTGATCTGAGCCGGAAAGGAAAAATAAGATGGACTGCATTTTTTGCAAGATAATTTCAGGCGAAATTCCTTCAGAAAAAGTATTCGAAAGCGACAAAGTCGTCGCTTTCAAGGATATAAATCCCATGGCACCCGTACATATTCTTATTATCCCTAAAGAACATATCGGCGGTGCAGATGAACTTGACGAAAGCAATGTTGATGTTGTAAAGGACATTATGCTGGTTGCAAAGCACCTGGCAAAGTCATTCAACCTCGACAACGGCTGGCGACTTGTTTCCAATGTAGGCGAAGACGGCGGACAGACTGTACGTCACCTCCACTTCCACTTACTTGGCGGCAAAAAGCTGAGCGTTGAGCTTGCATAAAAGGTAAATAATTGTGAGGCGGAAATTAGCGGCTGTTGGAGCATCATATCTGATAGGACTGATTTTCGCCTCTATTTTTGTTAATTTTGCAATTTTTCTCATTTGTGGAGTAATATTACTCGTAATCTCCGCAGTTGCGGTTGCGCTTTTTCTGAAGAAATACTATATTACCGCAATACTGCTCTGTTGTGCAATGGGTATCGCCGTATATTTTGCGGTATCTTCACAGCTCGACAAAGCGGCTGAGTCTCTTTTGGACGGTACATATGATATCAGCGCAACGGTAACTTCAAAAAGAATAATAAGTACGGACAGTGCTGTTTTTACTCTCGAAAGCAATACCGAAAACGGCAAAGTCGGCATATTGCTCTACACGGATGATATAAGTGCCGGAAAGGGCGACACACTCCGCTTCAGGGCTGAGTTCAGCAAGCTTTACAATACAGCCGCATACAATACTGCCGACAGATACCGCTCAGACGGTATAACGCTTAGTGCAACTCTGAAAAGCGATATCACCGTAACAAAAGGCAGTTACCCGTTATCTTTCATAGATGACTACCGCAATTACCTGACAGACAGAATAAAAGCGGATTTTTCCGATGACAGCGGCGCGCTGATGCTCGGCATATTTGCAGGCGACAAAAGCTCTCTTTCCGATGAACTTTATTATGATATAAAAGCGGCAGGCGCAGCCCATCTGACAGCAGTATCGGGTATGCACCTGACGCTTATCATAACAATTCTTATGACGCTGTTATCAGTAACAGGAATTGCCGGAACATATCGTATCCGCTTTGTCCTGACTGTAGCGCTGACGCTGTGCTTTACGGCGTTTTTCGGTTTCACGGCATCGGTAGTAAGAAGCGGGATAATGATTATCACAGCGAATATCGGCGCGGTCTTTTACCGCAAGAGCGACTGTGTGACCTCGGTAGGACTTGCGGTACTGCTTATAACGCTTTTTGACCCGCTAAGCTGTACAGATGCAGGTCTTATACTGTCGGCTGTCACAACACTCGGCGCTGGTGCCGCCGCTCCGGCAATATCCGGTAAGCTGACTACTGCATTTCCGTGGCTTAACAAAAAGCTCTGCGATACGCTGTGCGTTTCGTTTTGTGCGGCGCTTGCAGGTATACCGCTTTCTGCAATATATTTCGGCACATTCTCGGTTGCAGGCATATTCGTATCGGTAATAGTCCTGCCGCTTTTCACGGTGTGTCTTACCGCAATGCTGATTTACGCACTGACCGGCGGTATCATCACCCCGATAGCCGTAATAGCACATTTCTGCTGTGACATTATGCGAGCGGTATTCTCATTCTTTGCCGCTATTCCTTTTCTGCATTTCAGCTGTGACGCGCTTACCGTTGCCATAACTCTTATTGTTGCTCTGACAATCGCTGTATCGGCGGTTATCCTGACGCGCAGAAAACATATAACAATAATTTTTCTGACTGCCGCACTGTTCTTTACCGCAGTGAATGCGGCGCTTCCTCTTCTGCCCTCCGGCAATGTAGAGATACTGCTTCACAGCGACGGCAAAAACGGCTCGGTCGTAATTATCTCCGACGACATTACAGCCGCAGTTCTTATCGGAAACGATAAGAATGAACTCGGCATTATAAGAAACGAAATACTTGATAACAACAAAACGGCGTCTTGTCTGACTATTCTTTGTCTTGACGATCATGACGCTGATATTGTCGACACGGCAAGCAGGTTTTCATCTGCCGTATCATTCTGCAAAGATAACAACGGTATTTCCAGCAGGTATTTCTCGCTTGACTGCAAGAACAATTCTGTTCTGCTCACAGCCTTTGATACACGGATAAACATATCCGATGTCGGAAATATAAAAGAAAATACGGCAAATATATTGTGGGGTACAAGCGGATATATTTCTTCCTCTGCCCCGTGCTTTTTCATAAACAGATACGCGAAAAGTAAAAACGGTATATCACTTTATTACACCGATTGCAAAATAACCGTAACCGCAGACGGAATGACCGTCAGCACAGACAACAGATAGAAAGGAGCGATAAAATGAAGCTTGACGAGGACAAACTGTCCACAGGTATAAAAAGCGGAGAGATCAGCCGTGTAAACTATCTTTACGGCGAAGAACGCTTTCTTGTAAAGACCTACACCGACAGACTTATTGACGCTACCGTCGGCAAGGACAGGAATGATATCAATCTTACTAAGCTCGGCAGTACGTTTCCTGTAGACACTCTTATTGACAGCATAGAAAGTATGCCGCTTTTTGCCGACAGCAAAGCCGTGCTTATAAGCGACCTTGATATGGAAAAGTTTGATGAGAGCGGTATTGAAACGATACTGAGCACATTTAAAGACGTTCCCGATGAATGTACTGTCATAATCAGCATAACGGGAAGCCCCGAACAGCTAAAAAAAGCAAAAAATAAAAAGCTTATCACCGCCCTTTCAAAGCAGAAAAACGCCGCAGTATGCGAGTTTACGCACCTTACACCTGCAAGGGTAACAGAACTTATCATGAAAAAGGCGGCAAAGCGCGGCTGTGTGATATCACGTCCGAACGCTCAGCATATAGCGGAACTTACGCTGTGCGATCTGTCGCTCAGTTCTGCCGAAACCGACAAGCTGTGCAGTTATGTCGGCACAGGTGAGATAACCGCCGAAATGATAGACAAGCTGACTATAAAACAGCTCGACACAAGCATATATTCGCTTGCAACGGAACTTACAAAAGGCAACCGCAAACAAGCACTTCTTATCCTTGACGACCTTATCGCACAGAAAATCGACCCTATTGTGATACTTGCTTCACTTTCGTCAAACTACATCGATTTCTACCGTGCAAAAGCGGCGCAAAGCTCAGGCAAGGGAGCTTCACAGGTTGCCGAGGATTTCGGATATGCGAAAAACCGTACTTTCGTTGTGACAAAAGCAATGAATCTCGTTTCGCGGCTCGATATGTCACATATAAGAAACTGCCTTGACATTCTGTTCAATGCTGATATAATGCTTAAAACCTCGGCGGTCGACAGCAGAATGGTACTTGAAGAAACAATAGTAAAGCTGTCACCTGAAAAAAGCAGGAGGGCATACTATTGATAAAATTGAATCAGGCAGTAATAGTCGAGGGTAAGTACGATAAAATCAAGCTCTCTTCCCTGCTCGACGCCGTGATTATTACAACCGACGGCTTCGGCATTTATAAAGACAAGGAAAAAACAGAACTCATACGCACCCTTGCGTCTACCTGCGGCATAATAATTCTTACCGACAGCGACACTGCGGGACTGCGTATAAGAAATCACATAAAAGGCTGCTGTAAAGGCGGAAATATCACGAACGTATTCGTGCCTCAGATAAAAGGCAAGGAAAAACGTAAGATTGCTCCGTCCGCAGAAGGGTATCTCGGCGTTGAGGGACTTGACAGCGGGATATTGAAAGCGGCTCTCGGTAAAGCCGGAGTGACAGCCGAAAATAACACAGCCGAAAAGCACGACTTTCTTACAAAGTCCGATATGATGGACGACGGCATGATAGGCGCGCCCGGCAGTTCCGATCTAAGACGGAATGTACTGTCAGCACTCGGTTTACCGCCGATACTAAGCGCCAATACTATGCTTGAAGTAATAAACAGGCTTTATACAAAAGAGGAATATGAAAACGCAGTAATTACTGCAAGAAAACAGAAAACTAAAACCGATATCTGAAAGGTAATTGATTTATGGTATTTTCAACATCGATATTTATATATCTGTTTCTGCCGATAACGCTGTTGATATATTACATCACTCCGAAAAAAGGCAAGAACCTGATAATCCTGCTCAGCGGACTTCTCTTCTACTCGTGGGGTGAGCCGATTTATGTCATTGTTATGCTTATCTCAACGATGATAGACTATTGTGCAGGACTTGTGATGAATCACTTTGAAGGGAAAAAGCTCCCGCGTAGGATATGCCTTATCGTGTCCGTTGTAATGAATCTGGGACTTCTCGGTGTGTTCAAATACAGCGGATTTATCGCAGAAAATATAAACGCTATAGCCGGCAGTCAGATAATCGATATCAATAATATGAATTTCTTCGGTATCGATTTTCTGCCGATGAATATGTTGCCTATCGGTATCAGTTTCTTCACATTCCAGTCTATGTCATATACGATCGACCTGTATATGGGTAATGTCAAGGTTCAGAAGAACCCGATAAGCTTTGCGGCTTTCGTTACGCTGTTCCCGCAGATAGTTGCAGGTCCTATCGTAAGATACGACGATGTTGCAAGAGAACTTGACGACAGATCGATCACTATCGACCTCATCTATGACGGCATTGTTCGTTTCATAATCGGTCTTTCAAAGAAAGTGCTGATAGCAAACAGTATCGGCGCATTATGGACGACAGTCAAGGGCATGGAAATTTCACAGGTGTCGGTGGTAAGCTCATGGCTCGGAATACTCGCCTTTACATTCCAGATCTATTTTGACTTCTCAGGCTACTCAGATATGGCAATAGGTCTTGGTAAGATGATGGGCTTCCACTTCCCTGAAAACTTCGATTATCCCTACCTTTCAAGGAGCATCTCGGAGTTCTGGCGCAGATGGCATATCACCCTCGGCGCATGGTTCAGGTCCTACGTTTATATTCCGCTCGGCGGCAACCGAAAGGGTATGCCGAGAACTATCCTTAACCTTGCAATAACATGGTTCCTGACAGGCGTATGGCACGGTGCAAGCTGGAACTTCATACTCTGGGGCTCGCTCTACGGCGTGGTGATCATACTTGAAAAGCTATTCCTCGGAAAGTGGCTTCAGAAGATTCCCGATGTTTTCTGTCACATATACACTATGCTCCTTGTGATACTCGGCTGGGTGCTGTTCGATACGGCAGACCTGCCTACCGCAGGCGCATATATCGCAAATATGTTCGGTGCAGGTGGAACACCGTTTATAGACAGCACCGCAATGTATCAGATAGCGACATACGGAATAACATTCATAATCTGCATAATCGGCTGTACCAACCTACCGAAACTTGCGGTAGAATTTATAAAAAAGAAAATCCCGCCCGTTATAAATTACGGCGGAATAATTGCACTGATGGGAATGTTCGTTATGTGCGCCGCTTATCTTGTCGACCAGACATACAATCCGTTCCTGTACTTCAATTTCTGAGAAAGGAGTAAACAAGATGAAAAAAGAAAATATCTATAAGATCCTGCTCATCGGACTGTTTGCCCTTATCTCGGTCGCAGTACCTGTCGCAACAATAATTTCAAGCGCCGGTCTTCCCGAAAACGCTTTCAGCGAAAATGAAAACAGATATCTCGAAAAAATGCCAGAATTCAACTTTGACACGGTAACAGACAAGTCATTTATGACCAAGTTTGAAAACTTCTTTTCGGACAGAATAGTCCTGCGTGAACAATGGATAGGACTTATGAATGATTTTGACCGCATACTCGGCAAAAAAGAGATAAAAGGAATATTCACCGAGGACGGCAGAATGATGCAGTCGTGGAGAACAAGCGACTACAGCGTTGACAGTGTGAACAAGAACCTTGCCGCTATGGAAAAGTTCGCCGAAAAGTACCCCAAGATGAAGATGTATTTTATGCTTGCGCCCAACGCGCAGGAAATATACAGTGACACACTCCCAGTAAACTGCGGAGCGGCTGACCAGAAGCTGTTTATCAAAAACTGCTACGACAGTCTGCCGTCAATAACAGGAATAGACGTATACTCAGGACTGCTTGCCGCCAAGAATGAATATATCTACTACCGTACCGACCACCACTGGACCAGCTACGGCGCATATATCGGATATAAATCCGCCGCATCGGCTATGAAATTCACTGCCTACAGTGAAGACAAGTTCAGCATTGAACACGCTTCAAACGAGTTCAGGGGAACACTTTATTCCAAAACGCTTGATAACAGCATCACGCCCGATACAATCGATATTTATGCGCTTGCAAACAATGAGCCGCAGGTAAAGGTGTCTGTCTACAAGAGCGGAGCTGAACCCGACAGCACATATGACAGCCTGTATTTCCGCGAATTTCTCGATGTTAAGGATAAGTATTCCACGTTCCTTGGGCAGAATGTACCGAGGATAGATATTGACAGCGAAATTCCTCAGGAAAACGATAAAGGCAGTCTGCTTATCATCAAGGACAGCTATGCACACTCCCTGATACCGTTCCTTACCAAGAATTACAGCCATATAACTGTACTCGACTTAAGATATATAAACAGCGACCTTTCAAGCATCGGAGTAAACCTTAAAGATTATGAGAACGTACTGTTTATGTACAATGTTATAACATTCTCTCAGGATACAAACGTCAAGAAACTCGACTTTATAATCAAATAACCCACTGCCCCTCCTTTACGCGGAGGGGTATAAAATTGCCGCAAAGTTAGTTTTATATAACTTTTTTTCTCAAAACCTATTGACTAATGCGAAACGTTGTGATATAATCCTAATTAGTTAGTTAAAGCTAACCTAATTTCACCTCATAAACCGAATTATTGCGGTAAAAAATACAATAATATACTTAACAGAACAAACGGAGGAAATTACATGACCTATACATTAATTGAAAAGGTAGTCGGAAGAGAAATTCTCGACTCAAGAGGAAATCCTACAGTAGAAGCTGAAATTTATCTTGCAGACGGCACAGTTGCAAGAGGTACTGCTCCCAGCGGTGCGTCAACAGGCGAATTTGAAGCACTTGAACTGCGTGACGGCGACAAATCAAGATACGGCGGCAAGGGCGTAACAAAGGCTGTAGAGAATATCAACACAGTAATAAATGACGCTATTGTCGGAATAGATGCCTGCGACACTTACGCAGTAGATAAAGCAATGATCGATGCCGACGGCACAAAGGACAAGTCTAAGCTCGGTGCAAACGCTATTCTTGCAGTATCTATCGCGGCGGCAAGAGCGGCGGCTACATCACTTGAAATTCCGCTTTACAGATTCTTAGGCGGTGTAAGCGCCAACAGACTTCCCGCTCCTATGATGAATATACTCAACGGCGGCGCTCATGCGGCGAATACTGTCGACGTACAGGAATTTATGATAATGCCCGTAGGCGCATCTTCATTCAAGGAAGCTTTAAGACAGTGTGCAGAGGTATTCCACTCACTTGCCGCTCTGCTTAAGGCAAACGGACTTGCTACATCTGTAGGCGATGAGGGCGGATTTGCTCCCGACCTTGCAAGTGATGAAGAAGCTATTCAGTATATTCTGAATGCCGTAAAGGATGCAGGATACGAGCCCGGTAAGGACTTCATGATCGCTATGGATGCCGCATCAAGCGAATGGAAGGGCGAAAAGAAGGGCGAATATATCCTTCCTAAATGCGGTCAAAAGTTCACCTCCGAACAGCTTATCGCACACTGGAAGAGCCTTGTTGAAAAGTACCCGATCATCTCAATAGAAGACGCACTCGATGAAGAGGACTGGGAAGGCTGGCAGAAGCTCACCGCAGAACTCGGCGATAATGTACAGCTTGTCGGTGACGACCTGTTCGTAACAAATACCGAAAGACTTTCAAAGGGTATCTCGCTCGGTTGCGGTAACTCAATTCTTATAAAGCTCAACCAGATAGGCTCTGTATCAGAAACTCTTGAAGCAATCAAAATGGCTCACAAGGCAGGCTACACCGCAATTTCTTCTCACCGTTCGGGCGAAACTGCCGATACAACAATCGCAGACCTTGCTGTAGCACTTAACACCTGCCAGATAAAGACAGGCGCTCCCAGCAGAAGCGAGCGTGTTGCAAAGTACAACCAGCTGTTAAGAATCGAAGAGGAACTCGGCGACAGCGCCATTTATCCCGGTATGGGCGCATTCAACGTAAAGCGTTGAATTTAAAATTGCATTCGTCTCCTTTCAAATAACAAAAACTCCCGTCGGTGTAACGCCGGCGGGGTTTTTGTGAATTAAGGGTTATAGGAGTTATCTCTTTTTACGCAGTATAAGTGCACCTGTAAGCGCTACAGCGGATAAGGTTATTGTGATCATTCCAACACTGCCGTCTGTTTCGGGATTTGTTACAGGATCACCCGAACTTCCACCCGGATCAACTTCTTCGCTTTCTCCCGGAGCTATCGGATTATTATCAGGTTCTGCGGGCTTATTACCGCTGTCACCGGGCTTTACAAGCTCTTCGGGCTTTTCGATCTGTCTTTCATATCCGCAAACAAGGCACACTGTGTCTTTATCGCTTTCAAATGTGTGTTCCGCCTTATCCTTGATACTGCCGTTCAGATCGTTGCAGTTGCTGTCTGTGCACTGCAACCAGTGGCTGTTTTTATTAAATGACCACTTTCCGTAGGTATGGCTATGCTGCTGCGCTTTTTCGATATTGATCGTCTTTAATGCCATTCCCATAGCGGTCTTGCCGTCCTGTGAAGGTATAAAATAAGTCGCTCCGACATCTTTACCGTCAAATATCATGACTGTTGAACTGCCGTTACCGAACTTATATCCGTCCTTAGCTTTAAGACCTATGCTGTACATACATTTCCTGCCACTTTCAAACTGCGTGAACATATTTGTTGACGATGTATACATACTGTCATCGGAATACCAGAAAGCGACAGGCTCAAGAGTTCCGTCCGCATTTTGCTTCATTTCTTCCCAACACTCATACACTATCACAAAATTATCTTTATTCCTGCCTGCGGTTACCGCAGTAGCAACAGGCTTGTCACCTGCATTAAAATCAAGCGTTGCACCGTTTATTTCAACCTTATCTATAACCGCTTCACTCTTTGCACCCGGAGTCATTTCTGCAATATTCTCCGCAAACAGAGTAAATTTACCGGTAAACCCCTAGCTGCGGCAGTCGTAAGACTTTCCGTTTACAATTAAAGATACATCATCGGCGTATTCATAGAAGAAATTCTTGATAGATACAGTTACAGAATAATAATATGTCTTTTTCTCCTCAAATTCAGTCAATAGTTTTTCTTTGTCTGTCGGATTAAATCCATCGACCGATGAACACCATTTTACTTTATTTCCGTTTTCATCAAGAAGAGCCCACTGCTCTTCCCATATGCTTAATTTATCATCATACCCCTCAGCAAGCTTTGCTGTAAAGCGAGGATTGTCACCTGCATTGAAACTAAGTGTAGCATCTGTTATTTCAACCATGTCGTAAAACTCTGTTCCGACACGATATTCAAGGTATTTGTATTGACTTTTATCTCCGATATTGTAGTATCCGTCCTCGCCTGCAAAAAATTCTGTTGCGTCCGCACCGTCTATATCCGCACCGGCAAATATGCTGTTTTTAGATCCGAGTAACGTGAACGATCCGTATATCGTATTGTTAGTCGTACTTCTCAATATAACCGAAAAATCAGTGCGTTTACTGTTATAAACTATCCTGCTCTTCTTCTTGACGTGGATACCCTCAGACTTCGTGAAATACGTTCCGGGCTTTGCAAGCGTGTTGTCACCCGTTACGGTAAGTTTTGCCTGTTCGTCCTGACCTGATATATGAATACGGTTTGCGTAAATTCCGTATTCTGCACCGCTTATCCTGCAATCGCCGTACACTCTCAGAAACAGTTCATCCGCTACACTGTAAATGCCGGTATTCGATAAATAATAATCATCCTGACCGTTTGATGTGATTTTGACATTTTTGATCGACATATACATTTCGCCGTCGTCTTTTTCATCATCATACTGCTTTTCATTGTTGATTATTATATTTGCATTATCTTCATCGCTTTCGGATATTGTTCCGTCAGCCTCATTATAGTACCAGTATGAACTTTCGGTCGCCGATACAACAACTGTATTTCCGCCTATGTATACATTCTGCGTTCTTTCGTTTTCTTCCCCGGCGAACGCCGCAACAGATATTCCTGCTGCCGCTACAGCAAGCGCTACAGAAGAAATCAAAAGCTTTATAGCAGACCGTAATCTGTTTTTCTCTCTGAATTTCATAATGACCTCCTTTATTAAAAACCATACAGGTTGCTTTTATTATACTATACAGGAAATATAAAGCAATAAAGTTTCCGCAAGTGTCATTTGCCAAAATGGAAAATACAGGTTGAAAAGCACTTTATTTTCCTGTAATAATGTAGTATAATTTTTACAGATAATTTTATAGGAGCCTAAAATTATGAAATTTTGCAATGTACTGAACAGTTATATAGAAGAGCTTCATTGTCTTGCGAAAGATATTGAAAAGTATTCGGGCATTTCAGCTTCAACGCTGAGCCGCTACCGTTCCGGCGAACGTATACCCGATAAAAACTCCGACAATTATAAAAACATTTGCCGTGCAATTGAACATATCGCTGTTTTATAAGGGATCACATACATTACCGCCGAAACGGCAGATAACGAATTTGCACAGTGCTACGAAAGAAGAAATACCCCCGACTGCAACGTTCTGCGGGAAAATTTCAACTTACTCATATCATCACTCGATATCAGCATCGGCAAGCTGTGCAAAAGACTGAATTACGACACATCAACCGTCTTACGCATAAGAAACGGTACATGTCAGCCGTCCGATGGTTCGGATTTTGCAACCGCAACAGCTAAATTCATAGCCGGAATCACAACGGACACCGTATCATTATCCGCCCTTTCAAAGCTTATCGATATACCCGTTGCTCTTCTTGAAACCGAACATGAAAGAACCGCCGCAATACTGAACTGGCTGATAACTCCGCATGACAATAAGAACGAAAGTATATCCGGATTTCTGAGAAAGCTTGATGATTTCGACCTCAACGATTATATAAAGGCTATTCGCTTTGATGAAATAAAAATCCCCTCAATGCCGTTTCAGCTACCGACTTCAAAATACTACTACGGTTTAACGGAAATAATGCAGAGTGAGCTGGACTTTCTGAAAGCGACCGTGCTGTCGCCCTCCGATGAATCTGTAATTCTGTACAGTGATATGCCAATGGAAGAAATGGCAAAGGACGAAACATTCCCGAAAAAGTGGATGTACGGAATGGCTTGTATGCTGAAAAAAGGTTTACAGCTTTATCAGATACACGACCTTGACCGTCCTTTCAATGAAATGATGCTCGGACTTGAAAGCTGGATACCTATGTATATGACAGGACAGATCACTCCATATTATCTGAAAGAAAAGCAGAACGCCGTATTTCATCATTTTCTGCGTGTATCGGGTGCCGCCGCACTGTCGGGCGAAGCAATATCGGGTCACCACTCAGACGTCAGATATTATCTGACAAAGCAGAAGAAAGAGCTTACATATTTCAGAAAACGAGGAGAACAGCTTATAGAAAACGCCGAGCCTTTAATGGACATCTATCGTGCCGACAAAACCGAAAAACTGCGTATGTTGCTTGTATCCGATTAAAAGACAAAGGGCGACCGATATAACATTTTATCCGCTCCGCCGCATTATACAATAAGCCCGGATCTTCTTGATCGCATACTCACCCGTAACAACATAAATTCCGATATTGCCCGTAAAATAACCGAATTTGCCGTCAATCAGCGTAATTTATTCCTGTCGGTGCTTTCACACGATAATATTACAGACGAAATCCCGGTTATAAGTGCAGATGAGCTGAAAGACTATCCTGTAGCACTTTCCTTATCGGAAATGTTTTGTGATGCCGATATTTTCTATACTTATGACGAACTGTGCGAACATATCGAACAAACAAAGCGTTTCGCCGCCGAATACTCAGATTACAGCGTAAAATCAAACAATTTCCCGGCTTTCAGAAATCTGAAAATAAGCATTATAAAAAGCAAGCGTGTTATTGTTTCAAAAAGCAATTCTCCTGCCATACACTTTGTTATCCGCCACCCGAAACTAAGAACGGCGATCGAAAATTTCAGACCGCCGTTCAAAGAAAATTATTCCGAATAACAACCGAGTATCTTCTTCATCTCCTCGATTCCATTTACCTGCGCCTCTATCATTTCATTCAGCATGGGCTTGAGCTGAGGGCATATGTTGAACCTCAGCGCATTTCTGCTCATTGCAATTCCACCCTCATGATGAGGTATCATCTGCCTTATATAGCTTATATTTATATCGTTATCGGGACACGCCGACTTCATACGACTGAACATATTCTGCACTACCACACCGTACTGACGTCTGTATCCACATAACGACTGCATATCATTCCTGTATTTTCCGCAACCGCAAAGGATGTTTCTCATCTCTTCTATGCCTTTTGTCTGACCTTTAATTATTCCTGTTGCAAGCTCCTGCAACGGTATACAGGTAGTGTATTTCAGCAATTCCTCCGACAGTCTTATTGCTCCGCAGTGATGCGGAATCATTTCCACAATAAAATTATAGGAAACACTGTCGTTCTCCTTTGCGCTGTTCATTGAACTTATCATAGTGTCAAGAATGTTGTCGTAACACTCAAGATATTTCTGCGTAACCGCGCTGAATGTACATTTGTCCATAGTTTACCTCCGGTTATGTTTTGTTATAGTTTATGACAAATGCCGTGGTTTGTGAACAAAACGACAGATAAATGAAATTTCTTTCACAATCTGCTTTTATAATGTTTATAAATTGACTTTTTACGCCTTATGTGCTAAAATATCTTTTACAAAGCTGTTTCGGCACACCTTACCCCTGAAAGGATCTGATAAAAATGAAAAAATTATATATAAAACTCATTGCCGTATCTCTGATACTCTCCTGCACAGCGGCACTAACCGCCTGCAATTCGTCATCGACATCTTCAGCCGTTTCATCTGACAGCGGCAATATAGGCGATACTACTTACGTTTCCGAACCCTCCGATTCATCATCACAATCACAAAGCAGTGAACCGGAAAGCAAAACCGACAGCAGTACGGAAGAAAGCAAAAGCAGTGATGAAAACAAGAACAGTGAAACAAGCACTGAATCAACCGTTACCTATGAATATATAAAGGACGGAAAATTCACTCTTGCAAACGGCAACCTTTCATTTAAAATGCCGGACGGCTGGAAGCTTGCCAGCGCTTCTCTCGCATATCAGTTTGCGTCGGACGATGACAGCAACGAAAACAAGTTCAATCTGGTTGTCAGCCAAACAGACAGCCCTATCGAAGACGTAACCGATGAGCAGATGACCGCAACCTATAAGGCAACTATGGAAGACTTCAAGCTTGTCGTTTTTCAGCATACTGAGATAGCCGGCAAAAAAGCCGTATATATGCAGCTTACAGGTATGGTTTCACAGGTAACAAAGCAGACAACCATAACCCAGTATATGATACAGTCGGGCGAGGACGCTTATTGCTTCTCATTCACCCAGTCAACAGAGGACGAAACTTTCCCCGACCTTATAGCAGGAGTTATCGACTCACTGGAAATAAAGTAAACTATTCAAGGGACAGCCGTTACAGCTGTTCCTTTTTATTATGTTCCGAGTTGCATTTTCCCGTCGGATATGCTACAATTAATCAGAAATAACAGCCTCTTCAGGCAAACAGGAGTTACTATGAACAAGAATAAATTAAACCGCCTTGATGAGATGATGCAGTCGCAGATTGACAGCGGAATGATCCCCGGCGGACATCTAAGAATAATCAAGGACGGAGAGCGTGTATACGACAAATGCTTTGGTATGGCTGACGTTGCCCGTGATCTCAAGGTATCGGACAATACCATCTACCGCCTTTACAGTATGACAAAGCCGGTCACCGCAGTTGCAACTATGATACTCTACGACAGAGGGCTTATCGACCTGTCCGACAGCGTATGCTGGTTTCTTGAGGGCTTCAAAGATCAGAAGGTCGAAACAAAAGACGGCATTGTTCCCGCAAACCGTGAAGTAAAGATCATCGACCTGCTTACAATGACCGCAGGACTTATGTACCCCGACAGAAACGTAAATCCGTCAGGCGATAAAATGGCTGATCTGTTCGATAAATTCTATGAAAGAGCTTTTTCCGGAAACGGTACATATTCAACCGTTGAGATGTGCAACGAAATGGGAAAAATACCGCTGTTCGCACAGCCCGGCACCTGCTGGAACTACAGCGTATGCGCCGACGTACTCGGTGCGATCGTTGAAGTTGTCAGCGGTAAGCGTTTCGGCGATTTTCTCAAAGACGAGATATTCACGCCGCTCGGCATGACCGACACCGATTTCTATGTACCGCAAGAAAAGCGTGACCGCTTTGCGGAAATATATATCAGAGGCGAGGACGGAAAGCTGGCACCATGCGACTGGCAGCACTTAGGTCTTGTATACAAGTACACAAAGCGTCCCGAATTTGAGATAGGCGGCGCAGGACTTGTTTCCACAGCAAACGACTACGAAAAATTTGCTCAGATGCTGTTAAACGGCGGAAAATACGGCGATACCCGTATAATCAGCCGTAAGGCAGTTGACCTTATATCACACAATATCATCACAGCCGAGCAGGCAAAAACATTCAACTGGGATTCGTGTATCGGTTACGGCTATGGCGGACTTATGAGAACGCTTACAAGTCCCGAAATTACAACTGTCGGTGGTGTCGGAGAATACGGCTGGGACGGCTGGACAGGTAACTACTTCTGCAACGATCCCGAAAACAACCTCACATTCATGTACTTTATACAGGTCTGCGGCGGTAACGGCATACGTCCGCTCAGAACATTGAAGCAGGTCATGTACTCGGCACTTGACGACTGAGTAATTTAACAGAATACAGCACTGCCCCGTGAGTATCACTCACGGGGCAGTTTCATATTCAGTTTCCCGACCGCTTTACAACTTATCAAAATACTTCTGCACAGGGCTGTACTGCACTATATAATCGACATACTCTGCCGTAGCCGAGTAGAAATCCGCCTCAAACCTTGCTATGCCTGCACCGCCCGACGCAAAATTCTCGTCCGAAACATAGTTCTTTGAGTTATCCAGTATATAACACTCCGTATTTTCCGCAAATCTGTCCTCGCACAGCTCAAGCAGTGCCTTTGCATTTGCAAATTTTTTCTTATCCGTTACAAGCGGTTTTATTCTGCCGTCATAATCTCTAACCTTATCGTTAAGCGAAACCTTGCAGAGAATTATATTACTGCCGTATTTCTGCTTGACAAACTGCGACAGCTTATCACAGGCGGCAAGAATGCGTTCCTTGTCCTTTTCAGCGTCAAGCGTGAACGGCTGTCCCGCTTTGCCGAGAATTACACCGAGGTCGGAATTTGCATACTGCTTGTCTACTGTAAATCCCTCGCCGTTATATTTTGCATTGTCCGCAATAACATCTGCCATATCTATAGCGATCCACCTTGCCTGACTTACCGTAAGTCTCTGTACCGATGTTCGCATAAGCTGTGCTATTGCCTTAGCTCCCGATTTATCAGCAGTAGCGAAACGCTTTTCCTCAACAGAATGCGGCTTGTCAAAAGCCCATACAAACGATTCGCCGCTTATCGCAATATTCGTTCTTACTGCGGTTGCCTTTGCAAGCGCTCTTTTGATCACACCCGTACCCCACATATCGATCATCGTGAAGTTGTGTATTCTCTCGTATTCCTCTATCTTCTGTGGTACAGTCTTAGGATCTCCTCCCTCCCACAGCTCATAGGCTACTCTTGTCATAAAACGCAGGTTCTGCTCGTTTACATCTACATCTTTACCGAGCGCACCGCCGAGCGTAGCCCTTACAAAGTTTGCGATAGGACGCTTTATCCTGTACTGCCTGTCAAGCAGTCTTATAAGCTCACCGTGCGTTACATTCTGCAATGTGTTGCTTTCCAGTGCCGCGATAACCTTTACGGCATTTTTCATCTCGGTATTATCACCGAAATCGTAATATCTGTATATATCGGTTATGCTTGAATAGTGCTGTTCAATAATATCTTTAAGTTCTGCCCTGTTCTCCGCAATAAACTCTCTCGATGTATGGAACATAAGTGCGTCCGCAGGCTCTTTTCTGTCAAGCAGAACAGTAAGTATTCCTCTTGCACAGGCGTTGTCATAGTAGCAAAGAAGCTGTTCCAGTCTTGAATTTATATCCTGCTCCTTGTACACTCTTCCGGGCTCGCCCGATGTTATCTCATCAAGCGCCTTTTCGCAGTCGGCAAAATAGAAACGGTTGAACACTGCCTCTTTTCCGTCGCCCGTCACAGATAAATCACCGAAATATCTTCCCGAAAGGTCAATTATAACAGGGTGGACCTTCTTTATAAAATAGTTCTCGATATCCTCTAAAAAAGCGTTCAGCTTTTTCTTCGGCGTACTTTTTCTTACCTGTCGTCCCAGTGCATAGAATTCGGGTGAGATCATCCTCACAAGAATGATCCTGTCCGCAGGATAAAGCTCAAGTATCTCTTTTGCAAAAATATCGACCAGCGGCTTATAAATGTCCGCAGGCAATATATTAGGCAGTTTTTCGCCGCGCTTTTCATTACCGTCAATGCCACCCGTCAAAAACGAATTATCCGTCTTGATAAGCCCGTGTACCGCAGTACCGTAAAAGTCGAATATAAAATAGTCGGCGTGATTTTCTTTTATATAATTATACGTTTTGCTCTTGTCCGGATCTTCCGCATTTTCGGGGAAAAACGCCGTCAGCGGAGAAATCTTCCTTATTGTATTGTCTACTGTGAACTTAGGGCTTCTTTCCACTATCTTCCGCACATTGTATGAACCCATAGTGATAAAGCTTGTACGTCCGATAAGCGACGATGTATCGACAGTACCGATGTTGACCGTTCTTCCGCCTTCCGTCTGTCCGGTCACCATAAAAAAGCACAGTCCGTCAACCGCACTTACCCTTACTGCTGTCTTTTCGGTAGTTATAAGGAGCTTGAATCTGCTGTTTTCACGTCTGAAATATACATTATATTTTACGCAGTCATCACGTTTTTCAAAACGCATAACAATTGCACCGTTTTCGTCTTTTGATATGCGGATCTTGTTATCCATAGTAACACCTCGCTGTAGGCTTATATATTTTGATTTTATCATATTCCGTAAGAAATTTCAAGAATTTTTGCCAACCCCTTGACATTCAGTTAAGATAAGAGTATAATAGCTAAGGATTTGAAATTGAATTTCATTTTCAAATTCACATTCGTAACTTTACGGAGGGACCAGAATGTCATACAACACCCGTCAGCGTGAGCTGATACTCGAATATATAAAAGAGAACGCCGACAGCCACCTTACCGCCGACAGCATAGCCGACGCACTGAAAGCCGAGCAGGTCGGCAAAACCACCGTTTACCGCTATCTTGAAAAGCTCTGCGAACAGCACCTTGTCAGAAAGTATATCCTGAGCGAGGGCAAGAGCGCCTGTTATCAGTATTCGGGCGGTGAAGAGTGCCACGACCATTTCCACCTGAAATGCCTTAAGTGTGGCAAGCTCATCCATCTTGAATGTGAACACCTTAAAGACATAGCGGCGCATATCTCAGCCGAGCACGATTTTACCATCGACAGCTCACGCACCGTATTCTACGGTATCTGCGGAGAATGCGCGAAACAGCACGATACAAAGAACGACACAAAATGAAAAGAGTGATACAATGAAAATATTCAGAAAACTGCTTGCCTTGATCACCGCAGTTACGCTGGTTCTCGGTCTTTGCGCCTGCTCATCGGAAAGCAGTTATTTTGAAAGCGACAGTACAAAGCTGAAAATAATCTCGACTGTGTTCCCACCGTATGACCTTGCAAAGCATATAGTGGGCGACAACGCCGAAATAAAAATTCTTCTCCCACCCGGAAGTGAAGCTCACACCTACGAACCTACCGCCAAAGAAATAATTGCAATACAGAACTGCGATATATTCCTGTACATCGGCGCTGAAAACGAGCAATGGGCAGACAAGCTTATAAATTCAAACGACACGAGCAAGGTCAAAATTGTAAAGCTTATCGACTGTGTTCCTACCCTTTCGGAAGAGGACGAAGAAGAACACGAGGACGAGCACAACCACCACGATCACGACCACGAGCATGAAACCAATGAACATATCTGGACATCGCCGAAAAATGCTCGCCTTATGCTCTCTGCCGTGTACAATGCGATATGCGAGGTTGACCCCAAAAACAGCAAGACTTATACCGAAAATAAGGACGCATATGATGAACAGCTTGCCGACCTTGATAATGATTACAAAACTGCGGTTGACAACGCAAAGAACAAAACGATAGTGCTTGCCGACAAGTTCCCGTTCAGGTATCTTGCCCACGAGTACGGACTTGACTGCTACGCGGCGTTCAGCTCCTGCTCCGACGAATCCGAGCCGAGCGTTTCAACTATGATAAAGCTTACAAAAAGGATAAAGGAGAACAACGTCCCTGTAGTCTTCTATCTTGAGTTCAGCAGTACAAAAATAGCGGATACCCTGTGCGATGAAACAGGAGCGACAAAGCTGATGTTACACTCCTGCCATAACGTTTCAAAGCAGGATATTGAAAACAACGTTAGCTATGTTGACCTTATGAAACAAAATCTCGAAAATCTGAAAGTTGCCCTTAACGGCTGACAGGAGTTGATACAATGTCATATTTGATAGAATGCAAAAATCTTACCGCAGGCTATGAGGGAATGCCTGTGGTAAAGGACCTCAGCTTCAATGTTTCCGCAGGCGATTATCTCTGCATAGTCGGCGAAAACGGAAGCGGTAAATCCACCCTTATGAAAACGCTTCTCGGACTGCGTTCCCCGCTCTGCGGTGAAATAATCTTCGGTGACGGATTAAAGCAGACCGAGATCGGCTATCTTCCCCAGCAGACCGCCGCGCAGAAAGACTTCCCCGCTACAGTCCGCGAGGTTGTTCTTTCAGGCTGTCTTGGCAGAAAAGGCTTTTCACCGTTCTACTCAAAAGCAGACAAAAAGCTGTGTGACGATAACATAGAGCTGCTCGGTATTACCCACATAGCTCACCGCAGTTACCGCAATCTTTCAGGCGGTCAGCAACAGCGTGTTCTGCTTGCCCGCGCGCTTTGTGCAACAAGAAAGCTGTTGCTTCTCGACGAACCCGTTTCGGGACTTGATCCGATGGTCACAGCCGAAATGTACGAGATAATCAGCAAGCTCAACCGCGAGCAGGGTGTAACTATAATTATGGTTTCCCACGATCTACAGGGTGCGCTCAGATACGGTACAAAGATACTTCATATGGAGAGCGGTGCATATTTCTTCGGCACGACCGCCGAATACCGCAGTACCGATATATTCCACGCTATGAGTACCTGCGACTGTCACTGCACCTGCGACCACCACACAGGCTCAAAGGAGGTACGTTAAAATGCCGGAGATTTTTCAATATGGATTTCTGCTCCGTGCTCTTGTAGTCGGACTTCTGGTTTCGCTCTGTGCCGCTCTTCTCGGCGTAAGCCTTGTACTGAAGCGGTTTTCGATGATAGGTGACGGATTATCCCACGTCGGTTTTGGCGCTCTTGCGATCGCTTCCGCGCTGAACTTGGCACCGTTACAGGTATCAATTCCCGTTGTAATAGTAGCCGCATTCATTCTGCTCAGAATAAGCTCAAACGGCAAGATAAAAGGCGACGCCGCAATAGCTCTTCTTTCAAGCAGTGCGCTTGCGATAGGTGCGATAGTCGTATCGCAGACAAACAGCGCAACCGATATGAACAGCTATATGTTCGGCAGTATTATGGCTATAAGCAACGATGATCTTGCGCTCAGCATAATCTGCTCGGTAATCGTACTTGTGATGTTCGTGTTATTCTACAACAAGATTTTCGCCGTAACGTTTGATGAGAACTTCTCCAAGGCGACAGGTGTAAAGTCGGGTGTATACAACACGATAATAGCACTCCTCACCGCTCTTACTATTGTAGTGGGAATGCGAATTATGGGTGCGCTCCTTATATCAAGCCTTATAATCTTCCCTGCCCTGACATCAATGAGAATATTCAGAAGTTTCCGCAGCGTCACGATATGTTCCGCTATCGTTTCCTGCGTAAGCTACATTATCGGTATAGCAATTACCTACTATGCCGACAATTTCCCTGCCGGCGCAAGCGTAGTAGTCGCAAACCTCGGAATGTTCCTCATCTTCTCACTTCTCGGTTTCCTCCTCCGCAAAAAGCAACAATAACGACTGTGTGGCGGGTCGCCACTCCCAATTCGCCGTTCTAACTGTTGATGATTTGCGGAAGTTACGTTACCGGCGGTATCAACTTGTTAGTGCAGATTCATTTATTAATTGATGAATTATCCGCTTTACCGACAGGTCTGATACTTAATATAAACAAACGCTAAAAAAAGCCGCCCGCACGGACGGCTTTTTGCAATATTCTGTGACATTTCCGGAAAAATATCGTCTTAATATATAAAGAGAGAAAAAGGAGAGTGAATATGGATATATCCGACAAGAAAATCACCACCCTGCTAGAAAGCCGCAGTGAACAGGCACTAAAACTCCTGTCCGAAAAATACGGAGGACTGTGTTCATCAATTTCATACAATGTTCTCGGCAACAGGAGCGACAGCGAAGAAGTCACAAACGATACATATATGAAAGTGTGGAACACGATACCGCCGGAAAAGCCACGCAGTCTTTGTGCTTATGTGGCTAGAATCGTCCGCAACCTTGCCCTTGACAGGCTACGATATAACACACGCTCCAAGCGCTGCGGCGAAACCGATGCTCTGCTGTCCGAACTTGAAGAATGTATTCCCGCAACGGACAGCACCGAAAAGTCGGCAGAAAACAATGAGCTTAAATCAGTTCTCAACGATTTTTTAGCTCAGCTTGACGAGCGTACACGCAAAATTTTCGTCTTACGCTATTTTGCCTGCTACAGTATAGCCGATATTTCAGAAAGGTTAGCAGTTACCGAAACCAATACCACATCTATTTTAAACCGTACACGAACCAAACTCCGAAAATATCTTTCGGATAAAGAAGTATACATTCAGAAAGGAGAATAATCATGAATAATCATAAAGCATTCCCTCTTTTTACTGCATTCGGCGACATAAATGAAAAGTATATTTCCGACGCATTTGACGAAACGCCGCACAAAAACAGATGGTATCTGAATACCGCTTTTCTCGGCGTTGCCGCCGCCTGCTTCTGCCTTGTTGCAGTAGCGACCGCCGCAATGATAGCGCTCGGCGGTTCAGGAAAACTCAGCGCATTCTTCGGCGGAAACAGCAACACATCATCACACAGCGATTCCGGCAATAATTCCACCCTGTGCGAAATTAACGATGAAACGATGTTTGCAAGAGATTTCATCAAGGTACAGCGTGACAAATTCTCTGTCGGTCTTGGTGCGCCGGGGGACTTGAGCAACAGATACACGATAGATGATCTTGCATCGGTAACTCAGCTTGATACATACAGCTTTGACGAAAACAGTAACATCGAACTGTACAGTGAGGACGGAATAAAGCAGGTCGATAAAGCGTTCTTTACAAGCAAGGACTATCCCGATTATGATTATCTGTACGGTGAGAGCGTATGGTATGACATAAGAAATAAACTGTATAAGGTCGCTTACGGCGGAGAGCTTTCATCTCCGGATATCAGTATATCGGTAAGCGACAAGGGCATACTTGTTATGCGTATACAGTCGTTCAGCACGGATGATAATTCCGTGACGGATATAGCCGGAATATATCCGTCGGAAACACTGTATACATTGGCGCTTGAACACCGTAAAAATCGGACGGATTCGCTTTATGTTACCGATGAACAGCTTGGAAAGATAAAGGGTGAGTTTGCGGAGTATATCAAAAATCACTCGTCGGTTTTCGGCAAAGGATATGAGGAAAGCTCTTTTGAAACGTATGAGATAAATGAAGATAAAGCATTCTATCCCACGATAAGATATACGGCGAAAACGAAAAAGCCCGCTACGACAGAAGAGCAGATACTTGATTATAACGAAATGTTCTGCAAGACCGTCACTATCGATTATAACGGCTGTGATACTTATATAACGGTTGAGGGAATAGCACCGTATATCAAGAAAACAGGTACGGTAAATATCCTGCCGTATGATGATGCCAAGAAGAAAATGGCGGCGAACGACGACGTTTACGCTATTCAACCGAGTGTACGCCAGGACGGCGAGGATAATGATTATTGTCCGACACACAATGAGCTTCTGAAAACAGAGTATACAGCTGAAAATGATATGATACTTACTTACGCAAAGACAAAGGATGGCAGTATAATACCTGTTTATGCCGAAAAGAGAACATATACAGCAGATGACGGCAATAAGGATGATTATATTGCGTTATTGTCCGCTGTGAAATAAGTAAATAAACAATCAAAATCCCACAACCGCCTAAACGTTGTGGGATTTGATTTTAATTCACTTGTCAAGCAGGAACATGACCTTTTTAAGCTGTGCCGTCATTGCCGAATAATACAGCGGGAACATTGCCTCAACACAGCCGAGAAAATACAGATTGCGGTTGTTTATCTCTCCGAATTTCGGCATATATGTGTAAACATAACGTCTGAACCAATCCGATGAATATGACGGCAACGGTGTTTTCTGCTTTCTGACTTTGAGATTATCCTCATAGCTTTCATAGATGATCTCACCAAAATTATCCGCACCGTTTTTTATCATCAGTTCATATACCTGTTTCAGCTGTTTATCCGACAGCGGAAAATCCTCTATCTGTCTTGATATAAGCGGAAGTCGTGCTGCCAGACTATACATTATAAGATGCTGTACTCTGCCGAATTCCGTTGTTTCAAACATTGCGTCATTTTCGGGTGTCTTTATCCTGATCCCGAGGTTTTCAAGCCTTGACGTTTCTGTAACGTCCATAAGTGCTATACGGAAAACATCCTTGATATTTATGTTGTAAAAATCGCTGTCCGACACGGTGTAGATATATCTCATAACCGTAGTCATCGACCTTGCCGTATTGGTAATAATACCTGCAATTATCGGCAAGGATTCGTTTGAAATGCTCATTTATCCTCCTCAGGACCGTTTTTAGGGATATGTATAATCTTGCTGTGACCCATTAAAATCTCTTCAAAGGAATCACTCGGCATAGGCTTTGCAAAGTAGAAGCCCTGCGCCATTTCACAGCCAAGACCGCCGAGAAGCTTTGCCTGCTCATCGGTTTCAATACCCTCGCAGATAGTGTGCATACCGAGCGAACTTGCCATTCTGATAACATGACCCAGAATATCGTTTGCTCTCTTGTCGCTGTTGGATTCTGCAAGGAATGCCCTGTCTATCTTAAGCACATCGGCAGGTAAGTCCTTGAGCATATTGAGCGAAGAATAACCGGAACCGAAATCGTCTATCGAAATATGGAAACCGTAATCCTTGAGCTGCTTGAATACTGTAGTCAGCACATCAAGTGATTCATAAGCCGCACTTTCTGTGATCTCGATCTCAATGCTTGAAGTCGAAACGCCGTGAGATACGCAGATATCATTCAGCTTTTCTACAAACTGCGGGTCTTTCAGATGAACTCTCGACATATTGACCGATATCAGCAGATCCTTGTAGTACTTCTGCCAGTACTTTATCTTCTGACAAACCTGATCCATTATGTAGAAGTCAAGCTTGATTATAAATCTGTTCTTTTCAAACAGAGGTATGAACTTTCCGGGGGAAATTACCGTGCCGTCCTTTATCCATCTTACGAGCGCTTCTGCGCCGGCAAGATTTACATTTCCGTCAAGTGACACCTTCGGCTGATAGAACACGCAGAACTCGTGAGTATCAAGCGCCGCTTGCATTTCATTTTCAATGCGCTTCTCCTCGCGCATTTCTTCAAGCATACTCTCATTATAGAAAGCATATGCGCTGTCATCGCCGTACTTTACCGTGCGTTTGGCAATATCGGCAAGATCGCCCATACGTCTTATCGAAACGTTCTTGTCGATTATTCTGTATATACCGAATGAAAGTACCGGCACAAACTCCGTTACCTCATACTCTATAGCCTGTATCAGCGAAATTACCCTTCGGGATATATCATCATCGCCGTGGTAGATCATGAATATGTAGAAATTGTCGGAGTTTATTCTTGAGAATGTCTCGCCGTCCTGAAGATTGCGGTTTACCGTATCGGCAATAAGCTTGAGTACCCTGTTACCTTCTTCGTGACCGTACATATCGTTTATCGCTTTGAATTTATCAATATCGAAGCTTACAAGGGCATATCTGCGGTATTCATGCTGAAGAAGCTTTTTGGAATCAATAACGAATTTATCCCATGTGCTGTATCCTGTCAGTCTGTCTGTATAGGCAATACGGCTGACCTCGGCATTGGCTTTTTTTAGTCTGCGGAACGAAACCCTTACAATAACAACGTACGCCGCAATTACTACAAGCAGTATCACAACAAAGAAGATGTACAACAATATATTCATCACTGCATAATGATCCTGCTGTGCGGCTACCACATCCTCCTTGAAAATAAGAAGATAGTGAAGATCGTTGCTGTTTGTGAAACCGCAATAATAAGCGATATATTTTTCTCCCTTGCAGTAACTCTTGATTATTCCGCTACCGTTTACCTTTGCAAAGTTAACCTTTACTGTGCTTTTTACGTTTTCGTCTACACCTGCCAGTAAATCCGAAGAAAAGAACAGATCGCCCATCGGAACATTGTCGCCAAGCGCATTATCGCCTGACATAACAACCTCACCGTCGGAGTTCAGGACATAGCCGTTGCTGTCGCTTCCGTTACCGGAGAAAGACATATCAAGCAGTGCATCATAACTGCCTGCATCACATATTCCGGCTAATACACCAATGATACGCTGATAATCGCCGTATACCGGAACCGCAATGACATTTACCATTTTTCCGTCAGGTTCGCTGAAAATAGCCTTTGAAACGTTCACTTCACCGTTCATAGCCTTCTGATAGTAATCACGCGCGGAGATATTCTTTTCAATGCGTTTGCTTGTAATTACATCGCCGTTTTCATCTGCTATAACAAATGATTCAATCGTTTCACTGCTGTTTTCAAGTTCTTTTATCTTGCGTATAAGCACATTTTCATCTGCACTTTTATAATCGGTGAGACACGCCGCAAAATTCTTGACAGTGCTGATATCATTATTTATAGCGCTCTCGACTATCTCACATTTCTGTGTTACGGTACGGTCAATATACTTGTTGACCTTATCATCAAGCGCATCCATTGTATGAACCATAAATACAGAAGCAAACACAACGAAGATTGCTATCAATATGGCGGCTACAGCTGACAATACTTCCGTTTTATATTTTATTTTCGGCATAGCAATCCTCCTCCCGTCTTATTATGCCAGCGGTCCGACATTCCAAATCAGGCAAACAAGCGCTTATTTAAATAAGAGTATAGCACATTTCATTATAAAAATCAACTGTCCTGAACAAATTATATCATCATTGTATGTAAATACGTCTTGATTTTTGTGCAATATGCACTAAGCAATAATAAAGAGTGTACTTGTTATAAAATCCGCCCGGCATTGCTGTCGGGCGGTATTGATATTCACTTTACGCTGTCAATAAATCTTCTGAACGCTTCTCTGCCTTTTTCATCACGCTTGTAAACGCCCGCATCAAGCAATACCTGCTCAAACACTGCTCCGATTTCACGTTTTATGATATTCTCGGCATCTTCCGCTTTCACATCAGGATATTTCTTATAAAGTCCGTTCATCCACTCGGCGTGACCTGAAAGCTTTTCATCGCCTGAAAGATCTGTCTTGCTTACCAATGCCTCGCTGAGTGCTGTTATCTCATTTGCAAGTCTTGCGGGAAGTACCGCCAGACCCATTACCTCGATAAGACCGATATTTTCCTTTTTTATGTGGTGTAATGACGGGTTGGGGTGGAATATGCCGAGCGGTCTTTCCTCGCTTGTGATGTTGTTTCTGAGTACAAGGTCGCATTCATATTCATCGCCGTGTCGTCTTGCAATAGGAGTAATGGTGTTGTGGGGAACACCGTCTGTGAAGGCATATATTCCGACGCGTTCATCGGTGTATGCTCTCCACGCAACAAGAATTTTATCACAAGCCTTTTCAAGCTCAGCTCTGTTTTTGCCGCTCAGTCTGATAACCGACATAGGCCACTTGACAATTCCTGCCTTTACGCTGTCAAAGCCGCTCAATGTGAATTCGAATTCAATCGGCGCATTTTCCATAGCGAACGTATAATGTCCGCCCTGGAAGTGTTCGTGAGAAAGGATAGAACCGCCTACGATCGGAAGATCTGCGTTAGAGCCGACAAAATAGTGCGGTAGCATATCAATAATATCAAACAGCTTGCCGAAAACCTCCGCGTCGATCTTCATCGGGATATGCTCGCTGTTGAAAACTATGCAATGCTCATTGTAATAGCCATAAGGCGAATACTGGAATCCCCACTTTCCGCCGTGGATAGTCATAGGTATCGGACGCAGATTCTGCCTTGCCGGGTGAGTGAGCGTACCGGCAAATCCCATATTCTCCATACAAAGCTGGCACGCAGGGTATGAAACCTTTACCGCATTTCTTGCGGCGGCAATATCCCTCGGATCCTTTTCGGGCTTTGAACGGTTTATGGTGATATCAAGCTGTCCGTACTCGCTGTCGTACTTCCAGCGTATATCCTTGGCGATTCTTCCTTTGCGGACGTAATTTGTATCTTCACTGTATATAAAATACCAGTCGGTAGCCGCTTTTGGGCTTTCGCCGTATTTTTCACGGAATTTTGCAATAACTTCATGCGGCATAGCTGTGAATACACCCATTATTCTTGTGTCAAACAGATCCCTCCACGCATTCGATGCCGGAATTATCTCCTTTTCTACCGCATAGCCGACTATATCGTCAAGGATCTCATCAACCGATCCGTATTTACCGCCCTTGGGATTGCTCCAGTTATCAAGCTCCAATATGTCAATAAGACAATTTCTTACATAGATCTCATCATCGGCTGTTACCAGTTCTTTTTCAACCGCATAGTCTATGAGCGACTGTACAGCTGTTTCAATCGTAGCTTCCTTCATAATGTTCTCTCCGTTATCACATTCTGTATTTCAGAATTTAATTCATTTCAAGTATAGCACAAAATGTATCCGATTTCAATAAAAAATCTACATATGAAGTCAAACCAAAGCAAAAAGCCCGGGCAACGGATTTTTTGCTGCTCAGGCTTTTATAAAATATTATCAAACGTCAACCACTGTCAGTTTACAAAAATTGTAGCGATATTCAAGTATGTTGCAAACGCCACCCACAGGAAATACGGTATATTTATATTTCCCGCAATATGCTTCACTTTTCCGAATCCCAGTATCATAACCCCTATCAGAATCAGAAGAAGTACTATATCAGCCGCCGCAAGCCACAACAGCTCAAACTTCACAAATATTATGCTCCACATAAAATTCACTATCAGCTGAGCCCAGTAAACCATCAGAAGTTTACGCTTGATACTGACCGCCGCATTGCTGTAATGGATAATATGTGCCGATATACCCATAACGGCATATAATATTATCCATACTATCGGAAACACCCAGGCGGGCGGCTGTAACGGCGGTTGTTCGTACTTTTCAAAAAAGTCTGTAAAACTGCCTGCTAGCAGTCCTGACGCCATTCCTATAACCTCAGCCGATAATATATAAAGCACCAGGTCAAGCCATTTGTTGTGACGTTTCATATTTCTGTCCTTTCGCATTGCAAAGCCGTTTCACGACTTATTTCATAATAATTATATGCCCTTTTTGTCCGTTTATTCCCACTTGCATTTTCCCCGGAAAAAGTGTAAAATATACGTTGATACAATACGAAAGGATACTAAACGAAAGGACACTAAAAAATGTTTGAAGGCTTTGACAGATCAGCCGTTGATTTTCTCTGGGGAATGCGGCTTAACAATAATAAAAACTGGTATGAAGAGCATAAGGAAGATTATAAGCAGAATCTTGCAAAGCCCATGAAATCGCTTTGTGAAGAGCTTTTCTGCGATTTCTACGGCGAGATCGGCTACGACACGATTAGCTCTGTTTCAAGAATAGTAAAGGATGCACGCTTCCCTCACGCCTACCCTTACCGTGACAATTACTGGTTTACATTCAAGGAAACAAGGCAGGACTGGTGGGTCGCACCTGCGTTCTACTTTGAACTTTCCTGCGAAGGCTGGGGCTACGGAATGGGTATGTGGAGTGCTTCGGCAGGCTCTATGCAGAAGTTCAGAAATGCAATTGAACAAAACCCGGACAAGTTTTCAAAGCTTGTAAAAACTTTCAACAAGCAGAAGATCTTCACGCTTGACGGCGACTTTTACAAGCGTAAAAAGGGTGAAGTCACTCCCCTGCTCGACGGCTGGTACAACCGCAAATCGATCAGCTGTTCGGCAAGCTTCACATATGAAAACGAAACGGTTTTCACCCCTGATTTAAAACCGTTTATCCTTGACGGATTCCGCACTCTGTACCCGATTTGCAGGTTTATCCACAACGCAATAAACGAGGAATAAAGCACTAAAACAACAAAATGCCCTGTGACGGTAAAACGCTTTCACAGGGCATTTTTACTGGCTTTACGCCGTATTTACAAATGTTAAAATCACTTTCTGTAGTAGGAGTTGAACACAGGTCTTAACACCTTATACAGCGGCATACAAAGTGCCGAAGCGATAAGTCCCTTTATCAGCGTGAACGGGCAGTTGAAAATGATAAGGCAATCAAGAAGTCCGTTTACATTCGGGTTTATAGCCTTATACATACCGATTATAGCGTCTATCGGTAAGAAGTTCTCGTATATCGGGTAAACGATAAAATAGTTCGATACGATGCTGAGAAGTGCCATTATAACGCTTCCGATAACACAGCCGATTATCGCACCTTTATAAGTATTTATCTTTCTGCCGATAATACCTGCGGGAACAACCAGGCAACAGCTTAAAATGAAGTTTGAAAGTTCGCCTACACCGCCCGTATTGCTTGAAAACAGGTTGATAATGTTCTTCACAAGGCATACGAAAACGCCCGATATCGGTCCCATTGTGAGCGATGCCATGACTGCCGGGAAGTCCGAGAAGTCAAACGAGATAAAGCTCGGCATGAGCGGTACTTTCAAGCTGAACAGCATAAGCACTGAAGAGATAGCCGCAAGCAGTGCCGTGAACACGAGTTTTCTCGTGTCAAAGGCAAAGTGTGCCTTATTTTCTGCGGAAGGTGTGGTTTGTGTCTGCATAAAAATCATCCTTTCTACATCTGCTCCAAAGGTGACTTTCAGCTATTCGCCAAAAAATAAAAGCCCCGAAGATTCGGGGCTTACCTTTTCTCAAAAGTGTCGTACCGCTTGAATAAAGGATTTGCGGTCAAGCATTTCTGATTCTTTCATCCGGACTATACCGTCGGTTTCGGAATTTCACCGAATCGGCGCAAGTACTTTGCGCTCGTGGACTTTACCACCGGTGGAGAATTTCACTCCGCCCTGAAACAGATTACGCATATATTATATGCCTGTAAACGGCGTTTGTCAAGAGGGGTGTTTAAAAACTTTACACCTCATTTTGACAAAATCTAAGTCAGAAGCTATTATAGTAACAAGGCAGAAATGTCATAAACGAGGGAACCTCCGCTATTCTTGGCGGGGCACTCCCTCGTTTATTTCTATCTGTTGACACTTTGAAATTGTAATGATATAATACAAGTATGGAAATTCTCAGGGAATAACCTCTGCTATTTTCGGCGGGGGGGATTCCCTGACGGGTAACCTACAGGGAGTGTTGCTCGCTATCACGGCGGGAGGTGCTCCCTGTTTTTTATACAATTTCCCTGGCTTTTATATTAATCAACACTGTTTGCAATTTCTTTTTAAAACTAAGTACAGGAACAGCATAATTGATATAAAAGTCCGCAGATATCGGTAATAACCTGTTAATGCCTGTGATAAACCGCAAATACCGCAACAAACTATTGAAAAAAGCAGTAAAATGTATTATAATAAAATAGATTGGAAGAAAAAGAAGATTATGAACAGCGGTAAAGGAACAACCGCACAGAGAAAGGAAAACATTTTGAATTTAGAAACACTTATAATCGCCACATTGTTTGAAAACGGCGGGGGAATGTCACTTAAGCAGATAGCAAATAAAAACGATCTGCCGAAAAAATATCTTGATAAACTGAAAAACACAGCAAAAACAATGATACGTCAGAGGACGATTTTCAAAGCAAAGAGTGATCTGCTTTATATCAGCGATATGCGTACTGTATTTGCAGGAAAGGTAGCCACACTGTCACGCACTTTCGGCTTTGTTACGAATCTCACAACAGGCGAGGACTGCTTTGTAAGCGGCGGAAAGCTCAAGGGTGCAGTCCCCGGCGATACGGTCATTGCCCGTGAGGTAGCCGCAAAGACCGAGCAAAGAAGCGCTACCGCAGAGGTACTTGCTGTACTTGATCAGTCGGAAGAGCTGTTCGGCGGCGTTATCGTAAAAGAGGGTATGATGCTTAAAGTCCTGCCGGATTCTCTCGGCTGTCCTCCCCTCACGATCCTTAAAGTCAAGGAACAGATAAAAGAGGGCGACAAGGTACTTTTCTCAATCAGAAAGCGTGGAGAACATCACTCGGAACATATTGTCGATATCGTAAAGGTACTGGGTTCAAGCGAATACGCAAAATCCGCTACCGAAGCATACCTCATTCAGAACAACATACCCGTTGATTTCTCGGAAGAGGCACGCAACCAGGCAAAACAGTATGTAAATGCGGTTATCGATGAGAAACAGGCGGCTAAAAGACTTGATCTGCGTGATCTGCCCATATTCACCATAGACGGTGCAGACACAAAGGATATAGACGACGCTATCAGCGTTGAACGAATTGACGGCGGATACAAGCTCGGTGTTCATATTGCCGATGTAAGCCACTATGTAACCGAGGGTTCGCCGCTTGACAATGACGCTTTTGAAAGAGGAACAAGCGTATATATTGCAGATAAGGTCATACCTATGCTCCCCAAGGAACTCAGCAACGGTATATGCTCGCTCAATCCCGGAGTGGACAGGCTTGCGTTCTCCTGCCTTATGGAAATTTCAAATAAGGGTACAGTAAAGAAATATAAGTTTGCAAAGACGGTTATCCGCTCAAGAGTACAGGGCGTCTACAGTGAAGTAAACGCTATCCTTGACGGCACTGCTACAGCTGAAATAAAGAAAAAATACAAGGATGTAATAGACTGCATACCGCTTATGAACGAGCTTGCACAGATACTGATAAAGAAGCGTAAGGACAGAGGTGCGCCCGAGATACAGTCAAGCGAAAGCAAGGTTATCTGTGATGAAAACGGTATCTGTATCGATATCAAGCCCAGAGTTCAGGGCGTTTCCGAGGGCATTATCGAGGAATTTATGCTTATGGCAAACAATTCCGCCGCTAAGGTCGGTATGAAAAAGGAGATACCCTTTGTTTACCGTGTGCATGAAAATCCCCCTGCCGAAAAGATCGAATCGCTGAAAACCACTCTTGAAGCGCTCGGCATAAATCCGCTCGGAATAAACGAAAAGGCAGACGCAAAGACATTTGCAAAACTGCTTGAAGAAACTGCGGACGATCCCAGAAACGTTATCATAAACCGTATCGTTCTGCGCACTATGGCTAAGGCTAAGTATTCCGAACAGCCTATAGGTCACTTCGGACTTGTAATGAAAGAGTATGCACACTTCACTTCCCCGATAAGACGTTACGCAGACCTTTCTATTCACCGTATCTTAACCGATTACGTTTCAAGAAAGGGTGCGGACAAGCTTAAAAAGAAATACGGCGAATTTTCCGTAAAGGCGGCGGCTCAGGCAACAAAGACAGAACTTTCCGCTGTAGCGGCTGAAAGAAGCTGTGAGGACTTCTATGCGGCTGAATATATGAAAAAGCACGTCGGCGAAGAATTTGACGGAATTATCTCAGGCGTTATAGGGAGCGGACTTTTCGTTGAACTGCCGAACACCGTTGAGGGTAAGATAGACGTTTGTTCGCTGTCGGAAAACTACTTTGAGGTAAGAAACGGCATAGCGCTTTATGACGGCGTAACAGGCACAATGTACACAATGGGCGACAAGGTACGCGTAAAGTGTATAAACGCAAATATCAACTTAGGACAGATCGACTTTGAGCTTATCAAGGTCTACACAGATGATTCAGACGGCGATAAAGCCGAACAATAAACAAAAATCGAGAGGAGAAGAATTAAAATGGCAAAGGAAAAGAAAGAACACAAGGATCTGAGGGACGTAAAGGCGTTCAAGGCAGTAGGTCAGGGTGTTGAAAAGGTAGGAAAGATCAAGTTTGTAAGCGAATTCAAGGACTTCATATCCAAGGGCAACGTAATGGATATGGCAGTCGGTATGATCGTCGGTGCCGCTTTCACCGCAATCGTAACATCGCTTGTAAACAACATACTGATGCCTGCACTCGGTATGATCACAGGACAGATCGACTTCTCAGACCTTAAGATAGTGCTTAAGGCGGCTGTTAAAGAGGGCGGAGAAATAATCGAACCTGAGGTTGCTATCGGCTACGGTGCATTTATCAATTCAGTTATCAGCTTCCTGCTTATTGCACTGTCGGTATTCATTCTTATCAAGGTACTCGGTGCATTCAAGAGAAAGAAAACCGAAGAGCCTGCTCCCGAAGAAGAACCCAAGCCCGATCCGCAGATCGAGCTTCTTACAGAGATCCGCGATCTGCTTAAAAATAACGGCGAGGTTGTAAAAGCAGAGAGCGAACAAGAAAAAGAACCCGAAGCGCTCACAAAGTAAGTACATAGAATTAACGGCAGATTATCGGAGGGCAAAGTGAAAAATCAGGATACGATCATTTCAGACGGAACGCTCACAAAGGAAGAAAAGGAAAAGCTACAACAGGAGTTTTTCAAGCGTCAGCAGAAAGAACTGCATAAAGGCAAGCTGTTTCTGACGGCAAGCGTTATCGCACTGTATGCAAATGCGGTTATTACTGCGGCTTTGTATCCGCTATATCTGCGTGATCTTCTGCGCTCGATATTCTTTATAACCGATCCGTCAAAGGTTGACGATTTTGCTTTGCCGGAATCAGCGATAATGTTTATCACAACGCTGATAATCTTTATCATTCTGTGCATAAATATCGGTATGGCGATTGCCACAAACGTATGTGCCGTAAAGAAAAAAGGCGCAAGACCTGCGGCGGCTGTATCGTTCATACTCGCCGGGGTTATAAACCTGCTGATAACTGTAATGCAGTTAAGCTCGGCGCTGACATACAGCGATACAGCGGCAAAAATTGCGATGTTCGTTAATGTTCTGTTCTGCATCGTGTGCGGAGCGGGAATATATATAACGATATTCAAAACGAATATTTCGGATTACACCTATGCGGCTGTATCGGAATCGTCCGAAAAAGCAGAGTAAAAATAATTTACTTAAAATCGAAATTTCTTTAAGTAAATTTAAGAAAAAGTATTGCAATTTTCGCTTAACTGTTGTATAATCTAAAAAGCGGCTATGACCGATAGCTAACACAACTAAACCGAAAGGAAAACCAGTTAATAAATGAGCTTATTTGAAGAAAACAAGAAGAGAGTGATAGACGATTACGAGCGTCTTATCAACAGAAAGAACGCCGTTGCTGACTGCTATAACGGCATATACGACAGATATGTAAACCCCGTTCTGACAGCTGACCATGCTCCTTACTTCTGGAAGTACGACATGAACCCCAAGACAAACCCCTATTTTATGGAGCGTCTTGGCATAAACGCTGTACTTAACTCCGGTGCGCTTTATCTTAACGGCAAGTATTATCTCGTTGCAAGAGTTGAGGGTAACGACAGAAAGTCATTCTTTGCAGTTGCAGAGAGTGACAAGCCCACAGAGGGTTTCCGTTTCCACGACTACCCTGTTCAGCTTCCCGATACGGAGAAGGAAGAAACAAACGTATATGATATGCGTCTTACTCAGCACGAGGACGGCTGGATCTACGGTGTATTCTGCTCAGAGAGCAAGGACAAGGACAGCAATGATCTTTCTGCCGCTGTAGCTCAGGCAGGTATCGTGCGTACTAAGGACTTAAAGACATGGGAGCGTTTACCTAACTTAAAGTCAAAGTCACCTCAGCAGAGAAACGTAGTTCTTCACCCCGAATTTGTTGACGGCAAATATGCTTTCTATACACGTCCCCAGGACGACTTCATACAGACAGGCTCAGGCGGCGGCGTATGCTTCGGTCTTTGCGAGGATATCAACAACCCCGTTATCTGCACTGAAGAGGTTGTAATCTCGCCCAGACAGTATCACACGATAACTGAAGTCAAGAACGGTGCAGGCGCTGTTCCGATAAAGACACCCAAGGGTTGGATCCACATTGCACACGGCGTCCGTAACACTGCGGCAGGTCTGAGATATGTAATCTATGTATTTGCTACAGACCTCAACGATCCCTCAAAGCTTATCGCTTCACCCTCAGGTCTGTT
Source organism: Ruminiclostridium sp. (assembly GCA_017935365.1). Lineage (GTDB taxonomy): Bacteria > Bacillota > Clostridia > Oscillospirales > Ruminococcaceae > Ruminiclostridium_E. The sequence continues at coordinate 44,724 of JAGBHT010000029.1, read as the reverse complement.
CATAGCTCCTCACAAGGGCGAGCGTGTAGGCGACGTATCGAACGTATGCTTCACAAACGGCGCTGTTGTTACCGAAAACAATGATGTTTATATCTACTATGCTTCTTCCGATACAAGACTTCATGTTGCGGCTACAACGATCGACAAGCTGATGGATTATACATTCAATACTCCTACCGATCCGCTCCGTTCGGTTGACTGCGTAAAGCAGAGATGTGAGCTTATCAGCAAGAACCTTGAAATCATGAACAAGTAATTATTATGCCCCCGAAACAGTTTCGGGGGGGCAATTTTACAGGTGGAAATATGAATACAGAATGGTCAGAGCTGAATAAGCAAATGCAGGCATTACTGCGGAAAAAGGATACTTTTGATGACGGAATAAACATATGTCTAGCTTTGAGAAATACGCTTTCCGATGCAGTGGAAAAGCTGTGCTATAAGCTCAGCGACGAGCAGTACAGCCTTATGCCGTACCCGAATGCAAACGGGTATCATTGCAAGACGATTGCTTATTCGATATGGCATACGGCAAGAATCGAGGATATAACGGCGCATACGCTGATTTGCAATGATGAACAGGTTTTGTTCAGAGATGATCATTTGAAAGCTACCTGCTCGCCTATAATCACAACAGGAAACGAGCTTATCAAAGATGAAATTACAGCGTTATCGCAAAGCCTTAATATAGCGGAATTATTACGGTATGCGGCAGATGTCAAAGTTAGCACAGACGGAATTCTGTGCAATCTCAGCTTTAATGATTTAAAAAGAAAGTTCACTACAGCCGATAAAGAGCGTGTAATAGCTTCTAAGTGCGTAAGCAAAGACGAAAATGCCGTCTGGCTGATCGATTACTGGTGCGGTAAAGACGTTTCAGGTATAATCAGGATGCCGTTTACAAGGCATCTTATCATGCACATTGAAGCAATGATGAGGATAGCTCAGAAAATAGGTATAGAAGTATAACAGCTTATCACAAAGCCCGTGCAATGAATGCACGGGACTCAGACTGTCGAAAACCTCTTTAAAATTTTAAAACGGGATCGCAGGGGCGAAGTCCACGACAGGGACTAGGGGCGGTAGCCCCAGCAAAATAGCCCCTTTCCCGGGGAAATGGGTTTGGGGATAGGGATTGTGAACAAGCACTTTTTTAAAAACAGACTTTTTCTACAAACTGAGCCCCGTGCAATGAATGCACGGGGCTGTAATTATATGCGGTCAAGAGAATGCAGATACGGGTATGCGGTAATATCATTACCATGCAACAGCCGATACAAATGATTATAATAACACAAAAAAGCCGATGATCTCTCATCGGCTTTACTTGTGTTGTATCGTTAGTCGTAATCGTGTTAATTAAACACCGTACTTAGCTGTGCTTACCTTGATGCCGGGACCCATTGTTGAAGAAACTGTGCAGCTCTTCAGATATGCACCCTTTGCAGCAGCGGGCTTAGCCTTAACTATAGCGTCCATCAGTGTGTTGAAGTTCTGTTCGAGCTTCTCCTTACCGAATGATGCCTTGCCTATGGGGCAGTGGATTATGTTGGACTTGTCAAGACGGTATTCGATCTTACCAGCCTTAGCTTCTGAAATTGCCTTAGCAACATCAGGAGTAACTGTACCAGCCTTGGGGTTAGGCATAAGACCACGGGGACCGAGAACCTTACCTAAACGTCCTACAACACCCATCATATCGGGAGTTGCGATTACAACGTCGAAGTCCATCCAACCGTCGTTGATCTTCTTAACTGTATCATCGTCAGCAACGAAATCAGAACCTGCGTCGATAGCAGCCTGGATCTTATCGCCCTTAGCGAATACCAGTGTGCGAACAGTCTTACCTGTACCGTTGGGCAGTACAACTGCGCCTCTTACCTGCTGATCAGCGTGACGTGAGTCAACACCGAGTCTAACGTGAAGCTCAACTGTTTCATCGAACTTAGCCTTTGCAGTCTGGCAAACTAAGTCGAGAGCTTCGCTTGAATCGTATGCTTTAGTGCTGTCGATCAGCTTTACGCTGTCAACGTATTTCTTACCTTGTTTCATTCATTATCCTCCTTGTGGTATAACGGAAATTATCCTCCCACCGTCTTAATTAGTCAACTACTTCAATACCCATTGAACGAGCAGTGCCGGCGATCATAGACATAGCAGCTTCGATAGAACCTGCATTTAAGTCACGCATCTTTGTTTCAGCGATCTGCTGAACCTGAGCCTTAGTGATCTTGGCAACCTTTGTCTTGTTGGGTGTGCCTGATGCTGTTTCAATTCCGCAAGCCTTCTTGATAAGAACGGCAGCAGGCGGAGTCTTTGTAATAAATGAAAAGCTTCTGTCAGCATAAACTGTGATAACAACAGGGATAATAAGACCTGCGTCATTCTTTGTGCGCTCATTGAATTCCTTTGTGAACGCCATAATGTTTACACCGTGCTGACCTAATGCAGGACCAACCGGGGGAGCTGGTGTTGCTTTGCCAGCAGGAATTTGTAATTTTATAAATCCTGTAACCTTCTGAGCCATTTTACTCAACCTCCAAAATAACAATTAGAACTTAAATTTCAACTTTCTGCACAGCGGATATCTCAACCGTTGCGGGTGTAGGTCTTCCGAACATGGAAACCGTAACCTGAGCAGTACCGTTCTCTTCGTCGATGGAATCAACTGTTCCTTCAAAGCCTTCAAGAGAACCTGATGTGATTTTGATAGTATCACCGACTGCAAATGAAATCTCTGCGACCTTTGTCGTAACGCCGAGGTTCTTTACCTCTTCGTCTGTCAGCGGTATGGGCTTTGATCCCGGACCTACGAAACCTGTGCAGCCTCTCGTGTTACGGCAGATGTACCATGACTCATCAGTCAGTACCATCTTAACGTAAACGTAACTCGGGAACAGCTTGCTCTCATAAGTTTTCGTCTTGCCGTCGTGTTCCTCAACCACTGTTTCGGTAGGAACCATAACTTCTTCGATTAAATGGTGCAGGTTATTGTTGTCAACAATCTTCATTATGTTGTTGGCTACCTTGTTTTCATAACCGGAATAGGTATGGAGAATATACCATTTTGCCTCAGACATTCCTTAGTCCCTCCTACTTGAATAATACTTAGCCTGCGGCACTCATATTGAGCGCTAATCTTAACAGAGTAGCGAACAGAGTGTCAAGACCCCAAACACAGATACCTGATACTATCAGGGTTACCAGTACAACAACGGTGTTGTTGAATACTGTCTTCTTGCTTGGCCACACAACCTTTTTGAACTCGGACTTTAAATCCTTGAAGTACTTTACGATGGATTTCTTAGGCTTCTTGGCAAGAGCAGCTTTTTTACTGTTCTTTTCATTGGCCTTTTTCGCTTTCGCCGCTTCTTTAGTCAAGCTTGCATCTTTAGCCATCATAAACCTCCTTACTTAGTTTCCTTGTGTGGAGTATGCTTCTTGCAGAACCTGCAGTACTTGTTCATTTCAATTCTGTCAGGATCGTTCTTCTTGTTCTTCTTGGTGTTGTAGTTGCGCTGTTTGCACTCAGTACACGCAAGGGTAATTTTAACTCTCACTTTCGGCACCTCCTATTTTTTTGCCCTCATGGGCTTTAGCCTCCCTCGCTGCCTCGGACTTTTTCTTCGGCAAGGGTTTATTGTGACTTAAAAAAGGCACAAAAAAATAAACCCCTAATGAGGTACTATAATCATAACACATTATGATAAGTTTGTCAATAGGAGTTTATTAAATTTCTGTATTTTTTGCGGGGCTGACAAAGCATAAGTCATTTTTGTATATAACAAATTTTTGAGGAATTCCTTTTTGAAAAATAGTTCATAATCTCAATCCCTATCCCCAAACCCCTTCCCATTGGGAAGGGACTGAACGTGGGGCTGCCGCCCTCACCCCGCTTGGGGCTACGCCCCAAACCCCATTTTTAGCAAAGTTGAAGTTATTTCAATTTAAAATAAAGCACCACCTGGAATGCGGCGAGTGCCGCAAACATCACAAGAACTATCACCTGTGCCGGTCCCCACGTCTGCATTCTGAATATAACAAGCAGACAGCCTGCGGCAAGTATAGCGGCATTTATAAGAAAACGTTTGTTGCCGCCCTGCCCTGCTTTTTTGAACGGATTTTTTACCTGCTTATTCATGCTTTTGCCTGTATGTGCTTTGCCATAAGAGTATTCTTCATCAGCATTGCTATCGTCATAGGTCCTACGCCGCCGGGAACAGGCGTTATGTATGAGCACTTGGGAGCTACTTCATCGAACTTTACATCGCCGCAGAGCTTGTTTTCTGCGTTTCTGTTCATTCCGACATCAATAACCACTGCGCCGTCCTTTACCATATCGGCTGTAACAAAATCCGCCCTGCCAACTGCGCTGACTAAAATATCCGCTCTGCGGCAGACTTCTGCCAGATCCTTGGTTCTTGAATGGCATACGGTAACGGTTGCATTCTCATGAAGTAAAAGCATAGCCATAGGCTTTCCTACTATATTCGATCTGCCGATGACAACACATTCCTTGCCCTCAACAGATACGCCTGTGCTGTGGATAAGCTCCATAACACCTGCCGGTGTGCAAGGCAGGAACGCATAATTGCCTATCATTATCTTGCCGACATTAACAGCGTTGAATGCGTCAACATCCTTGAGCGGCGAAATAGCCTCGATAACCTTTTCTTCGTCAAGGTGCTTCGGCAGTGGTAACTGACAGAGTATACCGTTTACCTTATCGTCCTTGTTGAGCGTATCGATAAGTTCCATCAGCTCGTCCTGTGTTGTATCTTCAGGCAGAGCATATTCATAAGATTTTATTCCGCATACCTCGCAAGCCTTCTTTTTATTGTTTACATAAACACGGCTCGCCTGATTGTTGCCTACTATTATTACAGCAAGACCTATATCGAGCTTGTCACGCTCTATCTCGGCACGTATCTGCTCTTTTACCTTTGCAGATACTGCTTTTCCGTCTATAAGATTCATTATTCTTCCTCCGTTTTTTCAGGGGTTTCAGATTTTTCTTCTTCGTTGTTTTCTTCCGATGTTTCAGCCTTATCTTCCGTTTTTTCGGTTTCAACAGGCTTTTCTTCCTTCTCAGAATCTTCATCGTCGCTGACGATTATGCTCGGAGCGGCTTCGCCTGCCTGCTTCATAGCCTTCTTCGCCTTAGCCTTTTCCTCAAGCATTTTCTGACGTGTATAATAAGCCTCGTTCTTTTCCTTGCAGACTTCACTGTCCTTATACATCACATAGCTGCGTTTCTTCGTCTTGAAAATCTTGCAGAGAATAAACGATACAAGACCGACAACAACGCACACGCCCGCAACTATCTGAGATACCTTGAAAGGACCTATGAACAGGCTGTCTGTACGCAGAGCCTCGATCCAGAAACGTCCTAAGCCGTACCATGTTATATACAGCAGGAAGATCTCGCCGTCAAAGGTCTTCAGCTTCTTTGAATAGAAATGGAGTGCAATAAATCCGATAAGGCACCATAAGCTTTCATAAAGGAAGCAAGGGTGAACGAGTGCGAACAGTCCGTTGCCTGCCGCGTCAAGCTCCGCCTGCTTTGCTATTACAACTGGGTCATTTATAATAGTTGTACCTGTCATACCCCACGGCAGTGAACCAGCTGTAGGAGCGCCGTAAGCTTCCTGGTTTACAAAGTTGCCCCATCTGCCTATGCACTGACCTATAAGAAGTCCGAGACCGCCGACATCGAACATTGCGGGAAGGTTTACCTTATGGATAACGCAGGTAATCGCCGCCGCAATCGCCGCCGCAATAATACCGCCGTATATCGCAAGTCCTCCGTGACGCAGGTCAAAGAAATTTATATCGGTATCAATGAAAATACAGTAGTAGGCTCTTGCGCCGATAAATCCGAAAATTATAGCTACAAAGGCTACGTCGAAAACGTGGTCGGGGATAAGTCCGAACTGTTTGCACTTGTGCATTGCATAGATAAATGCAAAGATCACACCTATTGCTATGATAACGCCGTACCAGTAGATATCAACGCCGAAAAGATTGAATGCTACTCTGTTTACGATAATCGACTTATCGAACAGATTGGGAAATTCAATTCTCGGCACTTCGTTCACTGCCTCGGTCATAATGTTTAATAAACCGCTCATGTTAATATTCCTCACTTATATTCAATCGGCAGGCTCGATTATGGATATTGAATTATTCTCGATATCCAGGCTGTCAAGCGCCGATTTTATGTCGGCAAATGTGGTATTTGCCGTTATTTCTATACCGTCGTATATTCCTACGCCGTTTATCTCATTGGAAAGCATTGCATTTGCAACCGATTCAACATTGTTGAAACCTGCCGCAAGTTCACCGTATGTCTTGTTACGGATAGTGATGAATTCTTCTTCGTCAAGACCCTCTTCTCTGAGGCGATGAAGCTCTTTTTCTATCTCTGCAAGAACCTTATCCGGATCTGTAGATTCGCCGTCGGCGATTACGCTGAAAAATCCTCTTCCGCAGAATACGCCTACATTGAATGCGTCGTTCAGCAGTCCGCTTTCATACATTCTGTTATAGAAATCTGAGGTCTTTCCGAGGCAAAGCTCCATAAGGATATTGTAGATTATATAATTCTTATGCTGTTCCTTTCCTTCGTACGGTGGGAACTTCCAGCCGATATTGAACAGTGGGATAGCGCACGACAGCTTCTGAACATTTCTCTTTTCGTGTACTGTAACGGGTTCTTCGGGAACGATAACCTGAAGTCCGTGATCCTTTGAAGGCTTCAGCAATTCATCACAAATTTCAAGCGTCTTGTCAACGTCGAAATTACCTGCAATGGCGATAACCATATTATTAAGGTTATAGAAAGTGTTGTAGCAACGGTAAAGCAGATCCTTGTCTATCTTTGCTATACTCTCAATTGTACCTGCGATATCTATTCTTACGGGGTTCTTTTCGTACATTGCCTGTAAGCAGTTGAAAAATACTCTCCAGCCGGGATCGTCCTCGTACATTCTGATTTCCTGTCCGATAATTCCCTGTTCCTTGGCAACTGTTGCGTCGGTGAAATAAGGTTCCTGAACAAAACCGAGCAGTATACGCAGATTTTCCTCAAACTTCTGCGAACAGCTGAAAAGGTATGCTGTCTTGTCAAAGCTTGTATATGCGTTCGCGTTTGCTCCTGTCTTTGCATAAAGGTCAAACGCGTCACACTCGTCATTTTCAAACAGCTTGTGTTCGAGATAGTGTGCTATACCTTCGGGAACAGTAACAAAATCGGGATCTTCATCTGTCTTGAATGTTGTATCGACCGAGCCGTACTTTGTGCCAAACAGCGCATATGCTGTCGAATAGCCCTTCATCGGGTATAAAAGGATAGTAGCACCGCTCTTATGCTTTATTCTGAGATATTCTTCTTTGATTCGTGCGTTTGTGATCTTCTCCATTATGACAGCTCCTTTCCTTAATTCTCGTTGCCTGTGAGTACATAAACGCTGTCAAGCACCATAGATTCTGCGGCGGCGATTATGCGCTCTTTTGAAACGCCGAGATAACGTTCAAGCTTCTCTTCGGGAGTAACGATATCATTCTTTCTGATACAGTCAAAGTACCAGTTGCTGACGTTTCCTGCGCTGTCCGCAACGCTCTTGAAATCGTTCTTTATAGCCATTTCGGCAAAGTTGATATCCTCGTCGGTAAAGTTGCCGTTCTTGATCTCTTCAAGCTGATCTATAACGGCGTTCTTCGTCTTTTCGATATTCTCGTTTTCAACACCGCTGTTGACAAGCATAATGCCCTTGAGGTCGTTTCTAGCGGCTGAGCAGTAATAGCACAGCGACATTTTTTCTCTTACGTTCTGGAACAGCTTTGATGAAGTTGTACCGCCGAAGATCTTCTGTAAAAGAACAAGTGCGGCATCATCATCGGAATGTGACTTGAAGCCGAGGACAAGCTTGCTCTGGTTTACGGTAAGGCGTTCGGTTACTTCTTCTGTCTTTTCTTTGATCGGGCTTATATTGATAGATGTTGTTTCAATATCGTGTCTGCCAATCTTTTCAAATGTGGCGGCGAACTTTTCGGCTACTCCGTCAAAGTCACTGCAGCCTGTACAGATTATCTCGCACGGCATAGTTTCAAGCATACGGCGGTAAGCCTTATATGCGCTCTCCGGTGTTATCTGCTGTGCCTTTTCTATTGTGCCGTATGAGCATACGCTTGCAGGCTCGCCCTTGCAGATGGTCTTCATTGCGCGCTCTATAGCGTAAGAACGCTTATCATTGATAGCGGTTTCGATATTATCGATAGCAGTCTTCTTTTCAAGCTCGGTGAACTTTGCCGTGAACACGCCGTTTTCGGTAACGGGAGATGTAAGGCAGTCAATAAGAATATCTGTCATTATTTCCGTCATCTTTTCGCCTGCCAGAGCGTAAATATCATCAAGATAGTATGCACCGAACGAAATCGTCTGCAAATCATACTGTCTGCCTGTAGTACCGCCTATTCCAGAGGCATACAGTCTTGACATCTTATTGTTGAAGGCTTTATATGAAGGAAGCTTTGAATTGCATTTTGTAAGCAGGAGAGGAACTATCACGTTTTCGGTTGCCGTTTCTTCGCTGAGCTGTGTTGAAAATGCCACTGAAATCAAATTCTTCTTATAACGCTTGTCGGTGATACTGCTGAAGTACACGCCGTCTGCTATTTTTCTGCGGTTGATTATATTACTCATCTGTTCATTCCTTTCTCGGTTTTAAACACTGAATTATAGTATACCATATTTTGAACACAAATTCCATACTTTTCACAAAATATTCATGGTGCCGATGCGGCACCGCAAATTCCGTCTATAATAACGATACTGCTATGCTCAGGATAGCGAAACGGCGGGATTAAACGTTATACAGATTTATCAATTACATCTTAAGGCGGGTCGCCGCTGGCAGTTCCACCTGCGCCGATGCGGCGCTCCAAGTTCCGCCTTTAATAACGCTATTGCTATGCTCAGGATGGCGAAACGGCAGATTCAGCGAAAAATCTAACTAAAACCCGTTATCATTTATATCTTTTATCTAGGATAGCACGTCAATATTTCCGCAATGTGAATAAAAAGGCAAAAAAATTGAGCGTGACAAATTCACGCTCTCAAATCAAATAATGTATAATGTGTAGAACAAAAGAAAGGAGACAACTAAAAAACTAAAACCTCGTAAGCACCGATTTATGTGTCTTACGATGGCTTTATTATATCGCAATTTTACCAATTTGTCAATCGCTTGCAAGCTGTTTATTGTATAGAAACGCAAAAATTGTGAAAAATTTATAAGATATCGTCTCTGTTTTATGCATATTGCACAACAAATGTTTGCGATTTTGCGGTTTACTGACATTTTACTGCAATAATTTTACTGTAAATAAAAACGGGTATGGTAAACGTTTACTCAAATACGCAATATAAAAATTCCCGATGTGGTAGCATCGGGAATATAGCATTATTTATTTGAACACATATCTTTGAAAAGCAGTTTGATCTTTTCAAGCTTGTCCGGGTCGATAGGCTTGGGTGATTGATAGGTACGCAGAAATTCAAGCAGTTCTTTTTCACTTGAGCATACATTGTCGCTGTCGTTTAAGTCAAGATAGAGATGAACGGTCGGGGCAGAAAAATAAAGTACCGTATCGACCCACTGGTCAAGATCATTTGCACGGAGAATTGATTTTATGATGTCACGCTGACGGCGCATCTGACGGATCGGATTTGTCATATCTGTTTCAGTAGTTTTACCTCCGCGGTAAATCTTTCTCTGTGTCCATTTTTCGTCTTTATGGTTGCCGTAGATATAGCCGGAATGATTTTTTACTTCTATTATAATAATGTATCTTTCACATAGCACCAACAGATCTATCTCACTTCTGTTCTTCTTATACCTGACAGGAAGATTTGAAAACACGGTGTAACCGCTACCAAGCTTCTTTACCGTTTTCATAAGCGATTTTTCGCCTTTGAATCCGGAAAGCAGGACGTTGTAACGTTTTGTTATAGTGAAATTCAGTGCGGCTGTTACTGCCATCACCGCAATGAAAATATATCCAAGCACCGCATTTGAGTTCAGCGCAAAGCCTATATAAACCACCAGGAGAATAAACGGCAGAACGCCCAGAATAACCTGGAGAATAAATAAAAGCGTTATCTTCTTGAAGTTGTCGTGACCGTGTTTATATATGTCAGGCAAAAAACCACCACCTTTATGTACTCATTATACTAAACTTTACACTTCAAGTCAACAAATTATCGTTTACCACTTGAAAAAAGTCGGATTTAGTGTTATACTGTATTGGATTATCACAGCGGTACACCGCTTAAAGAAAGGTTGACTATATAAATGAAGCTTGGTATGGTAGGTCTGCCGAACGTCGGCAAAAGCACCTTGTTCAATGCACTTACAAACGCAGGAGCAGAATCTGCAAACTATCCTTTCTGCACAATAGAGCCGAACGTCGGCATCGTATCAGTCCCCGATGAACGTCTTGACGCTCTGGCAAAGATGTACAACCCCGAAAAGTTCACACCCGCAACGCTTGAATTCGTTGACATCGCAGGTCTTGTAAAGGGCGCATCAAAGGGCGAGGGACTCGGCAACAAGTTCCTGTCGAATATCCGTGAGGTCGACGCTATCGTTCACGTTGTACGTTGCTTTGAGGACGACAACATAATTCACGTTGACGGCAAGATAGGAGCGGCAAGAGATATCGAAACGATCAATCTTGAGCTTATCTTCTCGGATATTGAAATAGTACAGCGCCGTATCGACAGGGAAAAGAAGCAGATGAAGGGCGACAAGAGCCTTGCGGCTGAAGTTGAGTTCCTTGAAAAACTTCTTGCTCATCTCGAAGAGGGCAAATCCGCAAGATCATACCCTTACACAGAATCCGAGCTTGAAATGGTAAAGGCTTCTCCCCTGCTTTCAAACAAGCCCGTAATTTATGCCGCAAATCTCTCGGAATCCGACTTCACAGGCGATATCGAGAAGAACGAACAGTATAAGGCTGTATGCGAGATTGCAAAGGTTGAAAACAGCGTCGTACTTCCTATCTGCGCACAGATCGAGGCTGAAATTGCCGATATGTCGGCTGAGGATAAAGAGATGTTCCTGTCAGAACTCGGACTTAAGGAATCCGGTCTTAATCGTATAATTAAGCAGGGATACAGCCTGCTCGGTCTTATCTCATATCTTACCGCCGGTGTTCAGGAAGTCCGCGCATGGACTATCACAAACGGCACAAAGGCTCCTCAGGCGGCAGGCAAGATCCACACCGACTTTGAAAAAGGCTTCATCAGAGCGGAAATCGTTTCGTTTGACGATCTTATGGCTTGCGGCAGTATGGCGGCGGCTAAGGAAAAGGGACTTGTACGTCTTGAGGGCAAGGACTACGTTATGCGTGACGGCGACGTTGTACTGTTCAGATTCAACGTCTGATTACTAAACCGATGCACAAATAATTTGTTCATCGGCTCTGTATAATAAAAATCGGAAGAAAACGCTTGACAAAGCGTTTTCTTTTTGATATAATAATATCGCCGCATGTGCAGGGTCATAAAGAAAACGGCTTAAATAAGCGGTTTCACCTCAAGCAGCGAGAATTTTACAAGATGCCGAAAGGCAAGAAAGGTTTGAAACAATGTACGCAATTATCGAAACAGGCGGAAAACAGTATCAGGTAAAAGAAGGCGATGAGATCTTCGTTGAAAAGCTCGACGTTGAAGGCGAGTTCACAATCGACAAGGTTATCATGGTTGGTAAGGATGACGGCGCAGTAGTTGGTGCTCCCTACGTTGACGGTGCAAGCGTAAAGGCTTCTCTCATCAAGAACGGCAAGGCTAAGAAGGTTACTGTATTCACATACAAGCCCAAGAAGAGCAGCAAGCGCAAGATGGGTCACAGACAGCCCTACAGCAAGATCAAGATCGAAGCTATCAACGCATAAGTCTGATGATCAAGGCTGTATTCGCCGTAAAAGGCGAAAGATTCATCGGGTTTACCGTTAAAGGTCATTCGGGTTACGCAGAAAGCGGAAACGATATAATCTGTGCAGGCGTGTCAAGCGCTCTTATGCTTACGGTAAATACGATAACGGATTTTTTCAGTGTAGCCGCCGATATGGACATACGTCCCGACAAAGACGGATATGCAAAGTTCAGGCTGAAACCTCCTTTTGTGGATGACGCCTGCACAATGTTAAAATCCTTTTACACACATCTTACAATTCTTGAAGAAGAATACGGACATATAGATGTCCGCACCGAACAGTGTTAATAACACAGGATGAAAGGAAAACAGATATGATTAAAATCAGCTTACAGCACTTTGCTCATAAAAAAGGTATGGGTTCTACAAAGAACGGTCGTGACAGCGAATCAAAGCGACTCGGTGTTAAGCGTGCAGACGGTCAGTACGTTCTCGCAGGTAACATCCTCGTTCGTCAGAGAGGCACACACATTCACGCAGGTAACAACGTAGGTCGTGGTTCTGATGATACATTATTCGCTCTTACAAGCGGCAAGGTAAAGTTTGAACGCCTCGGCAAGGATCGCAAGCAGGTTAGCGTTTACGCTGACTAATCTCAAATCAATCAAGGCGGGTATATTCCCCGCCTTTTTTGTGTATTAAGCGGTCTTGCATTTTCTGTGCATTTCAGTACAGAATAAAAGCAGAAGTGACTACCCTGTCGGCAAAGAGAGGTAAAAATGTTTGTTGATATTGTAAAAATTTATATTAAAGCCGGCAACGGCGGCAATGGTGCCGTATCGTTTCACAGAGAGAAATATGTGAATGCGGGCGGTCCCGACGGCGGTGACGGAGGTAAAGGCTCGGACATTGTTTTTGTAGCCGATGATAACCTGTCAACGCTTATCGATTTCAGATACAAGAAAAAATATATTGCACCCAACGGTGAAAACGGCGGTGCAAGACGTTGCACCGGTAAGAGTGCAGAACCCACGATAATCCGTGTACCGAGAGGTACGCTTGTAAAGGACAGCGACACGGGAAGGATACTTGCGGATATTTCCGATGATGAGCCTGTAGTAGTTGCAAAGGGCGGCAGAGGCGGTAAGGGCAATATGAACTTTGCTACACCTACACGTCAGATCCCCAGATTTGCAAAGCCCGGTTATCCCGGTGAAGAGTTCAACGTTACGCTGGAGCTCAAGCTTCTTGCAGATGTCGGACTGGTCGGTTTCCCGAATGTCGGCAAATCAACATTTATAAGCGTTGTCAGCGCCGCAAAGCCCCAGATAGCAAACTACCACTTCACTACTATAACCCCAGTACTCGGTGTTGTTACAGTCGGCGAGAAGTCGTTTGTAATGGCTGATATTCCCGGTCTTATCGAGGGTGCAAGCGAGGGCATCGGTCTTGGTCATTCGTTCTTACGACACGTTGAAAGATGCAGACTTATAGTTCACGTTGTCGATGTGTCGGGCATTGAAGGCAGAGATCCAAAGGACGACTTTGAAAAGATAAACTATGAGCTGAGAAACTTCTCTGAAGAGATATCCGAGCGTCCTCAGATAGTTGTTATGAACAAGTGCGACCTTGCAAGCGAAGAGCAAATTGCAGATTTCAGAAAGTACATTGAAGATAAGGGACTTCCCTGCTTTGAATGCAGTGCGGCTACCACAAAGGGTACAGCACAAGTCATAGAGTATATTGCAGGCGAGCTTGACAAGTTACCGCCTCCGATAAGATTTGAGGCTCAGCCGCTCACAGCCAAGGAGCTTGACGAGCAGGAACTCAAGAAGAAAGAGTTTACTGTCACAAAGCAGGACGGCGTATTCATCGTCGACGCACCGTTTATGGTTCCCGTGCTTTCAATGGTGAATATGGAGGACTACGAAAGTCTTCAGTATTTCCAGAGAGTTCTGCGTTTCAGCGGAATTATCGACAAGCTTGAAGAAATGGGCGTGCAGGAAGACGACACCGTTTCTATCTACGACTTTGAATTCAGGTATCTGAGATGATGTATGAAATTATGACGCCTGCCGAGGCAAAAGCGCTCGGAGGGCTTACACTTGCCTTTTTCGGCGATAGTGTGTATGAGGTATTTGTGCGTGAGCAGATAGTAAAGCTCGGCACAATGCCTGTAGACAAGCTCCACAAGAAAGCTGTACAGTATGTAAACGCAGGATTTCAGTCCTACGCATATGATGTTATAGCAGATGAGCTTACCGAAGAAGAAACAGAGATATTCAAGCGCGGCAGAAATGCCACGGGAAACAATGTCCCACGCTCTTCCAATCCCAAGGATTACCGCAGAGCAACGGGCATTGAAGCTCTTTTCGGCTATCTGTACCTTACAGGTCAGAACGACCGTATGAAAGAGCTTTTTGAGAAGATTTACACAAGCGAGCGTACATAACTTGCGAGAGAAGGATTACAATGAAGGCAACAACAAAACGCACGCTGATCGACATTACGGTCATTATAATTTCAAGTTTTATATTCTCATGCGGTCTTAAGACTTTTACCGCACCCAACGGCATTGCACCGGGCGGCGCATCGGGAATATGCGTTGCTCTGGCTCATCTTACCGGGCTTAGCGAAGGTGTGCTTTACTTTATTGTAAACGTTCCGCTTATAGTGATAGGCTTTATATTTCTCGGCAGAAAGCTGATGTTCAAGACACTGCTTTCGATTGTCACTATCACTATTGCGACCGACTATGTATTCGCTTATCTTCCCCACTATGAGGGAAACGAAATGCTTGCGGCTATATTCGGCGGACTGCTTATCGGCGCGGGTCTTGGACTTTGCTACTCCCGCGAGGGTACGGGCGGCGGTACCGATATATTAAACCGCCTTATATACAAGCGCTTTCCGCATATTAGCATAGGTGCTATAACCTTTGCGACCGACTTTGCGGTTATTGTGTTCGCAACCCTTGTTTTCGGCAAGATAGAATCGGCGCTGTATGCCATAATCGCTATCTTTGTATCATCAAAAGTTATCGATATCATCGTGTACGGAAGCTATGAAGGTAAAATGCTGCTGATATTCAGCGACAAGT
Source organism: Ruminiclostridium sp. (assembly GCA_017935365.1). GTDB lineage: Bacteria > Bacillota > Clostridia > Oscillospirales > Ruminococcaceae > Ruminiclostridium_E. The sequence goes on along the minus strand of JAGBHT010000029.1, from coordinate 29,685 downwards.
CCGAAGAGATCTCAAAGAAAATAATGAACGCAGGAAAGGGCGTAACTTTCCTCAGCGGAAAGGGCGCATACAGCGGTGACGACAAACAGGTCATCTGCTGTGCAGTAAGAAAAAATGACTATGTAAAAGTCAAACGTTATGTAAAAGAAGTCGACGAGTCGGCTTTTATGATAATTACGAGTGCTAAGGAAGTGCTCGGAAAAGGTTTCAAAGAGATAAATTGATATAACAGAAAGGAAAAACCGATATGTCAGGACACTCAAAATGGAGCACCATCAAGAGAAAAAAAGGTGAAAAGGACGGCGCAAGAGCTAAGGTATTTACCAAGATCAGCCGTGAGATAATCGTTGCCATCAAGGAAGGCGGCGGAGATCCCAACAACAATGCAAAGCTCGCTACACTTATCCAGAAGGCTAAGTCAAACAATATCCCCAACGATAACATCGACAGACTTATAAAGAAGGCTGTAGGCGGCGGAGAAAAGAACGACTATGAGAACTGCGTATACGAGGGCTACGGTCCCAACGGTGTAGCTGTTATAGTTGACTGCCTTACAGATAACAGAAACAGAACAGCAGGCGAGATCCGTCACTACTTTGACAAGTTCGGCGGCAATATGGGTACAAGCGGCTGTGTATCATTCATGTTCAGCTTAAAGGGCATTATCGTTCTCGATAACGAAGAAGGCACAATTGACGAAGACAAGGCTATGGAAGATATCCTTGAAGCAGGCGGAGATGACTTCAGCTTTGAGGACGGCTGTGTAGAGATCACAACAGATCCTAAGGAAGTTGAAAATGTTGCAAACGCACTGAGAGATATGGGCTACACGGTAGTTTCCGCAGATGCTGAACAGGTTCCCTCTACATACACAACTCTTACAGATGAAGATCAGATAAAGAAGATGGGACTCCTCCTCGAAACACTCGAAGACAACGATGACGTACAGAATGTATGGCATAACTGGGATATGGACTGATAAGCTGTCCTGTCTGTCCCAACAGATATAAAAATACACCGTATGGATCTTTCCATACGGTGTCAGCTTATAGAAAAAGTCTGTTTTTGAAATCAGCTTCTAACTTACAATCCCTATCCCCAAACCCCTTTCCCTGGAAAGGGGCTGAGTGTGGGGCTGCCGCCCTCACCCCGCTTGGGGCTACGCCCCAAACCCCATTTTTAAAAATTATATAGGTTTATCGACAGTCTGACACCGTATGGATTTTTCCATACGGTGTTTCTTTTACGTTTTTACTTTCAATAAAGCGGCATGAATACTCTCATTGCGTTCTCGCCTCTGTTGCCCCATGTGTAATAAGGAACAGCGATAGCAAGTGTATCGGTTATTTTCGGCTCTTCAAAGCTGTAAGGCTTACTGTTATCGTCAAATCTCACCGCCTCGACTTTGAGCTTGGTAACGCCGTTCAGCTCATTGTCATCAGGTTCGCATACCGTTATCTTTCCGCCGCGCTTAAGCGCAAGCGACAGCACATCGCCGTTATCTGCGCCCTCAAAGCAATATACAAGCGGGCCTCTTCTTATTGCCGCCATACCGCTTACAGCGGGGATCTTCACAGACGGATATACAAAGTGGGGCGTATCGGAAAGCACAAGCTTCACTTCATCGCCGTCCTTTACAGCGAGGATAACATAACCGTTGATAGGCTTCAGTTCCTGCTTTTCGCCGTTAAGCGTAAGTGTGAATGTATCGCTCCAGCCGGGAATTCTTAGAGCAAGTCTGCCGCCCTTTACAACCGAATAATTAACAGTCATATCATAAGGGTAATCTGTCTTGCAGACAAGCTCCATACCGTTTTCAAACCTGACTTCGCCATCTGCGTACAGGTGACAGAAGCTCATATCGCTGTTTTCGCCGTAAGCATAGCAACCGAATGATGTAATAAGTCTTGCTACGTTAGGCGGGCAACAAGCGCAGGCATACCATTTCGGTCTTACGGGAAGATCGTGGCGGTGAGTAGGTGATACTCCCGATATTCCGGGTACAACTTCAAGCGGATTTACATAGAAGAAACGCTTGCCGTCAAGTTGCATTCCGCCGAGTACGGTATTATAGAAAGCGGTTTCCATAACGTCAGCATATTCGCCTATAAGCTCATTTTTGAGCATTGCGTTTGCAAAGAACATAAGTCCGATAGACGCGCAGGTTTCTGCGTAAGCAGTATCGGGTGGCAGGTCATAGTCAACGCTGAACGCTTCGCCTAAAACGGTTGAGCCGATACCGCCTGTAACATACATTCTTCTGCGTGTGATACTCTCCCACAGTCTTTTGCAGGCGTCATACAGTGCGTTGTCGCCGCTCCTTGCGGAAAGCTGTGCCATACCTGTGTACAGATATACTGCTCTTACTGCGTGGCCTGTAGCGTCGCTCTGCGCTCTGACAGGCTTGCCGCTCTGCTGATAGTCGTGCGCTGTAGGGTCGTTGCCCCACACTGTCCAGTCACGCTTTGCCGCTTCCTTTTCATAGAAATGAGGATCTTCACCGCGCTCGTTTATAAAATGCTCTGCCAGCAGTAACCACTTCTTGTTGCCTGTTGTGCGGTACATCTTCATAAGTGCAAGTTCAACTTCGGGGTGACCGGGTACGCCCTCGTTGTGTTCTGTGATAAAGTGTTTATATATATGCTCTGCGTTCTTCTCCATAACGTCAAGGAGCTTTTTCTTGCCTGTGGCTTCATAATAAGCACAAGCCGCCTCCATCAAGTGACCCGAACAATATAATTCATGACCTTCAAGCAGGTTCTTCCAGCGCTTATCTCTGTCCTTTATAGTGAAATATGTATCAAGATATCCGTCCTCGTCCTGTGCATCGGCGATTTTGTCAATAAGCTCATCTACCGTTTCGGAAAGCTTTTCATCGGGATAAAGTGCAAGCGAATATGCCGCCGCTTCTATCCACTTTGCCGCATCGCTGTCCTGGAACACCATTCCGTAAAAGCCGTCACCGACATCTTCGCCGCGGAGCGCCTTTGCGGCATTCTCAAAGTTCTTTACAACGTGGCTCTTTTCAGTATCGGGTGCTTCATCGCACAGTACGCTATACTGGTAAGGAATTACCGTATCGCGTATCAGCTTCTGATACTTTCCGATAAATCCGTCTGACTTATAGCCTGTTACCTTTATGTTATCCTGTGTTATCATAATAATTCTCCGTTTCTGTAAGCTTTCGCTTGACTTACTCTTCTATATGTATTATAATCTTATCAGCAAGCTAATCAAATAGATAAAACGCATAAAAATATGGAGAATATTCGTGAACGAGATAACTTTTGATAATATTGCTCTGCCGAGGCTGTGCGGATGCGGTCTGTTTGCGGCATCCGAGAGCTTTCTGCACACCGACAGAGTGCCGGATTTTTGTGTATTGATATATGTAATTGACGGCTGTATCTGTGTCACAGAAGATGAAACCGACTATGAGGTGAAAGCAGGCGAACTGCTTATACTTAAAAACGGTGTACATCACTTCGGAAAGAAAAAGATACAAAAAGGTACGAAGTGGATATTTATACATTTTAAAATAAGCCCCGATGATAATGCCAAAACGCCGTTTTATCCCGACGCTTCCCCGCTCGGGACTTATGACGCAATGACCGAAAACAGTCTTACTCTCCCGAAATATCTTCACAGCATTTCTTCGCGATCCGAAAAGGAGCTGAAAAGCTTTATAGAGTACGCCCACTCGGACGACGCATACAAGAAATGGTTTATCAATTACAGGCTGTTTTCACTGTTATCGTCGCTTGCAATAAGCACACAGGGCTTTTCCAAAAATCTTACACTCAGTGACAGGATATGCCGCTATCTTTCGGATAACCTTTCCGTACCGTTCAGCTCGGAAAGCATAGAAAAGGAATTTTACTTAAGCTACAAGTATATGGCTCATCTGTTCAAAAAAGAAAAAGGCGTGACTATGCAACAGTATCACAACTCGGTAAGAATGGACGAGGCTTGCCGACTGCTGTGTTCCACGCTTATGGGCATAGGTGAAATAGCGGATAAGCTCGGCTTTTCGGACGTGCTGTATTTCAGCAGGTGTTTCCACACATACACAGGCAAAAGCCCCAGTGCTTACAGAAAAGAGAGCGCAAGGTATTTCTGACAATGAACGTTATCATATCGACTTTCAAATATAAGAAAACTCACGGAGAAAATTATTATGAACCTTGTAATTAAACACTTTTCTGAACTTACAACAGATGAGCTTTTTGAGATATACAAACTACGGACAGCGGTATTTGTTGTAGAACAGAACTGCCCTTACCAGGAAGTTGACGATGCCGACAAATCGGCTTATCATATATGGCTTGAGGACGAGGACGGAATAGCGGCATACGCAAGGGCTTTGCCCGAGGGTGTTACCTTTCCTACCGCATCGATCGGCAGGGTTATTTCAGTTAAACGCAGATGCAGACTCGGAAGTAAAGTTGTCAGAGCGGCAATTGATACGGTAAGAGAAAAATTCGGTGCCGGAAAAATCACTATCGAAGCTCAGGTATACGCCCGTTCTCTTTATGAAAAAGCGGGATTTGTACAGACATCTGAAGAATTTATTGAAGACGGAATACCGCATATTGAAATGCAGATGACGTTATAAATTATCGTAATAACCGCAATTATGGATTTTAAAAAGCCTGAGAAGAAATAATTCTCTCAGGCTTTAGCTATACCTGTTTACATTTTACTTTTTAAGCTTAAGTCCGTCCCTGAACGCCTCGCCTACACGCTCACCCATCTTGTAATAACCGTTTGTGTACGGGTCAAACGCAATAATATTTACGAGCTATAGTATACTCATATCTGACCAAAAATCAAGTATCGGATTAAACAGAAAATTTATTTTCAAAAAGTTCTTGACATGTAGTAAGCTCCAAGGTGTATACTCAAAATACGCTCACAGCAAATTAAATGAGGATCTTAAGTATGAAAAAGCCTTATATAATCTGTCATATGATGACATCTGTTGACGGTCGTATCGACTGTGCAATGACCGAGCACCTCCCCGGTGTTCAGGAATACTACGAAACGTTGGACGAGCTTGACGCTCCGAGCCGTGTCAGCGGACGTGTTACCGCAATGCTTGAAATGGCTCTGCCGGGCGAATTTACCGCTTCAGCCGACAGCAAGCCTTTCGACAAGGAGGGTTACTCGAAAGCGGTTGACGCAAAGGGCTACGAAATAGTCACCGATACAAAAGGTACGCTTTTATGGGACGATGACAGCAACAGCAAGCGCCCCTTGCTTATTGTCACTAGCGAAAACGTAAGCAGTGAATATCTTGAGTATCTTGAAAGCAGACATATTTCGTGGATAGCCTGTGGCAAGGATAAGATAGACCTTGTGCGTGTATGCGATATTCTTGCCGATAAATTCGGCGTTGAAAGAATGGCAGTAGTCGGCGGCGGTCACGTTAATGCGGGTTTCCTTAAGGACGGACTGCTCGATGAAGTCAGCATACTGATAGGCGCAGGAATTGACGGCAGAGAAGGCATGGCGGCTGTCTTTGACGGACTTGAATCAGACCGCCCCGTAACACAGCTCAAGCTCACCGATGTAAAGAAATACGACAGCGATGCGGTATGGCTGAGATATACGGTTAAATAAAACGATAAAGCCTGAGAATTAAAACTCTCAGGCTTTTAATATGCTATGTATTTTGTATTTACTCACAGACATTACAGCTCATTATTCCGAGCGCAAACGGCAGATATGCCACTCTGTGTATCTCTTTTTGTGTAAAACCGTTTTTCTCATACCAATTACGCACTCTTACACTCTGGTGTATTGCGCCTGCATTAAGCACTGTGACGCCCATCGAGAACACCTCGTTCTTGGCAAACTCAAGACACTTCGCTCCGACACCGCCGTATCTCTTGTCGGGAAGAACCGAGAACAGGTGCAATTCATAAACGTTGTCCTCTGTTTTTTCAAGCGCAAAGCAGGCTATAAGTTCATCGTCCTCAAACGCTCCGTAGAAAAGATAACCCCACTCCGCCGACATCTGCAAACGGTCAAGCGTGATAAAGCTTGCGTGCTGAGGGCAGTTCATTTCGGTGATGCCGAATGCAATAGCCTCTGTTTCATAGCTTTTGCGAATGACATCTACGCACTGCGGAAGTTCCTCGTCTGTTAGTTTTCTGATAGTCATACTCTTCACCCTTTCAATTTAGTATAATAGCATTATAAAGAACGAATATTAACCTTATTTTAACAAAAATTACGTCAGAAAAACGATAACTGTTCGTTCTTTTCGGGAAACTCATGAAGATATGAAAACACTTCATCGGGATCATACATAACGCTATGCTTTTCGCACTCATTACAGAATATGCTCATAAGTCTGCCGTTGTTAACGCTGTTGCAGACGTACTCGTTGCCGAACTGCGATATATACCGCTGTTTCATACCGGGGAAATACCTGTCAAGTGCAGAATAGAAATATTCCCTGTCGCCGTCACGCATTGTAGTGCCTATCCCCATGCAGATTATACCTTTTACACCCGCGTCAAAGCAGTATGACAGTATTCCACGCAGGTTTTCTTCGGTATCATTTATGAAAGGCAGGACGGGAGTAAACCACACAACGGTGGGAATACCGTTTTTCTGCATTTCTTTCAGCACTTCATAACGCCGCTTTGTCGTGCAGACATTCGGCTCTATTATGCGGCATAAAGCCTCATCGTATGTTGTCAGCGTCATCGCTACGACCGCTTTTGCCTTGCTGTTAATACTGCACAATAAGTCAATATCACGCAAAATCATATCCGACTTTGTGATCACTGCCGCACCGAAACCGTGCCTTTCAATCACTTCAAGGCAACGTCTTGTAAGCATAAGTTTCTGCTCGCAAGGCATATACGGGTCGCTCATCGAACCGGTGCCCACCATACACAGCTTACGCTTTGAAACAAGCGCTTTTTCAAGAAGCTCGGGGGCGTTCTGCTTTACCTCGATATCTTCAAAAGCGTGTTGCATATTATAGCACGCAGAACGTGAATCGCAATAGATACAGCCGTGGGTACAACCGCGATAGATATTCATTCCGTTTTTCGGGGAAAGTATGGATTTTGTGCTTACAAAGTGCATAGTCTGCTCCTTAATAGCATAATACCGCACAGCTACTGCTGCGCGGTATGTTGTTTTTACGTCTTTATGCCCGCAAACTGCGTGTTGTACAGTCTTGCATAAGCGCCGTTTTCGCTGAGAAGCTTTTCGTGGTTTCCCGCTTCAACTACCTGTCCGCCGTCAATTACAACGATCTTATCCGCATCACGGATAGTAGACAGTCTGTGCGCTATGATAAGGCTTGTCCTGCCTTTCATAAGTGCAAGCATAGCCTCCTGTATATGTACTTCCGTGCGGGTGTCGATGCTCGATGTTGCCTCGTCAAGAATAAGTATCTTCGGGTCGGCAAGCACCGCTCTTGCGATAGCAATAAGCTGTCGCTGTCCCTGACTTAAGTTTCCGCCGCCCTCGGTGAGCATGGTGTCGTAGCCGTCAGCCATCTTTTCGGCAAAATCTGCGACCTTTGCGGTCTTTGCCGCCGCAATGACTTCTTCATCGGTTGCGTCAAGTCTGCCGTAGCGGATATTCTGCATTATCGTATCGTTGAATATTACAGTATCCTGTAAAACTATACCTATCGAACCGCGGAGCTTCTTTTTCGGAATATCGTATATGCTCTCGCCGTCAAGAGTTATGCTTCCGCCGTCGATATCGTAAAATCTTGTCAGCAGATTTACGACCGTGGTTTTGCCCGAACCCGTAGCTCCGACTATAGCCAGCTTCTGACCGCTCTTTATCCAAAGATCAAAATCATGCAGTACCTTTTCACCGGGAACATACGAAAAGTCGATATCCTTGAACATAAGGTCGCCCTTTACGTTATCGATCAAGAAATCCTTATCCGTACCTTCATCGCTTTCGGGCTCGGTGTCCATTATCTCAAACACACGCTCCGCACCTGCGATAGCTGTCTGTATTGAAGAATACTGCTGTGCTATCTCGTTTATGGGACGGGTGAAGTTCTTGGTGTACTGTAAGAACGCCTGGATAGTACCGACTGTCATAACGCCTTTCAGCGCAAGTGGATTGAAGTCGATGATAAGGAAATATGCACCGAATCCCGCAACAAGCAAGAAGCTGATATTTGATATGACGTTCATACAAGGACCCATTATACCGCCGCATATCTGTGCTTTAATTGCCGCTTTCTGAAGTTCATCACTAATCTCGCCGAACTCCTCGCAGGCTTTCTTTTCCTTTGAGTATGCCGCTACGGTTCTGTAGCCCGATACCATTTCTTCGATATGGCCGTTCAGTCTGCCTAAAAGCGTCTGCTGCATGGGGAAATACTTTCTCATGAACTTAGTGAGATTCTTTGTTACAATAAGCGTCAGAACAACAGCGGTAAGGCTGACGAGCGTCAGCATAGGCGAATAATACAGCATGAACACAAGACAGCCGACAAGCGTCAGAACGCCTGAAAAGAGCGAGGCTATCGACTGAGAAACGGTATTTGAGATGTTCTCGACGTCGTTTGTCATACGGCTCATTATATCTCCGTGCTGATGAGTATCGGTGTACTTTATCGGCAGATAAGAGATCTTGTCGAACAGATCCTTACGCATAGCCTTGACTGTCGTCTGGGAAAGCTTTGCCGCAAATATGCCCTGAAAATATGTAAGCAGTGAATTTACAAGGTACACACAACCGAGGGCTATAAGACAGTAGATCATACCGCTTATATCTACGTTAAGTCGCTGATCGGAAATGGTTATCTTATCTATCGCAAGTCCCTGAAGATACGGCGCTACAAGATTTAAAACCGTAATTATCAGCATGACCGACAACAGCAGTATCATTAAATATCTGTTCTTGCCGATATAGCCGACCAGCCTTTTCAGCGTGCCTTTGGCGTTCTTGGGCTTTTCAGCCATCAGCATTCTTTCGTGGGGCGGAGGACCTCCTCTGCCCATCATTCTCATAGGAGGACGTTCGTTAGCCATTTGCCGTTACCTCCTCTCCCTGCTTCATCTGCGAATAATAGATATCTCTGTAGACATCGCTTGTTTCCATAAGTTCCTTATGTGTGCCGAAAGCGCATATCGAGCCGTTTTCAAGCACTGCTATCTTATCCGCTCTCATAACGCTTGCTATTCTCTGCGCTATCATTATAACGGTAACACCGCTCAGGCTTTCACGCAGTGCCGAATGGAGCTTTGCTTCGGTGCTGAGATCGAGCGCCGAGGTGCTGTCATCGAATATCAGTATTTCGGGCTTTTTGATAATAGCTCTCGCTATTGCCATACGCTGTTTCTGACCGCCCGACAGCGACGCGCCCTTTTCACTTATCATCGTATCATAGCCGTCATTGAAGCCGCTTATAAACTCTTCAGCCTGTGCTATTTCAGCGGCGGTCTTTACCTCTTCGTCTGTTGCCGTTTCACAGCCCCAACGGATATTTTCGGCTACAGTACCTGAGAAAAGCTCGCTCTTCTGTAACACCACGCCTATCTTACTTCTTAATGTATCAACATCGTAATCCTTGACATTTACACCGTCAACAAGAACTTCACCCTCGGTAGCGTCATAAAACCTCGGTATGAGATTTACAAGAGAGGTCTTACCGCAACCGGTAGAGCCGAGGATAGCTATCATCTGTCCCTTTTCGGCTTTCAGATCAATACCTGAAAGCACCGGTTTTCCCGATGAGCCGGGATATGCAAAGCTGACATTCTTAAGTTCAACCGTACCGCTGTTATCGCCGTCGGCATTTTTGTTGCCGTCACTGATAACAGGATCTGTTGAAAGGACTTCATTTACACGCTTCATAGATGCCGTTGCACGCGAAACCTGCTGGAACATCATACCTACCATCATGACCGACATAAGTATCTGTGTTATGTAGGTCACAGCCGCCATTACATCGCCGACCTGCATTGCCTTTGCGTCAACCTGGAAACCGCCTATCATTATAATTGCGATAACTGACGCATTCATGATGATCATGAGAATTGGGTTCAGCGTTGCGAGGAGCTTCTGAACTTTCAGGTTTGTCGACATAAGGTCAGTGTTTGCGTTGTCAAACCTGTTTATCTCATATTCCTCACGGGTGAAAGCCTTTACTACTCTCGCTCCCGAAACGTTTTCCTGTACCACGCTGTTCACCTTGTCAAGTCTTGACTGAACGATACTGAAAAGCGGCGAGGCTTTCTTCATAATTATTGCCACAGCAATAAGCTGAACAGGCAGTGAGATTACCAGCACAATGCCGAAGTTTACGTTAAGAGTGAGAATTACCGCAATGCCTCCTATAAACTGCATTCCCGTCCTTACAAACATTCTCAGCGACATTGCCACAAACTCCTGTATCGCCGTTATATCGTTTGTAAGTCTTGTAACGAGCGAGCCTGTCGTGAACTTGTCCGTCTGCTGAAAAGACATATGCATTACCTTTGCAAAAGCGTCTTTTCTTAAATCGTTGCCCATTTTCTGAGCCGCCGCCGTGCCGAATGCCGCCGATGCTATACCGCCGAAGCAGCCGATAAGCGAGAAAACCAGCATTTTAAGTCCCGTTATCAGAACATATCGCAGGTTTTCATCGGCAGACGCTGTGCCTAATATACCGTTATCCACTATGTCGGACATAAGCGTGGGCTGTAACAGGTCCATACTTACCTCAAGTATCATAGCGAGCGGACACAGCAAGGCGAAAAGCCAGTACGGCTTCAAGTACCTTAGTACTTTCATCTGTGTTTCTCCTTTATACTATAAAAAAATATCAGATAAATTATACACTTTTCTTTTCCGTAATGTCAACAAACAGTTAGGAGAGATCAATGCTTTTTCAGCAAATTTTCACATTCCGACTTGAAATTGACCGCCCGATAAGATATAATAAATTACATAGATTGTTTAAAAACCTCTATCATTATAAAAAATGGGGTTGAGGGGCGTAGCCCCCAACAGGGACTAGGGGCGGTAGCCCCACGCTCAGCCCCGGTACGGATGCCGGGCGTGTATGCCAAATGGCTTTGCAAGGACGCAAAGCCAACAAAGCATACACAGCCTTTCACCGGGGAAAGGGGTTTTCGACAAGGATGCCGAAATAAGGACACACCAAGCTTTGCACGATGCAAAGCCATCAGAGTGTCCTAAAGGGGATAGGGATTAAAAATTTGTAGTTTGTTGTGGTTTTTATAAAACAGCCATTTTACAAGCTAAAATTATATACGTTTTTAAAACGCACCGAAAGAAGGACAAAAATGAAAATAGCAATAGTAGGTCTTGGTCTTATAGGCGGTTCTATCTGCAAAGCACTCAAAAAAAGTACATTTCATCATATAATGGGACTTGACGCTGACGGCGAGGTATGCAAAAAGGCTCTCGACAGCGGCGCAATAGACGAGATAATCACGGCAAATGAGCTTACCGATGCTGATATGACTATGCTCTGCCTTTATCCCGAAACGATAGTTGAATTTGTAAAACAGCACAAGGACAAGTTCAAGCCTGGTTCTATAGTTACCGACTCCTGCGGTATCAAGGAATATGTCGTAACCCGCTGTACCGAGGTTCTCGAACCGCTCGGCGTTATATTTGTCGGAAGTCACCCGATGGCAGGCCGTGAATTCTCCGGTTTTGACTATTCGACAGACGATCTTTTCAAGGGTGCAAGCTATATAATCACCCCTTCCGAAAATACTCCCAAAATGGCGATCGACCTTTTATCAACACTTGCCTGCTGTATGGGATTCGGCAAGGTAGTAACCGCGACGCCCAAACAGCACGATATTAACATAGCGTTCACCTCACAGCTGGCGCACGTTGTATCAAACGCCTATGTAAAAAGCCCGTCGCTTTTCAATGCGGACGGATTTTCGGCAGGCAGTTTTATGGACCTTACCCGTGTTGCAAAGCTGAACGAATATATGTGGAGCAGTCTGTTCCTTTGCAATAAGGAAGCTCTGCTGTTCGAGCTCAACACTATTATCGATAATCTGTGCAAGTACAGAGACGCTATAAACAACGATGATATAGATACACTGCGTGACATACTCCGTGACGGCAGAGAGCGCAAGGAAAAGAGCAACGAGCTTTACGCAGAGCACGCAAGGAGAAAGGTGTAAAATGCCCTCAACCAAAAAGACAAGAAGCTATGCTATAGCACTGAGCGGAATACTCAGTGCAATATGTATAGTGCTGATGTTCTGCACGGGCTTTATCCCTATCGGCGTATATATACTGCCTGCCGTGGCAGGACTTGTCGTGTGGATAATCTACCGTGAGATAAACAGAAAGTGGGCGCTTTTATGCTATGTGGCAGTAGCTCTGCTCGCAATTCTTCTCACCCCAGATATAGAATCAAAACTGCTGTTCACGGGATTTTTCGGCTACTACCCTGTTATCCGTGATCTGCTCACAAAGGTAAAGCCTGCGGTGCTGTCATTCTTACTGCGTTTTCTATGCTTCAACATTCCCGTTATCGCAATATACGCACTGCTTCTGAACATACTCGGTATGGGACAGCTTATTGAGGACTTTGCAGGATTCGGACAGTTTGCGGTACTTGTTTTCTGGCTTATCGGTAACTTTACATTCGTCTGCTATGACGTATGTCTCAGTCAGTTATCCTATGTTTACGAAAAGTGGCTGAGGAAGAAAGTACACAGACTTATACGGTAAATAACGTTTATCCCACGTTTTTATGTGGGATAAATTCAGTTCGGAAAGGACATAAAATGAAAGTAGCTCTTATATATCAGGCTCATGAGCCGCCCGTGATCGATGGTATGAAAAAGCCGATGAAACCCGGCGGTTACAGTGACGGCTGTGCCGATATCGCATACTGCCTCAAAAACGGCGGGGTCGATGTGATAACACCTGTCGACGATCCCGATGTATATAAAGACACCGACTGGTGCTTTCCCGATACGCACGAGGGAATACAGTGCGCTATTGATAAGGGTGCGGACACGCTGTGGCTGAATACGGTTCTTTACAAAGGACACCCGATAGATGATTTCAGCGGGATATACGTTGTCGGACACCGCACGGAAGATGTTGAAATGTACGATGATAAATTCAGCACCAATACTCTGCTTTTACAAAATGAACTGCCTGCGGTAACAGATTATCTTGTTACTGCCGATACAGTCTACAACAGCGAATATCCTTGTGTATTGAAACCTATCCGCGGCAGAGGAAGTCAGGGTGTTGTAAAGTGCGATACTCCCGAAGAATTTATCAAAGCCTGTGACGAGGCTTTCGCATCGGGCAGATACGGCGACACAATGATGGTTGAAGAATATCTCGGCGGTATAGAAGTTACGCTTACGGTTTTCCCTGACGGCACTTCTCTACCGTTCATTGAACGTTTTGACCAAAAAAACGGCATTGCTCCGTATAACGGCGATGTTCCCGTTGTAAAAAACAGCCGTGTAATAGAGGATACCCCTCAGCTTACTGCTCTCAGAAAGAGCTGTGAGCTTGCGGTGTGGTTACTCGGACTTAAGGCTATGGTGCGTATCGACTGTCGTGCGGATAAAAACGGCAACTACAAAATGTTCGACTTCAATCCGAAACCCAATCTTACCGGCGCGTCACGTCCGCACCGTCCCGACCTTAATTGCCTGTCGCTTATGGCGGCTGAGGCGGCAGGAATGGACTACTTCGGACTTCTCTCAAAAATGCTTGAAACAAGATATATTCTGAATTAAGTCACACTTATATATAATGTGTTGTTGACATTCACCGCTTGTTAATGTATAATGGTAATATTAAACCGCATGGCTTACCGCTTATGCGGTTTTAAGCGTTGAATGACGCTTATAGAAAGGTATGAAACTTATGCAAAACAAAATACTGTTTACAGCTCCCGGAGAATTTGACAAGTGGGAGCAGCAATGCCAGCCTATCGGAAACGGCTATATGGGTGCAAGTTTCTTCGGCGGCATTTCAAAGGAAAAAATAGTGCTGAATGAAAAGACGCTGTGGGCAGGCGGTCCTTCCGAAAGCCGTCCCGATTACAACAGCGGCATTATAGAAGGCAGCTATGAGTATGTAAAGCAGGTACAGCAGTTACTGTATGACGGCAAGTATGACGAAGCTGTGGCTCTTCTTCCGCATCTGACAGGCGCGACCGACGGATTCGGAGCATACCAGCTTTTATGCGATATGATGCTCACCTTCTCAAATATAGACGAAACACTGGCAACGGATTATACAAGGACGCTCGACCTTGATAATTCGATATTCACGACACAGTTTACATATCAGGGTGCTGTGCATAAGAGAGAAGCTTTTGCAAACTATCCCTCAAACGTTATCTGCCTGAAATTAAGCTCGGACAAGCCAAGAAGAATATGCGTAAGACTGTCGCTCGATAATCTTCAGTGCGGCAGTGTTATCGCAAACGGCGATACCCTTACATATGAGGGTGCATTATGGGACAACGGTCTGCGTTACTGCACTGTATTCAAGGTAGTAAACAAGGGCGGAGAGCTTATTGACGCAAAGGACTGCATAATGGTCGAACACGCAGACGAGGTATACATTTATCTCACAGCGTCAACCGACTATTCGGACAAATACCCTACTTTCAGAACAGGTATCAATCCGAGAATTGCGGTAAAACAGCGTATTGAAAATGCCGTAAATAAGGGATTTGACGCACTTTACGAAGAACACCTTGCTGACTATAAGGCGCTGTTTGACAGAGTGTCGCTCAGAATAAACGAAGATACAAACGATGTTATCCCCTGCGACAAGCTGATAAATGATTATAAGGAAAGCAGTTCAAGAAGCATAGCTAACCGCCTTGAAACGCTTTACTTCCAGTTCGGCAGATATATGCTGATAAGCTCGTCACGAGCAGGCTCTCTCCCCGCAAATCTTCAGGGTGTGTGGAACGAGAGCAACTGCCCTCCGTGGTGCTGTGACTATCATATAAATGTTAATTTACAGATGAACTACTGGGGCGCATATAACACAAACCTCAGCGAAACTGTTCCTCCGCTGGTCGACTTCCTTGACAGTATGCGTCCGTCCGGCAGAAAATCCGCAGAGGCGTATTACGGCATAAAGTCGGATAAGGAACACCCTGAAAACGGCTGGTGCGCACATACTCAGAGCACGCCTTTCGGCTGGACAGCTCCCGGCTGGGACTTCTACTGGGGCTGGTCAACTGCGGCTGTAGCGTGGCTGATGCAGAACATTTATGAATACTATGAGTTCACGGGCGACAAGAAGTACTTTGAAGAGCGTATATATCCGATCATGCGTGAAAGCGTGCGCTTCTATACGCAGTGGCTGATATATGATGACAAGCAGAAACGTCTGGTTTCTTCGCCTACATACTCACCCGAACACGGTCCTGTTACAATAGGAAATACATACGAACAGAGCCTTATAGAACAGTTATATAATGATTTTATCACCGCAAGCGAAGCACTGGATGCAGATGATGAACTACGCAGCGTTGTAAAGAATCAGGTTGTACAGCTAAAGCCGTACAGCGTCAGCAAAAAGACGGGACTTTTAAAGGAATGGTTTGAAGAGGACGATGACAACTTCGACCACAGCAAGACACAGAAGAATCACCGTCATATCTCTCATCTTCTCGGTCTTTACCCCGGTAAGGGAATAAACTCAAACACACCCGAGCTTATGAAAGCGGCAATAAATACGCTCAACGACCGCGGCGACGAATCAACCGGCTGGGCAAGAGCATATAAGCTCAATCTGTGGGCAAGAGTAAAGGACGGCAACCGTGCATATTCGATTTTACAGGGACTGCTGAGAGGTTGCACTTTTGACAACCTGTTCGACTTCCACCCGCCTTTCCAGCTTGACGGAAACTTCGGCGGAAGCGCCGGAATTGCGGAAATGCTGATACAGAGCCACGAGGGATATATTGAGCTTCTTCCTGCAACCCCCGACGCATGGAGAAACGGTAGCTTCAAGGGGCTTTGCGCAAGACACGGCTTTGTCGTTGACGCAAAGTGGGAGAACTTCAATCCTACGGCTGTCACAATCAGATCTACTATCGGCGGCAACTGCCGTATCAAGTCTGACTGTGAGGCTATCCTTTGCGACGGTAAATCAGTTCCCATGCTTTCAAACGACGGCATAGTTTCATTTGAAACCGTTGCAGGCAATACATACACTCTTGTGTTCTGATTGCACAAAAGCGCATTAAAACAGTCGATATAATTGTACAAGTTGTCAATATGCAAATTTTTTCAGAAAATTATCAAAAAACACTTGCAATTTGCTCGGTTTTCTGTTAAAATATTAATGTTGTATCGCTATATGTTAAATAGTGAATGGCGGATTCGTTATCCGCCGCAAGATAAAAGCAAGTATTGAAGGAGGTGCAAACCCCATGGCAAAATGTGATATCTGCGGAAAGGGCGTAACTTTCGGCATTAAGGTTTCTCACTCACACAGACGTACAAACAGAGCTTTTAAGCCCAACGTTCAGAAGGTTAAGGCTATCGTAAACGGTACTCCTTGCAGAGTACACGCTTGCTCTCGTTGCCTTCGTTCAGGTAAGGTTGAGCGTGCTAACTGATTTCGGTTAATGTTACGATAAAGATTGCTCCCCATACGGGGAGCATTTTTTATTTATATTCACGGATTTTACCTGTCCGCACGCTTTTATCTATTGACACAAAAGCTTAATTATAGTAAAATTAATTGGTAAGGTTTTCCCTTGCAATCAAGCTAAAGCACATTTTGGAGGAAATATAATGGTAACTGACGTACTTTTACGTTTAAAGCCGGAACTTGCACTCACTCTCCACAGCGAGGATTATGCGAGCGGTACTTATGTCGGATATGGATTTACTCTCAGGGCACTGAGCGACAAGAACTGTATCATATTCAACTCATGGGTAAGAAAAAGTGCGCTTACAACTAAGACAGCAGACGTATTTTTCACCGAATATATGGCAAAGCCCGAAAACGGCTTTGTGAAAGCATATAAAGCCGGTGAACCCAATATATCGGCTGTGCTTTTTGCCGGTAACGACGACGCTCAGTCGGCAACGGATATAAAGCGTTTTATAACCGACATAGTTAAATACTATTCGGCAAACTATTACAGCAACGCCTGCGCCAAGTGCAGTTCGTCGATCGGACTCGGCTTTGCAAAGGCTTCTGACGGAAATATAAAGCAATTATGCAAGATGTGTGTGCAAAGTGAAGAGGACGCGGCAGAAAATGCGGCATCCGTTCAGCAAACGACGCCTGTTCAGCCTACAATGAACAATCAGCCGGTATTCAATCAGGCTCAGCCCATACCTCAGCAGAATACAGGAATATACGGCATACCGACAGGCGGCGCACCCGCGAATGATCAGCCGGCAGATGTTATGCCTGCTGTCGGCGGTACTCCGCTCCCCTCTTCTCAGTCGGGCAATGACGCAATGGCAGCAATTGATCCTGCTACCGCTCCCGAAAGCACAGGCTACTCGACAGCTCAGTCGCTGGCTGAACTCAAGCCCCCGACAAACGGCAATCTGCCTCCCATAAGCGGAGGATTTTCCCAGCCTGCTCCTATGCCGATGAATAACGGCGGCTATTCACAGCAGCCTGTAAACGGTGGTTTTACACAACAGCCGATGAACGGCGGTTTTGTACAGCAGCCTATGAATACATTCGGCAATGATGGTCGTTTTGTTGCCGGTAGACCTACAGCGGTGATTCAGGAGAGCAAACCTGTAATGGGTATACTCGGAGCTATCCTCTTCTCACTTATCGGCTGTGCCGTATGGATACTTATCGGCAAACTCGGATATGTATCTTATCTTGGCGGTATAGCAATGGCTTTCTCAACTATCTTCGGTTACCACCTGTTCGGCAAGAAATTTGACGTTCTCGGACTTATCGTAAGTATAGTAATTGTATTGCTTATGGTTCTTTTCAGCAACATGGTAATAACCGCATGGAATATAGCGACTTACCCGGGAATCGGTGATGGTCTTTCGCTGTTGGGATATGACGGATTCTTCGGTGTTTTCTTCGGACTGTTTGACCTTATGAAAGAAGTAGATCTTTATGCAGGTCTTGAAGGTACAGATTCGATGACCGGCGCATTCATAAGCGACCTTGTGATCGGTTATGTAATTTCAATTATCGCTACAATTTCAATCGGTGTTTCAATGCTTAAGAAAGACAGATAAAATATAATATTCGATCCCCGCTCATTTTCTGAGCGGGGATCTTCTGCTTTTTACATATCATTCTTCTCTGCTCTTCTGACCGCGATCTGAATTTCATTTATCTTTTCGCTGTCTATGTTGGTCAGGTTTTCGTCTATAACACACAGTTGCAGTGCATCGCCGCACACCTCATATCCGTTGTCCGAAATGTACGCAAGCAGTTTTTCAATCGTATCGTTTCTGTCAAATGAAGTCCCCGCGTATCTGCATATAACATATTCTCCTGCGGAAAATTCGATCTTTCTGAATTTAGTATTCTTATCCTTGGTAATGTCCAGGATCACGCAGTAATAATTATTACGGTATTCTCCACTGAGCAGTTCGTTTTCAGGTATATAAAGAGCATAAGAACTGCTTATGAAAAGATTTTTGTTGTACTTTTCGATTATCCTTGCGGATTCGCTTTTTATCCGGCTGTAGTCCTGACAATTTCTGTCCGAGCAATACCCTGTCCTGGCAGGAAAATATCTCACGGTTATATTCTCGGAAAGTTGTCCCGAAATTATATTGTCTATATGTGCAAGCTTTTCTCCAAGATAACTTTTCAGCAGTTTAAGTTCATCTATCTTTTCGCAGATATGCTCATACTGCCGTTTCAATAACTTGTATGAACTCAGAAATGTCTTATCTGACATAAACGTCCTGATCTCGTCAAGTGATAACCCCAGTTGTTGTAAGGTCTGTATTTCGCCTATCTGTTCAAATTCGTTCAAGGTATAGTAACGGTATCCGTTTTTCTCATCACGCTTTGACGGTGAAAATAAACCTATCTTATCATAATATCTCAGCGTGTCAGTCGAAACATCTGTCAGCGCTGAAAACTCCTTTATCGTATACAGTTTTTCTTCTTCCATAAACAAACGCCAATCCTTTGAGCAAGTCCAATGTTCTGATTGAATTTTATCACATTTTGCAACTTATGTCAAGAAAAATTGCAAAAATAGCTATAATTCAATCGTTTTTCAGGTTTAAAATGCAATTATATTGTGTAAAAACAACAAAATTTCATTGAACTATTGACATTGGTGTAACTTCAAGGTTTATAATCAGGGTAACAAAAAGAGAAGTAAAAAGACTTACTTCAAAGCGAAAACATCAAGGCTGCTTTACAATGACGTAACGCGTTGTAAAGTGGCCTTGCGTAGTATAAGGAGGTATAAATATGAAAGGAGATTTGCTGAAAGGTTCAAGATGCGTTGTGACGGGCGCGTCAAGAGGCATAGGCAAAGCAATTGCCGAAGCATTTGCAAAGTGCGGAGCAGATGTTCTTATTACATACGTCAGCAACAAGGCAAAGGCCGATGAAACAGTTGCCGAGATGGAGAAATACGGAGTCAATGCTTATTCGTTCAGATGCGATGCAGGCAACGAGGAAGATACAAAGAAGCTTGCCGGTTATATAAAAGAAGTTTTCGGAAGCATCGATGTTCTTGTAAACAACGCAGGAGCCATAGGAGAAGAGGCACCGATAACGCAGATTACGTCAGATGAATGGGACAGGATAATGAGAGTAGATGTCAAGGGCGTTTTCCTTGCAACAAAATATCTGGTTCCGTTATTCGATAAGGATAGAACAGGAAAAATAATCAACATATCTTCGGAGCTTTCGGTAAAGGGTCGTGCAAATTACACCCACTACACAGCGGCAAAGGGTGCGGTAAACGCAATGACGCGTTCGCTGGCACTTGAGCTTGCACCGCACATTCTGGTGAACACAGTAGCCCCCGGACCGATCGAAACCGATATGATATTACAGGACATGAGTTCAGAATGGGTAGAAAAAGAAAAGAACATACCGCTCGGACGGCTCGGAAGTGTTACCGATATATCGGCTGTAACAGTTCTGCTGGCGTCAAAGTACGGTGAGTTCTACTGCGGACAGTTTATCAGCCCCAACGGCGGAGCGGTGTTCATCTGACGCAAAAAAACAATACCGAATAATGTACACAGGAAGAAAGGAAAGAAAAACAATGAGAAAGAAAAGATTATTATCGGCATTTTTAACACTTGCTGTAGCTGTAGGAGCAGTTGCAGGATGTTCTTCATCGCAGACAGGCTCAGGCGACAGCACTGAGGATAAGGGTATTACAGTAGGCGTTTTTGATATGGGTACGCTTTATCTTATGCAGACTTTTGATGAGATGGGCTACTACAAGGATAACGGCGCAAACGTGAAGTTTGAGTACTTCCCCGTATATTCGGACGCTATGACAGCATTCAACACATCGAACGTTGATATGATCTGCTACGCCTGTGCAGAGGCTGTATCACCCGCAGTCAACGGCATTGACTGCAAGATCATCGGCGTATTCGATACATCATACGGACTTGACGGAATTGCCGCAGTAGACGGCATCAACTCGATAAAGGATCTCAAGGGCAAGAACGTTGCCACCGAGATCGGCTCAGTAGATCATCTGCTGTTACAGCAGGCGCTTGTCGCAAACGGTATGACAGAAGATGATATCAATCTTCTCAATATGAGTGCCGGCGACGCGGTAGCGGCTATGACAGGCGGCTCTCTTGACGCGGTAAGCACCTGGGAACCTCAGCTGAGCTCAGCCGCAAAGACAGGCAGTGTGCTGTATTCAACAAAAGAAGCACCCGACCTCATCGCAGATGTATTCGTTGTTCATTCCGAAGTACTTGACGAGCAGTATGACAACGCAAAGGCAATACTCAAGACATGGTACAGCTGTATTGACGAATATAAGGCTGATCCTTCAAAGTTTGCAGAGAGCGCCGCAAAAAAGGGCAACCTCACGGTTGACGAGTTCTACTCTATTATGGATGTAACTAACCTGCTTTCGCTTTCTGACAACAAGGTGAAATTTGAAAAAGGCACGGACGATATGAAAAACCTGAACGTCCTGCTCAGAACTGTCGGCGATTTCCTCTATGACGGAAAGCTTATCGAAAAACAGCTGACAGATGAAAAGATCGATGAACTGATAGACGGAAGAATTATTAACGAGCTCATGGCGAGCTGATAAGAGGCGATAATATGCAAACGAAAATTATGATAAGAAGGAAAATGAAACAAGCAAGATATATGATGGTATCTGTTGTTACATTTGCCATACTGTTACTCGTGTGGTCGATGGCGAGCCACTTTGAGATGGTAGATCCGCTTTTCCTGCCGGAGCCGATAAATGTGCTCAAAAAGCTGTGGGAAACAGTCTGTGACGGAAGTCTGTGGACGGATATGGGAGTAAGTATATATCGTATTTCGATGGGCTTCCTGCTTGCGACTGTCCTCGGTGTACCGATAGGAATACTTTGCTCGTGCTTCAAGTCTGTATCTGCGGTATTTTCACCGCTGTGCCAGTTCATACGCTATATGCCCGTGCCGGCATTCGTACCTCTTCTGATGGTATGGATGGGCATCGGCGAGTTCTCAAAGATAATGATAGTTTTCATCGGTACGTTCTTCCAGCTTGTGCTGATGATAATAGACGACTGTAATTCGGTTTCGGACGACCTGCTGGCGGCAGGATATACACTAGGTGCGAATAACAGGACAACGGTATTCAGGGTACTGATACCCGCCATGGCACCCTCGATGATGCAGACGCTCAGAATGATGATAGGCTGGGCGTGGACATATCTTGTAGTTGCCGAACTCGTTGCGGCAAACACGGGTCTTGGCTACAGCATACTCAAGGCTCAGAGATTCCTTAAGACCGATGCGATATTCGTCGGTATAGTAGTAATAGGTCTTCTCGGACTTATAACCGATATTGTACTTGGTTTCCTCATCAAAAAGATTTTCCCGTGGGAGGAGAGTGTTTCAAATGGCTGATGCAAAACTGGTAGCCAGCAATGTATGCAAGATATATAACGCAGGCAAAAAGAACGCATTCAAGGCTATAGACAATGTTAATGTTGAAGTCTGCGAAAACGAATTTGTATGTATGGTAGGTCCGTCAGGCTGTGGCAAATCAACACTTCTCAGAATGTTTGCGGGGCTTGACTTTCCGACATCGGGCGAGATAACAATTGACGGTGAAAAGATAATCGGACCCGGTGCAAACCGTGGTATGGTATTCCAGACATATACGCTCTTCCCCTGGATGACGGTTGAAGACAACATAAAGTTCGGTCCTAAGCTCAAAAAGATGACAAAGCAGGAACAGCAGGAGATAACGGACAAATATCTTACTGCAATAGGACTTGAAAAATTCAGAAACAGCAGACCCAAGGAGCTTTCAGGCGGTATGAAACAGCGTGTTGCTATCGCAAGGGCTTTGGCAAACAACCCCGAAGTACTGCTGATGGACGAACCGTTCGGTGCACTCGACCTTTTCACAAAATCACAGATGCAGCTTATGATGCGTGAACTGTGGCAGAGGGAAAGAACAACGATAGTATTCATAACCCACGATATCGAAGAAGCGGTATTCCTCGGCACAAAGGTTTATGTAATGTCGGCAAGCCCCGGACAGATAAGGGAAGTTATTGATATTGACCTTCCTTACAGCAGGGATCTCGATCTTAAGGATACCCCCGAATTTATAAAGATAAGAAGACATATACACTCCCTGCTCCACTGACGGAGGGAGAAGAGAAAGGATATAATTATGAAACACAGGACAAAACTTACCGCATTACTTACAGCGTGTGCCGTTACGGCAACAGCACTGTTATCCGGATGTTCATCGTCATCGGACGGAAGTTCGCAGTCAGCACCGCTGAAGCTTGCCGTATACCCGCTTACTTCACCGTATTTTGAATATCCGATGGATGAACAGGAGCTGTTTGAAAAGTACGGTGCAAATGTAGAGCTTGTAGAATTTGCGCAGTACACAGATGTAATACAGGCACTTGATACAGGCAGTATCGACGGTTCGATAATGGGTATTACCGAAGCGGTAGCGCCTATCATAAACGACCTCGGACTTGAAGTCGTATGTATGACCGACTACTCCGCAGGTATGGACGGAATTGTAGCGGCAAAGAGAATTGAAAGCGTTGCCGACCTTAAAGGCAAGACAATTGCAACCAATATCGGTACAATGAACCATATGCTTTTACTGTCGGCTCTCAAAAAAGCGGGAATATCCGAATCTGACGTGACTATCACCAATATGTCCGAGGGCGACGCGACAGCGGCTCTTATAGGCGGTTCAATCGACGCGGCGTCAATATTCGATCCGCAGATGACAAAAGCCGCACAGGAAAGTGGCGGTAAGATAATCTTCTCTTCAAAGGATCTTCCGGGTGAGCTTTCGGACGTTATGCTGTTCAGCAAGGACAGCATTGAAAACAGAAGCAATGATGTCAAGGGCATTATCGAGGCATGGTACGACATTCAGAAGCAGTACAACGAAGACCCTGCACCGATCGTAAAGACGATCAGTTCAAAGACCGACCTTTCGGAGGACGAATTCTACGAGCTTATGGCGGGACTCAGCATAGCTGATCTTGACTATAACAAGGATATGTTTGCAAACGGCGGTGAGAAGATGGCGGCTCTCATAACCGATGTAGCAGAATTTTTAAAGAAGGCTGACTGCGTTGAGAGCGTTCCATCTGCCGACAAGATAAAGGCGGCTATCAACAGTAAATTTATAGAGGAGCTGAGCTGAAAATGAAAACAGCGGCTGTATACACAGGCTCTGCGACGTTTGCAAAAACGCTTACAGAACTTCTGTCGGAATACAATACCACATATGAGAGCGTAAGCGCAGGCTTTTCGGGAGCTGATATGAATGTACTCGACCTGTACGATGCGGTAAGTTTCTCATCGGCATATGAAAAACTGTTCGCGTTTTTCAAGTCCGTTATGTATTATACCAAAAGCGCCGAAAGCGGCTATCACACCTCAACGATTGTGATAATACCGTCGGGGCTCGGATACAAAGACGAAACTTATCTGTATCTCATAAAGGGAATGCTCAAGAGCTTTGCGTGCGAGCTTGCGGATCACGGAAGTATCGTGAACTGTATTGAGTGCAGTGACAGAAGCGATGAAAAGCTTGCCCGTCTGGTATCGTTCTTTGCAGACAGCCGCGCATATATGACCGCTCAGATATTACGCCCGGACTTTTCACGCAAGGTTCCGGACACCGACAGCAACAAGCCGACCGTGCTTATAACGGGCGCCGGTCAGGGAATCGGTGCGGCGACTGCGGAAGAATTTTCAAGGCTCGGATACAATGTCTTTGTGAATGATATTGCACTTACCGATAATGTGAAAAACGTAATTACGAAAACAGGCGGATCTCCCGCCATAGGCGATATCTCAGACAAGTCAAAAACCGACAGTTTCATTCACGAAACGGCAGAAAAGTACGGCAGGATCGATGTGTTTGTTGCAAATGCGGCATTCATGCATATGTGTCCGTTTGAACAGCTCAGCTGTGAAGAGCTTGAACGTCACATATCGGTCAACATAAAAGGCCATCTTAATTGCCTTGAAAAGATAATTGAAATAATGAAAAAACAAGGCGGCGGAAGAATTATTCTCTTCTCTTCAATGTTCGGCACGGCAGGCTGGAAAAATGCCGTAAGTTATGCCGGAACAAAAACCGCAATGATAGGACTTGGACAATATCTGTCACGCGAACTCAGCGAATACGGAATATCCGTTGCTGTTGTATCTCCAGGCGTTATCGACACTCCGCAACTCAGAGCAGACGCAGACGACCTTGGCGTTACGATCGATGAAGTAAAGGAGATATATAAGAAAGATATACCACTCAACAGGCTCGGCACAGCCGCAGATGTTGCGTATCTGACAGCGTTTCTCGGAAACGGCGGCGCGGATTATCTTTCGGGACAAATATTGCAGACAAACGGCGGAGAGGTAAGAACTACTCCGGAAACCTTATGAGAACCGAGGTTATAATTATGCAAAAGAAATTACTGAAAAATGCAACTGTACTCACACTCAATGAGAAAGATGAGATACTGACAAATACCGATATACTCATTGACGGCGACGAGATAGTAAAAATAGAGAAGAACATAAAGCCTGAGGCTGATATGCAGCTTACCGACTGCAGTGATCTTCTGGTTACACCCGGTTTTGTAAATGCGCATCTTCATTCGGATGAAAATATGTTCAAGGGACTTTACGACAATATGCCGCTTGAACTGTGGATGCTGTATTCATATCCGCCGACAGGACAGTACGGAAACTTCTCCGACAGACTGGTATATCTCAGAACGCTTGCAGGTGCGATCGAACAGATAAGAAGCGGTGTTACAAGCTGTCAGGACGATGTATCGGGACACCCGCGCACAACACTTGAAACGCACAACATAATATTCAAGGCGTATGAGGATATCGGAATGAGAGCAAACATT
The DNA here is from genome assembly GCA_017935365.1 of Ruminiclostridium sp. GTDB lineage: Bacteria > Bacillota > Clostridia > Oscillospirales > Ruminococcaceae > Ruminiclostridium_E. The sequence goes on along the minus strand of JAGBHT010000029.1, from coordinate 4,129 downwards.
TCAACATCCTGCCTTCACAAGAACTTTCTTGATACAATACCGTATCTTAGAGAAAGCGTACCTGAAAAGCTTCAAAAAAAGTTTGCAGACCCACTGCCCGCCGATGAAGAGCTTGCGGAAGCCGAGAGAATTATCAAGGCGTGGAACGGAAAGGGCAAGTTCAAGGTTACTTTGTCGCCTATAGCTCCTCAGCGCTGTGACGATGACTACAATGTAAAGGTATACGAGCTTGCCGAAAAATACGATCTTCCCTATCACACACATATATGCGAAACTAGGATGCAACGTGAGACAGGCTTTGAGTTCTACGGCAAGACGATAATCGCACACTGCGAGGAACTCGGAATATTGTCACCGAGAACAACCATAGCGCACGGCAACTGGCTTGATGACAACGATATCGAGATCATGGCAAGAACAGGCGCAAACGTTGTACATAACATTGTCAGCAATATGAAACTCGGAAGCGGTATAATGCCGTTTGCTAAGATGAGGGACGCAGGAGTTCATATCTGCCTCGGTACTGACGGATCAAGCAGTAACGACAGCCAGAATATAATGGAAGTCATGAAGACTGCGGCGCTTATCCACAAAGTAACTCAGCCGGATTACACAAAATGGCCTACCGCGTCACAGATCATCGACTGTGCGGTAAAGGGCGGCGCAAGAAGCATTATGCGTGAAAAGGAGATCGGTTCGGTAGAAAAGGGCAAGAAGGCTGACCTTCTTATGTTCGACCTTGGTTCATACGCATTCACGCCGCTGAATGATATCAAAAATCACATTGTATACTGTGAAAACGGAAGCCATATCAGAAACGTTATGATAGGCGGCGATATGGTACTGAAAAACGGCGAATTTACAACAATAGATGAGCGTGCAGTGCTTGCGGAACTCAGGGAGATGCACAGCGAATTTATGGAGAATTACCGCAAGGTCCTGCCGCTGTCAGATGAGATATTCAGATATATCGATAAGTCATACCGCCGTTGCGTCGGCGCAGACGACAAGCTCTGGCGCTTTACGGCATCAAAAGAAGAATATCCGTTAAGATAAGGGGAGTAACATATGAGCAATAAAAAATTATATGAAGACGCAGAATATGCGGCACTTGAAGACTATCTCCCCGTAAAGAGATTCAGGATAGTTCCGGGTGAATACAAGGATATCCCCGGCGGAATATCTGAGGTCGGAGTAACGATCGACGTTAAAAAGCCTTTTGCGGGAAAACTTGATTTCAAGGTATCGGGAAGCGGCAGAATATACGGCTGGATAAGGACGCAGAAAGACGACGCACTGCGTAAGCTCGGTGCAAAACGTATAGAACTTATCGACTGGTCGGAAAAGTTCCTGATGCTTATTGTTGTAAGCGAGAACGATAAAACCGCATATTATGTTGAAAATTCGGAAGTGAAAAATCTGTTGAACAATTGCTTACGACCTCGTCTTTAAAAGGTTATATACAAAAAATCAGCCCTGTCGGTATGGCAGGGCTGATTTGCTTTACTCAAATATACTGACAGTCGGAAATGAACTTATTTATGCTAGGCAAATTACACTGATACGAAAAAATTCCACGTAATTTTTCCAAAGAAGAACGTGCTGTAAGTGTACTCGATAAAATTTTTCTGAAATAATTCGTGTAATTTTCGTGTAGTAAAAAAAATAAACCGCATAACAATGCGGTTTATAAAGGCTGTGAATTATAACGCATATTTTGATACAAAAGTGTCTTGGTGCATTTTTGCACCACTCTGTTGTTTTTGGTGCATTTAAGAGTTAGGGCTGCAACCCACTCTTTTGTTAGCGCAAACTTGTGTGAATTATTTACTCTTTTTGCGTTTTTCTTTGGCACATTGAGGACAACCGTGCCCCTGCAATAAACTCCCAGCCTGCGGCGCCCACTCATATCCACACACCTTGCAGCGAACTTTCAAAGGTTCTTTTGAACGAGTATACTCTCCTAAAACTTCAACTTCCGGGCTGATAATTTGCAATTGTCGCATAACTTCTTCTGTGGTTTTTAAGTGTGTTTTTCCATGCCTTTTTGCCATTCCTTTGGCATGGTTACAATCTGTACAGCCATGTCCATTCAACAGGGCGTTTGGCGTCATAAAAAAATCTTTTCCACAGATATTACACCGAACGGCTATTTTTGTCTTGGCATCAACATATTCACCTATAACTGAAATATCTGGATTTTTGTATCTTAGTTCTTCAACAAATTGGCTATGCGTTTTCTTGGTGTTTCCAGCGCATTTTGGACAATTGCTTCCACGTAATAAACTGTTAGGAGTAGCATACCACGAATGTCCGCATTTTGCACTTCTAACTTTGATTTTTGTGTTTGTGTTAGAATACTCTCCTTGTACCTCAATAAAAGGTGAGATTTTTGCAAGTTGCTCTATAAATTCTTCAGCCGTCTTTTTCTTCAATCCTGCACAAGAAATGCACCCTGATCCTTTTAACAGCATTGAAGGGGTGGTATTCCACTCATGCCCACATACAGTACATCTTACGAATATGGGAGCCTTATTTGCGGTATAACGACCTACTACTTTTATTGTAGGCGTTATTTTACCAACTGCTTCAACAAATTCCTCATGAGAATATCTGCTTGCTCCTTTGTGGGCGTTTTCTATTATCTCATCCCAAAATTCTTCTGAAGGCGAAAATGTTTCTTCTATGATTTTTAGTAACTTTGTAGTAATTATCTTTAACCGTGAGAATCCTGGTTCGTTTAATTGCCCGTCGAACACATAGCAATCTTCGGAAAACGGCACTTCCTCCGTTGTTGGGAATGTATCGTATATTGTGATTATCCGAATACCTTTAGCTTTCGCCTGTGTTCTCTTTTCAATATCACCCTCAAAGGTACTTTTGTGCCAAAACCAACTTCCTGGTTCAATTGCTAAGGCTTTCGAAGGAATATAGATATCTAATTCAGTACCAAGCGTGTCCCTATCACGGCTAATAACAGCATCATCTCCCAGCACTTTCTTACAAGCCGCAAGGATAAACTGCTCCATAAAACTTGTTCCAGCTTTTGAACACTGCGGGCATCCACGACCGTTTAACAAAGCTTTTCCAGTTGGTGTCCAAATATGCCCGCATATTTGACACTTCACTTTGATGCGAGATCGATTCCCTGCATATTCCCCCAAAACTTCAATCGTGGGATTTATTTTTCTTATAGCTTTTATGAATTCTGCCGTAGTTTTCTTCTTAAGACCGGCACAATTGGCACAGCCGATACCATTTAGCAACGTGTTTGGTTTTGCCATCCACACATATTGACAGCGTTCACATCTTACTTTTATTGCTGTTTGAGAGTTGACATACTGATCTAAAGCAATTATATGTGGGTTAATTTGATTTAATCGCTCAATAAACACATCATGACTCATTCTGCTTCGTTTGCTATTATTAACATATCGGCATTTAGGGCATCCATGTCCAGAAAGCAAATCGCTTGGGTTACCTAACCATTCATGCCCACATTCTTTGCACTTGACTTTAATTTTTGTTCGCTGGTTTTGATATTCACCTAAAACTTCAATATTGGGATTTTTAAGACCTAATCGTTCAACAAATTCTGTTGTCGTCAATCGTTTCATAAAAACATATCCATTTCATAAAATTAAGATTTGTTTCGAAAAATTTTCTGTACTTTATCACATTTTAACACATTATAGCATAAAAATAAAGCCTCTCGTATTTTGACCGTTTTTTACCATGACACTAATCTTAATCACGATGACACTTTTCTTCTTTACAACGACACTTATCTTTTTAGTTTAGTGTCCTTATGATTTGCATTGGTGCAAAAATGAGGAGGTTGAAGTCGCCTAACCTCGACTTTTGTGTGTTCAATTTTGATACAATATAACAAATCTCATTTGCAAAAGTGACAAAAAGCCTTGCACCAAGCGTTTTTTGATAAAAAGAAAAAGAACGCAAGTATCGTATCAATACTTGCGTTTCAATTTGTAAATAGTGGTCAAAATAGATTTTTTAATTTATATAAAATTTGAAATGACTTATATGATTTCGTTGATGTAGCGAACTGCTGTTTCAAGACCTTTTTCGTTTTTGATTTTTTCGGAGAGCTGTTTTACTTTCTGATATC
>JAGBHT010000028.1 GCA_017935365.1 Ruminiclostridium sp. | reverse complement strand
GCGGGCAACTGCCTGGGAAGATAGAAAGATGCCGACATTTATGCACCTTTAGCTCAGTTGGTAGAGCAACTGACTCTTAATCAGTGGGTCCTGGGTTCGAGTCCCTGAAGGTGTACCAAGTTAATCCCGTGTAGTTTTACACGGGATTTTTTGTTGTATGTCGGCATATATACGGTGTTCGATAAAGAAGAACATCCCGACTGAATCAGTCGGGATGTAGCTTTTGATTATTTCGGAAGGTGGAGGAAGCCACCTGTGAATGCGGCAGGGAAAGTGAAGTTTTTCTGACCGACAGCAAATTTTACATAGATATGTTTATCAGCGATCGACTGTACTTTTCCTTCGCCGAATTTTTTATGTATAACGGTCATTCCGACAGTTATTGCCGATTCGTCAAAGTCAGAGGTGTTATTACGTTTTCTGTCGGGGATTGGTAAAGTAGTTTTCGGAACAGGAGATTTAATGCCGAACTTTTCAGTTACAAGTGGAGGAGCTGTTGAACTTGTAACGGTTGACTTGCCGTATGGCTGAATTGATTTTACTGCTGAGGTCCGCGCGACTTCTTTCTTCAGTTCCGCTATATCTTCGGTGGCTTTGGTATGCTGTTGGGCGGTCATGGATTCCTGCTGATTATAGAACAATTTTTTATATTCTTCTTTTCTTATTGCAGTGTCCCAGCCACCTATTTCCTTATCATGCTCGTGCATATCAATTCCGGTATAAGTAAGGCTTGCGTCCTCATAGCGTTTGAACTGGAAAATGGACTGATTCATCAGGCTGGAGTTGAAAACGCCGAGCGAGCACAGAAGATCGAAATCCTTTGTGTCAAGACCGGTTACTTTCTTGAAAAGTCCGGGTTCAAGCTGAGTTATAACATCTTTCAGGCAGGATTCGCGGTAATCGGTGAGATACATGAAAACCGGTATTCTTGCGGCGAATTTCATCAGCTTTTCCTGTACTTCCTTGCGCTTGGACTTGAATTCCTTTTCGGCTTCGGTAAGCTCTTTCTTTTCTTTAGGGGTAAGCTTGTCAACGCCGTCTTTCTTTAATTTCTTTACCGCCTCGGATTTGTTGATAATTACTTCCAGCTCTTTATTGAGATTGCGGAACGCTTCTATGTTTTCAAGCGCTTCCATTGCTTCCGTGCTTGCCATAAGACGTTTCAACGTATCGTTATCTACATTTACAAGCAGGGCTGACTGCCAGCGTTTCGCAAGCAACGTTGCTGATGTTCCTGCGAGGGTAATATCAAGAATAGCCTGTGCGTTTACCTGTTCCATAGTCGAGCCGTCATAGGCTAATACGGGCAGGAAATTTATAAACTCGCCGACATTCTTTTCGGGATTTGTATTATCCGAGTGCAGGTTGCAGGCGTAGTCTGATATCTGGCGGAGCGCACGGTCAAGAGCAAAGTCGAATACATAACATTCGTGCTTGATTATTTCGGTTTCGCCTTTTTCGTTTTTTACCGTCCAGGGCGACTGTACACGGAAAGCCGCCTGAAAATAGGTTTCGGGGCTTTTGAGGTTGCGGAGCATGAAAATGCCTGTCCACGGCTTTACTGTAACACCTGTAGTCAGCTTTCCGCAAGTGAGGGTGATTGTCCGTGTTGTAAGAGGATTGCCCATAGAATCCATGACGGGTTTTACGGCATCAAGACCGACACCCGCTTTTACACCGGCGCATACGTTGATTTTATAACCCTGATTATAATAGTTGTTCTGGCTTTGCATAAGAAGATTGTACATAGCAAAGCAGGATGCGACATTCGGCAGGAACCATAGGGTATGCGACAGGACATTCAGCAATCTTGTATCCGAGAACGGCATAGGCGGGCGCTTGTCAACACCAAGACTTGCCGCAATTTTAAGATCGTCCACGCTTGCCGGGAGATATGCGCCACGGATCAGATCAAGCCATTTCTGTACCTCGTTTTCATAGACAAAATGAGCGTCCTCGCCTTTTCCCTTTGCTGAAAAGAATACGTTCAGATCAAAGCCGTCAAATTCGCCATCGGACGCTACCGAGCGTATGCTTTCAGGAATCTTATATGTCATCATTACCATACGGGGTAGCGACAAGTACGGATTATTATCGCCTTTCCAGTTTTCTTTGGCGCTCTGTTCATCGGAATAAGTCCAGTTGAATATCTGCTCTTCAATGAATTCTCCGCTGTGCATTGCTCTGAACGGCGTGCCGGACAGATAAAGATAGTGTGACGAGGTTATAGGCAGAAAAGTTTCGTTTACGGCATTACCAGCTTCTTCTTTCTGATATTTCTCAACGTCAAAGTCTATATCTTCATCATCGGGATCGTCAAACAGCTTCTTTGCGTTTTCTCTCCATGCACCGAAATGGTATTCGTCAAATATGACTATATCCCAGTTGGTAGTATGGATAAACTCGTTCTTGTATTTTATACCGCCGTTTTCGTTAGTACCGAGCAAATCCTGAAACGAGCCGAAAACTACTATCGGTCTTGTGCTGTCGGCATTGTAATATGCCTCGTCGATATTCTGCTTGTTATTATGTGCGTCCTTGTTTGAAACGTACTGCCAGCCCTCGAAATCAACGTGAGTTCTTAAGTCCTCGCTCCATGCCGACTCTACGGCAGGCTTGAAGGTCAGAACAAGAATACGTTTGAAATTCATCTTTTTACAAAGCTCATAAGCCGCAAACGTTTTGCCGAAACGCATTTTTGCATTCCACAGGAATTTTGGTATGCGCTCAGGCTCGGTCTTTTTAATGTTTTCAAAGTATTCGATTGTGCGGTCTACCGCTTTACTCTGTTCCGGACGCATTTTAAAGTCGGCGGTGCGGTATTCGTCCGTCCTTTCACCTGTACGCAGTTCACGAACGGCTGAGCGTACATCATTTACGGTACAGTTGTACCATTCGTTCTTGTCGGTGTTTTCGTTAAGCCGATGAAAACCGTTGCGTTTAAGAATAGCGTGTACATCGTGATCGTTGAAGCACGAGCCATCGGGGCGCATTGCCGATTCTTCACAAAGAACGGTGTAGCTTACTCCGCTTGTATGTAGCTGTTCTTTTATACGTTGTACGGCGTTACGGTCGGTGTAGCCTACTTTTATGTAGCCGTCGTGAGTGGTAACGCCGTTCAGCTTGTAGGCATAGATAGTCGGGTTTACCTCGGGGCGAGGGGTCACATACTTTTCAAATACGTCAGCCATTGTTTTCACCGCCTAAATCCATCGGTCTTATCATAGACTCGATAAAATTTATTTCTTCGTCTGTGAGATTGTATTTTTCGTAGAGTTCGGAATCTGTCCACGGTTTTGAGAAGTCTTGGAGGGGGACGAATAAAAATTTATCTTTAGAAATATTGATTGATGTCAGTGCTTGAAGCAGTAAGAATCTGAAAAATTTTGTTTTCATATAGTCACAAAGATTATTTGCTTCTATTTCGTTTTCAAAAGAACCTATACACAAATAGGTTTCTGTACATACTTCGTTAGGTTTAAGCACACGCATTGTTGATGAAATGACTAAATATGTTCCGTCAGTGGATGGTTTATTGCCACCTGACATTGCTTTTGTCATTATCACTTTATATTTGTTCAATAAATTATCTCTGTCTGATATTTCATTCTTGGTGATATACGATTTGCCATTCAGCGAATACAGTACACAATCTTCTTTTATATATTCATTATGTCCGATTTCCTTGCTGAACAAATTGAAGCAATTTCTTGAATGAACAATATTATCGAGATACTGTTTAGAAACGCTTTTTATTTTTCTTATAATCTGTACAGCTGTATTATCTCTTACAAATATAGGGTATTCATTTAATTTGCGAATAGTGCTTGATATTTGTTCGCCTGCACTCATATTCACTACTTTACATTCGCCATTATAATCAAAGCCCCATAGGAAGTAACAAATTCCGCCCGCAATAGTTACTCCTGGAAAACAATCCGCGCTGTTAGCATAATCAACTATCGCGGATATTTTTCCAGAATTGAGCATCATATTTCTAAAATCATCAAGTCCTTTACCGCCAGCAAACCAACGAGAAGGAACTATCATTGTTAAATAACGAGGTTTCATCTTAAAAGCCTGATAGACAAACTCATGATACATAGGCATAGCACTAGAACCCGTTCCACCACCATCTCTCAACTGATACGGCGGATTTGAAATAATAACATCGAACTTCATGCCAAAAATCTCCTCGGGGTGTAATGTATGTATCCATTCATACGCATAATATTCACGTTCTTCGCCACGGTCGTACTGCGTTTCGGACGCACCGCAGAAAATACATCTGCCGGACTTGTCGAACGAGTGGGGGATACGCTTGAAACGGATATTTCCGTCCGAATTTTCAAAGTGTGTTACCGAAAAAGCACTGTTTGCGTACTTACTGCAATAAAGGCTTCTGCGTGACAAAAGGCTTGTAAGCTCGGTTATCGCAATGCCGTAAAGCTGATTTTTAAAAATATGGTCTATTCGCTGCTGTCTGTCGGGGATAACGGCTTCAAGGCCTTTTATAAGACGCTTTGCTATCTCTCGCAGGAAAACTCCCGTTTTCACGGCGGGGTCGAGAAACTTTGTATCGGGAGATGAGAAAAGCTCCTGCGGGAGCATATCGAGCATTTTGTTTACTATCTCCGGAGGTGTGAAAACCTCATCGCTTGAGAGATTGGCAAGGCAGGACAGAACATCGGGGTTGTATACCTTTTCGTAAAGTCCGCTTAAATTGCCGGTTGAAATATTATCAGCCATTTTCCCACAACCTCCTGTAGTTGCATATATATTTCCGTAAAAAAGTACCCTCGCCTTCTGTGCTGTCGCTGAGGGTGCGCTGAGAAGCCTTTTTCTTATTGCCGTTTACCAGTTCGTCAAAGCTGTAATCGCTGCGCTGTATATTACTGCCGAAAACGAATGCCCACTCGGAAAAGACTATATCCTGTTCGGTATCGTTGCAGTTTTCGTCTACGCACTTAAGAGTAAGGGCATTTCCGCAGACGATATTTCTTGACAGGATAAAGCGGACGGATTTTCTTGTATCATCGTTGCATTCTTTTTTGCAGACGGATTTGTATTGCTTGTCCCACTGCTTAAACAGCCGTTCACGGCAGGTTTCGACATTATCAGCCATTATATCGACACCGTAAAGACTGCTTACGGCAAGGAGTGAGTATTTCTCATATTCAAGAGGACTGCGACCGTATTCCGATTTCACGACCGCAAGTTTTCTTGCAAGAATTTCGGTAAGGAAATTGCCCGTTCCGCAGGCGGGTTCAAGAAAACGGCTGTCAATTCGGTCACATTCCTGTGCGACTAAATCGCACATTGCTTTGACTTCACGCTCGGCGGTGAAAACCTCGCCGTGGTCGGTTACACGTTGTCTGGATTTTATTTGTTTTTCCGTGATAATCACCTTTTTAAGCAAATTTATCAATAAATTTCGATTAAATTCGTTTTTTTATCAAATATTATAACACAATAGTGCAAATTTATCAAGTTGCACCTGTTACAATTTGATTATAAATCAAATTTGAGGTGGATAAATGAACGATGCTTTTGATTTCGGTCTGATACTGAAAGGTCTCAGAAAAGAAAAAGGCTGGACGCAGGAAGAGCTTGCAAATAAAATAAACAAGGAAAGTTCCATAATAAGCAGATATGAAAAAAATCTGCAAAGCCCTACTTTTGATACGGTAAGAGCGTTTTCGGCTTTATTCAACGTTTCTATGGATTATCTGTCGGGTATGGAACGGCAATCGAATATTTCTACTGTAGGTCTTAACGAAAAGCAAAGGAATATAATAACACAGTTGATAGAGCAATTCCGTGAACGTAACGAGATAACAAGTAAACAACTAACCGATAAGCAATCATGCTTGCTTGGTCGCATACTTGCCGAGTTCCTGAAATAAATAAAAACACCGCCTGCGCATTTACCGTGCAGGCGGTGCTTGAAAATCGTATAAGAAAAAGCGGCCACGGGGCTGTATCTTTCCCTGTGACCGCTTGATTATTTAATTTATGTATGCTCACGTTTTTTGAGTATCTTTGGGAATGTCAGAGCGAAAATGATCGTACAGCAGGTTGCCGAGGTCGCGTCCGCCACCGATTCGGCAAGGTACACACCCTCCACACCAAAGAAATTCGGGAGGATAAGTGCAAGGGGGATAAGCAGTATTACTTTACGCAGAAGGGCTATGAACAGTGAAATTTTAGCCTGACCGAGTGCAACGAACATATTCTGACAGGTACGCTGAAGTCCGAAAATAGTCATACCGGTCATGAACAGGGGCATCATTCTGCCGACAGTTTTTATAAGCTCAGCATCGGCTGTGAACATTCCTGCGACGAGTTCGGGGAAAATTATCATAAACAGGTTTATCACTGCAAAGAACGAAAAGATTATTGTAATGGCATATTTGAAGCAAAGGCGCACTCTGTCGGTGTTGCCTTTACCGTAATTGTAGCTTACTATCGGGGTGAACCCTTGGGCAAATCCGCTGAGAGGAACAGCGGCAAACTGCATTGCGCTCTGCATTACCGTAAGGGTGCTAACGTATATATCGCCGTAGCCGCTAAGCGAGCCGTTGAGGACGAAGCCGACAAGACTTTCCGTACTTGCCATTATAAACGGGGCGATTCCGAGTGCAAACATCGAGCCGATTATTTTTATATCGAGCTTAAGATATTTCGGCTTTATTTTCAAAGTCGCTTTGTCGGATACAAGAAAACCGACTATTATAAAGGCGCTTACCGCCTGTGATATTACCGTTGCGAGAGCCGCACCCGATACGCCCATATCGAACACATAGATAAAAAGCGGATCAAGTCCGATGTTCAGCGCTGCGCCGATTATCACGGAAATCATGGAAATGCCCGGTCTGCCCTGAGCATTTATGAATGAATTAAGTCCTGTGGCGAACATTACAAACAGCGTGCCCGTAAGATATACCGAGAGGTAATCCGTGGCATAGCCGATCGTGGTATCGCTGGCGCCGATAAGGCGGAGCAGAGGATCCATAAAGATATAGGTTATGCCCGATGTCACGACTGTGAACAGTATCAGGAGTGAAAAGCCGTTGCCGAGTATCTTATGCGCTCTTTCACGGTCGCCCTTGCCGAGAGCTATTGAAGCAAGCGGTGCGCCGCCACCGCCGACAATCTGCGAAAACGCCGATATCAGAATGATTATCGAGCTTGTAACGCCGATGCCTGCGAGTGCGTCCGTGCCGATAAGTTCTATATGTCCGATAAAAATTCTGTCAACTATGCTGTAGAGCAGATTTATAAGCTGTGCCGCAAAGCCGGGTAGAGCCATTTTTAAAATTAGCGGGAGCATCGGCGCTGTACCGAGCCGCTCTTCATATTTATTATCCATTAAACTTCTCCGTGTTCTGTCTTTCTCTGTAGAAGTATAGCACTTAAATAATAAAAAGTCAAAGACGGACGGCGTGCCGCCGCTCCCAATTCGCCTTTTGCAACGATATTGTTATGCTTAACTTGGCTAAACGGCGGGAATAAGCGGTAGCGTAAATTTTATAAACGAATTACGGCAGATATGCAAAAGCGTATCTGCCGTTTCGTGTTTTAAACGTCTTTTATCTCATTCGTAATTCAACTTTACGCTGAACCTTGTCATTTTTACAATTGTTATAAACTGTCACAAACATTTCGTCTTGCACCACGTCCCTCGCCTCCCCTCGGAAAAGGGTGAGGTTCTGTTGCTCGGTCAAGCTGAGCCAACTATGGTGGGGATTGTGTTTGCTCGGAAGTTGTGAAGATAGTGTCCATATCAATTTCAAACATAACGATAATTGTTTGAATAAGTCAAGTAGTACATCACTTTTTCAGAGTGAGCAGTAAATCCTTGTTTACTGTATGTTTGTTATTAAAAAAACAATAAAAGGCAGTACCGCCCGGTACTGCCTTTAATGTTTCTGAAATTATAAAAATTACGCCTGTTCGCTGGGTGCAAAGCCTGTTCTCTTAAGAGCCTTTGAAATTGCGAGAGCGGCAAAGTATGCGAGAACTACGCTGACTACATCCTTTATAAGATAAGGAGCGGATACAAGCAGGAAGCTTGATAACAGATCCTTGCCTGCAACAAGTGCATACTGTACAAATCCGCAGATATGGCAAGCGGCAACACCTAAGATACCCATTGCGATTCTCAGCGGTACACGGAACTTTTCAGGCATATTTCTGAATGCGATTCCGCTGATAGCCGCCATAGCGATAAAGCCGATTATAAATCCGCCGGTAGGGCCTACTATTGATGCGATACCGCCCTTGAAACCGCTGAATACGGGAACACCGACTGCACCGAGCAGAACGTAAACGACCGTTGAAACGGTTGCTCTTGCCGTGCAGAGATAAAAGCCGCAGAGGGCTATTGCAAAGGTCTGTAGTGTAACCGGTACGCCGGAGGGCATCGGTATCGCTATCTGCGAAAGTATAGTCGTGATTGCCGCAAAGAGCGCACAAAGTACGATTGTTGTGATTTTCTGTCTGTTCATATTTTTCGTTTCCTTTCCTTGTGTCGAATTGACTATAACAGAATACCACCGACCGTCCTCACTGTCAACCGAATAACAAGAATAGGTGACAATCTCAGGTTGCCCGCAGATTAACTTAATAACCTAATTGTACAAAATAGCTAAAAGTTTTGTGTCAAATGTGTGAAAAATGCAAATTGATTTATTCTGTGTAAACGGTTATAATTAATTTAATTGAGAATGCTGTAAAAGTTTATACGGCACTCATAAAAACAGAAAACAGTGTATATTTATTTGGAGGTAATTAAAATGAAGATGAAAAGATTCATCGGTGCAGCAGCTGCAATGGCAGTAGCAGGCACACTTACAGTAGGTGCAGCAGCAGAAACTTACAATGCTTATATCGGTTTCCAGACCGCTCCCTATTCATTTAGAAACTCTTTTGATGACGCTACATATGGTAAGGACGTTGCAGACGGCAAGTACTTCAACAGCGTAATCGTATGGGGCGGCAACGATCCCGAAACATTCCCTCAGTATGAAGACAAATTCGATGATGATATGCCGGGTGGTAATGCCGGATATGTTCTTCCTGCTACATACACAGACGTTCAGATCGACAAGGACGGCACATACAAGGTTGGCGTTACTGACTTTGACTGGGCACTCGACGGTTCTTCTGCTTTCAACCTTCTGTTCGTTTCAACAGATATTCCTTTTGATAAGGACGCAGGTGAAGACGGCGAATCAATCGCTAAGTTCTCTGACTGCAAGATCATCGTTGACGGTACAGTGACATCAGAAGTTGCTGATCCTATCATTGATACAGAAGACGGCAAGAAGTCAGGTAACACAAAGGTTCTGTTCGCTAACATCTGGAATGATGTTCTTAAGACAGACGGTTACAACGGTGCATACCCCACAAAGTCTTTAGAGATCGAATTCACAGTTTCAGGTCTTGGCAGCGGTGAAGAAGAAACAACAGCTCCTGCTGATACAGAGGCTCCTGCTACAGAGGCTCCTGCTACTGAAGCTCCTACAACAGGCGATTCTTCAAAGCCCAGCACAGATACAGGCGTTGAAGGCATTGCAGTAGTTGCAGGCGTTGCAGTTCTCGCAGCAGGTGCAGTAGTAGTTGCTAAGAAGAGAAAGTAATCTTTAACCGAGATTAGCTAATAATGACAGCCCTCATTCGTGAGGGCTGTTTTAATATCACTACCGAAAGAGGAAATATGAAAAGATCTATAATAAAGCGTTCGATTGCCGCCTTTCTTGCAGCGGCGTTGCTTGCAGGCTGTGCGGCACAGGATGAAGGAATTCTGTCGTCTATCGGAAACAGCTCGGTGACTGAGAGCAATATATCCGATAATTCCGATATTGACGATACAAGCAGTAATGTCGATGATAATTCTGAGGTTACTTCCAACGGTAATTCCGTAGCAGAGAGCAACACATCTTCCGATACCTCCAAACAGGAAGACAGTAACGCTTCAGAACCGAAGGACACTTCAAAGCCGGAAGATACCGAAAAACCGCAGGAGAGCGAAAAGACTGCTGATACGACAAAGGCAACTACAGCCGCTGCAACAAAGAATAACAATCAGAATAAACCTGCGGTGTCAACAAGCAACTTTACTGTTCAGTGGAAAAAGTCGAGCGACTGGGAAGAAGGCGGCAAGAAGTGCGGCGGTTATGAGATCATCATTACCAACAACGGCGATACCATAAACAGCTGGACGGCAGAAATAACCGTGCCTGACGGAACAACGCTTTCTTCAAGCTGGAACGGAATATTCAGCATTTCGGGCAATAAAATGACGGTCAAGAATGAGAGCTACAACGGAACTATTGAAAAAGGAAAGAACGTTTCGTTCGGCTTTAACTATGCGGCTAATGCTTCTATGAATGAGGGTAAAGTGACAGTAAACGGAAGTTCTGCGGGCTCAAGTTCCGCAAACAACGGCAGTAACAATAATAACAATAATAACCACAATAATAATTCGGCAACAACGCGAAAGCCCGCGTCAACAGTTCCTCCTGCACCGAGCGATCCTAAGGGCAGTACGCCTGTATCACAGCACGGACAGCTTTCGGTAAATAACGGACAGCTTGTAGACAAGAACGGCAAGGGTTATCAGCTCAGAGGTATGAGCACACACGGCCTTACCTGGTTCCCCGAGTTTGTTAACGAGAGTGCATTCAAGACGCTCCGTGACGACTGGAAAACAAACGTTGTACGTCTGGCAATGTATGTTGACGAATGGGGCAACGGTCAGTGCTATATGGGCAACAAGAGCGGAAGCCTTGAACTTCTCGAACAGGGCGTTGACCTTTGTATAAAGCTTGATATGTATGTTATCATCGACTGGCACGTTCTGAATCCCGGTGATCCGTCCAAATATACAAACGAGGCAAAATCTTTCTTTGAAACGGTGTCAAAGAGATATGCAAAATATCCGAATGTAATTTACGAGATATGCAACGAGCCTAACGGCGGTGTGTCATGGAGCGATAACATCAAGCCTTACGCTGAAAAGATAATACCCGTTATCCGCAAGAATGCGCCTAACTCGGTAATTATAGTCGGTACTCCCACATGGAGCCAGGAAATCGACAAGCCACTTTCCAATCCGCTGAGCTACAAGAATGTAATGTATGCGTTCCACTTCTATGCGGCGACTCACGCAGGACTGCGCTCAAATGTTGAGAACTGCGTGGCACAGGGACTTCCTGTATTTGTGTCGGAATTCGGTACTTGCGATGCGTCGGGCGGCGGAGCAAACGACTTCAACGAAACAGAAAAATGGCTTAGCTATTTCGACAAGCAAGGCATAAGCTACTGCAACTGGAGTATCTGCAACAAGGACGAAACCTGCTCGGCACTGCGTCCGGGAACGTCGGCAAACGGAAACTGGAGCGAGAGCAACCTCACAGAAAACGGCAAGTGGATACGTAACTGGTTCCGTAAGCACTAATGCGCCCGTGGGGCACGGCAAAATCCGACCTTTTGAGAAGTTTGCGGTCGGTGGGGCTTTGTGTGACGGTCGGGGTTTGACGGTAACTGAAAACAAGCTGTCGAAATACTTGTTTGTTTACTTCCGCCGTCAAACAATCGTGAATATACAGCAACCGTATTTAAAGGCGGAAATGCGAGCCGAGGCACTCGGCTTCCGACTTTTTGAGAGGTTTGCGGTCGGTGTGTCTTTGTGGTACAGTCGGAGTTGACAACAAGTAAATAATAAAAAATTGGGAGATCCGACAGGTTCTCCCTTCAGTCTGTAGAAAAATCCGTGTCAGGCGACACGGATTTTTTCTGTTATAGCCGTTTTAATATGTGCAAGCCCGTTTGCGATAAGGCACTGACCCGGGTAATAGAGCGCAAGGCAGAAGTTCGAGAATGGGAAATCTATCTTGGAGAAGTACGCCATAAGTAGCATTATATCCGATATAAGGAACAACACACTGCCGAGCGCAAGTATAAGGTTGAATCTGTTCTTTATGCGGATAAAGTTCATTATTGATTTGCCCGTCATGGCACAGATTATAACAGCATATGATATTCCGACTGTTTTCATAAGCGCCGAGCCGAAGTCAAGAAGCGGCGAGAACATCATGAATGACGCGATCGGTATGAATACTATCAGCGCCGTGATGAAGTCGGAAAGGCGGGGTTTCTGCATAATCGAATATGCTATGAAGTAGCAGATATGACCTAAGGCAAAAATCGCCGCACCTGTGATGAAGTTCAGGTTTATTACTATATCCGCACACATCGCAAAGAATACGCCTATAGTCAGAGTAATTGACGCCGTTTCTTATCGGGAAAATATTTCAGCGCATATATCAGGTTTACTGCACCTGCAAGCATAAAGAAAACGCTTGAGGTTATTTTCAGAGGGTATAGGTGGGTTATCATAAGGGCTATATCAAAAGCGAGCGATAAGCCGAGAAAGATCATGTTCAGCGGTAAAACAAATTTTTTCATATATTTATTTCCTTTTTTAATAATTCGGTTCGATATTGACTTTTCGTGTGTATCGAGACAGCGGATGTTCTCCGTCGTGGGATTCTCCGGAAAAGTAAGCGGACATATTGCCTGCCCTTGTTATTCTTGTAACCCCGGCAGAAAGTAACAGGTCGGTAAGCCTTTCTCTTTCGCTTTCATTACAGATAAGCCCGGCAGTCTGTAAAAAGCCTTTCGCATTTCTCAGAGTATGTACAATATCTTTTTTCGGAAGTCTTTTCACAAGTACATTGCACATCATCGGCGAAAGTTCAAGTTCGCTGTCATCTTTTATGATAAGACTGCAACCTTTTCCGCTGAGCGTATCGGGAGAGATCTGCCTTATCCCGATCGCTTCTTCAAGGCTGGCGGTGTAGCTTATGATCGTATCTCTTGCCCGTGTGCCTATGGAAGTGCTTTTGTGCTTTCCGACTGCCGCTTCAAGATACGGCAGGAATATTTCGCAGAAGCAGATAAGTTCTTTTTTGCCGTCAGTATCAATAAACACAGTCTGACAGGAACTGCAAAGGAGTTGCTTTGTAGACGCTATATGCTCTGCAAGCGCCGAAAGCTCATCGGTATGATTTACATAATCGGAAACATAGCAGAAGCTGAGCTTATGTCCCCATTCGATAAGCTTTACACCGGGCGGAGCAAGCGAGCGCACTGCTTTTACAGCTTCTGTTCCGCCCCAGACCACTATACCGTCGGCAAAGCCCGCAAGCGTCTGAATAGTCCGTACATCGCTTGACGGAGTATCAAATACATATATGTAGTGCGAAAGCAACGGTTCATATTCGCAAAGCCGCTTTACTATTTTCACGGATAAGCCTTTGTCGGCGGACGGAAGTTTCAGTATATTTATATTACCTGCAAGAAGTCCCTCGGCAACGCTCATAACGGGCAGCCCTTCTGCATTTCCTGCGGCTATGTGGAACAAAACGCCGAGAGGTTTTGTCATTACCCGTATTTTCGGGGTTATGCCGTTTTTAAAATCGGTAGTAAAGTCAGTATCGCCAAGCTCGGTTTTCAGTCTGTATTCAAGATTTTCACGGCTGAGATTGGCGATTATAAGCCGTTTATAGTGATCTGTATTGTCTACGTTAAGCTCTGAGATTATATCGTCAAAAGCGCCGTTTTCTATATCTGCGATGATTTTTTCAGCGGCAAGTATGACCCTTTCGGCTGACAGGCTTTCAATGCTGAGAGTGTCGCATATTCTGCTTTCAAAATCGGCTAACAGCTTGTCACGCATATTGTTTTCATATATTTCGCCGTCAAAAAATATCATACGTTCAGCCCCTTGATTATCTCTTCTGCGCCTGCCGCACAGGTCTTTATATCCTCAGGTGCTACTCTGCCGACAATTTCCAGAAACGGCGTTTCCAGTCCGCAGGAGCATTCACTGCCGTCATGAAGTATGCCGAGGTCGTCGGTCATTACAGAAAGAACGGGTGTTGCTTTGACCATTGGAGTTATCAGGTTTACAAGTCCTGTTTTACCGTTTTTAAGCGGTTTCAGCGTATCAACATCTCTTATTATAACTCTGCTGTAAACGGGAACGTGGAAGTGATGTTCCTTGCAGTCGCAGTATAAAATCGGATGCTCTACCGCCCCGAAAAACTCGATTATATCATTTTCCTTTATGCCGAGTACCTTTTCTGCAAGGCGGTAAAAGGAATTTTTATCGGTCTGCTCCGCATAGAACTGCTTCCAGCCGCCGCCGAGCATTATGCGTGAGCCTTTCGGCATTTTAAGATAAATTTTACGCTCGTCCATTATTCTCAGCAAGAAATATGTATAAGCGGGGAAGCCCATGAACCTTGTGGGAAAGCGTGAACGGGAATGCCTTACAATAAGCTCTATGATCCTGTCAAAGTCGGGATAGTAACCGTCTTTTTTATATGTCAGGATATAATTGCGGCTGAGTGCCGGGGTGAAGAGCGTTGCACCGAAAGCGGTCTTTGTAACCGCTGTCTTGTTTCCCTTGTGCGGCTTGTAGCCCATTATGATATAGTGGCAGGGAACGGGGGATAGCAGGCTTCTCAGCTTTGATATACGCATAACCATTTTAAGTCCGCACAAAAGACCGCCGAGGTCAAAGGCTATCGTGCTTTTTCTGCCGCTTGTACCCGAAGAGGTCGCTTTTATAAGAGGAATACAGCCGGTATTAAGCATCTGCTTTTTCTTAAAAAGCAATGTGGGGATAACGGGGAGTTCGGATGCGTCTGCGGGAGAGGATATGCCCAGTTTTTCACATATTCTGCGGTAGTCGTTGCAGTGGGAAACGCAGTAGGAGAAGTTTTCTTTTACGGCTTTGGTGAATAATTCGTCGGAATTATCGCAATACGGGTCCTTTACCGAGAAGAGCTGTCGTCTGTATTTCATCGGCTTTCCTCCGCTTGTTTAAAAATATTTAATATAGTAAAATGATACCATAAAGACCGTGGTATGTCAATAAACGGAAGAATAAATGCGGTTTACTTAAATGCGATGTAACCTGTTACACAGCCGCGCTGATAATTTCGTGTGAAAACAGCGTAAAATTATCAAAATTCTGTAGACAATGACGGAAATTTGTGATACAATAATAGTAACCCCCGTCACAGAGGTTTTTTGTTTTGTAAAAGCAAGTAAACGATTACCCGAATTTCGGTATGTACCATTCGGTATATACCGTGGTTCATAAAATGCGACGGAATTTCGACAGACTTATAAAGCAGAAAAATAAAACTGCACAGAAAGGAATTTTTACTATGAAGAACATACCCGATGTAAAGCTCGGAATTGCGGCTGTAAGCCGTGACTGTTTCCCCATGAGCCTTTCAGCTTCAAGATGTGATGCTGTAGTAAAGGCATGTAAGGAGATCGGTGTTGACGTATTCAAATGTCCAACCACTATCGAAAGCGAAACACATATGATGCAGGCTCTTGAAGAGCTCAAGGGCGCAGGTTGCAACGCGCTTGTCGTATACCTCGGCAACTTCGGTCCCGAATCAGCCGAAACACTGCTCGCAAAGTACTTTGACGGTCCTGTAATGTTCGTTGCTGCGGCAGAAGAAACACAGGACAACTTAGTAGGCGGCAGAGGCGACGCTTACTGCGGCGTGCTGAATGCAAGCTACAACTTAGCGCTCAGAAACATCAAGGCATACATACCCGAATACCCTGTAGGAACAGCTACAGAGGTTGCAGATATGATAAAGGATTTTATCCCCGTTGCAAGAGCAGTTATCGGTCTGCGTAACTTAAAGGTTATCTCATTCGGTCCCCGTCCTCAGGACTTCCTCGCATGTAACGCTCCTATCAAGCAGCTTTACAACCTCGGCGTTGAGATCGAAGAGAACTCTGAGCTTGACCTTTATGCCGCATTCAACGAGCATAAGGACGACGCAAGAATCCCCGAAGTTGTTGCAGATATGGAAAAGGAACTCGGCGACGGCAACAAGATGCCCGGTATCCTGCCCAGACTTGCACAGCTCGAGATCACACTGCTCGACTGGATGGAAGCACACAAGGGAAGCAGAAAGTACGTTGTATTTGCCAACAAGTGCTGGCCCTCATTCCAGACACAGTTCGGCTGCGTTCCCTGCTATGTAAACTCAAGACTTACAGCAAGAGGAATCCCTGTTGCGTGCGAAGTTGATATATACGGTGCTATCAGCGAATATATCGGTGCCTGCATTTCAGAAGACGCAGTTACACTGCTCGACATCAACAACTCTGTTCCCGCAGATATGTATGTTGAATCTATCAAGGACAAGTACAACTACACGCTCAAGGATACATTCATGGGCTTCCACTGCGGTAACACAGCTTCATGCAAGCTGACAAGCAAGGCTATGAAGTATCAGCTTATTATGCACAGAGGTCTTGAGCCCGATAAGGAACCCGATATCACAAGAGGTACACTTGAGGGCGATATCGTTCCCGGCGATATTACATTCTTCCGTTTACAGAGCACAGCAGACGCTAAGCTGAGAGCTTATGTTGCCCAGGGTGAAGTTCTCCCCGTTGCTACACGTTCATTCGGTGCTATCGGCGTATTCGCTATCCCCGAAATGGGCAGATTCTACCGCAACGTTCTTATCAAGAAGAACTATCCTCACCACGGTGCAGTTGCATTCGGTCACTACGGCAAGGCTATCTTCGACACACTGAAGTACCTCGGCGTTGAAGATCTTGAATTCAACCGTCCCGCAGGTATGCTGTACGACGGTGAAAATCCTTACGCTAAGTATTGATCAAACTGTATTAGCGTTACGGACACTTGACAAATAGCCGTTAAATGTATATAATATAGTTAAACACGAAAGTTATTGCCTGACTGCATTTCACGCATAAGGCGAAAGCCCTGAGAGCTGCAACTCTCAGGGCTTTCTTTTTGGGCTACTTGTCGGACTTGAATCTGTCTAACCACTTGCTTATGTAATTTGCGACTACACTTGCCATAACAGATAATACGAAAATTGATATAGTATATAAAGGGGCTGTGACACAACCCGGAAAAGATAAAGTGAGTCGAAACGCTAAAAATAGTGCGCACGGCTCACTTTTTGATAATGAAATTAAAGGAAAGAGTAAAACAACTGCTGAGCAATCACGATCTCCAACAGAACTTTCCCCCTTGTCGCCACTCGAAAAAGGGGGAGATGTCATAGCATTGTATAGTTGTTTGTAAGAAGTATTTTTATCAGGTGATGAGCAAAAGTATAGCTGAAAACCTTTTCGTTGCTATGACAGAGGGGATTGAAGTTGATAGGAGTACTACCATCAAAACTTCTAAGCACACACAATCCCCACCGTCACGGCTCGGAATTGTTTCAGAATAGTAAAAGTTGGACTATCTGAATACTGTACAGCAAGCCGAAAAATTATATCAGCCGTGCCACCTCCCCTTTTTCGAGGCGAGGCAAGTGCGGTAGTGCTTTTCTCGTTATAGTTTAAATTTCACAAGTGTATAGGTGTATTTTCAATAGCTTGCAATTTTGCCGTTAATCTCAAAATCAGATGTAATTGCCAATGGCATTATTAAACCGTTTGTTATATCATTAGCGGAAACTGTGCAAGTTGAAATCAAGTGCTACCGAATAAACACAGGGTATAAGAAAACCGCTCACGGTTGTGGGCGGTTTTATCGGGATTTATTATGCAGTTTCACGTTTCTTTTTTGCTTCTTTTTCAAATTTGTTTATTTCTTTCTGCAATTCTTCTTTTGACATTTTCTTTATGTCATCAGGAATAATGACCCTATCATCAATAAAATATTTCTTTTCATTCATTACAAAGCACCTCCCATACGCTTATATCATATGTTTGTGATAACTTATTCAACGCTTTCATTTGAGCGTCATACTCGTTGTATTCGTCTTTTAAGAAGCTTTCAATGTACATATTATAAATGCGCTCATTAACTTCTTCATTAGCAGTATATCCAAAAATTTTGCCGTTATGACACGCAATAAATCCTTTTTTATAGCCGTTTTTACAGCAAGAGTTTAAATCGGAAACACTTGGCGGCATACTGCTTGGATGAGTATGAAGCGTAATCACATTTTGCCGGTTCAGTATTGCCTTTTTAATTTTATCAGTATATATAATAGCTCTTTCATCTGTACTGTCTGTCACGGAAAGAAGTATTCTGCCTGTAACGCTGTCAATCCAATACATATCCTCATACGCAGTACCGCTACGATGTTTAAGCGCTGTTTTTGCACAATTATAAAGTGATCTATTGACCTCAGAATTATCAGTCATATTGTCAAATTTTCTTCGGTATTCTCCACTTTCAATATATGTATTATTGATAGTTGTCGATTTATTTCTTCCGTATCTCTGATTTTCAAGAGCCAATTCATCACTTCCTGCTTTAATTATATCACTTTCGACCGATTTGTCAACACTGTTCCCTGCAAAACTCATCGGTTTATCCGCCTCGTAAGTTCCACTCAAATTTCCACTGTGGAACTTACTTTGGGAATTTACGGGCGAAATGTCAGCGGCGACCCGCCGCACGGCGAATTTGAAGCGGCTCACAGCCGCCCGCATCGGCGTGCTTGCAAAAACGGGGGATTTGTGGTACAATAAAACTAATTATTGACTAAAGTTTCGCTGTACAGGGGAGTACGGCGGTTGAAAGGATAAAGCTGATGGCAAAGAAAAATTATGACGACAACAGTCTAAAACAGCTGAAAGGACCCGATCAGGTACGACTGCGTCCGGGTGTTATATTCGGCTCGGACGGGCTTGACGGCTGTTGTCACTCCGTGTTTGAGATACTTTCAAACTCGATAGACGAGGCGAGAGAGGGCTTTGGTAACAAGATAATAGTTACACGCTTCCATGATAAAAGCATTGAAGTGCAGGACTACGGCAGAGGCATACCGATAGACTTCAATAAAAACGAGGAAAAGTATAACTGGGAGCTTGCTTTCTGCACACTGTACGCGGGCGGTAAGTACGACAACAACAGCGGCGACAACTACTCATACTCGCTCGGTCTTAACGGTCTAGGTCTTTGCTCGACACAGTTTGCGGCTGAGTATATGGAGGTCGAGAGTAACAACGGCACATGGATATACGACCTCAGATTTGAAAAGGGCTATAACGTTGAAAAAGAAGAACGTGGTTTCCGCCGTCACCAGTCGGACGGAAGTACGGGTACAAAAATCAAGTGGAAGCCCGACCTTGACGTATTCACGGATATTGACGTGCCGTTTGAATATTTCGATGACGTTCTGCGCAGACAGGCAGTTGTAAATGACGGACTTACTTTTGTGCTGAGAAACGAAGTGCGTGACGAGGAAACAGGCGAAACACACTTTGAAGAGCATACCTACTGCTATGAGAATGGTATCAGCGACTACCTTAAAGAAATAGTAGGCGATACGGCACTCACGACCGAACAGGTATGGAGCGCACAGCGTACAGGTAAGGACAGAGAGGACAAACCCGAATATAAAGTAAAGATGAAGGTCGCTTTTGTCTTTTCAAATAAGGTACAGCTTATTCAGCACTACCACAATTCCAGCTGGCTTGAACACGGCGGAAGTCCCGATAAGGCGATGCAGACGGCGTTTACCAGTCAGATAGACGGCTGGCTCAAAGCCAACAGCAAGTATAACAAGACCGAGGGCAAGATCAAATTTACCGATATTGCCGACTGTCTTGTGTTTATATCTTCAAACTTTTCAACGCAGACAAGCTATGAGAACCAGACAAAGAAGAGTATAACAAATAAATTCATACAGGAAGCCATGACAGACTGGCTCAAACACCAGCTTGAAGTATACTTCCTTGAAAATCCTGACGAAGCGGTCAAGATATGCGAGCAGGTAATGATAAACAAGCGTGCCCGTGAAAATGCCGCTAAGGCAAGGGATACTATAAAGAAACAGCTTTCGGGCAAGATAGACCTTGCAAACAGAATTCCGAAGTTCGTTGACTGCCGCAGTAAGGATACGGCAAGAAGAGAGCTTTATATAGTGGAGGGTGACTCGGCTTTAGGTGCGGTAAAGCAGGCAAGGGACGCCGACTATCAGGCGGTAATGCCCGTAAGAGGTAAAACGCTGAACTGCCTTAAGGCAAGCTATGATAAGATATTCAAGAGTGAGATAATCACCAACCTTATGAAGATACTCGGTTGCGGCGTTGAGGTAAAGGCTAAGGCTAATAAAGACCTTTCAACATTTGATCTTAACAACCTGAGATGGGAAAAGATAATAATCTGCACCGATGCGGACTATGACGGATATCAGATAAGAACGCTCATTCTTACTATGCTTTACCGACTTGTTCCGACCGTAATCGAAAAGGGATATGTTTATATAGCAGAATCTCCGCTGTATGAGATAAACAGCAAGGATATGACCTACTTTGCCTATACAGAAGCGGAAAAGCAGAGAATACTTGCCGATATAGGCGAGCAGAAATATAAGATACAGCGTTCAAAAGGTCTTGGTGAGAACGAACCCGAAATGATGTCGCTTACCACAATGAACCCTGAAACAAGACGGCTTATAAGAGTAATGCCGGAGGACGCACAGAAAACACAGGAGATATTCGAGCTTCTGCTCGGTGACAACCTTGACGGACGAAAGGATTATATCCGTGACTACGGCTATAAGTACCTTGATGATATAGACGTATCGTAATACGGAGGGTATATGGAAATCAACAGGATAGAAGTAATATCGGCAGTCGTATCGGAGATGATAGAGTCACTTCCTGAAGAAAGACGGCAGAAAGCGTATGTTCATCTTTACGGCACGGCACAGACGGCGGGACTTATCGCACTGCGCAGGGGAGTGAACGCAGAGCTTGCGCAGATATGCGGACTTCTCCATGACTATTATAAATTGCAGACAGGCATTGACGAAAACCATGCAAAGAACGGAGCGGACGCGGTAATGCCGATACTTGCGAAAACGGGACTTTTCAGCGTGTGTGAGATCGGCAATATCACAAGAGCGATAGCTAATCACAGCGACAAGGAAAATGTCGGACTTCCGCTTGACGAGGTGCTGAAAGACGCGGACATTTTACAGCACGTTTTGCAGAATACAACGCTCCCGATAAGGGATAAATATGAAAAACGCTTTGAAAAGCTGAAAAAAGAGTTTTCACTCTGATATAAATCAGGCTAAAAGAGGTATAGATTTTGAGAAAAGGAAAAAACGAAAAGAGCGAGAAGAAAATCGCTTCCAATAAAAACGCTTATATTGAGGGCGCAGGCATTGTTGAAAATCAGCCGATAACCGATACGCTGACCGAAAACTATATGCCGTATGCAATGAGCGTTATAGTTTCCCGTGCACTCCCTGAAATAGACGGCTTCAAGCCGTCCCACAGAAAACTGCTGTACACCATGTACAAAATGGGACTTCTTACGGGAGCGAGAACAAAGTCCGCTAACATTGTCGGACAGACGATGAAATTAAATCCCCACGGCGATATGGCAATATACGAAACGATGGTAAGACTTGCCCGCGGCAACGAGGCACTTCTGCACCCGTATGTTGACAGTAAAGGTAACTTCGGTAAGGCGTATTCAAGGGATATGTCGTTTGCGGCGTCACGATATACAGAAGCAAAGCTCGATCCTATCTGTGCGGAGATATTTGCGGATATTGACCGTGATATAGTTGACTTTGTGCCGAACTATGATAACTCGATGACCGAGCCTGTACTGCTCCCTACAAGATTTCCTGCGGTACTGGTAAACAACAATGTCGGTATCGCCGTATCTATGGCAAGCAATATCTGTTCGTTCAATCTGTCGGAGGTGTGCGAAACAGCCGCCGCGCTTATGAAGAACCCCGAACACGATATTATATCAACGCTCAAAGGTCCGGACTTCCCCGGCGGCGGATTTATATTACAGGACGAGAACGAACTGCGCCGTATATATGCTACCGGTCGAGGCAGTGTAAAGGTGCGCAGTAAGTATATATATGACAAAGCGGCAAACTGCATAGAAGTGACCGAAATTCCGCCCACAACGACTATCGAAGCAATTATCGACAAGATAGTAGAGCAGGTAAAGCTCGGAAAACTGAAAGAAATTTCGGACGTGCGTGACGAGTCGGACTTATCCGGTCTTAAGATAACCATTGACTTAAAGCGTGGACAGGACAGCGAAGCGGTAATGAAAAAGCTGTTCAGAATCACCCCTTTACAGGACGTTTTCTCCTGCAACTTCAATATACTTGTCGGCGGTATGCCGAAGGTAATGGGTGTTGCCGAGATACTTGAGCAGTGGACGGATTTCAGGATCACCTGCGTCAAGAGAAAGACAAAGTTCGAGCTTGCAAGAAAGAAAGAAAAGCTCCATCTGCTGACAGGCCTTAAGAAAATACTTCTTGATATAGACAAGGCTATAAAAATTATCCGTGAAACCGAGGACGACGCAGAGGTCGTACCTAACCTTATGATAGGTTTCGGTATAGACGAAACTCAGGCAGAATATGTTGCGGATATCAAGCTCAGAAATATCAACAAGGGCTATATTTTAAAGCGTATAGAGGAAATAGACAGCTTAAAGGAAGAAATAGCCGATATGGAGGATATTCTTTCTTCCGAGCGCAGAGTAAAACAGATAATAATCTCCGAACTCGGAGAGATAGCAAAGAAGTACGGCAAGCCCAGAAAGACGATGTTCATATACGGTGCGGAAGATGAGGAAAATGAGGTTGCGGAAGAGATACCCGATTATCCCGTAAATCTGTTCTTCACCCGTGAGGGATATTTCAAGAAGATCACTCCGCAGTCGCTGAGAATGAGCGGTGAACAGAAGCTTAAAGAGAACGATGAGATAATAGTGACATATGAGGGTACAAACCGTGCCGAGCTTTTATTCTTCACAGATAAATTCCAGGTATATAAGGCGAGAGCCTGCGACTTTGAGGACGGCAAGGCAAGCGTTATGGGTGACTATCTGCCTGTAAAGCTTGAGCTTGACCCCGATGAGAAGATAATAAAGATGATAGCCGCAGAGGACTACAGCGGTACGCTTGTAATGTTCTTTGAAAACGGCAAATGCGCAAAGGTGCCTATGGCGTCGTTTGAAACCAAGACAAGACGTAAAAAGCTTGCCAATGCGTATAATGACGGCTCACCGCTGATTTCTATGACGCTTGTAAGCGAGGACTGCGAGTTTATGCTCAGCTCCGACGCGGGCAAGGTGATGATATTCAACACCGTGCTTATCCTGCCAAAAGCGGCAAGAGATACACAGGGTGTACAGGTAATGCGCCTTACAAGAGCAAAGCTTAAATCCGCGGTACAGTATAAGGACGGAATGATAAAGGACGAGGACAGCTACAGGACAAAAACCGTGCCGGTTGCGGGAACTCTGTATGACGAGGATACCGACCAGCTCAAGTTTATGTAACGTATTGTAACAGCGGACAAAAAATATCAGAATTTAGAAAAATATTTTTATAAGTAAAAAAGGGGTCGCATATTGCTTGCTTTGATGATTTTGCATCGTGCAAAATTTTTTGCAAGCACTCAAAGCGTCCTTGCTTTGGGACGAGCCCCGGCAGGGACTAGGGGCGGCAGCCCCAGCAATATAGCCCGGCACGGACGCCGGGCGTGTATGCCAAAGGGCTTTGCAAGGATGCAAAGCCAACTAAGCATACACAGCCCTTCCCACGGGGAAGGGGTTTGGGGTTGGGGATAAAGGACCGGTAATATTTATATAAGAGCAAGTTCTTTTCTATAAGTTGAATATTCATTATACCTTGAAATTCCCCTGCCACTGTGCTATACTTAAATTATGTCTTTATAGGACGGAAAAGGTTATAATTAAGGCGGGCAACCGCAGTAAAAAGAGGTAGATTATATGCTCAGCGATATTGAAATTGCTCAGAACGCAAAAATGTTAAAAATCAAGGATGTAGCAAAGGAACTCGGCATTGACGAGGACGAGCTTATTCCTTACGGCCACTACAAGGCAAAGATCTCACAGGAATGTATAAACCGTCTTGAAAGCAAAGAGGACGGCAAGCTGATACTTGTTACGGCTATAAACCCCACTCCCGCCGGAGAAGGTAAGACGACTACATCGGTAGGTCTTGCAGAGGGTATGTACAAGATAGGTAAAAAGGCTGTACTTGCACTGCGTGAACCATCGCTCGGTCCCGTTTTCGGTATCAAGGGCGGTGCGGCAGGTGGCGGATATGCCCAGGTAGTGCCTATGGAAGATATCAATCTTCACTTCACAGGTGATATGCACGCAATAACATCTGCGAACAACCTGCTTTGTGCGCTTATTGACAACCACATTCAGCAGGGTAACGTTCTCGGCATAGATCCCAGACGTATCCAGATAAAGCGTTGCCTTGACATGAACGACAGAGCGCTCAGAAACTGCATTATCGGTCTGGGCGGTAAGGTAAACGGTGTTCCGAGAGAGGATCACTTCCAGATAACAGTTGCAAGCGAGATCATGGCTATACTTTGTCTTGCGGACGATCTGGTTGACTTAAAGGCAAGACTCGGAAAGATACTTGTTGCCTATACTTATGACGGCAAGCCCGTTTACGCCTCTGACGTTGAGGCTGTTGGCGCAATGACAGCGCTTTTAAAGGACGCTATCAACCCAAACCTCGTACAGACGCTCGAAAACACTCCCGCTATTATCCACGGCGGACCTTTCGCAAACATTGCTCACGGCTGTAACAGCGTAAGAGCGACTAAGCTTGCGATGAAGCTCGGCGATTACGCTATAACAGAGGCAGGCTTCGGCAGTGACCTCGGTGCGGAGAAGTTTTTTGATATCAAGTGCCGTTACGCAGGTCTTAAACCCTCGTGTACCGTTATAGTAGCTACTATCCGTGCACTGAAGTACAACGGCGGCGTTCCTAAGACGGAGCTTACAACGGAAAATACAGAAGCGCTCAAAAAGGGTATCGTAAACCTCGGCGCGCATATCGAGAATATGCGTAAGTACGGCGTACCCGCTGTAGTTGCGATAAACCACTTCTATACGGATACAGACGCTGAGATCGCCATTGTCCGTGAATACTGCGAGAAGATGGGCGCAAAGGTTGCGTTCTCCGATGTATTCTTAAAGGGCGGCGAAGGCGGTATCGAGCTTGCAAACGCTGTTATAGATACAATAAACGAAAACGAGGGCAAGACAAACTTTGCTCCGTTATATGATGAGAAGCTTTCTATCAAGGAAAAGCTTGATATAATAGCCAAGGAAATTTACCGTGCAGACGGCGTTAATTACACAACCGCCGCAGAAAAGGCAATCAAGGAAATCGAAGCTATCGGCTTTGACAAGCTCCCCGTATGCGTTGCAAAGACGCAGTATTCCTTATCCGACGATCCGACAAAGCTCGGTTGCCCCAAGGGATTTACCATAACCGTCCGTGACGTCAAGCTGTCGGCAGGCGCAGGCTTTGTGGTTGCGCTCACAGGCGATATTATGACAATGCCGGGTCTGCCTAAAGTCCCTGCTGCAAACAAGATAGATGTCAGCGCAGACGGCGAGATAAGCGGTCTGTTCTGATGGAATGTTTTATTTCAAATTCACCCGAAGAAACGGTTGAGATCGGCAAAAAGATAGCCGCATACTTAAAAGCAGGCGACTGCGTGCTGTATACCGGAGAAATGGGTGCGGGAAAGACGCATTTAACAAAGGGAATAGCGGAATATTTCGGCAGTACGGACGATGTTACAAGCCCGACATTTGCTCTTGTAAACGAATATGAGGGCGATGTGCCTATCTTCCACTTTGATCTTTTCAGGATAAATACGCTCGATGATCTGTACGCTATCGGATTTTTCGACTACCTCGACAGAGGCGGAATAATGTGTATAGAGTGGAGCGAGAACATACCGGAGCTTGCCTCGTATCTTGACGGCAGGTGCGGTGTGAATATCACTAAAACAGGGGATAATTCAAGAATAATTGAATATATTCCGCAGGAGGAACTATGCTGATACTCGGTATCGACACCGCCGCCGCTCCTTGCTGTGCCGCCGTGTACGATACGGAAAAACAGCAGATACTCGGCAGTACGGTGATAAACAACAAGCTTACGCACAGCGTCACGCTTATGCCTGTCGTAAGGGATTTAATAAGAAACGCCGAGCTTTCTATGGAAGATATAGGGCTTTTCGCAGTGGCAAACGGTCCGGGTTCTTTCACGGGACTGCGTATAGGCATATCGGCGGTAAAGGGACTTGCCTTTGCCATGTCAAAGCCGTGCGCGGCGGTTTCAACGCTTGAAGCTATGGCATATAACGTTACGGCTTATGACTGCGTTGTATGCTCTGCGATAGACGCAAGGTGCAATCAGGTATACATTGCACTGTTCCGCGTTGAGGACGGCAAGGTCGAAAGACTGACAGAGGAAGAGTGCCTTAAGACTGACGAAGCGGTAAGAATGTTGTCGGAATATGACGATGATATAATGCTTGTCGGTGACGGCGCATTCATAATGAAAAAAGCAACGGATAACGAGGGGATGGAAAATGTAAAGATCGCCCCCGATCCGTTAAGATATCAGACGGGCTACGGCGTATGCCTTGCGGCTGTGAACGCACCGCAGTTATCGCCCGAACAGCTTATGCCGATGTATTTAAAACTGCCGCAGGCTCAGCGTGAGCTTATGGCAAAGAATGCGGACGCATATAAAGAAAGGAAAGAATAAAAATGCTGGCAATAGGTAGCGATCACGCAGGATATGCACTTAAGTGCGAGGTAAAGAAGTTCTTAGACGAACTCGGAGTTGAGTATATCGACTGCGGCTGTGACGGTGAGAGAGCGGATTACCCCGACATTGCGGAAAAGACCTGCGCAAAGATCACAAGCGGAGAATGTGACAAGGGTATTCTCATATGTGGAACAGGAATAGGTATCAGCATATCCGCAAACAAGATAAAGGGTATCCGTGCGGCTTTATGCCAGGATTATTATACGGCCAAGTACACACGTCTTCACAATGACGCAAATGTTCTGTGCATGGGTGGAAGAGTAATTGGTCCCGGTACTGCGGAAGAGATAGTAAGAGTGTTCCTGTCAACAGAGTTTGAGGGCGGAAGACACGCCGCAAGAGTTGACAAGATGATGGCACTTGAGAATAAGTAATATATAATGTTCGGTTTGTCGAAAATAATATGTTAAAAAGTGGGGTTGAGTGGCGTAGCCCCCAACAGGGACTAGGGGCGGTAGCCCCAGTCAAACAGCCCCTTCCCGTGGGGAAGGGGCTTGGGGTTGGGGATTGAGAAATTGCTCTATTTTATAAAAACAGACTTTTTACAAACTGAAATAAGTATTTAAAAACTGCGGATTTTTCCCTATGAAAATCACGGCAGGACACCAAAATAAAATCCATTAAATTACCCATAGGGAGAAAAGAGAATGTTATGGCAAACGAGAAACTTCACATCTGTGATCACCCCCTTGTACAGCACAAGGTATCTCTTTTAAGAGATAAGAACACAGGCGCAAAGGAATTCAGAGAGCTTGTAAGCGAAATTTCAATGCTTATGTGCTACGAGGCAACAAGAGATCTGCCCCTTAAGAAAGTACAGATACAGACTCCCGTAGCTATTGCCGAGTCTAATGTAATTTCAGGCAGAAAGCTCGCATTTGTGCCGATTCTCCGTGCAGGTCTTGGTATGATCGAGGGTGCTACCGCACTTGTTCCTGCCGCAAAGATAGGTCACATCGGTATTTTCCGCGGCAAGAAGGACGCTGACAACGCAGTTGCAAACGAGTATTACTGCAAGCTCCCGTTCGATATTGACGAGCGTGACGTAATTATCACAGATATTATGCTTGCTACAGGTACTTCGGCTGTACATGCTATACAGAAGGTCAAGGAAACAGGTGCACGTTCTATCAAGTTTATGTGCATTATCGCCGCTCCCGAGGGTATCGCCGCTATACAGAAGGCATTCCCCGACGTTGAGATCTACTGCGGCGCACTTGACGATGGTCTTAATGAAGATCTTTACATTACTCCCGGCGTCGGTGACGCAGGCGACAGACTGTTCGGTACTAAGTGATCCGACAAAAGTTCAGACAAAGCAACAGAGCCTGCCGTATTTTTACGGCAGGCTCTTTCTGCACTTGCTATCCCCTTGCCTTAAGCCCCGTCATAAATCCGTCAAGCTCGGCAGAACTGATATCACCGCCAATTATTTTTCCGTCACAGACGATGATATTCATTATAATGTTATCAAGCGTGTTTCCGCTTTCGTCCGTATAATCGGTTACTTTATATGTATATTGTACTGCATCTTCGCCTTTGTACAGCGACAGGTCAAAACCGCACTCTTTCTGTAACGTGTTGTAGTTCTCATATACATTGCCAAACACGGCGGGAATTACTATGTTGCGTATTTTTTCGCTGTCGGTGGATACGCTGTAGCCGAGCAATTTTGCATATTCCGTTCTGTCGCTGAGGGTAGCACCGTTTATTGCGGTACGTCGGCAGATCAGCAGAACCGACAGCAATACGGTAAACAGGACTATGGGAATAATAAGTATACGGATAATTTTTCTTCTGTGTTCCATTTTTCCTCCGTTATTGCAATAGATTTTTGTGCGTTCGGCTGAATATAGAGACAGCCACTTGAAATTTACTAAAATCTATGCTAAAATATTCAGCATAATGCTGAAATTTTATTGCGATCTTTCACCCGTTTAAGTATTAATTGCAAAATTTCACTAAATTTCTGCTCTCTCATTTGTGATTTGTAACAAAACGAGCTTGAATTTACTTTATTCAAGGCTGAATTTTGGCTGTAATTTGTATAATTTGTACACAAAATGGGCAAAATTAGAATGCGTTTTATATGTGTTGGTAATTTTGCATAACGCAGGGGTTTGATATTTGGGTAATTAGGTACTATCATTTTCGGCGGGATTTTGTTAAAATATTAGCGTAAGGTTATTCTGCAATAAAACAGGAGGTCACACATAAATGGCAAGTTTATCTTTAAGAGGTATCTATAAGCGTTACCCCGGCGGCGTTGTAGCCGTTTCCGACTTTACTATGAACATCAAGGATAAGGAATTCATAATCCTCGTTGGTCCTTCAGGTTGTGGTAAGTCAACAACATTAAGAATGATCGCAGGTCTTGAGGAAATTTCCGAAGGCGAGCTTTTCATAGGCGACAGACTCGTTAATGACGTAGCTCCTAAGGATCGTGATATTGCGATGGTTTTCCAGAACTACGCTCTGTATCCTCATATGACTGTTTTCGAAAACATGGCATTCGGCTTAAAGCTGAGAAAGGTGCCCAAGGATGAGATCAAGAAGCTCGTTGAAGAAGCTGCTAAGATCCTCGACATCGCACACCTTCTCGACAGAAAGCCCAAGGCTTTATCAGGTGGTCAGAGACAGCGTGTAGCTTTAGGTAGAGCTATCGTTCGTGATCCTCAGGTATTCTTACTTGACGAGCCTCTTTCAAACCTCGATGCTAAGCTCCGTGCACAGATGAGAACTGAGCTTTCTAAGCTTCACAAGAAGTTAGGTACTACATTCATCTACGTTACACATGACCAGATCGAAGCTATGACAATGGGTGACAGAATCGTTGTTATGAAGGATGGTTACATCCAGCAGATCGACTCACCTATCAACCTGTATGAGAACCCCGTTAACAAGTTCGTTGCAGGTTTCATGGGTTCACCTCAGATGAACTTCATCAATGCTAAGCTCATCATGCTCAACGGCAAGTACACAGTTGAATTCGG
Organism: Ruminiclostridium sp.; assembly: GCA_017935365.1. GTDB lineage: Bacteria > Bacillota > Clostridia > Oscillospirales > Ruminococcaceae > Ruminiclostridium_E. Next base: position 52,862 of record JAGBHT010000028.1, on the reverse strand, counting down.
TTCAGAAGATACAAAGACAACAAGAGGCAGAAAGTTCTATGTTGAACTGCCCGGTGCTAAGACAGATACAGAAGCTCTCAAGTACTATGTTGACAAGGAAGTTATCCTTGGTATCCGTCCCGAGAACATTCACGATGAAGAAATGTTCCTCTCTAACGCTAAGACAGGTATGATCGAAGCTACAGTAGATGTTACCGAAATGATGGGTGCTGAGTCTTACCTCTACCTCACATGCGAAGGTATCCCGCTGACAGCAAGAGTATCTCCCAGATGTACAGCTCGTCCTCAGGACGTTATCAAGCTTGCTCTTGATCCTAACAAGGTACACCTGTTCGATCCTAACGATGAACACTCAATCTTAGTTTAATTTTAAAATAAGATGATACAACCCCCGGTTTAAAAACCGGGGGTTATTTTTGCAAAGTGCGACAAAACTATTGCAATCTGCTTGACAATGCGGTTTTACTTATATATAATTTTTACAGGATATACGGATTTTGTAGTATATTTGAGATCCGTTAAAACGACAGCCACGCTGTCACGGAGGGTTATATAAAGTGGGGTTAAATAATAAGAATTTTGATGAAAAAAAGCGGAGCAAAGACAAGATACAGCATTTATAATCTTATTCTGATAGTTCTTATAGGTGTGCTGTTTGTTGCAGGATATTCATATATCTTACAGAAAATGTATAATGAAAGTATACTGGATAATGCGATAGCAGAGAACAGCTCGCGCACCGACGCTATGCACAAGGGCGTATCGGATACGCTTACCAGAGAGGACTTTGCCGAGATAAATACTGTGGACGATATGAACACCGAACGTTACAAAACGCTTCAGTCATATCTCAATCAGATACGAAATATGAACTCGACAAGATACTTCTATACCGCAAAACGCAACGCTGAGGGAAAACTTATTTATCTTGTGGACGGGCTTGATTTAGGTGCAGATGATTTTGCATATCCCGGTACATATATTGAAGAAGAAATGATACCGTATATTGAAAGGGCACTTTCGGGGGAAAATGTCTATTCGCAGGAGATAATCGATACAACGTGGGGTCATATCTTCACAGCGTGCTATCCCGTCAGAGCAAATGACGGAAGTAACGAGATCATCGGCGCACTGTGCATCGAGACCGATATGGAACCGATTTATGTATTTATCAGTGAACGTAACAATTTCGTTATGATAATCGGTGCCGCCGGAATAGTTGCGATAGTTATACTGCTGTTCTGCATTTGCGCTTATATAAGACATTATCACAACCAGCAGAAAAAACAGCAGAAAATACTTGAGGAAGCGGCAGAGGCTGCATATTCAGCCAACAGGGCAAAATCCACGTTCCTGTTCAATATATCGCACGATATCCGTACACCGATGAATGCCATAACAGGCTATGTCGAGCTTGCAAAGCGTCATCTCAATGAGCCGGACAAGCTCAGCGAGTATATGGACAATATCAGCAACTGCGGACAGAAACTGCTGTCGCTGCTGAATAACGTCCTCGACCTTGCAAGGATCGAAAACAACAAGACGGTTATCGAAAACTCGATAAATGATATTGATGACTTGTTCACATCCTGCATAACTATGTTTGAAAATTCCGCTGAGAAGAAAAAGCTCACAATTTCACTGCGGAAGAATATAAAATACAAGTACATATATATTGATGAAACTAATTTTTCCGAAATCGTTATGAACATAATGAGTAACGCCATAAAATACACAGGTGCAAACGGTGAGATAACCTGCTCGATAATACAGGAAAACGGCGAAAACGAGCATATATGCAATACGGTGTTCTCGATAACGGATACCGGTATCGGAATGTCTGAAGAATACATATCGCATATATTTGAGGCGTTCTCGCGCGAGAGGACTTCAACAGTCAGCGGCGTTGAGGGCGCAGGGCTCGGAATGGGAATTGTGAAGAAGCTGGTCGACCTTATGGGCGGAGAGATCACCGTCAGCAGTGCAATAGGCGAAGGCTCGACATTTACCGTGTCACTTCCGTGCAGAATATCGTCAGAAGAGGAAGCAAAGGCAAAACGCGCCGATACAGATATTGACAAGACTTTGCTTAAAGGAAGAAGAGTACTTCTGACCGAGGATAACAATATAAATGCCGAAATAGCAACCGAGCTGTTAAGCGATGAAGGTCTTATAATCGAACGTGCCAAGGACGGCGTTGAGTGCGTGGAAATGCTTGAGAAAGCGCCCGATGGTTATTATGACATTATCCTTATGGATATCCAGATGCCGATAATGAACGGTTACGAAGCCGCAACCAAGATACGCAGGATAGACGACCCTGAAAAAGCCAATATCCCGATAATAGCGCTCACTGCCAATGCGTTTTCCGAGGATAAGGACAATGCAATCAAGGCAGGAATTAACGACCATGTTCCGAAACCTATCGATATGAACGTTCTGCTACCTGCTATGCAAAAACTGATAACAAGAAAATAAACAAAAAAGACTGCAAATCCGATTTAAGATTTGCAGTCTTTTGTATTACTTTTATACGGTCAGCGTACCGTTTTCGCTGATTTCAAGCAGCAGTATCTGTTCTTCCTTGCCCGTATCGGCGTTGATATATACGAGCATCTGCCTGCCGTCGGGAGAAGTACAGTGAAATTCATAGCAATAAAGTTCGTTCGTACCGGCAGAAGGCACTACCGCAAGCGAGGTATCTGTTACGGTAAGCTCGGTTGAGATTTTCTTTCTTGCCTGTTCTGCGGTTATTTTCGGTTCGGACAGGTTACGTTTTTTGTGGTTTGTGATATATCCTCTGCCGTCAAAGCTTAAAATATCGCCGTTATCCATTGCAACGCTAACTTTGATAAGGTCGGTATACATTATGATATCGTTTTCCGTTCCCGCAAAGTTTACAGTGCAAACGTTGCCGCTTATCTCATAATAAGTGTCGGTGATGTGGTTTATGCCGAGCATTGTGAGATATTCTTTCGCCTTGCCGACCGATTCAAGCGCAGTAAGCGAGCGCGTGGGAACCTTTCTGTCGCCGAGCATATAGCTGAGATAACCGCCGTTTTTTGTTACCGCAATTGTGGTGTTATCCTTTGTAAATATATATGACGGCATTTTTCCTTGCTCGTCATTTGAATCGCTGTGAGTAAGTCCCGTAGTACCGCACGCCTTTTCAGCCTTTTTCAGTGCGTCCGAAAGCGTTACCCCGGTTGCCTCTTTAAGCATTTCGGGTTCTTTTTCGAGTATATGGTCGGAGAAAGGTCCGTCATAGATAAGGGTGGGGTAGTTGTCATAGCCCTCTTCAAAATCGGTGAATCCCTCGGTTATATATGACGGCTCTTCGTTGTTCTCTGCACCCTGCACCTCGGTTACAGCCTTTTCAAACGACAGTTCGCCGTTGTTTATGCGCTCTTCTACCTTCCACATATTTTCTGCAAGGCGGTCAGCATATTCGCTGAGCATTTGCAGTGATTTTCTGTCGTCCTCGCTAAGAGTTTCGCCGTCGGAATAACGCTTGGCAAGGCTCTTGGAGAAGTTTCCGACCTGCGACAGGAATTTATAGGTGTTTTCGAGATGAAGTTCGGAAACGGGGAGTTGTGCCAGCGAAGATTTTGCGGTAGACGCGTCACTCCAGAGCTTTGATGAAAGCTGGGTCATCATTTCGGGCGTACCTGCGTACATACCCTTGTAAAGAGTGTTCTTGATATTGTCGATCTCAGCAGACAGATCCTCAACGTTTCTTGTCATGTTCTGCTCGAAACTCCGTTTGTACTGTTCCGAACTGTTCATATTCAGTGCGGCGGATATGCCGACTGCGATTACTACTGCGGTCAGAAAGCTGATTATCCGCACAAAACAGCGTTTTGAAATATACATATTATGTTCGTCCTTTCGTAGAAAGAGTGATAAAACTTATACAAGGTTATTTTTTCATAAAAATTTCAGAATATACCCTGTTTTTTTATCGCAAAATGGTGTATAATTAAGAAGACTATAGACAAGAGGACAACGTCCTATAGATAAGTTGGCAAAGCCCTCATGAAAAGGAGACAGAAATTTGATATATCTGGATAACGCCGCCACTACAAAGCCTTGTGAACAGGCGATAAAAGCGGTTGAAGACACAGCACGGAACTGTTTTGGTAACGTATCGTCACTTCACAGGCTCGGTATTGAATCTGAAAAGCTGATGAACAGCGCAAAGAAAACACTTCTTAAAAAGCTGGGACTTCAGGGAGAAATATATTTTACATCGGGCGCAACGGAGAGCAACAATCTTGCGATAAGAGGCGTAGCGGACGCGTATAAGCGCAGGGGAAACAAGATCGTCACCACGGCTATGGAACACCCGTCGGTTGCAAGAACTATGGACTGCCTTGAAAAACAGGGCTTTGAAATAGTCCGCCTTTCGCCTAAGGATGCTATCGATAACTTTGAACAGTATATTGCCGACAATGTAACAGCCGATACTATCCTGGTATCGTGCATGGCGGTAAACAACGAGAACGGTTTTAAAGTCGATACCGAAAAGCTGTACAGGCTTGTAAAAAGTGTGAACAACGATACTATCGTTCATATAGACGGCGTACAGGGATTCTGCAAAGTGCCGCTTAAAGGCGACCTGATCAGCCTGTCCGGTCACAAGATCCACGGTTTAAAGGGAATCGGCGCAATGTATTGTGCGGATAAGATAAGATTCACACCGCTTGTATACGGTGGAGGTCAGCAGAAGAATCTGCGTCCCGGAACAGAGCCTACAGAGCTTATTGCGTCGTTTGAGGCGGCTGTAAAGGCATATCCGACCGACCTTACGCATTATAAGGAGCTGAATGAACATCTGCGCGGCAGACTGTCCGCGATGGAAGACGTTTATATAAACAGTCCCGACAACAGCGTATATAATATTCTGAGCTTCTCGGTACTCGGCGTAAGGAGCGAGATCATGCTCCATTCGCTCGAGGAAAAAGAGATATACGTCAGCAGCGGATCGGCTTGTTCAAAGGGAAAAATAAGTTCCGTACCCGATGCGTTCGGTATGAATGCAGAAAGAGCAGACAGCACGATAAGAGTAAGCTTCTCAATGGAAACGACAACAGAAGATATAGACGCACTCTGTGATGAAATAGAAAACGGCATTGCACGTTTCAGACGTACAAAGAAAAGCCGCAGGAAAGGAAACATACAATGAAAGAACTTATAATGGCAAAATACGGCGAGATAGCACTGAAAGGACTTAACAAAGGCACTTTTGAGGATATACTCGTAAAGAATATCAGAAGAAGACTGCGCCACTGCGGTAAATTTCAGTACATGAGAAAGCAGTCTACTATCTACATAGAGCCGGTCGGCGAATGCGACCTTGACGAGGTTATGGAAAAACTCAAGGTCATATTCGGTATCGGCGCATTACAGCGCTGTGCGGTATTTGAAAAGGACTTTGAGCAGATAAAGGCACAAGGCATTCCCTATCTTGAAAACGCTCTTAAAAACGCAAAGACATTCAAGGTAGACGCAAAGCGTTCGGATAAATCGTTCCCTATGAAAACCCCGGAAATACAGGTAGAACTCGGCGGCGCCATACTTGAAGCTTATCCGCATCTGTCGGTAGACGTCCACAACCCCGAAATTACCGTAATGTGCGAGATCAGGGACAAGGGCGCATATGTCAGCGCCGAGCGTATAATCGGTGCGGGCGGTATGCCGGTAGGCAGTTCGGGTAAGGCTCTGCTTCTGCTCTCAGGCGGTATAGACAGCCCCGTTGCAGGCTATATGATGGCTAAGCGCGGACTTATCGTAGACGGGATACACTTTGTAAGTCCGCCCTACACATCGGAGCGTGCACTGATGAAAGTTGAAACGCTCTGCGAAAAGCTGACGAACTATTGCGGAGATATAAGATTCTACTGTGTACCGTTTACCGAGATACAGGAAGCGCTCAGGGACAACTGCCCTGAAGAGTTCTTCACTATCATAATGCGCAGACTTATGGTGAAGATCGCTAACATAATCGCCGAAAGGAACGAGTACGGCGCACTTGTAACGGGCGAAAGCGTGGGACAGGTAGCAAGTCAGACATTAAAGGCTATACAGTGTACCGACGCCGCCGCAGAATACCCCGTATTCCGTCCCGTTATCGGTATGGACAAGAAGGAAATAATCGATATAGCAAGAAAGATAGATACATTTGAAACGTCAACTCTTCCTTATGAGGACTGCTGTACGGTATTCACACCCAAGCACCCCAAGACGCGCCCCGTATTTGACGAGGTAATAAAGGCTGAACAGTCGTTTGACTTTGCTCCGCTTATCGAAAAGGCTGTCGAGGGTACGACCGTAAAACTGTTCAGGATAGAAAACAAGGAAGAACAGGAATAAACCTTAATTTAAAAGGAGATGTGGCTTTATGAGCCGTATCGGAGAGCTTCAGTGCCTTATTGACAAGAAAGCTGAAAATGTAGTACAATTATTAGTTGGCAAAGGTAAGAAGATCGCCTGTGCAGAGAGCTGTACGGGCGGACTTATAAGCGCCGCGATAACCTCGGTAAGCGGTTCGTCGGCGGTTATGGATATGAGTATCTGCACCTATGCCATAAGCGCCAAAGAAAAGTTTATAGGCGTGCCGCCCCGGATAATAGAAAAATACGGTGTGGTAAGCGCTGAAACCGCATCGGCAATGGCTGAGGGAGTAAGAAAAACCGCAGGCAGTGACATTGGCGTATCGGTTACAGGAGTGGCAGGCCCTACAGGCGGCACTGCCGATACCCCTGTCGGAACGGTTTATGTCGGAGTGAGCACAAAGGACGGAGTTAAAGCAAAGCTTGTTTATACCGACCCGTCACTCAGCGGCGATGAAAGCGCAAGAGAATATATCAGAAAAAGCACAGTGCTTGCCGTACTGGAATGGGCGGCAGAAGTAATACAGACAGAACAGTAACAGCAGGACTATCGGGCGTGAACGCTCAGTCAGGCAAGGAGACAGTTATGGAAAACGATAACGAATTCAGAAAAGACCCGGATAAACAGACCGTTGACGAGATACTCGCCGATATAGACAGAAAAGCGGCAATATCCGAGAGCCTTGAAGAAGGTACAGACGAAAACGATATGTTGGATAAAGAGGTTCTGTCACAGGAAGCGTCTTACGAGGACAGCACGGAAGATGGTGAAAGCATATCCGAAGAGCTTTCGGGCGCGGACGAAGTATCTGACGAACAGGCGGCTTTTGAGGAAGAAAGCGCCGAGGAATATGAAGCCGATGATGAAAACGAGGCTGAGATTTTCGATGCCGAAGACACAGATGATACCGGCAGCTCAGAAAGCAACGAAGATAAAACTCCTGAAAAGAAGCACAACATTTTCTATCGTATGGCTAAGAGCATAATTCCGTGGAAAGGCGACAATGCGGGTCTTATAGTAAGAAAAATCGTATTTATAGTTGCTTTGATAGTTTTCCTTGCTACAGCTATACCGCTTCTTTGCGAGCTGCTTTCAATGTTCAATGACCAGCAGGTAAGCAACCGCGTATCACAGATGTATAAGCTTGACGATACCGATGTACCTGAGGATAATATGGATATTCTTCCGTCGTTCAAGAAACTGCTTGAAATCAACCCCGATACAGTCGGATATATCAGGATAGACGGTACGCTTGTAGATTATCCTGTTGTAAAGACTACAGACAACGACTTTTATCTCACTCATGATTTCTATAAGAACGAGAGCAAGAGCGGCACTATTATGATGGATTATCATAATAAGGTAACTCCTCAGGGTCATTCGGGAAATCTTATACTTTACGGTCACAATATGGCTGTCGGCACATTTTTTGCCCCGCTGAACGAATATTGGCGTACTATGTATGACCAGTACCCGGAAGGCTCTAAGTCGTTCTATAAAGAGCACCCGATCATCAGGTTTGATACGCTGTATGAACAGGCAGAGTGGAAGATATTTGCCTTTGGCATATATAACGTTGACGAGTCAAGGGGCGAGGTGTACGGTTATAATCTGAAATACGACTTCTCCTCGGAAGATGATTTCAACGACTTTATGATAAATATAATGGACAGAAGCGATATCTTCACCGATGTTGATTTAAAGTACGGAGATGATATACTGACGCTTTCAACCTGCTGCTGGCCTTATGAGGGCAGTGACAGAACGGTAAGACTTGCCGTGTTCGCAAGAAAGATACGCGAGGGCGAAAGCAAAGACGTCGATGTCAGCAAGGCAGAAGTAAATACCTATGTAAGACGCTGGCAGTGGGTGTATGATAAGGTAAGCAACGGCTATGACTGGTTTATGAGCACATGGGACAGAAGAAAACTGCTCAGCTATTCAGCCGATGACGCAAAGCGTGACGGCTACTCATTCCCCGACAAGACCGAATGAACAACGCGGCAAAACTAAGGAGCAAAAATGACAACATATATGGAGAAGTATCCGCGCCGTAACGGTGTGGCTACAAAAAAGCCCGGTTTCTGGAAAAGACTTATCAGGGGCATTATTCCGTGGAAAGGCGACGGAGCGGGCGTAATAGTAAGAAAGCTTGTATTTCTTGTAGCACTGATTGTATTCCTGGCTACTGCGATACCGCTTGTATCGGATATATTCATGATGTTCCGTGACCAGTGGAGAAGCCAGGGTATATCGGATATATATATTCCCGACGGCGGCAACAACGGATCTGGTAAGGAAGTCCTGCCGTCATTCAAGAAACTTCTTGAGATAAACCCCGACACGGTGGGTTATCTCAAAATAGACGGTACGGCTATAGATTATCCCGTTGTAAAGGGTACAGACAACGATTATTATCTGACCCACGACTTTTACCGCGAGCCCAGCAAGAGCGGCTCGGTAATGATGGACTGCAACTGTGTGGTTTCCCCAGACGGAAATTCGGGCAATTTAGTGCTGTACGGTCACAATATGGCTGTAGGTACGTTCTTTGCGTGCCTGAGCGAATACTGGAGAACGCTATACGACAGTTACGATTCACCGTCAATGCAGTTCTACAAGGATCACCCCACGATAACTTTCAATACTCTTTATGAAGAAGCAGAGTGGAAGATATTCGGTATAGGTCTGTTCAATATCTACGAGGAGTACGGCGAGGTATATTCAAACTACAACAACAAGCACGATTTCACCTCACGTGACGATTTCAACCACTTCATAATAGATCTTATGGACAGAAGCGATATTTTCACCGATGTTGATATAGAGTACGGTGACGACATTCTTACGCTGTCTACCTGCTACTGGCCTTTCCGCTCGGATATGGACAATGTACGACTTGCTATATTTGCAAGAAAGGTACGTCCCGGTGAAAGCACCTATGTTGATGTAAGCAAGGCAACGGTAAATACCTATGTCAAGCGCTGGCAGTGGGTATATGATAATATAGGCGGCGGTTATGACTGGTCGCAGAGCAACTGGGACAGAAGAAAACTGCTCAGCTATACAGCCGAAGACGCTGAAAAGGACGGTTACACGTTTATAGATGACATAAACGATCAGGACGGGGTATACGATTATAACAACGGCGACAATTACGACGACGGTTATGATTATTATTGATTGACGTATGACGTTACGGGAGGCGGTGAGGTTTTGGAAGAAGAACACAATGAAAATCTGCCCGCAACACCACAAGCGGCAAAACAGCCTGTTATAGGCGGATGGGTACTGTGGTTTGCGCTCGGTGCCTGCACGGTATGGCTGATAGCGGTCGGCATAATGCTGATACTTAAGCTTACCGAAACGCCGATACCGCCGGATATGATCGATTACACCTGCCCTCTCACGGTGGACATACCTGCCGAACCTGTTGTGACGGAGAAGAGAAAACCGTCCATACTGCCCGAATATAAAGAATGGTACGATAAAAACCATGATATGGTCGGATGGCTGAAAATCGACGGTACCAATGTAGACTATCCGGTAGTGCAGAGTAAAGGCTTTGATCCGACTAAACCTGTCAATTATGCGGAAGTATACGAAAAGAATATGTACTGGCTCAAGCACGACTTTTACGGGGAATACAGCTATTCGGGGTGTATCACCGCCGAGTACTGCGCTCATATAGGAAGCGATTACCGCTCGCCTAATATTCTTCTGTACGGTCACAATATGTCAAACGGGACTTTTTTCCGCGATGTAAACAAGTTCGATGTCCTGTATTACGGCAGGGATATGTACGATAACCACCCTGTGATACAGTTCGATACATTATATGAAAAAGGTCTGTACAAGATATTTGCCATGATGCAGGTAAATGTCGATGAAGAGGACGGCGAGGTATTCTATTACACTGCACCGTACACTTTCAAAAACAAGCAGGAATTTATCGATTATTACGCACAGGTTCTCGACCGCAGTTTTATCTTCACACCGCAGGTCGATCTGAAATACGGCGATGAGGTAATAGCGCTCTCAACTTGCGATTTTCCTTTCGGAAAGAGCAAGAACATAAGATACGTCCTTTATGCGAGAAGAGTGAGGAACGGCGAAGATCCGTCCGTTGACGTTTCCAAAACGGTGATAAATCCCGATCCTCTCTATTATGATTACTGGTACAGCGTTTACGGCGGCTCATGGGGAGGACGCAAATGGGATCCTGCATTGCTGAAGGGCTATAAAGCCAAAAAGAACAGCTGATATAAAAACACAATTTCAAAAGGAAGGTAACATAAATGCCTGATTACAAGTCGGTCATAGTATCATCAAACAAGAACAAGAAAAAGAAGAAAAAGAAAAAGGAAAACGCATTCGTTGCCATATTCAAGGGACTGATACCGTGGAAAGGTGACAGCATAGGTGAGATAATAAGAAAGATAGTATTTCTTGTATCTATAATCGCTTTGTGTGTAGCGGTGCTGATAATAATAGATACATATCTGTTCAAGCCAAAGCGCGAGAGCGCCGAATACCGCAGCAGTATCTTACAGCTTGGTGAGCACGAACCGACAGCCGCTGAGATAGAAAAGCTCCCGGAAAAAGCCATAAATACCGAATATGCGCCTTTTTACGCAATAAACAACGATTTTGTAGGCTGGCTGAGCATAAACGGCATTAATGTAAACTATCCTGTAGTACAGGGTACGGACAACACCTACTATCTTGAAACAGACTTTTACGGTAATCCGAGCAAGAACGGTACAATATTTGCCGATTACGAAAACGAGTTCAAGAACACCGGCGAAACATCTGCAAATACGATACTGTACGGTCATAATCTGCGTACCGAAAACTTCTTTGCCGAAATAACCGAGTACAGAAGAGTTGACCTTGACAAGAGCCTTGAGTTTCTGAAAGCACACCCTGTTATCGAGTTCAACACGTTGTACGAAAAGGCAAAATACAAGATATTCTCGGTAATGCTGTTAAATACAAGAGAAGAGTACGGCGATGTGTTCAACTATCCCGCACTTCTCAACTTTGCAAACAGGGACGAGTTCAACTACTTCACATCGGAATGCCTTGACAGAAGTGAATTCTTCACGGGCGTTGATATGAAATACGGCGATAAATTCCTTACGCTGTCTACCTGCGAGTTCGAGGTCGGACTTTACGATATGCGTATAGTAATTGTCGCACGAAAGGTACGCGAGGGCGAATCGGACGAGTTTACGTCAGATGAGATAGCAAGCTTCAAGCGCAACCCCGACCCCAAGCTTTGCAAGACGATGAGAGAGCTTTACTACTATGGTACAGAGTGGAGCGGAAGATACTGGGACCCCGCATGGATAGAGGGATTCAAGAAAGACAGTTCTTTTATATCCGCTGACAGCGATAACGAAAATTAACAGTAAGCGGACAACCCAGAAGAATAAATAAGTTAAATGTAAAGGAGTGGTACCGATGCAGAAGGCATCTATAGGCAAGATACTGCTGGCGCTTGTAATAGCCTGCATATACATATACCTGTTCGGAATAGTCCAGGTAGTACACGTCAGTGCAGACAACGACAGAGAGATAGAAGTATCCATACCCGATGTGACAACACCTGAGCAGACGCAGAAAACTCCCGAAACCACAACTATAAAACTTCAGAGCGACAAGAAGCCCGCGCTCGGTGACGTTAAGGCACAGACGACAGCGGCAACCACGACAGAAACTACCACTACCACAACAAAGAAACGCATAGTGGCACCCGCGGCAACATCGGTCGATAATGCCGTTGTAGTTCCCGAAACAACGACCGTTGCAACAACCACAACGACTGCGGCAACAACCCCTGCTCCCGAAACGACTACAACCACAACAGCGGCAACGACATCTGCATCGGCACCTGCGCCTGATTCCGATGAGGAACAGCTCACCGTATACGACCAGGTAACAGGCTCGTATTACACGGCAGGTGCAAGGGAGATAATCGCAAGAGCGGTAGTCGGCGAGATATGGAATGAGTTCCCCGATGAAGCGGTAAAGGCACAGGCGGTAGCCGAGTATACATATATCAAAAAGCAGAATGAAATGGGTCTGCGCCCGACAACCGCGCTTAAAACCGACGTTTACGACAGGATATACAAGCTTGTTGACGAAGTGCTCGGCGAAGCCATCTATTATAATGGTGAGATGATACAGAGCGTGTTCTTTGCGTCGTCGTGCGGTTATACCAACAGCGCAAAGAATGTATGGGGCGTTGATTATCCGTACCTTGTGAGCGTTGACTGTCCGCTTGACAAGACGACCGACCCGAACTGGGGAAGTACCGACAGCTATTCTTCGGACTATATGAAGAATGCGGTACAGAATACTCTCGGTATTACCCTTACCGGCGATCCTTCCACATGGTTTAAAATCAACTCAAGACTTAATGACAGGGAACACGGTTGGGTAACGTCAATATCTGTCGGAGGTATGACAAAAGCCAACGGCAAAACGATAGACGGCAGAGTGATAAGAGAAACGGTGCTCGGCTATTCACTGAAGAGTGCGGCTTTTGAGCTGAAATACGATAAAAACAGCGATAAGTTCATCTTCACAACTTACGGTCACGGTCACGGCGTCGGTATGTCACAGTACGGCGCAAAGGCGCTTGCCGAAAACGGCTATACTTATAAGCAGATATTACAGCATTACTTCACAGGCGTGGAGATACACTGAGAATATTACGAAAGGACACCTTGCGGTGTCCCTTTCTTGCTTTATAATGCGGTTTCACCATTGACAAAAACGCTATATAGTGTTAAAATAAAACGATAGGATTTTTTATCCGTGACTATAAATAATTCAAGTGGAAAGAAAAAGGAATGAAAGAAATGAGAAATCTGACGGGTGCAGATATAATCTGCGAATGTCTGATAGAGCAGGGCGTTGACACCGTTTTCGGTTATCCCGGCGGCGCAGTTCTGAATATCTATGACAGCTTATACAATTACAGCGACAAAATACATCACGTTCTGACAGCGCACGAGCAGGGCGCAAGTCACGCTGCTGACGGTTATGCACGTTCGACGGGCAAGACAGGCGTTGTTATAGCTACATCGGGTCCCGGTGCGACAAACCTTGTAACAGGTATCGCAACGGCATATATGGACAGCGTTCCTATGGTAGCTATTACGGGTAACGTTGCCTGCTCGCTTTTAGGACTTGACAGCTTCCAGGAAGTTGATATAACAGGCATTACAATGCCGATAACAAAGCATAATTTCATAGTAAAGGACGTAAACAAGCTCGCCGATACACTGCGTGAAGCATTCTACATAGCAGGAAGTGGCAGAAAAGGTCCCGTTCTTGTCGATGTTCCCAAGGATATAACGGCACAGAAGGCTGAGTTTGTAAACAAGCCCTTGAAGCCTTATACCGTAAATGTAACTATGCACCAGGACGACTGCATAGCAAAGGCGGCAGAGCTTATAAAGAGCGCAGAACGTCCGTTCCTCTACACAGGCGGCGGTATCTACGGCGACGACGGTGCAAAGACATTAAAGGCTTTTGCAGAGCTTATAGACGCTCCTGTATCATCTTCGCTTATGGGACAGGGAAGCTTTGACGAAACCGACAGCAGATATATGGGTATGCTCGGTATGCACGGAACAAAGACAGCGGCAGAGGCTATAAAGAACTGCGATCTGTTCATTGCTGTGGGTACGAGATTTTCCGACAGAGTAATAGGTAATCCTAAGACTTTTGCGCCCGACGCAAAGGTTCTCCATATAGATATCGACCCTGCCGAAATAAACAAGAATATCAAGGTTTATCATCAGGTTATCGGCGACAGCACCGATGTGATGAAAAAGCTGATAAAGATAATCCCTCAGCAGTCGCACACCGACTGGATTGGCAGGATAAAGGCGTGGGAAAAGCAGTATGAGTGCAGACAGAAGGGCACAGAGGAGCTTACGCTGACCCCTCAGCACCTTATAGAAACGCTTGACAAGCTGACAAACGGCGAAGCGCTTATTGCGACCGAAGTAGGTCAGTCACAGATGTGGGCGGCTCAGTATTACGCATACAAGCACCCACACCAGCTTATCACAAGCGGCGGTCTCGGTACTATGGGATACGGTCTTGGCGCGGCTATCGGTGCAAAGTGCGGCAATCCCGACAAGACAGTCGTAAACGTTGCAGGCGACGGAAGTTTCCATATGAACTTAAACGAGCTTGTAACATTATCAAAGCACAATATACCCGTTGTTGAGCTTGTTATAAACAATAACGTTCTCGGTATGGTACGCCAGTGGCAGAGATTGTTCTACGGAAAGAGATTTTCACAGACAACGCTCGACCGCCCGACAGACTATATGAAGCTAGGCGAGGCGTTCGGCATAAAGTCGTTTGTTATAGACAGCGAGGACAAGTGCGAAGAGATACTGCGTGAGGCTCTTGAGGTTTCAAAGACAGCTCCTGTACTTATAGAAGCAAGAATTGACAAGGATATAAACGTTCTGCCTATGGTACCCGCAGGAAAATCCATAACAGAGCCTATCCTTGAGATAGAGATCGACGACTGAACGGAGGCAGAAAAATGACAGAGAGAAACGTAATTTCCGTCTGCGTGAACAACGGTATCGGCGTACTCGGCAGAGT
The DNA here is from genome assembly GCA_017935365.1 of Ruminiclostridium sp. Taxonomy (GTDB): domain Bacteria; phylum Bacillota; class Clostridia; order Oscillospirales; family Ruminococcaceae; genus Ruminiclostridium_E. Next base: position 37,829 of record JAGBHT010000028.1, on the reverse strand, counting down.
AACAGGTCTGTTCAGCCGCAGAGGATATAATATAATAAGTCTTAACGTTGCGGAAACCGAAAACCTCGGTATTTCCCGTATGACAATAGTCGCAGAGGGCGACGAGGGCGTGATGGAACAGCTGGTAAAACAGCTCCGCAAGCTCTATGACGTATCGGAAGTAAAGGTACTGCGCGATGCCGTATGCCGTGAGCATATCATTATGAAGGTCGGTAACGGCCCTGCGTCACGTCAGCCGGTGATCGAGATCGCAAACCTTTTCAGAGCAAAGGTTGTAAACGTAGCCGAAAGCAGACTTATGCTTGAGCTTACGGGCGAACCCGAAAAGATAGATTCGTTCATAGGACTGTTACAGCCCTATGGCGTAAAGGAGCTTGTGAGAACAGGTATCTCAGCTCTTGAACGTGACTGATAAACGGAAATAATTATGAGATATACAGCCTCTATATGGGGCAGAAGTCAGAAAGGCAGGAACAACACATGGGCATGACTATGAGCCAGAAGATACTGGCAAAGCACGCAGGACTTGAAAGCGTAAGAGAGGGACAGCTGATAAGAGCAAAGCTCGATATGGTACTCGGTAACGACATTACAAGCCCAGTTGCGATAAACGAGTTCAACAAGGCGGGTTTCGGCGGTGTGTTCAACAAGGATAAGATCTCTCTTGTAATGGATCACTTCACACCCAACAAGGATATCAAGGCGGCTACTCAGTGCAAGCAGTGCAGAGAGTTCGCAGGAAAATATGATATTACAAATTATTATGATGTAGGCGATATGGGCATCGAACACGCACTTCTCCCCGAAAAAGGTCTTATAGGTCCCGGCGAGCTGTGCATAGGCGCAGACAGCCACACCTGTACATACGGCGCACTCGGCGCATTCTCGACCGGTGTAGGTTCGACCGATATGGCGGCAGGTATGGCAACAGGCGAAGCGTGGTTCAAGGTTCCCTCCGCTATAAAGTTCAACCTTACAGGCAAGCTCAATAAGTATGTAAGCGGTAAGGACGTTATTCTTCACATAATCGGTATGATAGGCGTTGACGGCGCACTTTATCAGTCTATGGAATTTACAGGCGAAGGACTGAAGAGCCTTTCGATAGACGACAGACTTTGTATCGCAAATATGGCTATCGAAGCCGGCGCAAAGAATGGTATATTTGAAGTTGACGAGATAACAATGGCATATATGAAGGAAAGAGCAGACCGTGACTTTGATATTTTCAAGGCTGACGATGACGCAGTATATTCAAGAGTTATCGACATTGATCTGTCAACAATAAAGCAGACGGTTTCATTCCCTCATCTGCCTGAAAACACAAAGACAGTTGACGAGATAACAGAAGACATAAAGATCGACCAGGCTGTAATCGGCTCATGTACAAACGGCAGAATAAGCGATATGCGTATCGCCGCTGAAATACTCAAGGATAAGCACATTGCAAAGGGCGTAAGATGTATCGTTATCCCCGGTACTCAGAAGGTTTACCTTCAGTGCATCAAGGAAGGTCTTGCAGAGATATTCGTAAATGCAGGTTGCGTACTTTCTACTCCTACCTGCGGTCCCTGCCTCGGCGGTCACATGGGTATACTTGCGGCAGGCGAGCGTGCGATTTCTACCACAAACAGAAACTTTGTCGGCAGAATGGGACACGTTGACAGCGAGGTTTATCTTGCAAGCCCGGCAGTTGCGGCGGCAAGTGCGATAGCAGGCAAGATAACAGGCATCAAGTAAGGTGGAAATATGGTAAAGCATATAATAATCTGGAACTTAAAAGACGAGCTGACATCGGAAGAAAAAAAGGAAAGATGCCGTCTTATAAAGCAGGGGCTTGAAAGCCTTGCAGGTAAGATAGACGGACTTCTTGAGATAAAGGTAATCACAGATATTCTGGGCTCTTCCACAGGGGATCTTATGCTTGACAGCACATTTGAGAGTGCTGAAGCGTTAAAGGGCTATTCGACCCACCCCGAACACGTCAAGGTTGCCGACAGTACGGTAAGACCCTACACGGCAAGACGCAGCTGCGTAGATTTTGAGATATAAGAAAGGAAAGACATATATGAAGGCACACGGTACAGTACATAAATACGGTGACAACGTAGATACCGACGTTATCATTCCTGCAAGATACCTTAACACAGCCGACCATAAAGAGCTTGCAAGCCACTGTATGGAGGATATCGACAAGGACTTTGTAAAGAACGTCAAGGAAGGCGACATAATAGTTGCCAATATGAATTTCGGTTGCGGAAGCTCAAGAGAGCACGCACCTATTGCAATCAAGGCAAGCGGTATCTCATGCGTTATCGCAAGCACATTCGCAAGAATTTTCTACCGCAACGCGATAAACATCGGCCTTGCTATCCTGGAGTGCGATGAAGCCGCTAAGGATATTGAGAACGGCAACGAGGTCGAGGTCGACTTTGACACAGGCATTATCACCAATGTTACAAAGGGTTGCACATACAAGGCTGAACCTTTCCCCGAATTTATCAAGGATATAATCAACAAGGGCGGTCTGCTGAACTCATTGAAGAAGTAAGACCGCAGAAAGCGTTATGCCATGAGGGTAGATATAAAAGCGTTATCCGACAGAGAACTGCAGGAGCAGGGCTATCGTGATATATCGGTAAAACTGCACGGTTTCGGACTGTACACGGACGATGAGTTGTGCGCAGTCTGCATAACAACCGAAAAGCCCGGCAGTATAAGCGGCGAGGTCGTACTTGAAAAACTGTTTGTCCGTGAGGATAAAAGGCATTACGGCGTAGCCCGCAAACTGCTCAATTACACGCTGAGAACAATGCGTGCCTGCGGATATAAATATGCCGTAGCTACCCCCGACAATGAAATGGCAGAACGTTTTCTTATAAAATTCGGCTTTGAAAAGGCTGAGGGAAAATCAGCTTTATACAGAATAGAGCTTTAAGCTCATAGAAAGGATATTACCTATGGAAAAGAACATAGCCGTTATCAAGGGCGACGGAATAGGTCCTGAGATAGTTACCGAGAGTATGAAAGTACTCGACAAGGTAGCCGAAAAATTCGGTCACAAGTTCAACTACACACAGTTACTCATGGGCGGATGCTCAATAGACGCAAACGGCGTACCGCTGACAGACGAAACGATAGCCGCCTGCAAAGCATCAGACGCTGTACTTATGGGCTCTATCGGCGGTGACACAACAACATCACCCTGGTATAAGCTCCCCGCAAATCTGCGCCCCGAAGCAGGTCTGCTCGGAATAAGAAAGGCGCTCGGACTGTTCGCAAATCTCCGTCCCTGTCTGCTTTATCCTGAGCTTGCAGGCGCTTGCCCTTTAAAGACGGAGATAAGCGCTAAGGGCTTTGATATGCTGATAATGCGTGAGCTTACAGGCGGTCTTTACTTCGGTGCAAGAAAGACTGAAGAAGTAAACGGCGTTATGACAGCTACCGATACTCTTACATACAGCGAGGAAGAGATCCGCAGAATCGCTATCAAGGCATTTGACGTTGCAATGAAGAGAAGAAAGAAAGTAACAAGCGTTGATAAGGCTAACGTTCTTGATTCTTCAAGACTGTGGAGAAAGGTCGTAACAGAAGTATCGAAGGATTATCCCGAGGTCACTCTTGAGCATATGCTCGTTGACAACAGCGCAATGCAGCTTGTAAAGGATCCCGCACAGTTTGACGTTATGGTAACTGAAAATATGTTCGGCGATATCCTCTCAGATGAAGCAAGTATGATCACAGGTTCTATAGGTATGCTCCCGTCAGCCAGCATGAACGAAACAAAGTTCGGCCTGTACGAGCCGAGCGGCGGTTCAGCTCCCGATATTGCCGGTCAGAACAAGGCAAACCCCATAGCTACTATCCTTTCAGCCGCAATGATGCTCCGTTACAGCTTTGATATGGTAAAGGAAGCAGACGCAGTTGAAAACGCAGTAAGCAAGGTACTTAAGGACGGCTACCGCACAGGCGACATCATAAGTGAGGGTATGACACTGCTCTCATGCTCCGAGATGGGCGACAAGATAGCCGAGAATATATGATTATATAGCAGTAAATGAAGCCGTGATGAAAAATCGCGGCTTTTTCTTTTTGTAACCGATAGACATTCGCCGCATATTGTGATATACTTAAAATATATGTAATTTTTGTATTCCGGAAGGGGGCGGCATATGAAAAGCTATAGACTGGCTGCGGTTATTGCAGGCGGAATAATCGCACTGTGTGCCGTTCTCGGCGGCTGTAGCGGTGACGGACAGACCGTATCGTCCGCAGACACAAGCACGTCAGTAACCACTACCGTAAAAATATCCACAGCATCACAGACAACGCCTGAGATAACAACATCTGTTACATCCGAGCAAACCACTGAAACAACCACTACAACAAAACAGACAACGACCGCACCGCCCGACACCACACCGAAAACGACAAAAGCGCCGGACACCGAAGCTCCCAAGACAGAGCCGCAGACCGCCTCGCCGACTACAAAAGCACCCGAAACCGATCCACCGCAGACCGACCCGCCGCAGACCAAGCCGCCTCGGACCGACCCACCTCAGACTGAGCCGTCACCGTCGTATATAATCACCCCGACGGCAGACGAAAAAAAGGTATACAGCAATGACGACGCGATCATAGACGCGTCGAATGCGTCGCAGGGCTATCTTATGATAAAGCTCAAAAAGGCGATGAGCGGCAGTTACAGAATACTTGTAAACGCCGATGATATAAATGTCCGCTATACATTCCAGCTTAACAGTTCGGGAAATTATGAAGTAATACCGCTGACAGAGGGTAGCGGCAATTACACGGTAAACGTGCTGAAAGTCACGAGTGCGGGCAAGGGTACGGTAATGTTCAAGCAGTCGCTGAGTGTATCGGTAGCGGACAGCTTTCTGCCGTTCCTCACCCCGAACCAGTTCTGTATGTACGATGCAGGTTCTTCCTGCGTGGCGCTTTCGTCAAAGCTTTGCGGCGGAAACAAGGACACTATCGCAAAGACGGCGGCAATATACGACTATGTGATAAATAATATCAGCTATGTTTCCACTGCCGAAAACGGCGCTAACGGTTATATACCCGTTCCGGATACGGTGCTTGCAAATAAAAGCGGAATATGCTTTGATTATGCCTCACTGATGGCGGCGATGCTCCGCTCACAGAAGATACCGACAAAAGTAGTTGTCGGATACGCAGGCGATGTTTATCATGCGTGGATAAGCGTATATGTTGACGGTAGCGGATGGATAGACGGATATATCTATTTTGACGGCAACAGCTGGAACAGAATGGACCCGACCTTTGCGGCAAGTGCAAAGGATGACGCCGACTATAAAAATACTGTCGATTTTATTTCAAACGGCAGTAACTATTCGGTAATGTATTACTATTGATACGGAGGAAAAAATGAGCAAGAAACATTATCTTTCAAATGAGGATATTTCAATACTCTGCTCCGAGCTTGCATCGGTTGTAAGTTCGGGACTTACGATAACCGACGGGATACTGGTTATTCTTCAGGACGATGAGGACAGGCATAAGGCGGCTCTACTGGAAAAGATACTCGGCTCTGTCGAACAAGGAAGCAGTATCACAAAGGCTTTTGCAAAAACCGGCGTATTCCCTAACTATTTTCTGAAAATGATTGAAGTCGGCGAAACCACAGGCAGACTCGACACGGTATTTGCGTCGCTTTCTGAGTATTATGCAGGGATAGAAGAAATAAGCATATCGGTAAAAAGTGCGGTCACATACCCTGCCATACTGCTTATAGTTGTATTTGCGGTGATCATACTGCTGTCGGTGTATGTGCTGCCGATATTTGCAGATGTTTTTGCACAGCTCGGACTTACGCTCCCGGGCAGCGCACAACAGATAATGAACGCAGGCGGCGTAATAAGCAATGTTGCAGTGTTCATAATAGGAACACTGGCATTTATCATAATACTCGGCGTATTGCTTTACAATCTTGTCAGACCGTTCAGAAAAGCTGTCATTCATGCAGTTTCACATACGAAAACGGCAAAGACTTTATATGCCGCAAGATTTTCTGCGGCTATGTCTATGACTCTTTCAAGCGGTATGGATATTGACGAATCTCTGGATATGTGCGAAAATCTGCTTGAAAACGACTATATGCGTGAAAAGCTCACCGAGTGCCGCCAAAAGATGACAGACGGAAAGGCGTTTGTTGAGGCGTTGAGCGAAACAGGAATTTTCTCGGCAGTCAATATGAGAATGATAAGCATAGCGTTCAGCACAGGCACGCTTGACAAAACAATGGCAACAATTGCGGACAATGCGGAAAAGAAGGTTTCCGCCGTTATCCAGAACGCTGTGGCAAGGTTTGAGCCGACTATGGTTATCATAATGGCAGTGGCTGTAGGATTTATACTCCTGTCGGTAATGATACCTCTGATGGGTGTTATGACAGTTATAGGGTGACAAAAATGAGAAAGTATACAAGCGCATTTTATATAGTACGCGATGCGATCACGGCGGTCGTGCTTTCGGCGGCGGCAGTTGCCATAGTTGCCGTGTCGATAACCGACAGCAATAATAACCGCAAAAGCGAAAACCTCAATATTGTTGAAAGCGGCGTGCGCCGTGCGGCGACCGAGTGTTATGCGGTGGAAGGATTTTATCCCGACAGCCTGCAATATCTTATAGACAATTACAATCTGCATATAGATGAAAACGAGTGCATTGTGCATTACAGCCCGGTTTCATCAAATATAATGCCTGAGATAAGAGTTATAGCAAAATAGGAGGACGGTATGTTCCGTAGTCGTTCAAAAACGATAAAATCGAATAAAAGCGGTATTGATATGGTTTTTGTGCTGACTGTATTCGTATTGTTCGTATGTTGTCTTTTAGCGTCGGTACTTGCATTTGCAAGAGTATATAAAAGGCTCGGCAATGATATCGGCAAGCGCTTTGATACAGCTACCGCGCAGACGCTGGTACTCCAGAAGCTGAGGAGCTATGATGACGCGGATATATCGGTCGGAAAATCGGGTGATACCCAGTACCTCAGCTTTGCCGATATGATAGACGGTGAGAAGTACATGACCTATATATACGCATACGGCGGAGAACTGAAAGAGCTGTTCGTGCCTTATGACGCGCCGTTCAGTGAAGACAGCGGCAATACGCTTCTGCCTGCCGATAGCTTCACCGCCGAAACGGACGGCAGAACCGTTTGCTTTACCGTAACGTGCGACGGTGTTACGACTTCATCACATTACAGCCTGCACGGCGGAAAGGCGGTCGGCGTATGAGCATGAAAAGACGTTCCAGAAACGGCGCGTTCCTGGTTGAACTGCTGATAGTAATAGCCGTATTTGCGGTCTGTGCGGCGGCTTGCGTCAGGGTTGTAGGAATAGCGGCAAGCGAGATGAGATATGCCGAGCGGCTGTCGGACGCACAGATAAAGACTGCCGACATAGCAGAGTGCTATAAAAGCGGAACGGATATAGCAGAGCTCGAAAAATTATATACAGACGGCGATGTTGAGATAAAACTGTCGGAGCGCATTGACGGCAGTATGCAGTATCTCGATATTACCGCATATGACAGCAAATATACATATATCACTATAACAAGCGCAAGGAGGGCTGACCTTGAATAACGGTAAAAGCAAACCGGGCGGAAAAAGCCTTAACAGCGTTGGCATATCGTCACTGCTTGTTATATTCGTGGTGCTTGCAACGGTCATTCTGTCGGTGCTGTGCCTTGTCACGGTAAGGCAGGATCTTGACAGAGCAAAAAAACTCAGCACAGCGCAGGAAGAGTATTATGCCGCAGATGTAAAGGCGACCGAAAGGCTCGACAAGCTGTATGCTCTTGTAAATGACGAAACAATAATAGATATATCCGCGGCGGCGGCAGAGCAGGGCTTTGAAGTAAGCGGCGGAGGACGCGGCAATCAGGCGCTGACATTCTCGTGGAGCGAGGATATAAACAGTCTAAGCAAGCTTGTGTGCAAAGCGCAGTACAGTGACGGAACACTCAGCGTTACAGGTTGGAAAACAGTAAGCAACAATTATTACGAAGAAGAAAACTCATTGCCGATATGGAACGGCGAAAGTTTACCGGTATGAAAGGAATAAAATTATGGAACTGATGGAAATACTTAAAGGCGCAGTCGAAAAGAAAGCCTCCGATATATTTCTCATATCGGGACTTGCCGTGTCGTATAAGGAAAACGGCATAATTACAAAAGAAAGCGATGATATCATACTTCCCGCCGAAGCGGAAAGACTGGTAAAAGAGATATACCGCCTTGCAGGAAGAGATATTTCAAAGTACGAGGAAACGGGCGATGATGATTTTTCCGTATCCGTAAAGGGACTGAGCCGTTTTCGTATCAGCGCATACAAGCAGAGAGGAACAATGGCGGCGGTTATCCGTGTAGTTGAGTTTGACATACCCGACTACAGAGAACTCAACATTCTGCCCGAAATAATCACCGATACGGTTTCGAGAACGAAGGGTCTTGTGCTTGTTACAGGTCCTGCCGGCGGCGGTAAATCCACAACGCTTGCCTGCATAATAGACGAGATAAACAAGCAGAGAAACAGCCATATCATAACGCTCGAAGATCCTATAGAATATCTTCACAAGAACAAGAAGAGCATAATCAGCCAGCGTGAAATAAGCAGCGACAGCAAGAGCTATATCGTAGCACTGAGAGCCTGCCTGCGCCAGTCGCCCGATGTAATACTTCTCGGCGAAATGCGTGACTATGAAACGATAAGCACGGCGCTCACCGCCGCTGAAACAGGTCACCTTGTAATTTCTACTCTGCACTCTGTCGGAGCGCAGAACACGATAGACAGAATTATCGATATTTTCCCGCCGAGCCAGCAGCAGCAGGTGCGGATCCAGCTGTCACAGCTGTTATGCTCGGTAATATCTCAACAGCTTATCCCCTGCGAGGACGGCATACTCCGTCCCGCATTTGAGATAATGAAGTGCAACAACGCTATCAGAAATATGATAAGAGAATCCAAGACGCACCAGATAGACACGGTTATCACAGCGTCGGGCGAATCCGGCATGATCACTATGGATTCGTACCTTATGCATATGTACAGAAATAATCAGATAAGCAGAGCCGAGCTTATCAAGCACGCTTCTCACCCTGAGATAATGCTCAGAAAAATCGGAGAAGATAAGTAAATTTATGAAAATCTAAAGTTGAGTTTAGATTTTCATAAAAATAAGGTGTATTTTCTTGACGGCTGTGCATAATTATGATAAAATAAAGTAAACTTCAGATTTTCATAATTAAGCTGTAAGAGGTGTCGCACAATATGGAATATATCAAGCGTGAAGCAGAACGCAAATTCTGCGAAATGAGCAATTTCTTTAAAGTAGTTCTTGTAACCGGAGCAAGGCAGGTCGGAAAAACCACTATGCTGAAAAAGCTTGCGGATGGCACAGGAAGAACATATATAAGCCTTGACGATATAATGGCAAGGGAACTTGCGCAAAGCGACCCGGCATTGTTCTTTCAGAAATACAAGCCACCTGTGATAATAGATGAGGTGCAGTATGCTCCACAGCTTTTTGAGCGGATAAAGGTGATCTGCGACAATAGCGAAGAATGCGGTCAGTTCTGGCTTACCGGTTCACAGCAGTACGATATGATGAAAAATGTCCGTGAAACGCTTGCAGGTCGTGTAGGAATACTGAATTTATACAGCCTTTCGCAAAGAGAAAAAAGCGGTATAGTTTTTGACGAACCGCTTGATTTTTCGTTTGAAACACTTTGCAAAAGGCAGAACAAAGTAAAGCCGAACAATATTTCAGACGTATTTGAGCATATATGGCGGGGCGGTATGCCCCGTGTACAACAAGCTGACGAGGAAATGCGGCAGGAGTATTTCAACTCATATGTTGACACCTATCTTATGCGTGATGTTGCTCAGGTCGGCGGAGTAACCGATTCGGCGAGATTTCTCAAAATGCTCAGAACCTGTGCGGCGCTCACAGCAGAACAGGTCAATTATTCAAACCTTGCACAGTCGGCGGATATTTCAGAGCCGACAGCTAAAGAATGGGTAAGACTGCTACAGGGGCTTGGCATAATATATCTTCTTCAGCCGTATTCAAACAATGAACTGAAACGGCTTACTAAAACACCAAAGCTGTATTTCTGTGACACGGGATTATGCGCGTTTCTTTCAATGTGGCTGACAAAAGACACATTGATGAACGGTGCGGCAAGCGGACATTATTATGAAAATTATGTTGTGAATGAAATGATAAGAGGTTACGCTTACGGTAAAAAGAGAGCCAATCTGTACTATTACCGTGATTCCAACGCCAAAGAGATAGATATAATAGCCGAATGTGACGGAAAAATTCACCCTCTTGAGGTGAAAAAGTCGGCGAATCCCGACCGTAAGGAAGTCAAAAAGTATGAGCTTATAGATAAAGCATCACTTGAAAGAAGCTATGGCGGTATAATTTGTATGTGCGATACGCCGTATCCTATTGACGAACTTAACTCATTTATACCAAGCAACCTGATATAATTTATGAGAATCTAAAGTAATATTTAGATTTTCATAAAACATAAAATTAAAACGGCAGACTCAAAAGCGCCTGCCTATAAACCTTTCCCGCACAAAAAAGAAAAACAGCATCTCCTGTAGCCTCTGCTACGGAATGCTGTTTCTCATGACGGAAAGAAAAGTAAAAACGTGAGGTAGACATCATCTCAAATCTACATCTCAACCTTACGAACATATTATGCCACAGCACGGTTACATTTCGGTTACATCATAATTACTTATCGGCTTGGCAACGGTTTTTCTATTTTTATGATAATTAATTTTCTCATTTAGGAAAATATTTATGCAATTTAACATGCTGTTTGTTATTTTTGTAAAACAAATTTACATAATATAGAATTAGATTTACACAAATCGCCAAAACTGCAACATTTGTTACATAACATCTGTGTGAAAATTTGAATTTTGCTTAAAATAATTTCACACTTTACCGTAAAATTTCGATAAAGTAAAAGAAAATCAAAAAAGGGGGTGGAAATATGCCGAACAAGATACATATAACAATGTTCGGGCAGTTTTCGATATCGTACCGTGACCGCAAGCTTTGCGAAAACGAGTACAGAGGCTCGAAGATGATATTACTGCTTGAATATCTTATTGCACAGCGCGGTAGAGAGATAACCCAGAACGAGCTTATCGACCTGCTGTGGTCGGACAGCAGAAATCCTGCCAATGCGCTTAAGACGCTTGTTCACAGAACGCGCGCGGTACTCGATGAAATGATACCCGACGGCGGTAAGCTTATAGCGGGCAGTCACAGTTCATATGCCTTTATTGAAAGCGATGAATGTGTAATAGATTCGACAAAATTCAAAGACTACATAGATAAAGCAGAGGACGAATCGCTGTCGAGAACAAGACGTATCACTATGTATAAGAAAGCGATAGCCCTTTATAACAGCGGTTATCTTGCAGGTGCGGCAGGCGAAACATGGGTACAGCCGATAAACGTATATTTCCATGCCTTGTATAATTCCGCTGTGGACAAATGCGTTCAGCTTTTATATCCTATGGGAAAGTTCTCGGAAATAATCACTCTCTGCGAGCGTGCGACTATGCTTGACCAGTCGGACGAAAAAATGCACGCAAATCTTATCCGCGCATTCGTGGCAATGGGTGAATATGAGCGTGCCGCAAAGCAGTATGATTATATACGCACATACCTTATGGAACAATACGGCGCCGCGCCGGGCGCACACCTTACCGAGCTTTACGAGCTTACGGTAAAGCCGAGAAATGATGTACAGAATAATCTTGACGCGGTAATAGGCGACTTGTATGGCGACGACAGTAAGGAACAGAAAGGAGTTTTCTACTGCCAGTATGAGATTTTCAAGTATATATTCCGTCTTTACAAGCGAGAGAGTATGCGCCTTGAAAGCAAACTGTCGATATGTCTTGTGTCGGCTGTGGACAGTAACGGGAATGAACTCGGGAATATAAAACTGCTTGAAAAGGCAATGGATAAAATTTCGTTCAGTATCAGTAATTCGCTGAGGATGAGGGACGTATATACCCGCTATAGCAGAAGCCAGTATCTTCTGCTTATGATCGAAGCAGACGAAAGCTCGTTTGAAGGTATAGAGGAACGTATTATGACAAGGTTCAGGCGCAGCAGAACTATGGACTGTGTAAATGTAAAATTTGATTTCAAGGAAATATAAGGCGGACTGTCCGATATGGGCAGTCCGCCTTGCTGTATATTCTGTTTTTATCAGAGTGTGAAACTTCCGCCGTGGTTTGCCTTTCTCCAGTCAACATACTCTTCGTATGTGCCCTGTCTGTCATAGCAACCCTTATCTGCAATTTCAATTATACGGTTTGCAACTGTCTGTACTATTTCGTAGTCGTGAGAAGCGAACAGTACGTTGCCCTTGAAGTCCGAAAGTCCGTTGTTTACGGCTGTGATGCTTTCAAGGTCGAGGTGGTTGGTAGGTCTGTCGAGGATAAGAACGTTTGACTGGAACAGCATCATGCGTGAGAACATACAACGTACCTTTTCACCGCCGGATAATACGTCAACGCTCTTGAATATATCATCGCCTGAGAACAGCATACGGCCTAAGAAGCCACGCAGATATGTTTCGGTTTCGTCCTTGGAATACTGCCTTATCCAGTCGAGGATCGACAGCTTACAGTCGTTGAAGAATGCGCTGTTATCCTGCGGGAAGTAGCTTACGCTTGCGGTACTGCCCCACTTGATAAAGCCCTCGTCCGGCTCTTCCTCGCCCATAAGTATCTTGAACAGTGTGGTAACGGCGATTTCATTGTCGCCTACAAAAGCGATCTTGTCGTTTCTGCCGACGGTAAAGCTTACATGGTCGAGTACCTTAACGCCGTCGACCGTCTTTGAAAGCCCTTCAACCTGTAATATATCCTTACCTATCTCACGTTCCATATCAAAGCTGATGAACGGATAACGTCTGCTTGACGCAGGGAGTTCCTCTACTGTCAGCTTGTCGATAAGCTTTTTTCTTGAGGTAGCCTGCTTTGACTTTGACTTGTTGGCGGAGAATCGCTGAATGAAGTTCTGTAACTCCTTTATCTTCTCTTCGTTCTTCTTGTTCTGCTGCTTTAACATCTTCTGAATAAGCTGTGAAGATTCGTACCAGAATTCGTAGTTGCCGACATACATCTTGATCTTTGTATAGTCGATATCTACCGTATGGGTACAAACATTGTTGAGGAAGTGACGGTCATGGGATACGACGATAACCGTACCGAAATACTCGGCAAGGAAGTCCTCAAGCCATGCAACAGCGTCAATATCGAGGTGGTTTGTAGGCTCGTCCATAAGGATAATGTCGGGGTTGCCGAAAAGTGCCTGAGCAAGCAGTACCTTGACCTTTTCGTTACCGGCAAGACTGCTCATCTGAGCATACATAATATCTTCATCAAGTCCCAGACCCTGTACGAGTTTTGAAGCATCGCTCTCGGCTTCCCAACCGCCGAGCTCGGCAAATTCGCCCTCAAGCTCACTTGCGAGGTTGCCGTCCTCCTCGGTGAAATCTTCCTTGGCGTAAAGAGCGTCCTTCTGCTTCATAACCTCGTAAAGACGGGGATTACCCATTATTACCGTTTCCTGGACTGTGTACTCGTCGTATGCGTAATGGTCCTGCTTGAGTACGGACATACGCAGTCCCTCCTGCACTGTGACTGTACCTGTTGTAGGCTCAAGATCACCGCAGAGTATCTTTAAGAATGTAGACTTGCCTGCGCCGTTCGCACCGATAACGCCGTAGCAGTTGCCCACTGTGAACAGCAGGTTTACGTCCTTGAACAACATCTGTCCGCCGAATGAAAGACTAACGTCCGATACTGTAATCATTTTTGTTTCCTTTCTTATTGCACATTTTACTTTTTCTTACATCTTTGTTCGTGTTTTAACCATATAAATCAAAGTATAGCATATAATTTCGGATAATGCAAGCAAAACCGCAGAAATAAAGGAAAAACCGTATTTTCGGCAATGTGCGGCAAGGTGTATGAACAATGGTATATTTGCAGTAAAATCGATACGAGTGCATTTTTGTGAGAAAAAGTTACAAAACGGTGACAAATGGTTACAAAACAGTTACAGTTTTGGGTTTGCTATTGTGAAGAAATTTTGTTTGTGATAGAATATTTATATAAGATATTTTGGGGTAAGACGGAAAGTTAACAGGAGGGCAAGCCACGCCCCGGTTTGTAGAAAAAGTCTGCTTTAAAAAGGTGCTAATTTGCAATCCCTATTCCCAAACCCCTTTCCCCCGGAAAGGGGCTGAGTGCGGGGCTGCCGCCCTCACCCCGCTTGGGGCTACGCCCCAAACCCCATTTTAACATTATATAGGTTTTTCGACAGACTGAGGAGGAGCAGGTCCCACCCCTACGAAAAAGCATAAATGTTATTACGAAAATCAAAATGGTTTGCAGTATCGGATAAAAAGTGACGATCGGAGGGTATATGCTCGGAGCAATTTTTGGTGATATAATCGGTTCGACAAGAGAACTGCATAATGTGAAAACGGAAGAGTTTGAGCTGTTCCCTGCAGGAAGTCATTTCACCGATGATACGGTGATGACGGTAGCGGTTGCGGAAAAACTGCTGAACGATCATTCGGGCTGTAACAGCCGAAAAGCCTATGCCACACGCTATAAGCAGTATTATAATCGCTATCGTAACGCAGGATTCGGACAGATGTTTTCAAAGTGGGCGGAAAGCGATACACTCAGAATTCAAAGAAGCTACGGAAACGGAGCGGCGATGAGGGTAACGGCTATCGGTTATGCGTTTGACGACCTGAAGCCGCTTTTAAAGGAAGTAAAGGCAAGCTGTTACTACACGCACCATAACCGTGAGGCGATTAAGAGTGCAAAGGCAGTGGCAACCTGTGTATTCCTTGCACGAAAGCAAGAGAACAAGGACAGCATCAAGCGGACAATAGAGAAAATGTACGGTTACAGATTTCAACCGCTTGATGAAATCCGCAGAGATTATGTCTTTGACAGCAGAGCGTCATATTCTGTTCCGCCTGCACTTGAAGCATTCTTTGAATCAGACTCTTACGAGAGCGCGATAAGAAAGGCAATTTCTATAGGTGGCGACAGCGATACCATTGCGTGTATAACCGGTGGAATCGCCGAGGCGTATTACAGAGAGATACCGAAAGAGATTGCGACAAGGGGAAATTTGATTATTGACAGCGGGCTGAGAAGAGTGGTCAGAGAGTTTAATGAAGTAATGAACGTTGAATGATGAACGCAAATCTAAAAACGGCTGTTGATGTTGTAATTTGGAGGGAAATATGATTTACACCGTGAAAATCGAACAGACATATGCTTATCCAAAGCGTATGAAATACGTTTCTAAAACAGATTCTTTCATCGAAAAGGACTGCGACAGCCTTTCATATGTGCGTAATGTACGTCAGCCTTACGGGTGGATAAAGGAATCGGGGACACCGCCGTGCGAACATCTTGACGTTATAGTTATGACCGACAAGGAGTACGAACTCGGTGACGAGGATAAGATAAAAATTATCGGGGTGTTCTGCCGTAATGACGGTGACAACAAGCTTGTAGGCGTGCTGTGCGACAGGGAGATAAACGATTTTTCCGAACTTTCCGACACGGAAAAAGAGGATATGCACAGACTTTATCCCCGTGAGGACAAGGGCGAGGGTTGGTTTGGCAGGGAGAGAGCCAAAGAAATAATTGACGAGTATTTCAAAAGAAGAAAGAGGAAGATAATCATTACCGTTCAGCATACCGAATCGGAGCATCACATAAACGGAATGATAGGTGCGTGGGGAAACTGGAACCTGACGGAATACGGCAGAAAACAGGCTAGAGAGATCGGAAAGTGGCTTTTATACGAGGACTGCGACAACGGGTTTGAAATGTATACGTCCGATCTTAACAGAGCAAGGCAGACGGCAGAAGAGATAAACAGAACGCTCGGCCTTACTCCTGTTGTGACAGACGTTATCAGAGAGGTGAACGCAGGGGCAGGCAACGGCAAACCGAGAGGATGGTATAACAGCATGAAGGCTACCCGCAAAGGCGGATACGATCCCGACTATAAGCCGTTTCCCGATGCGGAATCCGACCGTGAACTGTGGGACAGACTTTATCCGTTCTACAAGGAAATTATGACAAACAACAAGGAACGGATACTTATCGTATCTCACGGAACAACACTCAGCTTTTTGCAGTCAATGATAATGGGGTATTCGTTTTCTGATATAGAAAAATTCAGATTTGACGGTGTCGGCGGCTCGGTATCGAAGTTTGTTATCGAGCCTGACGGAAAGGTCATCGCACGGTATGTAAATCAGAGGGTGTGCTGAGATTATAAACTCAAGCAAGATATAACGGAGAAAATATATGAGCAAAATATGTCCGAATTGTAAACGTGAAATAGACGAGAACGTGAAATTCTGTCCGTTCTGTGCGTCTTTTACAGGCGAAACACCGCTGGAAAAGAAGAAAAGTCCTGTCGGTGCGATAATTGGCGGAGCTGTCGGCGTACTGGCACTCGGTGCGGCAAGCTTTGCGGTATTTGTGTTTGACGTGTTCGGAATGTACGGCGACAAGGCGGAAACATTTTACGGCACGGGCGACAAGCTTTTTATCCAGTCGGTGACACCCGTCTGCATTGACGGCAAGTGGGGATATGCTGACAAGGACGGTCAAACCACGCTGAAACCGCAGTATACAGCCGCTTATGCTTTTAACGAAGATACTAACGATGTTGCGCCTGTAGCGGTTGACGGAAAGTTCGGATATATCAAAAAGGACGGCGAGTTTGTAGCTTCTCCGCAGTACAGCTTTGCGGGAAGTTTCTCGGGCAAGGGACTTGCTAAAGTTGTTGATGAAAACGGCATGGTCGGATTTGTAGACAGCAGAGGACGAAAAGCATTTGACGGTCAGATGTTCGACTATGCCTCGGACATGAACAACAGCGGTTACGCCTATGCGTATACTCTTCTTATGCCTGAGATCACAACCGGCACGGAAAGCGGAAACTACAACGAGATCACATATAGCCTGCTGAGTTCTGACGGAAAAGTAACCGAGCTTGAAAACGGCACGGGAATATCGGCTTTGTGTGATGATAAGTATATCGGTTTCCGACAGGCAGAAAGCAAAGACGAAACAACGCTTGACTTTACAAGGGAATATGCCGTGTTCTCGGCGGACGGAACGGCACTGACCGGCTATTACGACCGCATAGTAAAAAGCGAAAAGCTGCTTATAGTATGTGACGGCATTGATGATGAGAGCAAGCTGTATAAAGCGAAACTGCTCAGAGCCGATACGCTTGAACAGGTCGGCGGAGAGTATCTGTGCGACGCTGATATAAAGTCTTATGACAGCGGTGCTGTACTGCTTAAAAGAGATGATAAGGGATTTATAAGAGAAGTCCTGCTTGACGATAACGCCAACGAAATTTTTGTGTCGTATGACGGCTCGCATATCGTAAGCGGATTTGATCTGAGCGGTTATGCCTGCGTATATGAAAAGGGAAAATATTGCGGATATACCACAGGCGGAAAGCAGTTTGAAAGCGACTTCCAGTTTGGCGAGTTCAACTGCGGGTTAGCACCTTACTATGACAATGCGAAAATCGGATATATAAATACCGCAGGCGAAAAGGTAACGGACGCTAATTATGACGGTGCAAGCGGATATTATGCGGACGGCTATGCTTATGTAAAGAGCGGTACGGAGTATTCTGTCATAGATATGGGTGGCAATACCGTTATAGGAAAGCTCGGCTATGCGTCGGACAAGCTGATGTTTGCTGATACGGTGCACCACTGGTATGACCCTGCGGACTTTGAAGGGTTTGACGGGGAGAATATGTTCGTAGGTGAGTACTATTTCGCCGAAACTGTCAACAGTATTATGGAAAACGGCAGTATCAACGAGCTGTACACCGATATGATAATTGCAAAAAAGGATAAAAAGATATTCGGCAACACATATCGTAAGCTGAACGAAAATTACTACATAGACGACGGACATTTCCTTGTCTATAATATATCTGGGCAAAACAGGAGAATTATTACGCCGGACAGCGACTGTTCCGAATATGATGAGATAAAAGACGAAATAACAAACGCATCGGTAATTGATACCGATGGTGCAAGGCTTGTAAGATATTCCGGCGAAAGCAACACGATGGCGGAGGATATTTTCTGCAACCGTTATATACTCGGAGGTACATCAAAAAAGGCTACAATGTCGGAATATACATCCTGTAGTCTGACGGGAAAAGAATGGCAAAACCAGGTGATGATATATGACAACAGGCTAAGACCTGTGCTGACGGTTTCTTCACCGGCTAATTTTGCTGTAAGGGAATACGGAGATACGCTGTATATTTCATCATATAAGTCAAAGCGGCAGACCGATGATAAATTAAAATACTATGCACTGATCGACAAGAACAACGGACACGTTTTTATGCATGACAATAAAGCACTGACTATGGTCGGCAATGATTTTTACAGCGTGAAGTCTTCGGGCATCCTGTCAAACTACTATACGGCTTACGGAAAGAAGCTCGGCGAGTTCATATACGCAAAAGCATACGGCGACAGACTGATGTGCTTTGACTATGACAAATACTATATCTATGACAAGTACGGTCAGCTTCTTGCCGAGTATGAAAACAAGCCGAGAATAAGTGAAAACAGCGGAAGCGTGGTTATCAGAAACGATGACGGCAGTTTCACCTGCTTTGACAGGGACTTCAACGTTATTCTCAAAACAAAATACGATATACAGCCACTTGAAAACGGATATATGGCTTACTGTGAGGCTGAGAACGGCAAAATAGGATTTCTTGATAAAAAGGGAAATGTTGCGGTCAAGGCAAAGTATGAATTTGTGAGTGCGATGTCACCGGACGGATATTTTGTGACAAAGATCCGCAGGGATTTTGACGAAATATATTTGGAAGTATACGCAAGAGGTCTTATTGATGTAATGATATATGACCGAAACGGCAATGCGGCAACAGAAAATATGGGCGGAATGTACAACGCGGGAAACAGCGCAACGGACGGATATGCACCGCTTGATTTCTATGCGGGAGCAAAGTACTATGAGAATACACCCGTTATACGGGATAATATACAGTATTACATAGCGCCTGATCTGAGCGGCAAAAAAGACTGCTATATAGACATATACGGAAATTATCACTATGAGGAGTACGCAGTAAGCGATATCGGCGATTCTTATATGAGTGCCGGTATAACCGACAATACAGCTGTGACACTCAGTGTGCTTATGTATGACGAAACGGGCAGAAACTCACGGTCGGTAAGCTATTATCTAAACCTTGACGGCACGCCGTTTATAAAGGGCGACAGGACGCTTACCCGACTGTCAGGCTTTATCGCAGGAGAAAACGCAGACGGCAGTTATAATATTTACGGCGAGCGTGCAAAAGTGCTGCTCAGCAATATAAAAATAGAGAAAAGCAGATATACGGATTATTGGCAAAATGAAATATATATTGAAAAAGCAGGCAACAGTATGTCTTTTAAAGACGAAAGCGGCACAAGGGTGTTTGACCTGACAACACAGGAGGTGCTGTTTGAGATCCCGGACCAATATCTTAGTCTGATAGCAGAAAATCTTATTTCGTATGACATAATTCACGGTGATACATATGAAACGGTTTACAGAAACCTTGACAACGGCAAGGAGTATCACACTAATATGTATTCAATAGATTTTATCGGCGTTGATTATGAAAAGCCGCAGGAAAGAATAGAATTTCCTTTGAAATATGTAAAGTGCGGAGAGATCGTATACGGCGGAGCCACTGCTTATGAAACAGGATATGATTCTATAAGCGTGTATCAGATAGACGCAAATATGGAAGAGAGCCTTGCGCATACCTATACGGCGGGTGAGGGTGAGTGTATCTTTGACCTTTACGGCGAAAATGTTACGGAAGTGTACGGGCTGAGAAGTAACTATGATGAAGAGAACGAAACCGCGACCTGGACGGTTTTCAACGTAAAGAACGATAAAAGCGTAACAGTGGATAATGTAATTGAAATAGAACGCTTGCGTGAAAACAAGATGTCGATATCCACATGGAACGCCGAGCATGAGATAGTAAGATACCGCCTTGGAACAGACGATATGGTACTTACGGAAGAAAATTCGGGAGAGCAGTGATATGAGTAGAACGTGTCCGAAATGTAAACGTGAAATAGACGAGAATGTGAAATTCTGCCCGTTCTGTGCGGCGTTTACCGGAGAAAATGAAGAACATAAAAAGAAAAGCCGCATAGGCGTTATGATAGGCGGTATTGCCGGTGCGGTAGTACTCGGTGGTGCGGCTGTCGCGGTGTTCGCATTTGACATTTTCGGGATATTTGAAAACAAACCCGAGGCGCTTTACGGAAGCGGAGAGAAGCTGTTTAATATGTCGCTGTCGCCTGCAAAGAGCGGGGACAAGTGGGGATATATCGGCAAGGACGGAAAGTTCATAATAAGTCCGCAGTTTGACTGCGCATATCCGTTTGATGAAAATGTAAACGGAAATGCCGCAGTAAGTAACGAAAACGGTTACGGTTTTATAAACGACAAGGGCGAGTTTACAATCGAGCCGCAATTTAAGCTTGCGTCATATTACAGCGACAACGGATTGTCGGTCGTTACCGCCGGGGACGGATATATGCTGTATGTTGACGCCAAGGGCAGAACGGCATATGATAACAAGCATTTCACATATGCTCACCCCTTTGAAAGCGGAGCTCCGTATACCTTTGCATATACCGTTATGACGCAGGACGCTAACGATGATAAGGGCGAAACCGTCAGCGATATCACAGATGAATATTATCTTCTGTCGACGGACGGAAAGACGGTGACCGTGCTTTCTGACAGAATGGGCATAGACTGCGTGTTTGGTGAGTACTATGTCGGGTTTACAAAAGATGTCAATGTCAAAGAGGGCGGCGGTGACTTTACCAAGAGGAGTTACGCTGTTTTCTCGGCGGACGGTGAGCAGAAGAGCGAATGGTATGACAGGATATTTGTAACTGATGAGTTCGTGCTGATGTGCAAAACGGACAATGAAACGCGGATATATAAGGCGGCAGTATACGACAGAGAGCTGAATAAGTTAAGCGATGAATATTACTGCGGCAGAAACCCTGAATTTGCCGACAGCGGACTTGTGCTGATAAAGCGTGACGGAGAGCGCTTCAGGAAAGTGCTCGTGAGCAGAAACGGCGGTAAACTTGGCGAGGTTTACGTTGCGGCGGACGGCACGGACGTGATAAGTGCGTTTGACAGGAGCGGCATTGCCTGCGTATATGAAAAGGGCAAGTACTGCGGATATACGATTGGCGGCAAAGCCTTTGAGTGCAATTATGCTTTTACGGCGTTCAACAGCGGGCTTGCGCCGTATTACGACAACGGAAAAATAGGATATATAAATGCTAGCGGCGAGGTTGTGATAAATGCGCAGTATGACGCAGTATCGGAGTTCTATGCGGACGGCTATGCGTATGTATCAGCAGACGGAGAATACAACATTATAGATACTACCGGTCAGGCTGTGGCGGAAAATCTCAGCTTCGCTCCGACAAAGCTCGTAAACAGCAGTGTAAACCACGGTTGGTATACGCCGAAAGATTTTGACGGGGCAGAGTATTATGAAAACGCGGTGAATTACGGCACATTGGCAGTAAAGACAGACAGCGGTGATCCCGAATACTTTTACAAAGATTATGTTAATAAGCTTGTGTATGCGGCTGACGGAACTGAGGTAAAGGAAAACTCCGAATTGCTGAAAGGCTACGGCGAGTTTGAGGACGGATATGCCATATTGGATAAGAACGGGTACTATCTTGTCGACAGCAAGGTAAATGTAATACCGATACCGTCGGACGGAATGGATAAGCTGTATACGACAAAAAATGCAGACGAATATTTTTACGGCGTTGTGGGCAGCGGCAGTAAAGCCCCGCTTGCTATGACCGATGTAAACAAGAACACCATAACGCTTTCCGACCATGACGGACTGTACAGCGGCAATAACTGCCTGTTCTTAAGCAACAGCAACAGTGAAAACCTGTATCACAACCGGTACAGGGTGTACAACGGCAGGCTTTATCAGCCGCTGACGATAGAAACAAACAACTATCTCGGACTTTATGAGAACACGGAGCATACGGTAATGCTGTCGTGCACATATTACGGCACAGTTGACATGAGCAATGATATCCGTTGCGTTATTGACAGCGAAACCGGAGAATGCCTGCTGAGCTATAAGCAGGACGGCGGTGCGCTCGAATATATGAATGAATATTTTATCTGCGTCAGCCGTGACGGAGTTTCGGACTACATCGATGCTGACGGCAATTCATATCTTGAAAAAAGCGAAAATGAGTATTATACGGTGTACGGAAAAAGAATAGGTACATTTGTTTATGCGTCTGCCTGTGACGATAAGCTTCTGACTGTAACAGACGACGGAAAATTCAGAGTGTACAGCAGATACGGCGAACTGCTAGGAGAATACAGCTATGCGTGCATGAACGAAAAGTCACAGTATATTGTCGTAGAGCGGGACGGAAAGTATATCTGCCTTGACAGGAGAATGAACGAGGTGTTTGACAGCGGATATCCGTTTAATCCGCCTGTAAACGGATGTGCGGCTTATGCGGATATCAAAAGCGGTAAGATAGGATATCTCGATATGACGGGCGAGGTAGTGATACCTGCGTTTACGGAGATCGCGGCTGACTTCTCGGCTGACGGATATGCAAGGGTCGCAGAATACAGGGCACCGGACGAGTCGGAAGAGGCAAGCCGGTTTACTGATGAAGTGCTGATAGACACAAGCGGCAAAACAGCTTATGAAAGCAAAAATACAGCGGTCGGGGCTAACGGCTTTGCATATGACGGCGAGTACTTCAAGACATTATATTCGTTTGCCGGGGGCTATGAGTATTTTATAAGCTACTGCAAGGAGAACAAAGAACAGCTTAAGCTAAACAGCTATAGCGACATACTACAGTATAGTCATCTGAAAAACGACGGCAGTATTACCGACTATGCGGGTAATGAGCCGTATCAGTTCGCGGTAATGAATAAGAAGTCACAACATTCCGCCGGTATGGACAAAATGTATGACGGAACGCCGATCGTGTATATTTACCGCTCAAGGACGAATAATGAAGTGACGAGTTCATATTACGGACTGGACGGAAAAGAGATAACGTTTGACAGATACGGTGACAGCGATATTTTCCTTGACGGATATTTCTGGCAGGAGATTCAGGATGAAGAAACAGGCAGTATAAAGCTGTATATATATGATACCGACGGCAGTGAAAAGTTCAGCGTAACTGCACCGGAGTATTACCATTATGCCAGCGCAAAGGAAGACGGCGGGTATGTATTCGCATTCAGATATCGTTATGATCCTGATACGGAGCTTCCGCCCAAGGAGTACAATAATCTTGTTGCAGACGCATATTCTTCTGACGGGAAGCTTATTGCGCAGTGTGAAAACGCTTCGCCGCTTGCTACCGGCGCTGTTGAGGGAAACAAGGACGAGATACGCTTTGTCTGCCGAACGGAAGATGAAAAGTATGAGGAGAGAATATACTCCGTATCGAAAGCTGAATTTATCAGTACAAAGCAGGTCGAAATAGGCGATTATGTTTATGCATAGAAATGAGCGGCGACTGATTTGAAATTTCATACTATGCGATGAAAACCGCTAACCGGATATAGGCGTTGTGATACGCTTACAATAGTTAAGTATTATCCGTGGGAGATATACATTTGTGGTTATGACAGTGATGTGCGCTGTATGCGCGGACAGAAAACGAAGAGGTGATACGGTAAATTTATTCCGGCGGTAAAGCAAATAAAATGCGATTTTAACATAAAAACGCTTGACAAAGGGAAAATTTGATTGTATAATCAGTGTGTATGATATTTAAAGGCTGTGACGAGGACAGTAGTGCGGATATAAAGCCAAAGCGAGCCGACGACGGTGAGAGGTCGGTGCAGAGTTACCGTATGAATATCACCTCCAAGCTGCCCGCCGAAATTGCGGTTATTGTGATTGTTGTGATACTGCAAGAGTAGAACGGGACGGTTTTCCGCCGTTATACGGAACGCATTTGACGGAATGACGAAACGGTGGTTATAAAGACTGTTATGAAATTATAGTCCTTATCCTTTTCGGAGGATAAGGGCTTTTTATTTTCCGCAAACGCAAAAAATAAAATAATAAGCAATGGGCAATCCCCACCCCCTGCCCCCTCCCCGCGGGAGGGGGTGAATGTGGGGCTGTCGCCCTCACCCTACTTGGGGCTTTGCCCCAAACCCCATATAGCTTTTGGTTTTTACCGAAAGAACTCATACGGAAGGGTGGCTTGCAAAACAGGAGGAGAAAAGATGTCACTTTACGAAAAAGTACCGACCTCGGTAAATTTTGTCGAGAGAGAAAAAAAGACAGAACAGTTCTGGCATGACAACGACATATTCCGCAAGAGTATGGAGCAGAGAAAGGGCGACAAGACCTATACATTCTACGACGGTCCGCCTACGGCTAACGGCAAGCCGCATATCGGTCACGTTCTTACCCGTGTTATCAAGGATATGATCCCGAGATACCGCACAATGAAGGGTTATGACGTTCCCCGTAAGGCAGGCTGGGACACACACGGACTTCCCGTTGAGCTTGAAGTTGAGAAGCTTCTCGGTCTTGACGGCAAGGATCAGATAGAAAAGTACGGACTTGATCCGTTCATTACAAAGTGTAAGGAAAGCGTATGGAAGTACAAGGGTATGTGGGAGAACTTCTCGCGTACTGTCGGCTTCTGGGCTGATATGGACGATCCGTATGTAACATACGACAACAACTTCATCGAATCTGAGTGGTGGGCATTAAAGCAGATATGGGAAAAGGGTCTTTTATACAAGGGCTTCAAGATAGTTCCCTATTGCCCCCGCTGCGGAACTCCGCTTTCAAGCCACGAGGTAGCTCAGGGCTATAAGGACGTCAAGGAACGTTCTGCGGTCGTTCGCTTCAAGGTAAAGGACGAGGACGCTTATATCCTCGCATGGACGACAACTCCCTGGACACTTCCCTCAAATGTTGCGCTCTGTGTAAATCCCGATGAAACATATGTAAAGGTAAAGACGGCTGACGGCTACACATATTATCTCGCTGAGGCTCTCTGCGATAAGATTCTCGGCGGCGACAAGCCTACAGATCCTTATGAGGTAGTTGAAAAGTATATCGGTAAGGACCTTGAGGGTAAGGAATATGAGCCCTTATTTGACTGCGCCGTTGATATCTGTGCAAAACAGCACAAGAAGGGCTATTATGTAGTATGCGACAACTATGTAACGCTGACAGACGGTACAGGTGTTGTTCATATTGCTCCCGCTTTCGGTGAAGACGACGCTAAGGTCGGCAGAAAGTACGACCTGCCTTTCGTACAGCTGGTTGACGGTAAAGGTAATATGACTGCCGAAACACCTTATGCAGGCGTATTCGTAAAGAAAGCCGATCCTATGGTGCTTAAGGACCTTGACGAAAAGGGCTTGCTGTTTGACGCTCCCAAGTTCGAACACAGCTATCCCCACTGCTGGAGATGTGATACTCCTCTGCTGTACTATGCAAGAGAATCATGGTTCATCAAGATGACGGCTGTCAAGGACGACCTTATCAGAAACAACGAAACCATCAACTGGATACCCGAAAGCGTCGGCAAGAACCGTTTCGGCGACTGGCTCGAAAACGTTCAGGACTGGGGACTTTCAAGAAACAGATACTGGGGTACTCCTCTTAATATCTGGGAATGCGAATGCGGTCACAAGCACGCAATAGGAAGTATTGAAGAGCTGAAATCAATGTCGGACAACTGCCCCGATGATATAGAGCTTCACCGTCCCTATATCGACGCTGTTACAATAAAGTGCCCTCACTGCGGCAAGCAGATGAAGAGAGTGCCTGAGGTTATCGACTGCTGGTTCGACAGCGGTTCAATGCCTTTTGCACAGCATCACTATCCTTTTGAAAACAAGGAAAAGTTTGAAAAGCAGTTCCCCGCAGACTTTATCTCCGAGGCAGTTGACCAGACAAGAGGCTGGTTCTACTCACTGCTCGCTATCTCAACGCTTCTATTCAACAAGGCTCCTTACAAGAACGTTATAGTTCTCGGTCTTGTACTCGATAAAGACGGTCAGAAGATGTCAAAGTCAAAGGGCAACGCAGTAGACCCGTTCGAGTCACTGGCTGAACACGGCGCAGACGCTATCCGTTGGTACTTCTATACAAACTCCGCTCCGTGGCTTCCCAACAGATTCCACGCAAAGGCAGTAAACGAGGGTCAGAGAAAGTATATCTCAACTCTGTGGAATACCTACGCATTCTACGTTCTGTATGCAAATATAGATAACTTTGACGCTACCAAGTACACGCTTGACGTTGACAAGCTCGGCGTTATGGATAAGTGGCTGTTATCAAGACTGAACACCGTTGTAGGTGCGGTTGACGACAACCTCGCAAACTACCGTATACCCGAAGCCGCAAGAGCATTACAGGATTTCGTTGATGAGATGAGTAACTGGTATGTCCGCCGCAGCAGAGAACGTTTCTGGTCGAAGGAACTCACACAGGATAAGATAAACGCTTACATGACGCTTTACACAGCGCTTGTAACTATTGCAAAGACATCTGCTCCTATGACGCCTTTCGTATGCGATGATATCTACAGAAACCTTGTTTGCTCGCTCGACAAGAACGCTCCTATCAGCGTACATCTGTGTGACTTCCCCACAGTAGATGAAAAGCTTATCGACAAGCACCTTGAGGAAGAGATGGACACTGTTCTTACAGTCGTAACTCTCGGACGTGCCGCAAGAAATGCCGCAAACATCAAGAACAGACAGCCTATATCAAAGATAATGGTAAAGGGTGACAAGACGCTTGAGCCTATGTATGCGGATATCGTAAAGGACGAGCTGAACATCAAGGAAATCAGCTTTATAGATAACACCGACCACTTCACAAGCTACACCTTCAAGCCCCAGCTTAAGACGCTCGGCGCTCGTTTCGGCAAGCAGATAGGTGAAGTAAGAACAAAGCTCGCTGAGGTTGACGGTCAGAAGGCTATGAACGAGATCCGTGAAACAGGAGCTATGACGCTGACGCTTTCAACAGGTGACGTTCAGATTGCAAAGGACGATCTGCTGATCGACGAACATCAGAAGGAAGGCTATGCGGTAGTGACCGACAGAGGTTATACGGTAGTTCTCGATACAACTCTTACACCTGAGCTTATTGAAGAGGGTAACGTAAGAGAGATCGTAAGCAAGATCCAGACAATGCGTAAGGACGCAGGCTTTGAGGTTATGGATCATATCGTTATCTACTGCGACGGCAGTGACAAGGTAGCCGAGATACTGACACGCAACAAGGACAGCATCTCAGAGGATACACTTGCTGACGATATCGTGACCGGCAAGACTGACGGATTTACAAAGGAACAGGATATAAACGGCGAAAACGTAACTCTCGGTGTCAAGAAAGTATGAGTTTCAAGCAGACACTGACAAATCTTTTCGGACGCAATGCCGTTAAAAAGGCGCTGATATGGGTGCTGGTCGTGGCTGTTGCGGTAATAGTCGTGGTAACGCAGTTCGCTTTTCCCGTAAAAGCGGAATATGCGTATACACGGCTGTACAGCTACAGCGGACAAAGCTTTGACAATACGATAAAAAGCGTATATGACAAGCTGAAAGACGGCACGCACCTTGACAGCACGTCTACAAGCAAACTGCTGAGCGACACGGATTTTGATATGACAAAGCCCGGGAACTATCTGCGGTTTGAAATGGTGTTTGATTTTACGAACATAGGTATGTACAAGATAAGCAATATACAGTTTTCGATTGACGATATACCGTATGACAAGCAGGCTTTTGTACTTAAAGAAACCAATGTTGCGTCAATCGACCGTTTCAACAGCAGTAAGGTTTCGCTCGTGTTCGTTATAGACAGATCGGAACTTACCGACGAAGAGATAACAAAGGCTGTAAGCTCGCTTAAAATCAGCTATAAGTTTGACAGACCGGAGCTCTTCTCATCGGGTGGAGAGATCACACTGCCTGAAACAGTAATACTGCCGTTTGACGATGTTACAACAGGTGAATAAAATGGCGGGGATTTTAAATAAAATACCGCAGAAGCAGAAAGGCGTGCTGTGTATTATCAGCTCCGCCTTTTGCTTTGCGTTTATGGGAGCGTTTGTAAGACTGGCGGGCGATCTGCCGTCGGTGCAAAAGAGCTTTTTCAGAAATCTTGTCGCTTTCATATTTGCGGCAGTGATACTGATAAGGCAGAAAGGCTCTTTCCTGCCTCATAGCAAAAGTAACATCGGCGCGCTGCTGATACGCTCGGTATGCGGAACAATCGGCATACTCTGTAATTTCTATGCGGTGGATCATTTAGCGTTATCGGATGCGTCAATGCTGAACAAAATGTCGCCGTTCTTCGTTATCGTATTTTCGGCACTGTTTCTTCGGGAGCGGACGAATTTAGTGCAGACGCTCGGCGTAATAGTCGCATTTGCGGGAAGTCTGCTTATAATAAAGCCGAGCTTTGCAAACCTTGCTCTTGTGCCGTCACTGCTGGGATTTCTCGGCGGTATGGGCGCAGGCGCGGCATACACGGCGGTAAGGTGGCTAGGAATAAGGGGCGAAAAAGGGCCGTATATCGTGTTCTTCTTCTCGGGCTTCTCCTGCCTTGTAACACTGCCGTTCCTGCTGTTCGATTTTCACGTTATGACGTGGCAGCAGTGGCTCGTCCTGCTCGGCGCAGGACTTGCGGCGGCAGGTGGACAGTTCAGCATCACGGCGGCATATAAATTCGCTCCTGCAAAGGAAATATCGGTATATGATTATTCGCAGATTATATTCTCGGCGCTGCTCGGATTTATAATGTTCTCGCAATTGCCTGATATATGGAGCTTGCTCGGATATGTGATAATATGCGGCATAGGCGTTGCGATGTTCATATACAACAACCGCAGGGATAAAAATCCTTGACGGAAAATTAAGAACTGTTAACAGAAAATATTGACACCGGTGTACTGATGTGGTATACTGACAAAAGATACACAAGTAAGGAAAGTGTGTCACTTATTGAAAAAAGAGGTATGTAATTATGAAAACAGCAGCTCAGGTATTTATAATCATCGGTATGGTTTGCGGATTCTGGATGATACTCCCGCTTATCTTCGGCGGTATTGCATTAAGCCAGATGAGCAAGGGTCAGCGTCCCTCAACAGGTATGAGCGTATGCGTCCTTTTATTCTGTAATATGATAGGCGGTATTCTCCTGCTTTGTGCAAAGGATGAGGACTTCTACAAGCCCAACATGATGAACAACGGCTACAATCCTAACATGAATAACGGTTATAACCCCAACATGAACAACGGCTACAACCCCAACATGAACAACAGCTACAACCCCAATATGAATAATGGCTACAATCCTAACATGAATAACGGATATGACCCCAATATGAACAACGGTTATAATCCCAACGCAAATAACGGCTATAACAATGCAAATTATGCCGCTCCCAACAACTACAACAACAATAACTTCAATAATAATAACAATAACGGCGTTCAGCAGTAAAAGGTACATAGTATTTAAACAGAAAACGGCAGAGCATATGCTCTGCCGTTTTTGCGTAATAAAAGCCGCGGTTTTTATCATCGCGGCTTTTGTGTTTTATTTCGTTGTCAGTTCGTGTATTATCTCATACAGCTTTACAAGCTCCGGCATTGTAAGCTGTTCTGCCCGCGCAGTTGCCGGAATACCGCTTTCGGTCATCTTTTCCGCAAGCGTTGCTTTCGGTATCTTAAAGTATGCCGAAACGGGGTTAGCAAGCTGTTTTCTGCGCTGAGCGAAAGCCTGCTTTATTACCTCGAAGAAAAGCGGTTCGTTATCCACCTTGTACGGCGGTTGTTCATAGCGCTCAAGGCTTATGACCGCACTGTCAACATTGGGCGCGGGCATAAACGAGCCGCGGTTTACACGGAAAAGCTTTTTCGGCTTTGCATAATAGTTTATCGAGGCTGTAATTGCGCCGCACTCGCGGCTTCCTACTGCGGCGCATATCCTGTCTGCCGCTTCAAGCTGTACCATTACCGTTATCGCTTTTATCGGGAGCTTTTCTTCAAGCAGTTTCATTATTACGGGCGAAGTTATATAGTAGGGAAGATTGGCACAGACTATTACGTCCATTCCGGCAAACTTCTCCGCAATAAGCTTATTGAGGTCAGTTTCCATAACATCGGCAAAAATTACTTCTACATTGTCGTATTCTTCGAGCGTTTCGTCAAGTATCGGCTTCAGCCCTGTGTCTATCTCGATCGCCACAACCTTGTCGCACCGCTCGGCAAGCTCTCTTGTCAGAACGCCGATACCCGTGCCGATTTCTATAGCGCCGACATTTTTTCCTGCACCGCCCATTTCGGCGATTTTAGGGCAAACTGTCGGATTTATCAGAAAGTTCTGTCCGAGCGACTTTGTAAATGAAAAGCCGTGCTTTTCAAAAAGCTGTCTTATTGTTGAAATGTCGGTTAGTTTCATTCTTTGTTTCCTTCGCTTTCTTTCGTGAACATTTCCAGCACCTTGAACGCCTGCTGAAGATTTGCCACGCCGTATATGCTTATTCTGTAATTTTCGCTCTTGTCAAGATTTTTAAGTGATGATTTCGGTACAATGCACTTTGCAAATCCCATTCGTGCCGCCTCGCGCACACGTTCTCTTATATGCGATACCGCTCTTATCTCTCCGCCAAGACCGACCTCGCCGAATACCGCAACATCATCGCCTATCGGTATATCGCGCAGTCCCGAATAAAGCGCAAGCGTTATCGCAAGGTCACTTGCAGGCTCGTCTATTTTAAGTCCGCCTATCACATTTATGTATACGTCATATCCGCCAAAATTGTAGCCTGTCCTCTTTTCAAGCACGGCAAGCAGTACGCACAGTCTGCTGTAGTCAAAGCCCGTTGTCATTCTGCGCGGGGCAGAGAACGAGGTCTTGCTGACAAGCGCCTGAACCTCCGCCAGTATCGGGCGAGTGCCCTCGACAGTGCAGAGTACGGTTATACCGCTTACCCCTGCGGGTCTGCCAAGAAGAAGCATAGCAGACGGGTTTTCGACCTGTTCGAGTCCTTTGTCCTGCATTTCAAATACGCCTATTTCGTTAGTAGAGCCGAAACGGTTCTTTGCGGCTCTTAAGATCCTGTAGCTGAGCTGTTTGTCACCCTCAAAGTACAGCACGGTATCCACTATATGCTCCAGTACCTTGGGACCTGCTATACCGCCGTCCTTGTTTACATGACCTACCAGAAATACAGCGACCTCAAGGCTTTTAGCCATCTGCATGAATGCCGAGGTACATTCTCTTACCTGTACAAGACTGCCGGGAACAGACTGTAATTCCGATAACTGCATTGTCTGTATCGAGTCGATAATCACGACATCGGGCTTGTTCTCGCGCACACCCTCTATTATAGTATCGCAGTCGGTGCAGGCGCTTATATACAGCCCGTCGCTTGCAACTCCGAGCCTGTCTGCACGGAGTTTTATCTGACGTTCGCTTTCCTCGCCCGATATGTAAAGAACGGTTTTATCCTGCGCAAGGCAACCGCATATCTGTAAAAGAAGTGTCGATTTTCCTATACCGGGATCACCGCCGATCAGAACAAGCGAACCTTTTACAAGTCCGCCGCCGAGAACTCTGTCAAGCTCCGACATTCCTGTTTCATATCTTGTTTCGTCCTTGAACGAAAGATTGTTTATGCTTGCAAGCGGCAGTCTGCCAGCGCCTGTACTTTTTGCAAGACCGTGGGATTTCGGCTGTATCAGCGTTTCTTCAAGCGTGTTCCACGCTCCGCAGGCGTTACAGCGACCGCTCCACTTAGGATATTCCTGTCCGCACTCACTGCATATATATACTGATTTAGATTTTGCCATTTATACGTCCTTTCCAAAGCCGTTTGCCTTATTGTACCGCGCTTGTTATATCACTGCTGTTTTCGGGAACACTGCTCACAGGTTCGTTTGTTGACTGCGGTGTGTCAGTGACCTGCGGCGTGACAGCCGTTTGCTGTGCGGTAGTCTGTGAAACGTTATCGGCAGGCTTTGAGGTAAGATATGTGAGTATTCCGTTATATATTGTATATGCTACCTTGCGCTGATAGTCCCTGTCGGAAAGATTTGCCGCATCGTCGGGGTTTGATAAAAATCCGCATTCTATCAGCACTGCGGGAATTTTCGTGTTCTTGAATAGATACAGCTCGTCGCCCTCCTGCTTTATCTGCCTGTCGTTACCGGGCTGTATCGTCTTGAAATTATCCTGCATTATCTGCGCTATCATACGGTTGTCGGGGTTGTTTGCCGTATAGAAGATCTGCGCGCCGAAATATTCGGGCTCGGTAAACTTGTTCTGATGTATCGACAGAAACAGGCAGTCGCCGTACTTGTTGATAATGTCAAGACGGTTCTTCATATCCGAGACCTTCTGTTCTCTCGTTCCTTTTATGCCCTCGTCGTGTATCGAAACATCGCTGTCGCGGGTAAGCACCACGTTGAAGCCCGACAGCGTCAGCATATCGTCAAGGTCGCGCACTATGGCAAGGTTGATATTCTTTTCAAGCTCGCCGTTAATGCCGACTGCGCCGCTGTCCATTCCGCCGTGTCCTGCGTCAAGCACGATGGTTTTCTTATTGGTAACGTGTGAGGTTGACGCTCTTACACTCACCTGCGAATAGTCGGCAGTCGCCGCTATAACAGTGAAACAACCGAGCAGAACTATAAGCGCGGGCACTCGTGTTTTAAGCCGTTTAAATTCAAAGCGTTTCATATCCAGTTTCATATTGTCCGACCTTTCGGTAAATTTTTGTACATTATATGAAACAAGCTTTGAAATAATGACAGGCTCAAAAAGTTCAACCTGTCGGCATAATATCACACGTTTTGCGTTAAAGCAGTACTGCTAAAATGCCGCCAACAACGCTGAAAACGGTTTCTATGCTGACAAGTTGTTAATAATTTCGTGAGTTTATCAGTGCAACTGCGTTAACATTAACCCTTCAAAAAACGCTACTAACCTGAGATATATGTACTAAAACTGCGGACGTGTAGCGTTAAGCGTTCCAGAACTTACAGGATATACGATATTCGGGAGGTTATACGAGTTTAGTCAACACCCTAGCGGGGTAAGGGTGAGGGTAAGGAAAGAGGGAGCGTGAGTGGGAGAACCTAAGGGACAGGGATAGGGGTTGCAAGTCCCTCGACCTGTTCCATTTGGTTCGTCCCCTCACACATAGTAGCAACGTTATCGCACAGAATAGCGAACCCGAGAAGTGCTGTCCGACAAAGAGAACTATCGGAAGCCTGCTACTATTGTAAAAGCACCATCCATTCCCGCCAAGCTAAAAACAAAAAACCATATATGATTATTATACCACACTTCCTCCACACCCGCAACTTTCTTTTAAATTATCCGTATTAAATGTATACCCGCTTTATTTCGAGTTATCCTATTAACAACCGCCTTAAAACAACGTGAATTGAATGTAACTTAACGTAAAATAAATTTAAGTAAACGCTTTTGAAACCGTGAAAACGCATTACACAGGCGCTTGCTTAACAAATGTGTGTAACAGAGTTAAGTTAATATCATATTTGTAATGATTGCACATAAACCGCAAATATCATTTATATGTTTTAGCTGAATTTCCTATAGCCTTATTGACTTTTAGTTAAAATTGTGTATAATCTTAAGTGAATTAAGCGAACGGAAATAAGCTTAATAAACATAAGTAAAATATTTATTTAAGGGCGGCGGATTTTCAAAGCCCTACCAGAAAGGAAATTATCACATGAAAGCAAAGAAGATACTCGCAGGTATCCTTGCGGCAAGCACAGTAGCTTCACTGGCAGCGTGCAGCAACAACAACGCAACATCATCAACAGGTGACGCATCATCTACATCATCAAAGGCTGAGGACAGCAAGAACGATTCTACAACAGCAGACAACGCTTCTTCAACAACTCCCTCAGGTGACAAGATCACACTTAAGGTTCTGACACACCGTACAGACCGCAAGGATGACGGCTCGCTTGACAAAATGACAGACGCTTTTGAAGAAAAGTACAACTGCACGGTTGAATATCAGTCATTCAAGGACTATGCCGGTGATGTTTCTACAATGATGAGCACAAAGGAATACGGCGACGTTCTGATGATCCCCGATACAGTAAAGCTCGCAGATCTTCCAAACTTCTTTGAACCTCTCGGCAAGTACGATGAACTCAAGGACAAGTACAAGTGGGCTAACCAGAAGATGTATGAAGGTACAGTTTACGGACTTGCACACTTAGGCTCAGTAAGCGGCGGTATCTGCTACAACAAGAAGGTATGGACAGAAGCAGGCATTACAGAAATGCCCAAGACAGCCGATGAATTTATCGCTGACTTAAAGAAGATCAAGGAAAAGTTCCCCGAGGTTATTCCTTATTATACAAACTTCAAGGAAGCAAGCTGGACAGCTTCACAGTGGTCAAGCCTTGTTGTTCCTTCATCAGGCGATCCTGACTTTGAAACAAACCTCATCGTAAACAAGGAGGACTTCTTCAAGGAGGGTCAGCCTTACTACAACGTATTCAAGCTGATGTATGACATATATTCAGATTCTTCTCTTATAGAGGGCGACCCGATGAGCTCTGACTGGGAAGGCTCAAAGCTTATGATAGCTAACGGCGAGGTTGCTACAATGACAATGGGTTCATGGGCAGTTTCACAGTTCCAGCAGGTCGCTAAGGACAACGGTCTTGATCCCGAAAACATCGGTTATATGCCCGCTCCCTTCTCTAAGGATGGCAAGCAGTACGCACAGTATGCGGCTGACTACTGCATGGGTGTAAACAAGAACTCTTCCGACGACAAGAAGGAACTCGGCAAGAAGTATATAGAATGGTTCATCGCCGAATCAGGCTTCTCAGAGGCTGAAGGCGGTATCAATACACTTGAAGGCAGCAAGCTCCCCGATTACCTCTCTGCATTTGACGGTTGCGAATTCTTCACAGCAAATGCAGCTCCCGATGGTCTGACAGGCGTATTCAACGCTATCGACAAGGATTCGGAAGTAGGTATCTGGGACGGCGACTCAGCTAACTTCAAGCTCCAGCTCGCAGAAGCAGCATTCGCAGGCAAGGGTGATGACGGCTTTAAGGCTATCGCAGACTCCGTTAATCAGAAATGGGCAGCTACAAGAGATGCAAATGAAGATCTCGCTGCTTATATCAAGAATAACGGCTAATTAACGCTATCGTATTTTCTTCATAGATACTCCAAACACACAAACCTGTACGGAAAGGCGAAAGTCTTTCCGTACAGGTTTATATGGGAGTAATTAAATTTTTACTAAAATTAGAAATTATTTCTTGAAAGGACAGAATTATGGCTACTCAAGGCGTTACCGCAGTTCAGAAACGACGTACACTCGGACAGTGGCTGAAAGGCTACACCGGTCAGAAATATATGACAACTGTACTGTTTCTGGCATTACCCGTTGCACTGCTGATACTTTTCACTGTCATTCCCGCAGTGAACATGGTAATATTCAGCTTCCAGCAGCGTGACCAGCTCGGCGTAAATGTACAGTGGGTTGGATTTAACAACTATAAGACGCTGTTCACCGATATGTCGTACTTATCAACGCTGATAAACAGCTTGTACTACTTTGTCGGATCGTTTATACAGCTCGGACTTGCACTTTTCATTGCAACTCTGTTATGCTCGAAAATCAAGCTCGCAGGACTGTTCAAGGGAGTTATCTTTTTCCCTTATCTTATGAACGGCGTTGCAGTTGCGCTTATCTTCCAGAGGTTTTTCAGAGGCGATGACGGCGGTACACTCAACACCATAATCTCACTTTTCGGAGCAGATCCCGTAAAGTGGCTGTCAAACGGTGCTATCAATAACTGGTGTCTGGTTTTTGCGTCGGTATGGCGTTATATCGGATTTGATATTCTGATGTTCATCGGTGCTATCCAGTCGATTTCTCCGGATATCTATGAGGCGGCTGACCTTGACGGCGCTAACGCATGGCAGAAGTTCTGGCACATAATTTTCCCGAGTATCAGAACGATTATCGCATTACAGCTTATCCTTGCCATCAAGGGTGCGGCTTCCGTATTTGAGATTCCGTATATCGTCACAGGCGGTAAGATGGGAACTACAACATTTGTTATCAAGACTATCGAAACCGGCTTCCAGTATCAGAAGATCGGACTTGCGTCCGCAATGGCTATCGTGCTTCTGTTTATCATAATAGTTATCACGATAATCCAGAAGATATTCTTCAAAGAAGAAAAGTAGGTGAACTCATGACTGACAATATCAAAACAAACGAAGTCGCAGAGCAGACCTCGTTCAATATGGAAAAGTACCGTTTCAAGGAAACACCGCACGGCGTCAGAATTTTTATAAACGTACTGAAATATGTTGTTCTGGTTGTAGCGTGCCTTATGGTTCTTGTGCCGCTGGTAGTTGTACTGCTGGGTTCGCTGAAAAGCCACCAGGACTTCCTTAAAAGCGGAGCTTTCGAGCTTCCTAAAGT
Source organism: Ruminiclostridium sp. (assembly GCA_017935365.1). Taxonomy (GTDB): domain Bacteria; phylum Bacillota; class Clostridia; order Oscillospirales; family Ruminococcaceae; genus Ruminiclostridium_E. The sequence continues at coordinate 1,048 of JAGBHT010000028.1, read as the reverse complement.
AGTGGAACTTGAAAACTTCAAGACAGCTTTCATTCAGGGCAATGTAATGAGAGGCTTTATAAATACGGCTATAATACTTGTATTCTCATGTGCAGGTACGATAATAACCGGTACAATGACAGCCTTTGTTGTACAGCGTTTTACAATGGTGTTCACAAAACTTATAAAGAATGTATTCCTTATTGCCGCACTCCTGCCCAATATCTCAATGCAGGTCACAGTATTCCAGGTAGTGCACGCACTAGGTCTTTATGACACCCTCGCTGCACCGATCATACTTTATATCGGTACGGATATAGTTTCAATCTATATCTTCATACAGTTCCTCAACAATATATCGGTATCTCTTGACGAGAGTGCGATACTTGACGGCTGTTCATATCCGAGGGTTTACTGGAGCATCATCCTCCCCATGCTTCGCCCCGCAATAGCGACCGTACTTGTAATCAAGTTTGTAGGCATATACAACGACTTCTATACAGCAAACCTGTATATGCCCAGTGACGGACTTCAGGTCGTATCTACGGCGCTGTATAAGTTCATCGGACCTTACGGCTCGCAGTGGGAGATCATCTTCGCAGGTGTTATCATCTGTATAATACCGACGTTGGTAATCTTCCTTTCAATGCAGAAGTTCATTTACAGCAATCTTGTTTCAGGTTCTGTAAAGGAATAATTTAAACCGGTTCTCCTTATATAAATGTAAACAACAACGCCCTGCCTTATGACAGGGCGTTGTTGTTTGCAGCTTGTAGAAAAAGTCTATTTTTGAGAAATGTAGCTTAATCTCCATCCCTTTAAGAACGCTTTGTGGGCTTTGCGTCCTTGCAAAGCTTTTGGGCGTTCTATATCGGCATCCTTGCCGAAACCCCAAACCCCTTTCCCCCGGAAAGGGGCTATTTTGCAGGGGCTACCGCCACTAGCCCAAGCATGGACGCTTGCAGTCAGCCACACAAAGTCACTGCACGATGCAGTGACACAAATGGCTGACGACCTGTATGGGGGCTTCGCCCCAAAGCAAGGACGCTTTGGTTGCTTGCCAAAAGTT
>JAGBHT010000027.1 GCA_017935365.1 Ruminiclostridium sp. | reverse complement strand
TGCCTTTAAGCTCTTCACCGTATAGCTTGTAGAAGTAGCCTTAGTGCCGGTGTAAACAGTCACCCATTTACCGCCCTTGTACTGCTGTAACTGGTAGCCGCTTGCGGTCGTTCCCTTGTTCCAGCCGAGCGTTATTGAAGTCTTGGCTGTGGATTTAGCCTTGAATCCGCCAACTCCGTAAGGATTGGTGTTGACCTTTACCTCACTGCTCCACGAGCCATACTGCTTAGTGTTTCCGTAAGTCTTGTACGCTCTTATTCTGAATCTATAGCCTGCCGTACCTGCCTTGAGCTTTTTAACAGTATAGCTTGTATTGGTAGCCTTATTTGCTGTATAAATAGTCACCCACTTACCGTTCTTGTACTGCTGTAACTGATAACCGCTTGCTGTCGTGCCCTTGTTCCACTTCAATGTAACAGAGGTACTTGACTTTGAAGAACACTTGAATCCGCCTACGCCGTAAGGATTGGTATTTACCTTGACTATCGATGAATAGCCGCTGTAAGCCTTATTCTTGCCCTCAGTCCTGTATGCTCTTATCCTGAACTGATAACCGGCTGTTCCGGCTTTTAATCCCTTGATGGTATATGAGGTCGTTGCATTGCTCGTTATCTTTGCAACATTGACCCACTTTCCGCCCTTGTACTGCTCTATCTCGTAACCACTTACGGCGCTGTTCTTTGTCCACTGTAAGGTTACATTCGTACTGGATATCGACTTAGCCTTGAAGTTTGTTACCTTTGAAAGTGTGAGTTTTGCTGTGTAATTATCCTTGTAGCTTGCGCCACAAACCGAGCACTTGTGCAGTGTGTAGCCCTTTGCTGTGTATGTAGACTTTACTACTGTATTCACATACTTGTGATCCGTTTTTGCTATTGTCTGTGTTTCAACCTTACCGCAGACCGAGCAGGTTCTTGTCTGTGTGCCTGCTGTCGTGCAGGTTGCCGCTTTAGCAGTATTCCACTCACTGAAAGTATGCTTGCCTGTTGCAGGTATAGCAGTTACATCTTTTTTAGCACTGCAACGTGTGCAGTGATGTGACTTTGAGCCTGCCGCACCGCAGGTAGTAGCCGTATCTGTAGTCCAAGCAGTTGAATAATCATGACCGAGCGCGTTTATTGTTTTAGTTTCAGTTTTAAGGCAACCATCACATGAACGAGTATTTATTCCGTTTTCCGTACAGGTTGGTTCTTTAATAATTACCCATTCATTAAAATTATGTGTATGTCCTATAAGGGTATATTCAAATCCATTATTAAATGCATATTGCTCACCAATTGTTTTAGCATAGCATTCAATTTTGAAATTTGACATCTTTGAAGTTTCAAAGTGATCTCCTTGATAATACCCAAATGCGTAATCCCCGATATTTTTTACGCTTAATGGAATTGATACGCTTGCAAGTAATTTACAATTGTAAATTGCAAACCTTTCTATGTTAACAACGCTATTTGGGATTATTATTGATTCTATCACACTAACATTTTCGAAAGCGCCGTTATTTATAGTAACCACACTGTCAGGTATGTTGTAGGTTGTTTCTTTCTTTCCGGCTGGATATAAAATCAATTCAGTTTCATTTTTATTTAATAAAACACCTGAATCGCTTTTATATGCTTTATTCATCTCATCAACGTTTATTTCATTCAGCACAACGCATTTCTCAAAAGCATTTAATTGTATGTCTATAACGCTATCTGGTATAGATACACTTGTAAGACTTGCACAACCATAAAAAATCCAATCACCTATTTTAGTTACTCCTTTTGGAACTATTACACTTTCAATAGAATCACAACCATAAAATGCACAATCTCCAATAGCAGTCATACTTTCAGGCATATTTACTTGTTTTAACTCCCAACAATCAAGAAATGCATACACACCAATATATTCTACACTATCAGGAATAGTTATACTTTCCAGTGAGGTTTTCCGTTCAAATGCGTGATCAGCTATACCGACCGTGCCATTTTTAATTGTGACATTTTTAACATCACTATCCCAATCTATAATCCATTTGCCTACATATTTTTCAGTTGTTGTTTGATTTTTCAGTAACGCAGTATTAAAAAAAGCATGATCACCTATGCTCGTCACACTATCGGGTATTGTTACACCAGCGAGCGATTCACAACCGCTAAATGTACTCGTACCGATATTTGTAATGCCATATGGTAAAACTACATTTGTTAATGAACTGCAATCATAAAAAGCTTTTCTACCAACATATTTTACACTGTTCGGAATACTGATGTTTTTTAATTGCCTGCAGTACGAAAATGCTCCACATGATATGCCTACTGTTCCATCCTTTACAGCGACATCAGTAACACTATTATCGCTATCGACAAGCCACTTATCAATATATTTTACATCTTCGGTCTGATTATTGCATATAGCAGTGCCACTAAACGCTCCGTCGCCAACATATGTAATCCCATCCGGTATATTAACATCATTAAGAGATTTACAGTCAAAAAATGTAAATTCATTAATAATAGTAACACTATCCGGTATTGTGATGCTTGTTAAGCTAGTACAATCGCTGAAAGCTGTTCCGCCTATACTCGTCACACCGTCTGGTATTGTTATGCTTTTAAGCGAAGTGCATTCATAAAAAGCACTGTGTCCTATGCACTTAACGCCATCAGGTATTGTTACACTTGTAAGACTTGTGCAATCTTCGAAAGCCCCATTGCCTATACTCGTCACACTCTTCCCATCAATTGTATCAGGGATAACCACCGTTTCCGCACTACCGTTATACCCTGTAATCTTCACCGTACCATCATCAAGCACGCTATACTCATAATCCCCAAAAGTCTCTGCCCCTGCGCACACCGCACAGATTACAACCATCGCCGTAAAGGTCACAAGACCCAGCAACCACTTTTTCAGTTTCATAAACACATACCTCTTTCCTTTTAAAACATAAAAAGGCACAGCCCACCCGTGCAGACTATGCCTTAATAACCATATTGAATTTTACGCAGAGATGTTGTGCATTACTTACAGAGGCGCTTTCAGAACGCCCAAAAGCCATATATAAATTGTGACTTACTGTTTCGCACATATCTCTCACCATTTCATATTATCGTCTGAATATTTAATTGCAGTTTATTTTTCTTTAGTATATCACTATTGTTAATTGCTGTCAAGTATCAATCCGGTAATTGCCACAGTATATGCATAAATATTCAAGCGGTCACAGCTTGTCACCGTGACCGCTTTATATTGACTATCGCTTTGTTTATTCCCGCCGTTTCGCTATCTTTTGCTGTACTGCAACAGTATTAAAGGCGGAACTTGAAGCGGCACATTGCCGCTGTCAGCGGCGACCCGCCGCAGCCGCTGCGCTGTGCGCTGTTGAAAACGCTATCTGCAAATTATAACCGCCGGTGTAAGCCGCACAGTCGATTATCTCACCTGCAAAATACAGCCCGTCAACCAACTTTGACTGCATCGTTTTAGGATCTATTTCCTTAAGCGATACTCCGCCGTCTGTGATTATAGCCTCTTCTATCGGGCGTAATCCTGTCACCGTCAGATCAAAGTGCTTGAGCGCATTTACTATTGCCGCTCTCTGCACCTTGGTGATCTCACTTATCTTTGTGTCGACTGCAACTCCCGCCTTGTCGAGCACAGGCTCAACCATCGCCTGCGGCAGAAGTCCCCGCATTACAGTAGAGATCTGCTTTGTGTGCTGTTCGCCGAAGTCACGCAGAAGCCTTGCGTCCAGCTTTTTATCGTCAAGCGCAGGCTTCAGATCTATCTCAAGCCTGTAAGTGCTTTTCTTGACATAAGCCGATGCGGAAAGCACCAGCGGACCGCTGACCCCGAAGTGCGTGAACAGCATTTCTCCCTGTTCCTTGTACACTGTCTTGTTCTTTGCCGTATCAATAAGCGACAGCGTTACATTTTTAAGGCTAAGTCCCGACATATCACAGCAACAACTTTCTTTTACGCATATCGGAACAAGCATAGGCTTTGGCTCAACGATAGTATGACCGAGCGCCCGTGCTATCTCATATCCGCTGCCGTCCGAGCCTGTACCGCTGTAGGACGCTCCGCCCGTCGCTATTATTACATTGTCCGCATAGACTTCACTCTCGCCGAGCCCTACACCTTTTACTCTGCCGTCCTCGGTTATGATACCCTTTGCGTGTGCGGTAATAACTTTGACGCCGAGCGTACCCATGCGTTTTTTCAGTGCCTCAACTATATCCTTTGCACTGTCGGAAACAGGGAAAACACGGTTTCCTCTCTCGGTTTTCAGCGGTACGCCGAGCCCCTCAAAGAAGTTCATTGTGTCGTATGCCGAAAAACCCGCAAGAGCGCTGTATAAAAAGCGGCTTCCTGTGGGTATGTTCTTCATTATATTGTCGTTGTCGCTGTTGTTTGTGACGTTGCACCTGCCCTTGCCCGTTATGGCGAGCTTTTTTCCGAGCTGTCTGTTATGCTCGATCACAACGGTGCGCACACCGTTCTCAGAGGCAAAAACGGCGGCAGCCATACCTGCCGCACCTCCGCCGATTATTGCTAAGTCGTAGTTCATTATACGTCCTTTTTATATACCTGATTTTCTTCCCACAGCTTTTCCAGCTTGCCGAAAGTCTGCTCGATGTTGTCTTTATTCCTTGCGCTTACCGCAACGATTATTGCATTCAGCAGACTGAGCGGAGCAACGAGCGAATCCGCAAAGCTTGCCATATCGCTCCTTGCTATAAGCAGTTCGTTAGCATAAGGCGCAAGCGGTGAAGTCACGCTGTCAGTTATCGCAACAACATTTGCGTTACAGCTCTTTGCATAAGCGGTTGCCTTTATCGTACTTTGCGAATAACGAGGGAACGATATAGCGATAAATGCGTCCTCACTGTTCATATGAATGATCTGCTGATAGATACCGCTTGTGCTGATAGCCTGTACAAAATGTACATTGTCAAATATCAGCTGGAAGTTGTAGTCGAGGAATCTTGCAAGAATACTGCTGCTCATAGCACCGAGTATGTAAATTCTTCTTGCCGAGCAGATCTTCTCAATAGCCGTATCAAAAACCTTGGGATCGATCTCTTCAAGCGTTCTGCGTATACGGTCCATATCTTGTGTGAGCGTGTTCTTAAGCACTCCGTCGTCACCGATACGGTCGTTTGTAATATTGATACGCTGTACCGCAGTAAGGCGGTTCTTTATCAGCGACTGCAAGCTCTTCTGAAGCTCCGGGTAACCCTCAAAGCCCATTTCTATAGCGAAACGTACAACCGTGGATTCGCTGACATTGACAGCGTTTCCGAGCTTTAATGCGGTCATATAAGCCGCCTTTTCATAGCTGTTTATAATGAAGTTTGCAATGAGCTTCTGACTTTTTGAAAAAGTGCTCATCTTATTTTCAATCTGAACAAGTAGATCTTCCTGCATTTTTATTTCCTTTCGGCATTAAGCCATATTTCGTACAGCTTAATTGTACTACACTTTGCAAAATTTTGCAAGCGAAAAATGCAGGATTTCAAAATTTTCCGTCAGAACAGTCGAAACATACATTTTTTTCAAGCAGGATTTCTTTCATATGCAAGCATACATCCGGCTTCTTGCGTGAAAATTATTGTTCAATATCGGAAACGGTTTTCATCATCACCGCCAGGGCATACTCCGCAGTCATATTCCCTCCGTCAATAATACCTGCCTTCTCCGCGTCTGTTCCGACAGCGTATATACCAAGGTCTGCACCGCCGTGCAGGCACTGCGTTACCGCTATTGCCTTTGCGCCTTTGGCTATAACCGTTCCGAGCGCCGCTCTTACCTTTTCCGGCATTCCGCCCGCTCCGTAACAGCGGATAACAAATCCTCTTATTCCGCTGTCATACAGTAAAGCGATCATATCCGGGTTGAACGACGGGTGCATATCAAGCAGAGCAACTTTTCCGTCCGCCTTGCAAAGTGAGCTATCATAGCTGTAACTGCCTTGATTTTCGTTATCCGAGAAAGTCACGTTGCCGTTTGCGGTTTTCCCCTCGTTTCCCGTTGCCGAACAAAAAGCGTCATCGGAAACCGTATCGACCTTTGTGCAGTCGCACCCTCTCATGATCCGACCGCCGAAAACGACAAATATCCCTCCCATTGAAGCCTTGCCTACAGCCATGAATGCGTCGGCAAAATTTTTCGGTGCGTCGCTGTCCTTGTCAAAGAACGGACGTTGTGAGCCCGTCAGCACAACCGGTATCGGCAGATTTTGGAGCATAACCGACAGTGTGGCGGCGGTATATGCCATGGTATCAGTCCCGTGGGTTATTACTATCCCGTCATATTTTACGATATTTTCATCGATCGTATCGCCGATACGCTTATGGTCGGCTGTTGTCATATCACTGCTGTCAATATTCATCAGCACAATCGGAGTGACTTCATATCTCTCAATTATCTGCGGCATCAGCAACAATATCTTTCTTGCCTGCTCCTCGCTTGAACACGGCGCAAGTCCGCTTTCTGTGCCTGCGCACGAAAATGTTCCGCCCGTTTGTATCCATAATATTCTTTTTCTCATATCCACGCTCCTTAAGCTGTTCACTGCTGTTATTATACACCGTCACGCCTGCTTATACAAGCGGTTTTTATACCTTGACGATGTGCCGATTTTACCCGCATAATTATGCGGTGTGCCGGCGTACTGCGTCTGAGAACGTTTTAACACGGTTTAAACACGCCGTTTTTAACTTGACGGCGTGAATTAGAGGTAGTTATAACAACCTCAGACTAAAATCGCTGAAATGCGATTTTACCCGCATAATTATGCGGTGTGCTGTCGCACTGTGTCTGAGAACGTTTTAACACGGTTTATACACACCTTGACGGCGTGAATAAACCGTGTTATAATATATTAAATATAGTCACTAAACAAAATCAGGTTAGGATATAAGATGCACGAAGAGTTTAAAAATGAAAAATGTGCCGCCTGCGGCATGAAGTTCTTTGATGATGAAAATATAGTGGTCTGCCCCGAATGCGGCACACCGTACCACCGTGAATGCTGGGAAAGAATAGGCACCTGCGTTCATTCCGCCGAACACGGAAGCTATGAGTGGAAAGGCGAAAACCGGGAGCTTTGCGAACACCTTGAAAATATCGAGAGTGCCGAAAACCAAAAGTACGAAAATACGAATGACGGATTTGAGATAATACACGTTGACAGCTATGACGAATACCGCGAAATTATGGATAAGAAACTTCTCGAACAGCAGAAGGACTTTGACGCGATAGACGGTGTGACCGCGCAGGAACTACTCAAGTTCATAGGCAAGAACGGCTACTATTATCTGCCGGTATTCAAGGATATACGGAAGAACAACAAATCGCTGAAGCTTAACTTTGCCGCTTTTCTGATGTTCCCGATTCATTGCTTTTACCGCAAGATGAACCTGTTCGGCGTTGTCATGATGATACTTCTGTTCCTGACAACAGAAGCAAAGATACTGCTCAGTCATTTTGCCGAACAGCTCGGAATAAACGACAATATGCTTATGACGGCTTATATAATCTCTACGGCGCTTTCACTTGCCATTGATATATTTGTGCTGATGTTCTTCAACTACTTCTACTTCAAGTCCTGCATAAAAAGGATAAACATGATAAAACAGCACTACTCAAACGAAAGCTATGACCGTGTGCTTGCAAGGATAGAAGTGGCAGGAAGACCGAGCATTTTCTATGCGGTGGCATTCTCTCTGTGCTCCGCGATAGCGATAATCTTCGTGTTCCAGCTTATAAATCATATGCTCGGCATCGGAAATTCGCTGGTAAACACTCTTATCAGCTGACAATAACAGACACTGTATGTACGAAAGGAGGGGCGGCGGCTTTGGGAAAACTCAATACATTTTACGGTAAAAAGGGCGAAAAAGGTATGTCGCTCCTTGTGTTCTTTGTATTTTTCATACTCGGCTCGGCGCTCGGAATGTTTATGCAGACGGCATCTCTTGAAGAAGAGTTTACCGGTGCCGCCGCTGCCGCCGCATTTTTAGGCAGGGACTGGACCGGCGTTATGCCGTCTGTCGGCAGTATAAGCGGATTTCTCCGCGGAATACCGTATCTGCCGACTATGCTTTGCCCCGACCCTGTGCTCCAGTACAAATTATTTATGCTGATAAACTCGGCGGCATATGCGGTAATACCGCTTGCGGCGTTCCGCCTTTCGAACAGACTGGGTGTGGAAAAGCTGTGGCAAAGACTTATTATAACTGCGCTGTGCGGCATTTTCCCGTCGGTGCTCATATATTCGCACTATCTGCTTTCCGAACCGCTTGCCGCTGTATTTGTAATGCTTCTCCTGCTCGTTATATTCAGACGGGAAAAGGAAGGCGGCAAAAAAGCGGGATTGTTCTTTGCTTCCGTTATAGCGGGACTGCTTACAACAGGCGCTTATTTCCTGTCGCCTGCCTGCATCGGCATATTTATAGCTGTCTGCCTGTTCTGTCTTTACACAAAGCTCACAGGCGGCAAGAAGCCGGTTTACTTCAGCGCATACGCTGTGACGTTCATTATGTTATTTGCGGCAGATATCGTGCTAACATATCTTGCAAGAGGTATGTATGACTTTTCGGGAGGGATCGTACAGTCGGTACAGAGTTCTCTCGGCGCTCTTGCAGACGGCGGCGCATCACTGCTCACCCTTATAGGCGGACGGCTGTACTACTTTATCATTTCAACATGGGGTATAGGCGGAGCGGCGCTTACATTTGTTATAATAGCACTTGTAAGCTTTATCCGCAGTAAAAGAAAAAAAGAAGAACAGTATTATGACGGCTCTTTTGTATCAACGGGCGTGCTGTGTACACTTATGCTCATTTTCACTCTGTCCGCCGACGCATTCCTTAATGTTGACGGAATTACGGCGGCGCAGGATACCGTGTTCGGTGCCGCATCGGTATTCAATGTAGCAGTTCCGTTTGTACTTCTGTTTTTCAGCTATATTTTTGTATATGGCATAAGCTACTCAAGACTTCTTCTCTGCGTTACCGGAAACGGTCTTGCCGCTACTGCGGCTCTGCTTCTCTACAACGCCTCAAAAGCGGGTACGCAGATACTCAGCAACGTTATGACGCCCGGTATTACGGCTATGCTTATCGGATGCGACGCATCATCGGGACTTACAAGCTCGGATATGCTGTATCCTGTCTGCCTGCTGTTCACCGTATTTGCGGCGGCAGTACCGGTCGTATGCTGTACCAAGATAAACGCATCAAAGATAACCGCTTTTATATTTACGGGAGCCGTGATATACGCAAGCATTGCGGCGGCTTCAAGCGGACTGTTCGGCTATGCCGAGGAAAGCCGCGAAAACGTGTCGGACACGCTCAGGATAAACGAATGTATCACCGCTTATTCAGGCGGCACAGGAAACAAGACAATAGCCGTTTATGATGAGGACCGTATGACCGCTATGAGCATACAGTACTACAATCAGTCCTCAACGGTTAAATATATAAATGAAGGTCAGCCTGTTCCCAAGGACTGCTATCTGGTCAGCACCGATTCGGTAAAGACCGACGGGGCTTGCGTGCTTATCGGACGTATAAACGATATAAACGTATACGCAATCGGAAAGAACGCTATCAGACAGAGTGAAGATGAACTGCCGGAAAGACCGGAAGACAACGACCTTCCCGAAAGTGAACAATAAGAATTAAAAAGAAACTAAGGAGAGAAACTTGAAAAATGCCTAAACTGAAAAAGAAGACCCGACAGATGCAGCCGTCAAGACTGCTTGTGCTCGGTTTTTCGATTATCATTCTAGCAGGCGCTGTATTGCTCTTCCTGCCCATATCGTCAAGAAACGGACAATTCAGCGATTTTATCGACTGCCTTTTTACCGCGACAAGTGCAACCTGCGTTACCGGTATCACTGTATTTGACACCTATAATTATTTCAACGGCTTCGGTCAGGGTGTCATACTCGCTCTGATACAGGTCGGCGGTCTGGGATTTCTGACATTGGTTACATTCATCAACCTTATCCTCGGAAAGAAGCTCGGCTGGTCAACTGTAAAGATCGCCGCAAGCGACCTTACCGACAACGCACTCGAAACCACACCGAAAAGGCTTTTCTATGAAATAGTCCTTTACTCGTTCGCTATAGAATTTGTCGGCGCTGTCATACTTTCATTCGTCTTTGTTCCCGACTTCGGCGCACTCGGAGTATTTGAAGCGGTGTTCCTCTCGGTTTCGGCTTTCTGCAACGCAGGATTTGATCTTCTCACCGCAACACAGGGCGCGATAGGTCTCAGCAATTACACAAACAACCCCGTTGTCATGATAACTCTTATCGTACTCATCACAACAGGCGGTCTGGGCTTTATCGTATGGCGAAACATAAGACATTATAACAAAACAAAACGTCTACTTCTCCATACAAAGCTGGTTCTTATAATGGCCGCAGTTATGCTGCTTGTCGGCGCCGCTATAATATTTATAGTAGAATTCGGAAACCGGGACACGCTCGGACAGATGCCCGTAGGAGAAAAAATCCTCACATCTATATTCTTAAGCGCAAGCTCCCGTACCGCAGGCTTCCCCTGCTTTGATATGAACGATCTTATGCCCTTTACAAAAATAATTATCACCATCCTTATGTTCATCGGTGCCGCTCCTGCATCCACAGCAGGCGGTATCAAGATAACGACCGTCGCACTTGTCGTTTGTACGGTAATTTCCGTGCTGAAGGGCAGAGAGGATACCTATCTTATGGGTCACAGGATAAAGCGTGACGCCATATATAAAACATTCACCGTTATCGTTCTGTCGCTGACTCTTATAGCCGTTTCATTCACAGGCATACTTATGTGCTGTGAGGGTATGTCGCTTCAGAAAACAATATTCGAGGTAGTTTCCGCATTCTCGACAACGGGCTTCTCAGTCGGTGCGTCCGCCGAGATGAATACTCCCGCAAAGCTGATAATGGTATTTACTATGCTTGCCGGACGAATAGGTCCTGTAACGCTTATGACCTCGCTTATAATAAGAAAAAATCACAACTCGGACAAGAACAGGATCCTTCCCGAGGGAAATATACTGGTAGGCTGATATGGCAGAAAATTATGAAAGCTTTGACCTTTCCGGTACAAATATATATGTTTCAAACGATCACCGTTTCGGCACGGACGCATTTCTTCTTGCGGATTTTGCCGATCCGGCACCGCACCATAAAGTGTGCGACCTTTGCACCGGCTGTGGCATAATCCCGCTTATAATGTGCAGGAATATAACCAAAAAGCCGCCGAAAGAGATATACGGCATCGAGATAATGCCCGAAGCGGTAGAACTGTTCAATAAAAGCGTTGCCGAAAACAGTCTTTCGGACACTGTAAAGCCTGTGCTTTGCGACCTTAAAGATCCGCAGGGCGTACCCCGTGAATATTTCGACATTGTAACGGTAAATCCGCCGTACTGGAAAAAGGGGTCGGGAGAAAAACGCCTTTCGGACGTACAGGCGGCGGCACGCCACGAGATACTCTGCAATATAGACGATGTTATGAAAACCTCTGCGTCGCTCTTGAAATACGGCGGAAGTCTTAAAATATGTCAGATACCGCTCCGCCTTGCAGACGTTATCTGCTCTATGCGCTCGCACGGAATTGAGCCTAAAGTCATGCGTAATGTTGTCAACCGCAAAGGCGGAAAACCGTGGCTTGTGCTGATAAGCGGTAAAAAGGGCGGTAAACCCGGTATGGAGATACTCCCCGACTTTGAGGTCTACGGCGATGACGGCTACAGTGATGAAATGAACAAAATCTACTACGGCACGAAAATGCAGAAAGGCTGACAATAAACAATAATGGCAGGAAAACTATATATAGTCGGCACTCCGATAGGAAATCTGTCGGACTTGTCACCGAGAGCTGTTGAAACGCTCGGCAAGGTTGACTTTATCGCCGCAGAAGATACAAGAGTAACGCAGAAGTTGCTGACGCACTTTTCAATAAGCAAGCCTATGGTGAGCTATCACAAGTTCAGCGGCAACAAGCGCGGCGAGGATATAACCGCACGTCTGCTTGAGGGCGAAACCTGCGCCATAGTGACAGACGCAGGTATGCCGTGCATATCCGATCCCGGCGAAGAGCTTGTAAGAGAGTGTCACGAACACGGCGTTGAAATTGAAAGCGTACCCGGGCCCAGCGCCGCAATAACTGCGCTTTGTATGAGCGGACTTGACACCTCGCGTTTCAGCTTTGAGGGATTTTTAAGCGTTACAAAAAAACAGCGTGATGAACATCTGGACGAGATCAAGGACTTTTCAAGAACGCTTATATTCTATGAAGCACCGCACAAGCTGAAAAATACTCTTGACGATCTGTACAGGGTACTCGGCGACAGGCTGATAGCCCTTTGCAGAGAACTTACCAAGATACACGAGGAAGTAATCAAGGGTACGATATCCGAAATGATAGAGCGTTACAAGGAGCTTACGCCGAGAGGTGAATACGTCCTTGTAGTCGAGGGAAAGCAAAAGGCAAAGGAAAATGAGGATATTTCTCTTACCGACGCCGCACTTATGGCGAAAGAACTGGTTGACGGCGGAACCAAGCCGTCCGACGCCTGCAAGCAGATAGCAGGAAAGACCCCGTTCTCAAAGTCGGAAATATACAAGGAATATCTTAATATGTAAATCTGCCGTCAGGCTTTAATAATACCGAAAGGAAAAATACTATGGAAGAAAAGAAGAAAAAGAATTACGTTGTTCCCGTTATAGGCGCTCTCATAGCTGTTGTAGCGTGCGTTGCCTATATCGTTATGAAGTTTGCGTCACAGCAGCAACAGCTTGAGGACAAGTGGAGCGAGTATGACGATTGCGGCTGGATGTAATTTTTCAAAATAACTATTGAAATTTCCGTATCTTTATGATACAATTAGAATGATAACATAAACGGAGGTGTTTTTATGAAGCACATTAAGACAGTTAACAAGGCTAACCTCAAGGAAACAGCTGCTAAGGGCGGCTGCGGAAGATGCCAGACTTCATGCCAGTCTGCTTGTAAGACAAGCTGTACTGTAGCTAACCAGAAGTGCGAGGCTTTAAACAAGTAAGCCACGGGTAAGAGAAAAGCTTTGAAAGCTCCCGAACAAAAACGGGAGCTTTTGGCTTGTTTGAATATTTCGGCGGGCAACCGCCTTATATAAGAAAAGGATACAACCAATGAAAGAAATGATACATAAGTATGTACAGAACGGTCAGTACATTGTACTTGACGTATGCAGCGGCGGCGTTCACGTTGTCGATGAGCTGACATATAAGCTCCTTGACTATGTCGCTCCCCCATTTGCCGATGTATGTCCCGATGAGATAATTGCTAATATGAGTGACTTCGACAAAGAGGACGTAAAGGAGTGCTACGCAGAGCTTAAAGAGCTTTACGACGCAAAGATGCTGTTCACTGAGGACGATTACGAGCAGTACGCCGCAATGGCTATGAAGGCTCCTATCAAGGCTATGTGCCTGCACGTTTCGCACGACTGTAACTTAAGATGCAAATACTGCTTTGCCCAGACAGGCGACTTCGGCGGCGACAGAATGCTGATGAAACCCGAAACAGGTAAGAAGGCTATGGACTTCCTTATTGAACACAGCGCCAACAGAGAGAACCTTGAGGTCGACTTCTTCGGCGGCGAGCCTCTGATGGCTTGGAATACCGTAGTCGAAACCGTAAAGTACGCAAGAAGCATAGAAAAACAGCACGGCAAGAACTTCCGCTTCACCATTACAACAAACGGTATGCTCCTTGACGATGAAAAGATCGACTATATCAATAAGGAAATGTCAAACTGCGTATTATCGCTTGACGGAAGAAAAGAAGTCAACGACAATATCCGTCCCACACCGAACGGCAAGGGCAGTTATGATATAATCGTTCCGAAATATCAGAAGCTGGTAGCGGGCAGAGGCACAAAGGACTATTATGTAAGAGGTACGTTCACAAAGTATAACCTTGACTTTGCAAACGATGTTCTGCATATAAGCGACCTTGGCTTTGAACAGCTTTCTGTCGAGCCGGTTGTAACAGATCCCGAAATGCCTTACGCTATTACAGAGAGTGACCTCCCCACGATATTTGCGGAATATGACAGACTTGAAAAGCTGATGGAAGAACAGAAGCTTGCAAACAAGCGTAAGTTCAACTTCTTCCACTTCATGATTGATTTAAACCAGGGACCTTGTGCCGTAAAACGTCTGCGTGGCTGCGGCTGTGGTAACGAATATGTTGCCGTTACTCCCGACGGCGATATTTACCCCTGCCACCAGTTTGTAGGAATTGAAGAGTGGAAGATGGGCGATATTTTCACAGGCAAGGTTGATCAGAAGATAAAGGATTACTTTGCAGGTATACATATCTACAGCAAGGAAAACTGCGGTAACTGCTGGGCAAGATTCTACTGCTCAGGCGGTTGCAACGCCAACAGCTTTATCTATGAGGGCGACGTAAAGAAGCCCCACAAGCTGTCCTGCGAACTTCAGAAGAAGCGTATCGAATGCGCTATAGCACTCGCGGCGGCAGGTAAAGACGCTGAATAATCAAATATAAAGCAACACGGACGTGACTTTGGCGGTCACGTCCGTTATTTTATATATCGAGCTTTAACAGCTCAACAGCGTTCTTATAGAATATCTTATCTTTGGCGCTGTCACTTATCGGCATTCTGTCTATCATATTTATCTCACTGTGAGGGTTGCTCCACGGCAGGTCACTGCCGAACAACATTCTGTCTTCGCCGTATGCTTTGAACATTTCCATAAACATTTCATCGGGCATAAAACTTGCACAGTACGCCGTGTCAAAATAAATGTTCTTTACGTCCCTGATGTAATACAATACACGCTCCCAGTTCATCATTCCGCCCATATGTGCGCCGATGAATGTACAATTGGGATATTTTTCTGCCATTCCGGCAAGGTCGCACGGCATTGAGTGGGATATCATTGTAGATATCGGATCATAACCCATATGGAGAATAACCGGCAAGCCGAGTTCGCCGCACTTCTTATAAATCCTCTGCATACACGGCTCAAACATAAAATGTCCCTGATATGCAGGGTGTAGTTTTACTCCGTGCAGTCCTGCCGCGGCTATACGTTCAAGCTCGCTGTCAAGCTCCTCGCTGTCGGGGTGTACCGTGCCGAATGATATAATATTGCCGTGGTTCTGAGCTATTGCCCAGTTGTTGATAGTCGTCTGCTGTGTGGGCTTTGTTGCGACCGGCAGTAAAACGCCGTAATCTATACCCCACTCTTTCAGCTTCTGCCTTGTATCGTCTATTCTTCCGTTTGTATAAACGTTGCAGTTTGCCGTATCCTTCAGCTTCTGCACCGCTCTGTCGGCTATTTCATCAGCATAGGCGTGTATGTGAAAATCAATGTACATCTTCTGTTCCTTCGTTCTTATTCGTCAAATAATTTGTCTGTCTGTTTCCCGTCAAGCCCTGCGAATATCGGAAATTTTCCCGTTCTCTCTATAGTCTGACCGTTTATCATTCCTATATGCGAGGAAATGTGCCTGAACTGTCCTAAGATAAGTTCAATCCTTGTATATTCACACCCATCGGGCTTTTCGTCAAGCTCTTCATCACTCAGCTCATCAAGATATTTTTCCGTTTTGAGCCGCACTTTATGCAGATAGTCCAGCAACTCTTTATCGCTCAGAACAACATTGCAAGGATTATCGGGATTGTCCATTCCGTTTTCGTGAAAACCGGGTTCTGTGAATTTTGACGGATTGAAAAACCACTTGTCAGCCGAGTGAATGGCATGATACACATACCGCCACGCAGGTGTGCCGCAGACAGACGCATTTCTGTCATATGTCTTTATCGCCGTTTCCATATTGATAAAGTTCGTTATCGTTTGTTTTTTTATCATTCGGCATACGTCATTCATGTTTTACTCCTTTGAAAAGTTACCCCTTTTTGTTCTGTAGTTGAACAGCATATCAATATAGCTTTTGTAGTACGGTATAAATGCGCCGCTGTCGATAAGCGAATATATTTCATCTCTGTCCGCCCACTTCGCCGCCTGCACTTCCTCAGCCTGTAATTTTAGCTCGGACACAGCTATATCCTTGTGTATTACATAAACATCGTCAAACCCGCGCTCAAAATGTACCGTCAGCATAGGGCGGTCGTGCGAAAAATCGTGGCTTATGCCGAGCTCCTCGTACAGCTCACGGCTTGCCGCCTGCCTGCTGTTTTCACCGGTGACCGCACTTCCTCCGACCGATACGTCCCATTTACCGGGGAAGCTCTTTTTAAACGGTTGACGCTGTTGTATAAGCATTTTGCCTTCGCTGTTAAAAATGCATATATGTATAACAAGATGGTAACGGCTTTCGGGTAGCGGATCTCCGCGTTCTATAGTTTCTCCTGTAAGCCTGCGTTCATCGTCGTATAAGTCAAACAGCTCCATATTACTACCTCCGGGTGTTACTATTATAGCACTTCTCATGCCTATGTGCAATAAGAACTTACTGCTTTGCTTTTATCGACATAAAAAGAGGAGTACCTTTCGATACTCCTCGCGGCAAGCTGCCGCTCCCAATTCCGCCTTTTTGACTGATACAATACCGCTACAGTTTGATTAACGGCGGATTCAACTGATAGTAGTAAGCCAAACAAAAAGAGGAGCATCTTCCGATACTCCTCTTAAATTTATGTTTTCGCTATCGTTCAAACCGCCGTCAGCGAAACTTGCATATATCGCCAATGTTCCAAAAGGCGAATCGGGAGCGGCGGCACGCCGCCCGCCGTCAGCGGAACTTGCATATATCGCCAATGTTCCAAAAGGCGAATTTGCAACGGCGCTTCGCCGTTAGTTGGCAAGACCTGAACGTTCGATACCTTCAACGAACTGCTTCTGTAAGAAGATGTACATGATAAGTATCGGAAGTAATGACATTAAGCATCCTGCTTCTATCCATACCAGATAGTCACTCGCTATACCATTCTGTTCACCTGTGAAATAAATCATCATGGTCGTACCCAGACGGTCAATTTCCATTGCTATCGTGTAGGGATTTGTGAAGAACATACCCGTTACATAAGAGTCGTTCCAGTACCATACGATCGAGAAGATGAATACTGTTAAGAACGAAGTCCTAGCATTCGGTACCATAACACGGATAAATGTCATGAAAGGTCCACAGCCGTCGAGGTATGCGGCATCTTCGAGATCCTTAGGCAGTCCTCTGAAGAACTGTCTGAACAGAAGTATGAACACGCCTGCTCTGATACCGTTGCAGAAGAATGCCTGTAAGTACAGTGCGATAGGAGTACTTACAAGGTTAACTGCATCGCCTGTAATAAGTCTTATAAGACCAAACACATCAAAGAATCTGAACTGCATATACAGAGGGATAAGTATTACCTGTACGGGGACGATGATCTGTAAGATTACGATACCGAACATAAGTCCCTTACCCTTGAACTTGAAACGTGCAAAGCCGTAACCGGTGATACCGCAGGTAACGACCTGGATCATCGAGCACACAACGTTTACAAGTATCGTTTGTAGGAGCACCTTCGGGAAGTCCATTGCTACCCATACATCAACGAAGTTGGAGAAGATAACTTCCTTAGGAATCCACATTACTGAAGGGTCACTCATTTCCGACTGAGGTCTGAGTGCAGTTGACAGCATATAGAGCATAGGATACAGAATTACGAAACCGAGTCCGAACAGGATAAGGAAACGGAACACAGGCCATACCTTGTCGGTAATTCTTCTTCTGAAGATGTACTTGTAGTGCTTTCTTTCCTGCTGATTGTAGTTACGATAATTCTTGATTATCTGCCAGTTGCTTACATGGTAGATATTCTTGAGTTCCTTAGCCTTTTTCTTTTCAGCCTTCTTCTGAGCTCTCTTTGATTCGGGCTTTGAAGAAGTTATAGGCTTGATAACGCCGACCTCGGGCTCATCGGAAGCCTTTTCTGGAGCGGCTTCAGCTTCTGCCTCGCCGTTTATCTCCTTTATAGCCTCGCCGATAGCCTCAGGAGAAGCATTATCAGCGGGTGCAGCTGCGGCTGCATCATCATTAGTCTGCTGAACATCAGCATTTAACTGTTCTAAATCTTTTTCGCTCACAACTACACCTCCTTATTCATTTTCGTAGAATACGAACTTAGATACGATAGCCACTATAATTGCAAGTGCAACTGCAACTATAAGGAAGTAGATCCAAGCCATCGCTGACGAAAGACCGTATTTTAAGTTTCTCGACTGAGCAAGCACGATCTTCATTACGGCGTTCTCGGAATCGATGAATGTATCGATGACCGTGTATATCAGGTTCGCCAATATCATCGGGCTTATCATCGGGAAGGTGATCTTCCAGAAGAATTCCCATCCTGTTGCACCCTCCATAGATGCCGCTTCCTTTGCGGAAGTAGGTATCTGCTGTAATGCGGCAAGGAATATCAGTATCTGAATACCGGCACTCCATAACAGGTTGAAGATGTCACTTGTGATCGTCTGAATTGTTGTTGTCAGCTGTTCGTTCAGGTTGTAGATACCTAAGAACTCAAGCAACTGGTCAACAAGGTCGGTCTGGAACAGTGCGCTGAACTGCTCACCGCTCGAAATACCATTGTTTGAAATATCACCTCGTATTACCGCAAGTACAGGACCTGTTGCAACGAGAACCGGCAGGAAGAATACCGCTCTTGCAAATGTTCTGCCTCTAAACTTCTGGTTAAGAAGAAGTGCGATAAACAGTGAGAAAATCATTACTACGATTACCTGAGGTACCATAGAACTGAGTGACTCGGTAAGCTTGGGGAGGTAATCCTGATTCTTGAAGAGTGCCTCTTCATAGTTTCCGAAGTTGTTCCACTCGGTATAGATACCTGCCGAGGACATTCCTCTCTGTGCTGCCTGCTCGGGTGTTGTTACGAGCTCGGTGTAGCACAGTGAATACCATGCCGACTGGAATATCGGGATAAGGAACATATAGATAACGCCGACGATCCATATTGCTATGAAGCCGTAACCGTAAAGTCCCTTTTTCTTTTCATAAGAAATACGCGATTTCTTGATCTCTTTCTGTACTCTGGGCTGTCTGCGGCGGATATCCACCTCTTCGCCCTCTACATTGAGCGCTGCTGCGGCAGCTGTCATGTGAGCCGACTTCTGAACAACAGGTTCTGCTGTAGCGACAGGCTCATCAGCGGAAGCATCGACCGTTTCCTGCGCTGTTTCGGGCTCTGATACTGTTGTATCAGCTACCGTTTCGGCAGAAGCAGCCTGCTCGGCTGCGGGTGCGTCATTAACGGGAGTCTCGGCGGCATCGGTCGTCTTCATTGCTTCAATTTCTTCATTCGGGTTGAAATTCGAATTATTCATCTGTTTCTCCCTTCAGTCCATATTGTGCAAGATCGATGTCCTTGCCGTTGACGGTGAGAGTCATTTCTCTTGTATTTACCTTGATTGTCTTACCGCCTTCAAACTCGGTTTCAAGCTCATCTCCGGAAATTCTTGTGTAGTTTGTGATGTGGAGATTAGCAAAGTCCTTAAGCTCATCCTGATAGAGCTTGTATACCTTAGCCGAGGGTTCGAGCCAGCCCTTGTAGTTTGAATAGAAGAGCGTCTCGTAGTCGCTGTCTGTGAAATCGTTGGGGTCAGCATACATCATATCATAGTGAACAGGTGTTGCTGTGAGAAGTGCCAACATGATAGTATCGTCTGCGTTGGCGCTTGCGTTTACTGCCTTTGTTGTGTAAGGCAGATAACCGTGAATAACGATCTCATAGAACGGAATATCATAGTCGAACAGATCAAAGTTGCTTGATGTTACCGGTACATCAGTGAGGTAGTCAACATAAGGAAGCGCATAAGCATTTGCTCCGCTTGCGAGAAGTGTGAAGCCTGCGTCCTTGAACTGCTTGTAACCATCAACGAGCATATTCATTGTGTCGTTTCTGGAGTAGTTCTCACGGCTGAAGTCACTGTAAAGTAACGTTGTAGCATCGCTGAGGCTGATAGTCTTGATACCCTCATTTGAGAATGAGCTTATCAGCTTCTTGTAAAGGTCAGGCCAGTAATAAGGCGACAGGGTTGTCTTTGTTACAAGTCTTACCTGATTCGGGATACCGAATGCAATATCCCAGTTATTTGTTGTTGCATAAGCCTTTGTGGTAGCCTTACAAGCGTTGAGCGTGTAGCTGTAGCCGTTACCGCTGTCCTTCATGTAAGTGATACCTGCACTTGCAAAGAGCTTACCGTTGATGCCGTTTACATACTCTGCAAGAGTTGTGTAGGCGTTCTTGCCGCCGAGTGTACCTGCATAGTTTACATCGGCTGTGATAAGTCCCTTGATGCCGGCACCGTTGAAGTCGTTGTAGTTAGCAACGATATCGTCAACACCGAGTTCATTCAGCTGCTTGATTATCTCCTGTGCCTGCTCGTATGTAGTAGCGGGTGTTTCAAGATTTACAGGGAAACCTGCAATTGACTGAGCCTTTACCGTACCGCCGTACAGGTCAAGATAGTAGCTGTTTGTGATGTTATCTGTCTTGTCTGTGAAGCCCTTTTCTTCGATCATGTAGTTTCTGTAAGCCTCAGCTATATCTACATAAGAAAGGTCGTCACCTGCTAAAGGATAGAAACCTACTGTGAGGTTGGGCTGATTTACCTTGCCCTGCTCGTAAACTGTAAGCTTACGGGTACCCATATAGTAAGTATCTTCTGCTCTTACCTTGAACTCGAACCATACGTTGTTGTATGATGTTGAGTTCTGACCGCTTACTGTTGCATTTACGGAAGCGCAAGTATCGCCTGACTCAGCAATAGCCATATAGCCGTGCTTTGTCTTTTCACCGTTTGTAACAGCGCCGATGACAGGAAGGTAAACCTGCTCTGTCTTTGCGGGTCTTGTCAGCAGACCGACCGATGTATCAAGTCCGTATACATCGTTGTTGTATGCCTGAGCGTTTATACGCTGGTTGTTGTAGTTGATGACAGCGCCAGAACCGTCCGGTACTACCATATAACCTTCATCTTCGGAAGTAGCAGCATTGAAGAACTGTAAAAGACCGATGTCCAGAAGTACAAGACCCTTTGAATCTGTAGCTTCCTGTTCCTTGATCTCTTCGGAAATTATCGAAACATTTACATTGTCCTTCTCAAGCGTGATCGTCATCGGGATCTCCGCTTCGATCTTGCTTATTCTGTAGATGATCTTTACGCCGTTCTCAATTTCCTGGATCTCAAAATCGCCGGACTTTATTGAACCATCGTAAATGTTCATTCTCTGGCTGGTATGTGTTGAAACATCACCGTAGACAATATAGAAAGGTGACTGCATGTTCTTTCTCTGAGCGGTCTTGGCGCTTTCGTCCTTGTCCGCGTTCAGAGGAGTTGCCCACCATACATAGCTGTCGCTCTTTGACTGGAGTGCAAAGTTCGTTGTGTCTTCGTTGAGGTAAAGCTTGTAGCTGTCGTTTTCAGCTATTACCTTCATCTCTGCAAGACCCTCAGCGTCTGTTCTGAGCTTGTTCTTGTCGTCCTTGTTATCCTTATTGCCGGTTGTTGCATCAGACTTATCATCAGATGCGTTGTCGTCTGTCGTTGCCTGCTCTGTCTGAGATGTTCCGTCATCGGTCACGGGCTGTTCGTCCGACCATGCTACAACGGAGCTCATTGACACGAGCATTGCGGCTGTGAGCAGAACTGCGAGTATCTTTTTTCTGATTTTAACCATTTTTCTGTCACACCTCCGCTTACAGACTGAATCGATACATCAGCTCGGTATAGATTGAGAAACCGAAGATGTAAACCTGCTGGAACAAGCTGAGCAGAAGCACGAGCAGGAACAGTATAACTACCATTGCCGCAACCGTGAATATCATAGCGAGAAGAGTCTTGGGTACAGAGTACTGATGAACAGTCTTGATACCTGATATCATCAGAACAACGCTCCACAGTATACCGAGATACTGGAAGAACACTATGAAAGCACCTTCGCTCTTGAGCAGTACATTACTTGCGATAATTACAACTATCTGAGTGATGAGGTAGGGTACCAGTGCATAAGCACTGACACTTGTGATTGCTTTGATTGAACCTTCGCCGTCAAACAGTGTACACAGCGACCAGTTACCGATTACCCATGTGAAGAACAGGATAATTGTCTGAACGAGAAGCGGTACTATGTTGAATATCTTGACGTAGTTCGTGTTGAACAGGAAGCCTGTCATTACTTGCTGGCAGACCGTTATAATGAAGAAGCACAGTACAATGACCATTGAAACCTTTGTGTTGTAAGCTTTCTTCCAACGCAGATCCTCAAATCCTTCAAAAGGATGTCTTGCAACGTAGAACGGCCATTTCCAAGCGGGCATATCTAAATCAAATCTCATTATTTATTACCTCCCGCTTTTTTAGCTTTTAAACGTTTTTTAACCTTGCTGAGAACAACAAGAGCAACTATTATAACAAGAACGATTATCATAAAGATATTGAAGTTATCTCTGATGAACTGCATTCTGAACTGCTTGAACGCTCTGTTGTAACCCGCTCTGCTGTTACGGTAGAAGTACTCCATAGCCTTTTCGTAATTACCCTGAGAAAGCTCTGAGTTACCAAGACCGATATAAGCAAACCAGTAGTTGCTGTCGCGTGTCAGTACTTCCTGCCACGGACCGCTTGCTTCTTCGTACTTACCGAGGTTGTAAAGTCCCATTGCCTCGTGAACTATGTCGCCGAACTCTGTACGCTTGAATGTCGTAATAGAGTTCTTACGGCTGTCAAGTACATATACAACGCTGTTGTAAGCTTCGATCGCCGTTACGTTTGTGAACAGACCCTTCTGGTTGCCCTTGCCGCCGTAGATGAACAGCAGGTCGCATTCGTCTGTATACTCAAATATACGCCCGTTTGCATAGTCCAGAAGTCTTATTGTACCGTCTTCGTCAACGTCAACGTCTGTGATCTGAGAACCGTATGTCTGGTTCTTATAATAGTAAGAAGCCATATCGCCGTATGTGTAATCCGAGAAACCGAGGTTGATCAGGATATTTTCACCGGCGGGGTTCATCTTCTTGAAGATATCTGTAGTAGCACTCTTTGATGCTGTTACTGTGTAGATGAAGCCTTCATCATCGATATCAAAGTTGTTGAACTCCATGGGAACTGCCTGTATGAATGCTGCGGCAGCCTCACGGGAGAGGATCGTTCTCCAGAACTTGTTTGCGATAGCCTGTGCTGTCTGTTCAACACGGTTAGCGCCGAAGAAGTTACTGAATGAACCGTCGGGTGCGAACATTACCGCACCGTCTGTGATCGACAGAATGTTTACATATACGTTGCCGGCAACGTCTACAACGACCTTGTTGGGCTGGAATGTAACATCTGCGTCATAGAATTCCGAAGCAGGTCTCTCAAATATCTGGAAGACCGTACCGTCTGCATATACACCGAGTATGCGGCAGTTATCGTAGTCTGCAATGTAGATCATTGTTGACTCGTTTTCATTTTCCGCATCCTCAACGTGTCTTATGAATATGCCGTGAGGGTTCTTCAGAGTTTCATATTTCTTTGTTTCGGGGTTATAGAAGTAATCCATAACCTGGAATGTTCTTGAGTAGTTTACATCGGTAACAAGAATTCTGTTGTTGCCCGAGTCAACTATATACAGGCTCTGTGTTTCACGGTCGATAAACAGATCCTGAGGCTCTTTGAGCTCGCCGATCGTAACTTCTTTTGTTACTTCATTGCCTGTCTGATCGGATATTTCCTTCAGCTGGGCATCGGTGTTATATCTTGTGCCGGAGCCGAAATCGAGACCTGTTACAACTCGGTCAACGACGTATCCGGTCTGTGACGGAACAGGATCGCCCCACCAGTCGTAGTTATAACCTTCATACGGCTGATCGGCAAACGCTGAACTGCACAGCATGGAAACCGCCATAATAGCCGAAACGGCTGACGCGGCGATTTTCTTCATGTTTGGCACTAAAATCATCCTTTCTGTATAATTTAATATTAGATCAGTCTTTCAGACCGCTGGTAGCCATAGTTTCCATAACGCTGCTCTGGCAGAATACGAATACTATGATAGGCGGCAGCATTGTGATGACAACTGCGGCTGCGGCAACGCCGGCACGGGCGATACCTGCGGCACTTATCTGCTGCATAACGGTCGGAATGGGTTTTAATGCCTCATTATAAATGAATGAATAACCTGTGATCTGCCATGCGCCCTGGAAAGCGAATATCAGAAGTGTCAGCCAAGCGGGTTTAACGTTCGGCATTACTATCTGCCAGCAGATTCTGATGTGGCTTGCGCCGTCAAGCTTTGCGGCTTCTATCATACTGTCGGGTAACTGACCCATGAACTGTCTCATAAGGAACAGACCCATAGGAGTTGCAATGTACGGGAGAATGATCGCAAAGTATGTATCGATCATACCCAGTGTTGCCATTACCATGTACTGCATGATGTAGAGTACGGTAGATGTGAACAGAAGGGCAACTTCAATGATCTTGTTGAGTGCCTTCGCACCGGGGAATGCAACCTTTGAAAGCGCATAAGCCGCCGACGATGAGAAGAGCAGCTGGGCAACTGTAACTACTACAGCTACGAATACTGAGTTGAAAACGTATCTTGAGAACGGTACCCACATGTTGGACGCCGTTGCAAGCAGATCAGCAAAGTTCTGATCCGTGATGTTCTGTACATACATTCTGGGCGGGAAAAGGAACAGTTCCTCAACCGGCTTTAACGACTGTATGATTGACAGATAGATGGGGAAGAGCATGAACAGACCAAGCAGAACGAGCACTACAAATATGAAAATGTCGCCGCCGAGAGAACCGCCATATCTTTTTCTTCTCCTCTTAGTTATCTTCATAACTACCTTCCTTTCTTAGAGAGAAATACATAATGTGATCCTCCGATTAGTCAAGATACTTGCCGAGGAGCTTTTTGATACCCCAGTTGGCAAGAAGCATTACTACGAATAGTACGAAACAGATCGCTGAAGAGTAACCCATCTCATAACGTATTGAACCGTAGTCGAAGGCGTGTGTCATGATTGTGTGTGCCGCATAGTCTGTCGAAGGGAATGCGGTAAGGAAACGACCTACATCACCGGCTGTGAAGGAAGCGGTGATCTGCATAACTGCCGCGAACAGCAGCTGAGGTCCCATTGCAGGTACCGTAACGAGCAGGAGCTGCTGTGTACGGTTCTTGATACCTTCGATAGCGCCTGCTTCGTATCTGTCCTTAGGAATACCCTGAAGACCTGCACGAAGAGCAAGGAATCCGGCACCGAGTGACATCCACAGCTGAACTATGATAACGACACCCATGATGTAGTTAGCGTCTGTCAGCCACTGACGTGCACTGTTGATGATACCGAGGTCAAGCAGATAAGAGTTTGCTATACCGTATGTATCACCTGAGAAGATGAGCTGCCATGTAGTATAGATGTTACCTGCCAGTGTCGGCGCATAAAAGATGAATGTGAATATTGTCTTTAACGCTCTGGGCATTTCGTTGATGAGCCATGCAAGTATAAAGCACATGATATAGCTCAACGGGCCCGTGATAATTGCAAAAACAAGTGTGTTCTGGATCGCCTTTAAGAAGACTTCGTCTTCAAGTATCAGCGAATAGAAATTGCTGAGTCCCACAAATTGAGGGAACTGTACCATGTTGAAGTTCGTGAAGCCCATAGGCAACGACAGCAACACCGGTATGATCGTAAAGATCGTGAAGAGAATGAAATAAGGAGCGAGCAGTACATAAACGCTTGCGTTCTTCTTCATCTCTCGCAGTGTATATCTGACTTTGCTGTCTTCAATATACTGCGTCTTTTCCTTTGTTAACAAACCGATAACCTCCTCTATAATTCAGCAAAGCGTGTGAGGGCGAAAGCCCTCACGGCTTTTCAGGATCAATTCTTAATGCTGGATAATTCCTGATACTTTCTTACGATTTCAGACTTGATCTGATCGTTGTAGCTCATAAGAGTGTATCTGGGGTTACCTGCATCGTTAACAACCATTCTGAATGCGTTGTTGATGTGTCGTGTAACTGCATAAGATGCGGGAATGATCGGTACTTCCTTGAGGTAGCTCTGCTGAGCTGAGATCTTCTCATACTCTGCTGTTGACCAGGGGAGCTGTTCAAGCGCTTCTACGTTTGCTGTGTCGAAACGTCCCATGGGACCCATAAGAGCTTCGATCTGCTTACCGTAGTCAACCTGGATGTCTGTGCTTGTGAACCACTTTACGAAGTCCCAAGCGGCTGCCTGGTTGGAAACCTTGTTGAATATTACCGCACCGCTTCCTGCTGAGTTTGCAGCGTGGTTGATTGTTCCGTCAGCCTGCTTTGTTCCGGGTACCAGTGTGAAGTCCCACAGACCCTTGATTTCGGGTGCGGCTACTGACAGCTGGTTGTAGAATGTGTAAGGCTGGATAACGAGGGGCATCTCACCGGTTCTGAAACGTGAGAATGCGTCGAATGTCTGATCAAAACTGAATACTGTGTAGAACTTTGTCCACTGCTCAAATACTCTTATTGAATCCTGAGTCATAAAGTTCGTAAGGTTCAGATTCTTGATATCAGTTGTCTTTATATTGTTGTAATCTGTTGTATAAAGATCTTCATTGTAGATGTCCTGTCCGGTCTGGAGCATCAGCATGATGAATGTGTTACCAGAATCGAATGTGTTGGACGAAATGTTCTGAGGAAGTATCAGACCAACATCAAGATACTTTCTCTGGAGAGTCGGGAGCATATCAGTGAGTTCTGCCCATGTTTCGGGAGGATTCTCAAAGCCAAGCTCCTCAAGTACATCTGTTCTGTAGAACAGCATGGGGAATGTC
Organism: Ruminiclostridium sp.; assembly: GCA_017935365.1. GTDB lineage: Bacteria > Bacillota > Clostridia > Oscillospirales > Ruminococcaceae > Ruminiclostridium_E. The sequence goes on along the minus strand of JAGBHT010000027.1, from coordinate 101,839 downwards.
TGTGAAACGGGAAGTCCGTATACACCTGTTGATGTACCGTCGTTGTATTCGTAAAGCGTCATTGCGTCTTCTGCAAATCTCTTTGTTACCGCTTCATAGTCCTTGAACTGCGTCATATCAACGAGCAGTCCTCTTGCAGCAAGCTGTATCGGGAAGTCGCCGCCGATGAAGAGGGCGATTTCAGGACCCTTACCTGCAAGCGTTGCTTCAAGTACCGAACCCTGTACGAGGTTGATAGAAGCCTGTGTGCCGTTGTAGTCGGGGTTTGAGTTGAACTTGTTATCAACCAGGTTCTTAACAACTGTTGCCTGGTCACGGGCAAGTGAAACCCATACGTCAAGCGATGTAGCGCTTGCGTCTGAAAGGTTCGTATAGTCTTCAAAGAACGAACCGATAAATGCATTGAATCCGAATGCGAGTTCGCTGAAGAAGTTTCCGTAAGGAGAAGCAAAGTCTTCGTGACAGGTTGCGATCTCTATGTAGTCGAGCTCAAGAGGCTGACCGCGGTAGTCACGCATCCATGCTGATACTGATGAGATGCTGTCCTTGATACTGCTTGCCATTATCGGGATATCTTCAGGCTTATTGATACATCTTTCGAGGTAGATGCACATTGTTTCAAGTGCGGCTGCCTCTGAACCCTTCTTGGTAAGGCTTTCGATACTAGCCTTCTCAGCACGCAGAGAATCAACTATTCTCTGGAATGCGTCCTGAATGCCGGGTATCTTCTTTTCTACGAAGTAATCCTTGAATTCATCAGGATCGGGACCTGTGATCATAAGGATTCTTCTGTAGTACTGGTTAAGTTCGAGTACAAGGTCGTCAAGTCGCTGCATAACAGCACCTATCGAACCGGGTATTGCTTCAAGTGTAAGTGTGTGCTCTTCACCTGCTGTAAGATAAACATAAATGTCGTTTCCGTCAGCATCCTGAGGAGTGAGGTTGTACCAGTCGGGTGAGTAGATGAACTGTACGTCATCAAGTTCCTTACATGGTACCTTACCGTCAATGTAGATCCTTCTGTTTGAGAAGAAGCCACGCATCTGGTTCTGTCTTGCCTTGAAGTTGAAACGGTAGTAACCGTCGTTTTCAACCTTGAAGTTGTAAGTGATCGCCTGTGTTGCCTTGTTCCATGTTGCCTGACCGATAGTGTTGTAACGCTGCTTGGTCGGGTGGTTGGGACTTGTCATATAGGTCGTTCTGTCGTAAGTAGCATATAAAGTCGATGCTGTCTTATAAAGCGCATCCTCTGCCTGTAAGAAGATGGTGTTTGTACCGAGCTCTTCGTTCGTTGATGAAAGAGCGGGAGTATTCTGCACCTGATCGTCTGTAGGCTTGATCGAATCATAGCTTACAAGCTCATCGTAATTCTTGAACGTAAACGAATGGAATACGCCGTAGGTTCTGATACCTTCAAGCGTAAGCGTATGTGTGCCCTTTTCAAGGTAGAAGTAGTAAGGTTCGTTGTAAAGACCTTCCTTATCCTTGATGGGGTACTTTATCCAACAATCATAGGTTACCTGACCGGGACGAAGATCGTTGTCCTTGCTGTCACGGGTGATCTCTCCCTCGTCCTTCCAGTAACGGTCGAGCGTGAGGTCCTGTGTAGCTGTGAAAGGATATTCTCCGTCAATTTTAAGTCCGATATCCAGTACGGTATTCTTTGTTTCATTGCCCTCGATAGGATAGTAGATAGCCTCGAGGTTGTAAAGACCTGTCTCTTCAACATTGAACTCATATGTAAGTGTGAGCTTATCATTCTTCCACTTGATCGTGGAGTAATGATCTGTCTTGAGATCGGTGCTTTCTGCGAGGAATGCCTTGAGTCCGTTGTAGCCGTCACCCGACTTCTCCTTGATCTCTTCGACCGAAGGAATGATCTGTGCAGCTTCTTCGGCTGTCATGGATGATGATCCGCCGTTTACAAAGGCTGTTCCGTCTATCGTACCTTCCTTGTAGTCGGTAGCATAGATAGTAATTTCCTTCTTGGGCTTGCCGGCGTCCTTATGACTGTTGTAATAAGTGCTGTACTTGCCCTCCATACCGGTGATCGTGATTCCGCTCACAGAGCTATCGGACGTCGTGCTTTCCTCGGATTGTCCGGCAGAAGTATCGGTTGTTTCTTCTGCGCTGACTGCGGTTGATGTAAGTGACAATGAGGATATGAGTGTCGCACATGACAATATACCCGCTAATGTTCTTTTCATCCTGCTTGATTTTGTTGCCACAGTAATAATCCACCTTTCTGATAGTTGTCGTTTATGTTCAATCGAAAATATGCTAATTTCGACGAGTTAAGGAATTTATCCGTGCGAGTTGTAATCCGAGTTGTAGACGGATATCTTTCCGTCTTCAAGCTCAACACGCACTTTATCTCCGCCTCTTATGCCGAGGGCTTCGAGATATTCTTTTGGTATCTGGAGTCTGCCCGCTCTGTCAAGAACAACAAGCTCCTCATGATCCGAACCGCTCTGTTGCATAAGCTTTTCATGCTCTGCACGTTGCTGTTCGCTCATCTTTTCAAGTTCTCCGAATGAGAGAATCTCTGTTTTCTTTCTTAGCATCTCACTCGATGTACGTCCGTCACGGATAGCGACAACACGGTCGATCGATTTCGACAGATTTGTATCGTGTGTTACTATTATAATGGTAACGCCCATCTGACGATTGAGCTGTTTGAAAACATCAAGTACCATAGCCGCCGTCTTGGTGTCGACCGCACCCGTAGGTTCGTCCGCAAGGAGCAGGCTGGGATTGTTTGAAAGTGCTATTGCGATAGCAACTCGCTGTTGCTCACCGCCCGAAAGCTGACCGAGAAGCGAATTTTTTCTCGCCGACAGTCCCACCATATCGAGCAGTTCCTCCGCTCTTTCCCGTCGGTTCTTGTGTCCCGAAAGTAAAAGCGGCATCTCAACGTTCTGTATCGCCGTAAGATACGGTATAAGGTTTCTGGCGTTGTTCTGCCATACGAAACCGACCGTTTCTCTCTTGTATTTTATAAGATCCTTTTCATCAAATTTAAGCAAGTCCTTACCGTCAACGTAAAGACTTCCCGCCGAGGGTTTATCAAGCGCTCCGAGCATATTGAGCAGTGTTGATTTACCGCTTCCGCTCGCACCGACTATTCCCATCAGCTCACCGCGTTCTACCGTAAGGTCAAGTCCCTGAAGCGCCATGACCTCAACGTCCGTGGTTTTATATATCTTGACGAGGTTCTCACATTGCACCATCACATTTTCGGGCGGTGCAAGCATCATTCTCTGAGGCATCACTCCACCTGCTTTCTGACGTCTGTAATGCGTCCGTCATCAAGTGTGTAAACAACATCGCACTGTTCCATCATTGCGGTATCGTGCGTTGTCATAACAATTGTAAGACCGTCTGTATGTACAAGTTCTTTAAACAGATTCATGACCGCAAGACCTGTCGGCATATCAAGCGCCGCCGTAGGCTCATCGGCGAATATCAGCTTCGGCTTGTGCGAAATAGCTCTTGCTATCGCTACTCGTTGCTGCTCACCGCCCGAAAGCTCGCCCGGTCTGTGGTGCATTCGTTTTTCAAGTCCTACTCTTACAAGACATTCCTTTGCACGTTTCACACGCTCGACATAGGGCATTCCCACAAGCCGCATTGCAAACTCTACGTTTTCGTAAGCCGTCATCGTGGGTATCAGAGCCACCGACTGGAATACAAACGACATATCGTTTCTTCTCAGCTTATCCATTTCCTTGTCGGTAAGTCCCGTTATCTTTTTGCCGTCGAAGTAAACATCTCCGCCGGTCGGTCTGTCAAGCGCACCGAGTATATTTATAAGCGTAGTCTTTCCCGAACCCGATCTGCCGCGAAGTACCACGAGCTTATTCTTTTCGACTTCGAGATTTATATCCTTGAGTGCGTCAACGGTAGTATTATCGTTGATCTTAAAGCTCCTCGATATATTCTCCGCCCTTAAAATCGTTTCCATAGATAATTCTGATCCTCAAAAAAGCACGACCGCGGTTAAACACGCCGTAACTTGTTTCATCTGCTTTTTGTACCAAATGCACAATAACCATATACGATTTAGCCGTTAAACACGGCGTATTTAGAAATAATGTACAAAGCGGCACAAGGGTCTATAACATAGTAATTATAGCAAATTATCACCGTACTGTCAAGGTTGATAAAAGAACTTTCACATAGTGCAACCGATTTTGATTTTATGTACAAATCGGATTTTCTCTTAGCGAATAGTTACAAACTTACATCGAAAATTTTAGCAATTATGACGAACATAATTTTTATTGCCACAATATCTTGATTTTTTGTCCCCCGACTTTGCTATTTTTAATGTAAACGTTTTCCACATCGCAGAAACTTATAACTTAATTTAGCTGATTTGTTAATCTTTTTAACGAAACTTTGTTTATTATGCACAAAGAATTTCGTCAATTTTTTTAACTAACCAAATCGATTGTTACTTAAATTTACAATGTAACTTATGAAAATGCTTCTATCTGCTCGCTAAGCTCCATCCACTCAGCTGTCAGTTCCTCTTCTTTTTCCTTCAAAGCAGCTATTTCTTCGGCAAGTTTACTTGTCTTTTCATAGTCTGTAGCTATCTCAGGCTTAGACATCTGCTCCGCAAGCTCTGCCGTTTTTGTTTCGACATCTTCTATCGCCTGTTCGCAACGCTTTAACGCACCGTTCAGTTTTCTGAGCGTGCTTTCACGTTCCTTACGTTCTTTGTAATCGTTCTTCTTTACCTCTGTGACAGCCTTTGCCTGCACCGCCTGAGCCGTCTGCTCCGCCTGTTCCTTTGCCGTTTTCAGCTCGATATATCTGTCGTAATTTCCGTCAATGTTGACAGTGCCGTTCTTGTCAAGCCACACTATCCTATCCGCAAGCTTGTTTATAAGATAACGGTCGTGTGACACGATAAGAAGCGTGCCCCCGTAATTTGCAAGTGCATTTTCAAGCGCCTCTCTCGAATGTATATCAAGGTGGTTGGTCGGCTCGTCAAGCAGAAGCATATTTGCTTTACTGAGCATAAGTTTCAGTAGCGACACTCTTGCCTTCTCGCCGCCGCTGAGTTTGCCGACATTCTTAAATACATCTTCGCCCTTGAACAGGAACTGTGCCAGTGCCGAGCGTACTTCAGTCTGCGTCATTCTCGGATACTTGTCCCACACCTCGTCAAGCACCGTCTTTGACGGGTCAAGATCTGTCTGCGCCTGGTCGTAATATCCGCACTGTATATTATTGCCCAGTTTAAACTCTCCGTTATCAGGCTGATACTGCCCCATAAGTATCTTGAGTAGTGTGGTTTTACCGCAACCGTTCTCACCGAGTATGAATGTCGTGGTGTTTCTCTTTATATCAAGCTGTGCATTGCGGAAAACCGTAACTCCGTCAAAAGATTTCGACAGATCTTTTGCAATCAGCACATCGTTTGCTCCGCCCTCTTTCGCCCTGAAAGAGAACTTTATCGCCTCCGGCAGATCCTCCGGCTTTTCCAGCGTTTCCTTGAGCCTGTCCGCCTGCTTCTGTTTGGAAGCCGCCGTGATGAAGTTATGCTCCTGTCCCCAGCGTTTCTGCTGTTCGACAATGCCCTCGATACGGTTTATTTCCTTTACTGTCCTGTCATAAACTCTCTGCTGTGCTTCTCTCGCCTCAGCCTTTAAGTCAAGATACCGTGTATAGTTGCCCTTGTATTCGTGTAGCGTCTTATTTTCCATTTCAAAAGTCGTATTTGTGACTTTATCGAGGAAATAACGGTCATGCGAAATTACGATATATGCGCCCTTATATTCCGTAAGGAACTTTTCAAGCCATTCGCAAGCCGTTATGTCGAGGTGGTTGGTCGGCTCGTCAAGCAACAGTATATTGCTTCCCGACAACAACAGCTTTGCAAGCTGTGCCTTGCTCTTCTGTCCGCCGCTCATAACGCTTATCGGCTTGCTGAAATCCTCTTCCGAAAAGCCAAGACCTATAAGCGCCGATGAAGCCATTGACTTATAGGTAAGTCCGCCGTCACGCTCAAACTTCTCCTGCAAGTGCATCTGCCTTGACAGCGTCTGTTCGCTGTGGTCGCCCGTATCTATCGCTACCGCTATATCGGCAAGCTCATTTTCAGCGTCAATAAGCGGACGGAATATCTCCAGCACCTCGTCATACAGTGTGATGCTGTCGTCACGGATAACGTACTGCTCCATACAGCCGAGCTTTATCCCTGCCGCCTTGCTTATACCGCCGGTTTCAGCCTCCTGCCTGCCGTTTATGACGTGCATCAGCGTAGTCTTACCACAGCCGTTCACACCGACAAGTCCTGCCCTGCCGTTTTCTTCAAGACGGAAATTCACGTTGCGGAACAGCGTTTCTCCGCCGAAAGACACCGAAATATCATTACCGGATAATACTATCATGGTGCATTGTCCTTTCCGAAAAATAACGGTCAGAGTATTGCTCTGACCGCATATATTCTGATTTATGCCGGAATTACTTCTTTAAATTCTCAGGCTTGTACTTGTTGAGTGCGTCATTGTTGAGATCAAGCACATAATCCTTGGCTGTTTCGTTCAGCATAGCCTCATAGTCGTCATCTTTCATCAGATGAAGTATATTGCTGTGGTTTTCAAGCAGCCAGTCCTCACGTTCCTTTATATCACGGCGTACTACCGCATAGTAAACGTTGTCGTCCTCGTAAACTCCGCCCTTGCCTGTTTCAAGTTCAAACGCCCACTTTATGAACTCTTCACTGGGTGAAGTATCCGTCTTGCCAAGCAGAAATTCGTGGTCGTGGTTTTCCTCGTCACTGCCTGAAGTACCGCTACTTGTTGTGTCGTCCGATGCTGTTTCGCTTGTCGAAGAAACTGTTGATGATGCCTCAGAAGATACGTTCGAAGATGCGCCCGAGTTGCTCTCAGCCTCAGCTTCTGCCTTTTCCTTAGCTACAAGGTCCTCATACTCATGATATACCGTGTCGTAATCCTCGCCTGCGAGAATTCTGTCAACATAGCCCTGAGCCTGTTCCTTCTTGGCTTTCTTGCCCTCGTCGGTCGTTATCTTATCACCGTTGCCCTCTGACAGAGAAACCTGTATTATCTGGAATCTGCCGTAATTGTCATAGAAATAAGTAGCTATATCCTTTTCGTCTGTTGCGGATATGCCGTTTTTCTCATAGTAAGCGTCAAATACCTTCTCGCTCATCTTGTTTACAAGCTGAACAGCCTCGTATGACTTCTTGCTTATTCCGCCTGCCTCATAGTTCTGACCGTAGGTTTTTCCTGTGCTGTAGCCGTAATATGAGATTTCCGTATCCCACATCTTCTTTACAGAGGCCTTCACAGTGTCCTCTTCCTCGTCTGTGAGTGAAAGGTTCAGCTCCTTGAACTTGTTCTGGATAGCGACATACTGCTTTACCTGCTCTAATGTACGGTCCTGAACATATTGTGAGAACGTCTTGTCCTGTACATTGTAGTTATAGTAGTTGAAGTCATCGATCTTTGATGAATCAGTACCCATAGCCTTAAGCTGATCGTCAACCTCCTGCTGAGCCTCGCTTATTGCGGTCTGCTCATACAGCAGATATATACCTGCGTTTATTGTCTGGTCGTCGATCGAACCTATAGTTGATACATCTGCACAGCCTGCAACACTGAGTGTAAATGCCACGGCGCATATTGCCGCTATCAGCTTTTTAAAATGTTTCATTGCTTTTCTCCTTACCGTTTATAAGGGGCTGTGCCCCGATTATTCTGTAGAATCCGCCGTTACTGCGCGTTATCTCAATGTAACGCCGATAGCCTCAAGCGCTTTGAGCACCTTTGCAACAACTGCGTCAGCCTCGTCGTCGGTCAGCGTAGCGTCTTTCTTTCTGAGTATCAGCTTGTAAGAAAGGCTCTTCATACCTGCCGGTACCTGCTCGCCCTTGTACATATCAAACAGACGTACAGCCTCAAGGTGCTTTGCAGTCTTTTCGATTACCGCAACGATATCGCCGCTCGGTACATCCTCGTTGCATACAAGGCTTAAATCTCTGTATGTTGAGGGGAACTTGGGCAGTGCGGTGTACTTTACATCGCCGTCTGCATTATTGAACATTACTTCCATACTGAGTGTAGCGCAGTAAACCTCTGTATTTACGCCGAAGTTTGCCGCAGCCTCAGGATGAAGCTGTCCTACATAACCGATAAGCTCGCCGTTTACCGTAACCTTTGCACATCTGCCGGGGTGGAATGTCGGGTTGTTCTTTTCGGCTGTATATACAACATTCTTTACACCGAGCTTTGCCATTACTTCCTCGGCAACGCCCTTTGCTGTAAAGAAGTCCTCGCCGTTGCCGTAAAGTGCATAGCACAGAACATCTCTTTCAACAGGGAGCTGGTTCTCGCCTGTGGGGAAATATTCTCTTGCGATCTCGAAGAATCTGCCTGCAAGGTTTCTGTTGCTCCAGTTTCTTCTTACAACTTCCATCATTGATGTAAGCGCCGTTGTACGCATTACACTTGTATCTTCACCGAGCGGACGTCTTAATACAACGCTCTTTCTTGACTTTTCATCCATGCGGAGCATTTCATAGTCCTTAGGTGAGATAAAGCTGTATGTCATAACCTCATAGAATCCGAGAGCCAGTGCAAGTGAAATTACCTTGTCCTCGAATATCTGTTCGGGAGTTCTCTTACCCTGTGATGATAACTTTGGTATAGTAGAGGGGATCCTGTTGTAACCGTAGATACGGGCAACTTCCTCTGCAACGTCGCATGAACGGTGCATATCTATACGGGTGGGAGGAACGATTATCTCGCCGTTCTCATAGCCGAAGCCGAGCTTCTTTAATATTGCGATCTGCTCGTTCTCGCTTATATCAGAACCTAAATGTTCGTTTACCCACTTGTAGTCGTGCTTTAATCTTTCGGGAACATACTCGCTGTGATTTTCATCGATGATAGTATTTACTACCTCGCCGCAACCGAGTATCTCGATAAGCTGTAATGCTCTCCTGAGTGCCTTTTCTGCATTTACGGGGTTAAGACCCTTTTCAAAACGTGAACTTGCTTCTGTACGCTCGCCTATCTTTCTTGCGGTGCGTCTTACAGATACGCCGTCAAAGCAAGCCGCCTCAAATACGACTGTTGTTGTATCGTCCATGATACCGCTGTGCTCGCCGCCCATAACGCCTGCTATTGCCATAGGCTTCTTACCGTCGGCGATTATCAGCATTTCTGGTGTCAGCTTTACAGGCTCTGCCATTTCATCGAGGAGCTTTAATGTTTCGCCCTCTTTTGCGTTTCTGATAACTATCTTGTTATCCTCAACATATCTCAGGTCGAATGCGTGCATAGGGTGACCGTATTCAAGCATTACGAAGTTTGTGATGTCAACAAGGTTGTTGATAGGTCTTACACCGCTGGCTCTGAGTCTTCTTGCCATCCACTTAGGCGAAGGTCCTATCTTTACGTTCTTTACAAGAGCCGCCATATAACGTGAGCAGAGCTTTGTATTCTCAACGCTTACGCTGATCTCCTTTGTGATATCACCGTCAACGCCCTTGAAAGTAGGCTCGGTGTAATTCATCGGGATATCGAATGTTGCGCTTGCCTCCTGTGCAAGTCCGAGTACTGAAAGGCAGTCGGGACGGTTGTTTGTTATCTCAAACTCTACGATAGTATCATCTATCTGTAAAGCTTCGCAGATATCCATGCCCATTTTGAAAGAATCGACATCGGGGTCGTTATTAAGTATAAGTATACCGTCATCTGCAACAGGGTAGTCAAAGTCGTCCTTTGTAAGACCGAGCTCTGCGTAAGAGCACATCATACCGTTGCTTGCAACGCCTCTGAGCTTGCCCTTTGTTATCTTTGTTCCGTCAGCTATTGTACTGTTGTGCATACAAGCGGGAACGATTGCACCCTCGAACAGGTTCTGAGCCGCCGTAACTATCTGCACAGGTTCTTCTCTGCCCGCGTCAAGCTGGCATATCCAGAGCTTTTCGCTGTCGGGGTGACGCTCAAGCTTGAGCACCTTTGCAACTACTACATTGTTTATAGGATCGGACATCTTATGATAGGTTTCAACCTTTGAACCGCTCATTGTCATATCCGCTACGAATTCCTTTATAGGCATATCGGCTTTAACATAGTCGTTAAGCCATCTCATTGATAAATCCACGTTAATATCTCCTTTTACGATCTCAATCGGTATTTATATAATGTCAATTATCTGAACTGTGCGAGGAAACGCTGATCGTTCTCGTACAGCAGACGCATATCGTCTATGTTGTATCTCATCATAGCGATACGCTCAAGTCCTATACCGAAAGCAAAACCGCTGTGTTCTTCGGGATCTATGCCGCAGTTGATAAGTACCTGGGGGTGAACAATACCCGATCCGAGCATTTCGATCCAACCCTCGCCCTTACAAAGCGGACAACCCTTACCGCCGCACTTGAAGCACTGTAAGTCAACCTCGGCTGACGGCTCGGTGTACGGGAAGTGGTGGGGACGGAAACGGAGCTTTACATCATCGCCGTAAAGACGCTTTGCAAATGTTTCAAGCGTACCCTTAAGGTCGCCGAATGTTATATTCTTGTCGATAACAAGACCTTCGCACTGGTGGAATATAGGCGAGTGTGTGCCGTCAACAGCGTCGGGACGGTAAACACGTCCGGGGCTTATGATAGCTATAGGGGGCTTGTTCTTGAGCATTGTTCTTATCTGTACGGAAGAAGTCTGTGTACGCAGAAGAATTTCATCCGTAATGTAGAATGTATCCTGCTCATCTCTTGCGGGGTGACCGTCCTCTGTCAGAAGCATATCGAAAACGTACTTTGTTTCCTCGACCTCAGGACCGTCAACAACTGTATAACCCATACCTCTGAATATTTCCTTGAGTTCGTCAAGTACTATGTTGAGGGGATGGCGTACGCCCATAGCCTGCTGTTTGCCGGGCATGGTAACGTCAAGAGTTTCCTTCTTCAGTTTCTGCTCCATGAGAGCCGCTTTGAGCTGTGACTGTTTTTCTGCGATAAAACTCTCAAGCGACTGTCTTACATCGTTTGCAAGCTGTCCCATAACAGGTCTTTCCTCAGCGGACAGCTTACCCATGCTCTTGAGTATTGCTGTAAGCTCGCCCTTCTTACCGAGATACTTTACTCTCAGGTCGTCGAGCTGTTTAACATCAATGCAGTCGCCTATAGTCTTAAGCGCCTGCTCTCTTATATTCTGTAACTGTTCTTTCATACCTTTATTCTTTCCTTAGTTTTAATATCCTTGATTTAAAGCCTGCCCTCAGGCAAAGACGATGGAACCGAATAGTTCCACTGATAACACGACCTTTCACGCATTTTCAGCGTCGGTTAATAAATTATTGTTATATAGATATGTCTTTTTATGGAAATTTAAATCAAAGCCTATACCTACACGATAGACATTATAACAGAAATCCGATACTTTTGCAAGTGTAATAAAGCAGTTTTCGGGAAATTTCGTATTATTTTCACCTGCGGAGCAGTGACGCATAAAATAAAAATCGCCCGCTGTAACAGCGGGCGTACAGACTGTCGAAAAACCTCTATCGTTGTTAAAAATGGGGTTGAGGGGCGTAGCCCCCAACAGGGACTAGGGGCGGTAACCCCAGTAATATAGCCCCTTCCCGAGGGGAAGGGGCTTGGGGTTAGGGATTGAGAATAAGCTACATTTCTTAAAAATAGACTTTTTCTACAAGCTGATCGCCCGCTGTGACAGCGGGCGTAAATTATCATATTCAATTATTACTTTATCCTTATGTGCTCTCAGGTGCAGATGACGATGTATCATCATAATCATACGCCTTGACTTCTTCAAACAATGTCATATCATCGAAAGCGTATCTTTCGGGATATGCGCCAAGGATATAACTGTCGACATAGTAATCGCCGGTGGTTGCAACAGTAGTCTTTGTGAATGGTGCCGAACTGTCTGTTGCCTGGCTGAGGTCCCCTATCTCTTCATATCCTGTCCAATATGTCATTATAACTCTGCACTGATCGTCAATCAGAGCGTAATAATATCCGTAATCGTCATCCGTTGAGAATGTATTGAACGAATCAAGAAGCTTATGGTCGGTTGAAGACTCGTCCATAAGTGCGTAAGTCTGCATTACTACATAGCCCTGAGCAGTATTTGCCGCCACATCTTCACTAGGTGCCTGAAGGTTTGAAAGCCGTATTTCGGTAAAGCCTTTTCCCTGCTCTGCCTTTGCCACAAGATAAAGGTAGTCGCCCTTGCCGATCGTCACGGTACCTGCGCCATACTCATATGTAAAATATCCGCTGTCTTTATCAGGTGCGTCTGCCCTGTACTGTATCAGTATTCTCTGTGCGCCGAAATAGAAGCTCTTCGCCTTTGCCTGAGCCTCCTGAGGCCTGCCGGCATTGAGCGATACAGGCAATATTATGGCTGTAAGTATTCCGATTATTCCTATAACTACAATAAGCTCCACCAGTGTGAAACCTTTTTTATTCTTAAGTTGTATCAGCTTGCGCATCAGTCTGACCTCCCCATAAAGCTGTATACTATATTTCATGCTAATTTTACCATATTTTTTATGCAATGTCAACTGAAATTTTAACATTTTTTCTGTTATATTCGGCTTTTTGTTATATATTGCCGATACAACAAAATCCCCCGCAGAAACCTGCGGGGGATAAATTGCTTATTTACGCTTATTGCTTAAAGCCGAAATTACTTTCTCTTCTTAGCAACGATAACAGCGCCTGTAGCGAGAACTGCAACGCCTGCTACTACTGCAACGCTCTCAACACCTGTGTTTGTGCTGGGCTTTGTAGAATCGCCTGTTGTAGGAGCATCTGTAGCGGGAGCTTCTGTATCAGCAGGAGCTTCTGTATCAGCGGGAGCCTCTGTGTCAGCGGGAGCTGAGCCACCGTCAACTACATTGCCGAGACCGTCGAATGTGATAAGTGCATTGCCGTCAGCGTCGAGAACTTCACACTTAACAACTTCGAGGTTAGCAACTGTTGAACCCCATTCCTGGAGTGCGATCTGCATGCAGCCGATTGTCTGAGCTGTACCGTTAGCGATGGGGTTTTCAAAGCCGTTAGCTGTCAGCTGGTATGTGTAATCGCCGATCTTCTCGTAGCTCAGATCCTTATCGTTTGAAGCGTCATCATCGTTAGTGTTGGGGTCTGTAGCGATCTCGAGAGCTTCATCTGTAACTCCCCAGTACTGCTTGCTGGGCCAGTTGTATGTATCCCAAGCGTCTGTACCCTGCTGAATGTCGCCACCGTTGATTGAAAGAACAACACCGCCGCCTGTAGCGCCATCCCAGAAGTCACGGTTGCCGTCCATACCGTCAGCATCTGTCTCGGGAACTGTAACTGTGAATCTTGCGCCTGTTACCTTTGAGTAGTCGATATCGTACTTTGTAGCGGGCTTGCCTTCGTCGGGGTTACCTTCGTTGTAAACCTGAACGAGCCATGAATCAGAGCCTGATGAAAGGCCTGCTGACTTGCCGTCTTCTTCTGTTACTTTCTTAAGGCAGCCTGCACTTGCTGCGATAGCTAATGTGCTAACTGCGAGTGAAGAAGCTACGATACCTGTCATGATCTTTCTTAACTTCATTGGAAAAATCCTCCTATAAAACTTTTTTCGTTATGTTACATACTTATGTAACTTTACACACCTATTTTAACATTTCGTTTTTTTAAAGTCAATGTGCATTATGCCTAAAATGTATGTGAAAATTTATTGAAACTAACGGCATTACACGGCATAACGAACTTAAATTAGCTAAATTTGAGGTTAACTAAGAAATTAGTTGTGTTTTTTTGGTCAAAATTGCAGAATGAAGCTCGTGTTTTATTTACATGTCCGTATAGAAGAAAAATGAAAACTGCTTAAAATTTTACTTAAAAGGATTGAGAAAAGCCGGGAAATATGTTATATTAATTGTATATGGGAACTTGTCGTATCCCGAATAATTTAAAGGACGAAAAATTTATGTCTATTGTATTTGACGAAAACAAGCGTGTATTCAAACTCGATACCGAAAAATCAAGCTACGCATTCCATATCACAGACAGCAGAAACCTGCTTCATCTGTACTACGGCGGTTATATTCCCGAAACGAATATAACCCATATGCTACGTATACCGAACGACGAACCTTTTGTTCCCGCCGTACATGACGCTATGGGACCTCACAGCTTTGACTGCGCACCTATCGAGTTCCCGACATCGGGCGTTGCGGATTTCAGAGAACCTGCAATGCAGGTAATGGACATAAACGGTATGTCCGCCTGTGAATGCTACTACAAGGATTACAGAATTTCAAACGGCAAGCCGAAATTAAAGGGACTTCCTGCAACATATGCAACAGATGATGAAGCTCAGACGCTTGAGGTGTTCTGCTACGATCCTCACAGCGGACTTGATATTACGCTTATGTACAGCGTATTCCCGAAATTTGACGTTATCACAAGAAGCGTAAAGGTCGAGAACAACGGTCTTGCCGCTATCGACCTGCGCCGTATCATATCCATGAGCCTTGACCTTGACAGAATGGACTATGATATGATAACCCTGCACGGAACATGGGCAAGAGAGCGTCATGTACAGCGCTTCCCTATCCGTTTCGGCAAGCAGTCGATTGATTCAAACAGAGGTGCGACAAGCCACGCTCACAATAACTTCTTTGCTCTGTGCGACCATACCGCAACAGAAGATTTCGGCGAAGCTTACGGCTTTGCACTGGTTTACTCAGGCTCATTCCTCGGAATGGTGGAGGTAGGTCAGTACGAAAAGACAAGAGCGCTCCTCGGTATAAATCCGTATGACTTCTCATGGCACTTAGAGCCGGGCGAGGATTTCCAGGCACCCGAGGTCATTATGACTTATTCGGGCGAGGGTCTGGGTCAGATGTCAAGAAATTTCCACGATGTAATGAGAAACAACCTCATCAGAGGTAAGTGGAAGGATCTGCGCCGTCCTATACTTATAAATAACTGGGAAGCGACCTACTTCAACTTTGACACAGACAAGCTCCTTGATATAGCAAGAGAAGCCAAGAAAGCCGGAATTGAAATGCTCGTTATGGACGATGGCTGGTTCGGTCACAGAAACGATGACAAATCTTCTCTCGGCGACTGGTTTGTAAATGAGGATAAGATAAAGGGCGGTCTTAAGCACCTTGTAGACGAGGTCAACAAGATAGGTCTTAAGTTCGGTATATGGTTCGAGCCTGAGATGATAAGCCCCGACAGCAAGCTTTATGCCGAGCATCAGGATTGGTGCATACACATTCCCGGCAGACACCGCACGACCGTAAGAAGCCAGCTCGTACTCGACTTCTCAAGAAAAGAAGTCCGCGACTATATATATGATCAGATGAAGGCTATACTTTCAAGTGCCAACATCGAATATGTAAAGTGGGATATGAACAGACAGCTGAGCGAAGTCGGCAACGAGGTATTCCCTCCCGAAAGACAGCGTGAGATATGGCACAGATATGTCCTCGGCGTATATGAGATGCAGGAAAGACTGCTGACTGACTTCCCCGACCTGTTACTTGAAAACTGCGCGGGCGGCGGTTCACGTTTTGACGCAGGTATGCTGTACTACTCACCTCAGATATGGACAAGCGACGATACAGACGCTATCGAAAGACTTAAGATACAGTACGGTACATCTATGTGCTACCCCTGCTCATGCTTCGGCGCACACGTTTCCGACAGCCCGAACCATTGTGTAGGCAGAATCACTCCTTTTGAAACAAGAGGACACGTTGCTATGTCGGGTACATTCGGCTATGAGCTTGATGTTACAAAAATTTCCGACGATGACAAGTACGCGATCAAGGAACAGATCGCGGAATTCAACAAGTACAATCCGCTTGTAAGAACAGGCGATTACTATAGAATCGGCGATCCTTTCGCAAACGACCGTTTTGACGCTTGGCAGTTTGTCGCAAAGGACAAGAGTGAAACCCTACTCGAATATGTACAGGTTCTCAAAGAACCCAGCGTGTTCCTGCACAGAGTAAAGCTGAAAGGTCTTGAAAAGGGTTGCTATTATAAGCACGAGCAGACGGGAAAGGTATATTCCGCAGAGCTTCTGATGAACAGCGGATTTGACATTCCGTCACTGTGGGGCGATTTCAGATCGTTCATCGCACATTTTGTCAAGGTGAAGTAAAACATTTATCGGTATGGGGTGACCCATACCGATATTTAAGGTGAAATATTATGAAAAAACTCGGTGTTGCACGGCTTATTGCCTGCATTGCGGCAATAATTATGGAACTGTTGCCGCTCGGCGCAGTACTCAGATACGGACTGGTTGCTGATAACGGCGTCGTCGCTTTCAGGTTTGAAAGCTATTCATATTTTGATGTTACCCCTATGGGATACGCAATGTTCAACTATATGATATGCGCAGTGCTGACAACAATAACGGCTATGCTTTCGTTGCTGTGGATATTCTTCGGTAAGAAGCGCCAGACGCCTATAACCGTTCTGTCGGCAATAGCTCTTGCAATGTCGCTCATTCCGTATCTGATACAGACGTTCAATATTTTTACCGTCATCATCTCCGCTCTTATAGCGGCGGTGCTTGTGCTGTCGGTAATAATTCAGATAAAGCATGAATAGGAAAGGAAATGTACTATGCCGCGTTCATCAAATCAGAAACCGAAACTGTTATATCTGGAAAAAATGTTCCGCGAAGAGTCGGACGAACAACACCCGCTTACCGTAAAGGATATAATATCCGGACTTGAAAAGGTAGGCATAAAGGCGGAGCGCAAAGCTATCTATGATGATATAGAGCTTCTGCGCGAAGTAATGGATATGGATATCTGCTCGGACAAGGTAGGAAGCTATTATCTCGGAACAGACAAATTCCAGTTTGAAGAGCTTCAGTTGCTTGCCGACGCGGCAGCTTGCTCAAAGTTTATAACCGAGGACAAGTCAAGAGAACTGGTCGAGAAAATATCGCATCTCACCAGTAATTTCAAGGCGCGCGAACTGCAAAGGAGCGTGATCGTCGCTAACCGTGTAAAGACGGAAAACCGCAAGATATACTATAATATCAACAAAATACACGAGGCGATAAAACAGCAGAAGAAAATCACCTTCCACTACTTCAGATATGACATTAAAAAGAAAAAAGTCTACAAGACTTCGGGCGGACGGTATGTAATGTCGCCGTACTCGCTTGCGTGGGAAGATGAAAACTACTACTGCATAGGCTACTACGAAAAGTATAACGCTATATCGAACTTCCGTGTTGACCGTATGGAAGACGTTGAGGTTTCCGATGATCCTGCCGTTCCCGCAAAGGACTTCAACCTTGCGGAATACACCCGCAGGATATTCGGTATGTTCGCAGGAAGTGGAACCGTAAGGGCAAAGCTCAGCTTTGACAACTCGCTTACAAGCGTTGTCATGGATAAGTTCGGCTCGGACATAACAATGCACAAGCTCGATGAAAATCATTTTTACATATCGAAGGATATCAACGTCAGCCCGACCTTTTTCGGCTGGCTGTTCCAGCTCGGAGCAAACGCCGAAATTCTTGAACCGCTGACTTTGAGAAAAGAATTTACCGGCTATCTCGACAAGGTAAGAAACCTGTACTGAGCCGGCGCTAAGAAAGATGTACGCATATGGCAAAACCAAAATCCGTATTTACAAAAATCCCAAAGTGGCTGTATTACACAGTGCCGGCGTTCGCCGTGTCGCTTATACTTACTCTGCTTGCAAAAAATACGACCGGGTTTGCCGAATGGTACAGCACAAATATATATCCGTTTTTTGTCGGCACTGTTGGGCGGATCTCTTCCGTACTGCCTTTCTCGCTGTGTGAAATACTGCTGTACACGGTGATCATCCTTGCCGCTGTAGGTGTAGTCTTTACCGTTGTCCGATTTATCAAAGGCAAAGGCAAGCGAAAACAGCTTATGACGAAGGTACTCGCCGTTGTGCTGAACTTTGCGGTAAGCGTATTCTTTGTATTTACGCTTTTCTGCGGGATAAACTACAACAGAACGCCGTTTTCCTCGGTCAGCGGATTTACCGTTGAAACCTACACGGCGCAGGAGCTTGCCGACCTTTGCGTATATATTCTTAAAAACGCAAATGACGCGGCTCAGAAAATAGAAACCGATGAAACGCTGACGGTAGACCTTGACAGGAAAATAAACCTTGACGAAGAGTGCAAAAAGGCAATGGACCTGCTCGGTGAAAAGTACGACAGCCTGTCCGGCTTTTACCCGAACGCAAAGGCGGTGATTGCGTCCGAGGGTATGTCTTATATGAAGATACTCGGAATGTACACGCCGTTTACGATAGAAGCCAACTACAATTCAGTCGCTCCCGACTTTGCAAAGCCGTTTACGGTGTGCCACGAACTGTCACATCTGAAAGGCTTTATGCGTGAGGACGAGGCAAATTTTATCGCTTATCTTGCCTGCACAGGCTCGGATAACGTGTATCTGCAATACGCAGGCTGGGTATACGCTCTTATCTATGCCGCAAATGCGCTTTATTCGGCAGCAGGCGCGGATATCTACAACGAGCTTATGAGCTATGCCGACGAGAAAGTAATAGCGGAGCTCAGCGCCAACAGCGCATACTGGAAGCAGTACGAAACCCCCGTTGCCACTGTGGCAACAAGCGTCAATGATACTTATCTCAAATCGCAGGGACAGTCTGACGGAAAGAAGTCTTACGGCAGATTTGTAGACCTGATGATAAGCTACAGGAAGATGCAGACATGTGAATAAAACGCAGTACAGCGTTATAAATATAACTCAGTCTGTCGAAAAAACCTATATAACTTTTTAAAAAGGGGTTTGGGGCGAAGCCCCAAGGCAGGTCGCAGGGACGCCAGTCCCCGTATTTATCCCCCTTTCCCGGGGAAATGGGGCAAGGGGGATAGGGATAATAAATCCGAAGTTTATTTCAAAAGCAGACTTTTTCTACAAGCTGCGTTATAAATATAACTATCATTTATACCCGACCGTTACTAAATGCCACATCAGGCACAAACATTTCAGAAGGTCGGAATACGGAGTATTAACTTATGGCAAATAAGAAATTGTACAAGAAAGAAAGATTTTCAGGCTGTCTGGTCGGTGCCGCCGCAGGCGATGCGCTCGGTTCGCTCGTAAAGACGATAACCAGAAGTCAGATAAAGGATATCTACGGCAAGAAAGGCATACTCAAGCTGAAGCCGGAAAAGCACCAGAAATACGCCCGCATATCGGACGAAACGCAGACTATGCTCTTCACCGCTCACGGTCTTTTGTGGGCTGACGCGGCAGGTCTTAGAACAAATGAAGCCGACCCGGCAGATTATGTTTTCCTGGCGCTCCAGCAATGGCTGTACACACAGACAGGCGGTACGTCGTCGGTAGAACTGCAATGGATACTTGACGAAAACGAAACAGGATTTCCGTGCGACCTGCTCGGCATTCCCGCTCTCGCAAAAAAGCGCAACCCGACAAAACAACTGGTACAAACCATTGCCGGCATAAAGTCGGAACACACATACGGCAGAATAAGACGGCCCATAAACGCAAACAAGCTGTTCGACTGTCTGCCCAGAGCCGTACCGACAGGACTTTATTTTTACAGTGACCCCGCGCGTGCATTCACAACAGGCTGTGACCTCGGCGCTATAACCCATTCGCACCCGACAGCATATCTTGCAACAGGCTGTCTTTCCTCAATTATAGCTTTCATCTGCAAGGGAAATTCGATCGAACAGTCTGTTCTGGGTACAATGAAAATACTTAAAGATCACGACGGCTTTGAAGACTGCTTTGCGGCGCTTGACAAGGCGCTCGCTCTGCTTGACGAAACGACCTCTCCGCTTACCGACGTCGCCGAACTCGGAAACGGCAGTACGGCGGATTCAGCCCTTGCTATCGGCGTATACTGTGCCTGCGTGCATTATGACTATCTCAGCGCAGTACAGCTTGCCGCAAACCAGGACGGTATCAGCGATATATGCGCATTTATTGCGGGCGCGCTGAAAGGCGCACTGCTCGGATATTCCGAAATTCCCTCCGGATTTGTAAAGAAACTGCAATTTGCGGATATGGTAAAGGACTATGCCGCAAGGCTGACAAAAGCCGCTCCAAAAGGTTTTATGAAAAGATAAGGAAGCGATTATAAAAGAATGGTCACCGATATGACTACAGGCAGGACCTTTTCCGTTCTGCTGAAATTCTCTCTGCCGATGCTGCTCAGCGTTGCATTTCAACAGCTTTATAACATTGTTGACAGCGTTATTGCAGGCAACTTTGTAAGCGATATGGCGCTGGGTGCAATAGGCGCAAGTTACCCCGTCACAATGATATTCATGGCAGTGGCAACAGGCGGAAGCGTCGGTGCGTCGGTCGTTGTTGCGCGACTATTCGGTTCAAAGAACTATACATATATGAAAACGGCGATAAACACGGCGCTGGTTTCGTTTGCGGCAATAGCAGGATTGCTTACCGTGATAGGCTGTGCCTTATGTTCACCGATGCTGACGCTGCTCGGCACACCGGATGATATATTTGCGGACAGCGATATTTATCTGAGGGTATATGTCCTGGGGCTTGTGTTCCTTTTTATCTATAATGCCTGCACCGGTATATTCACTGCCCTCGGTGATTCTAAAACACCGTTGTTTTTCCTGATAGCTTCATCGCTTGGAAATATCGGGCTTGATCTGTTGTTTGTAATAGTATTCAAGATGGGCGTCGCAGGCGTTGCATGGGCTACCTTTGCCGCTCAGGGTGCGGCAGGTGTTGCGGCGTTCTTCGTACTTTTAAGACGTGTAGGAAAAATACAGTCCGACACTCCCGAAAAGCCTAAAATATTCTCTTCTGACGCACTTAAGCAGATAAGCCGCATTTCCGTTCCGTCAATATTACAGAGCAGTTTCGTATCGGTAGGAAATCTGTTCGTACAGAGCCTTGTAAACAGCTTCGGTTCATCGGTAATAGGCGGTTATGCGTCTGCCATAAAACTGAACACTTTCGCACTGACCTGTTTCTCAACGCTTTCAAACAGCGTGTCGAACTTCTGCGCACAGAACATAGGCGCAGACAAGACCGACCGTGTAAAAACAGGCGTAAAGTCGGGTATGCTTATGTGTCTTGTAATAGCAGTACCGTTTGCGGTATGCTATCTTCTGTTCGGCGGAACGCTTGTAAATCTGTTTGCAACGCAGGCTAACGCCGAGATAATCGCAACCGGCAGTAAGTTTCTGACTATCGTTTCCCCGTTCTATTTCTTTGTCTGCATAAAGATAGTAATTGACGGCGGTGTAAGAGGCTGCGGCGTTATGACGCCGTTTATGATAAGCACCTGTCTTGACCTTGCATTGCGTGTTATTTTCGCCTATATCCTCTCTCCGTTCTTCGGCTCGGACGGAATATGGCTGTCGTGGCCTGTAGGCTGGGTGCTTGCGCTGGTTGTAGATCTGTTCTTCTACAATTACTACATAAGAAAAGGCAAAGCCTTTACGGCGAGCGGCGGCGAGTCGCCGCTGACTGTTCGCCGTTCTGACGATCAGTGATCAGCTTAACCTCCGTTACCGGCGGACGGCAATGTGCCGTTTCAGATTCGCCGTTCTGACGATTAGCGATCGGCTTAACCTCCGTTACCGGCGGACGGCAATGTGCCGTTTCAGATTCGCCGTTCTGACGATCAGTGATCCGCTTAACCTCCGTTACCGGCGTGCGGCAATGTGCCGTTTCAGATTCGCCGTTCTGACGATCAGTGATCCGCTTAACCTCCGTTACCGGCGTGCGGCAATGTGCCGTTTCAGATTCGCCGTTCTGACGATTAGCGATCCGCTTAACCTCCGTTACCGGCGGATATAAACAGAAAATTAATTATTATGTTATGCCACGGCAAAAACCGTGGCTGTTGTTTTATAACTTACTCCGACACTGTAAAAGAGCTACGATTTCTTGCCAAGCACCTTCATTCTTGCCTCGCCTCGAAAAAGGGTGTTGGCAATTTGCTATATATTGTAAAACAAACAAAACGTTCATAAAGCGACAAGGGTGTTGTCTGTATACTGTAGCTTTGGGCATAACGACAAAGGTGCAAGTTCTGAGAATGTGCAGAATTCTACAAATTGTAAAATTCCATCAAAATTTGCTCAGAAGTATAGCCTCTTTCCGAAAGCTTCAACGCCGAATATACACTCATTCCGCTGTTGCACCCATCCCCCCTTGTCGTAAAGCTGTACAGCCTTTGCGTATAGCTTATATCAAACGAGGGAGAACGAATATCAAACAACCGTCTGAACTCCTCGCACGACATATTTATACCGCATACATTCAACCCTAGCACATTTCCGTCACTGTCACGGTTTATATTGCTTATCCACTTTGATTCATCGGGCGGAATAATAAGCGACGGGTACGCCGTCAGCATTATCTCGGCTATGCCGTCCGCTGTAAGCTGACAACTTCCGATATAATAATCCGCAGTCTTGTCCTTTTCGCAGTAAAGCTTTTTCACATACGGATTTTTACAGTCGTCCGGCGAGATCATAGCTCCCGATGAAATGCGGCAGACGGGCAGAAAAACGGCTTTACCGTCTGCGGTGAAGTTCTGCGATATGGCATATTCTGCGGACTTTTCCGCATATTTTCTGTAGGTCGGAAGCTCCGCCCCGAAATGCGCAAGCCCCTCCCTTTCGTCCATATAATCAAGCCGGGGATATCCGCTGTCAAGCGCTTTGCCCGTTTTCAGCAGATACCTTGCCGAACAATCAAGCGCCATTGCTACTGCATTTATCCCCTCTGTATCTTCATCATCGGGCGGACTGTCAAGCATTTTCAGCTCACTCAGCACACAACCGGTAAGAAATTCCTTATACGCATATTCCGTGTTACAATATATTACCGTCTGCGGTCTTGTCTGCTCGGTCCTTGCCGAAAAACACAGCAGTATAATTACTGGCAATGCGGCGATTAGCACAAGCCCTGCTATCAGCAGATACAGATATTTCTTTTTCATTGCGCCGTTTTTTCCTTTCTTGACTTATCAGATGAAATAGAGTATAATAATAAGGAATAGACGCTTCGGTAAACCGGTTCGTCCGTAATTCATTATATTCACCGTTTTTACGGTATAGAATATGCGAGGCTATTATAAACGTACAAAGAAAGGAATACATATATGAACGAGCGATTTCAGAAGCTTTGCCGCGACTACAAGATACAGACGGCGATAGATCCGAGATTATATGACAAGTACAACGTAAAGAGAGGACTTCGTAACAACGATGGAAGCGGTGTTGTTGTAGGTCTTACAAATATATGCTGTGTACACGGCTACGTTATCGACGAGGGTGAAAAGCGCCCCGCTCCCGGTCAGCTGATATACAGAGGTTATGATATCTGCGACCTCGTTAACGGCGTTGAAAAGGACGGAAGATACGGCTTTGAGGAAACAGCCTACCTTCTTCTTTTCGGAAACCTGCCCGATAAGGAACACCTTGAGGATTTCAAGAAGATAGTTACACACTACCGCACTCTGCCCCCCTACTTTGCAGAGGACGTACTTATGCGTTGCCCGTCATCAAACATAATGAACAAGATGGCACAGTCGGTACTTGCACTTTATACATATGACAAAGAACCCGAAAACAAGAGCATGGAAAGCGAAATGCTCAAGGCTATCTCTGTCATTGCAAGACTGCCCGCTATAATGGTAGGCGCTTATCAGGTAATGCGCCGTTACCTCTATAACTCAAGTATGGTAATGCACCCGATAAACCTTGACGAAAGCCTTGCAGAGAGCATTCTGTCTACTCTGCGTGACAACCGTGAATATACAAAGGAAGAGGCAAAGCTCCTCGACCTGTGCCTTATGCTCCACGCAGAGCACGGCGGCGGTAACAACTCGACATTTACCTGCCGTTGCGTAACCTCGACAGGTACAGACGCTTATGCGGCTTACGCTTCCGCTATATCGGCACTTAAGGGACCCCGTCACGGCGGTGCAAACATTAAGGTCATGGAAATGCTCAACTGCATTGAAAACGGCGTAAAGAACTGGGAGAACGAGGGTGAAGTTGCAGACTTCCTGACAAAGATACTCAACAAGGAAGAAAACGACCACAGCGGTCTTATCTACGGTATGGGTCACGCAGTATATACCTTGTCCGACCCCAGAGCAGTACAGCTCAAGAAAGCCGCTCTCAAGCTCGCAAAGGGCACAGAGATGGAAGCCGAGTTCAGACTGCTTGACACTATAGAGCGTCTTACTCCCCAGCTGTTTGCAAAGAATAAGGGAGATGTAAAAACAATGTGTGCAAACGTTGATATGTACTCGGGTCTTGTTTACAAGTTCCTCGGCATACCCGTTGAAATGTACACCGCACTTTTCGCCTGTGCAAGAATGCCCGGCTGGTGCGCTCACAGAATGGAAGAAATAGAAAACGGCAAGCGTATCATGCGTCCTGCCTACAGAACGCTCATCAAGAACAGGGATTACGTTGCTCTTGACCAGCGCTGATTATATAAGAACAATTGAAAGGCGCAACAATGAAAGGCATACTTTCCGATAAAAAGGCAATATCGGCAGGAATTATATCCGCCGTTGTACTTACCGTACTGAGAATAATCCAGCTCAATACAGGTACAGAATATCCGTCCAATCTCTACGCGGCGGGAAGCGAGGTTCTTAACACAGCATACCATATACTGCTTATAGTGTCGGCTGTAGCGATAAGCATTCTCGCTTTCTTTGACATCAAAAACTCTCAGCCCAAAACAGCCGCGGAGCTTTCCGCAAAAAGCTGTACCGCCGTGGGTATTGTAATGATACTCGCAGGCGCGGCGTGGATACTGCCGGTTATAAACGACTTTTCCGCAGGAACTGTCGGAATATACACGATAACATCGCTTGCCGGCTGTATAGCATATCTTGCAGGCGGTATGACGATAATGTCGTCTTCAAAGATAGTCCCCGCACAGTGCATAAGCGCAGTGTTCATAATCATCAACTATCTGATAGTAGCCGTAAGATTCTATCTCAGCAGTCCGATAATAACCGGTATGCCGCAAAAGCTTATGCTTATGCTATTCTATATCCTGACAATACTCTTCTGGATAAATATGGGCAGATTTATGTGCGGCGGCGAAAAGAAATTCACAAGAACAGCGCTCATCGCTTCGGGATATTTCAGCGGAGCGTGCTCTGCCGCTTATCTTATAAGCTGTTTTGCGCTTGCGGTAACAGTTCCCGAAAAGTGGACACAGCTTATTGACGTACCCGACCTTGAACTTATAATCACCGCATTTGTACCCGCAGTGCTTGCAGGTATAGTGCAGTTCTCGAAAAAGACAGTTCCCGCGATCACAGACGGCGGATCTGCTTCGGAGCAGGACGTTATCGCACCGGAAGAAACCGCCCCTGAAAGCGACAAGCAGGACACCGAGTAAGCGCCCGAGGAGAAAAAATGAAAAACATCACTATACTACGTCTTAATAAAATACTCAGAAAAACAGCAGGGCTTACGGCGCTGGTGTGCTTTATTTCTGCACTCTGCGGCTGTTCGGGCTCATTTTCGGCAGGCGACCTTCTGGCTTCTCCCAGACTTACCGACGAACAAAATGAAATATACAATGCCCTGACCGCAAGTGCGGGCAGGGTTGATTTGCGTTATCCCCATACCGGAGAATACCGCAGTGCATTTGTAATCCACAATATAGATGATGAACCCACCGATGAGGCGATAGTGTTCTATGAGCAGAACAAGACAGACGCGGCAAAGGAACCCGGCGCACAGGAAGGAAATGCAGTCGGAAACCTGCGTGTAAGCTTCCTTGACAAGGACGAAAACGGCGACTGGAAGGCGACCTATGAGCTTCCTGCCGCAGGTACGGAAGTCGAAAGCGTTGCTTTTTCAAAGCTCGGCTCGGATAAGGAAAAACTGCTTATAAGCTACTCCGTCCTCGGCTCTTCCGACAAGATAATGTCTGTTATCGACTATGAAAACGGCGTTGCAACACAGCTCGGCACTGTCGGATATTCATCATATATAATGCTTGACAACCTGACCGAAAGCGGCGAATACCTCGCCTGCTTCAACCGTGACGGTGCAAAGAAGAGCGGTAATATGACCGTCTACGGCTGTAGCGACGGTAAGACACTCGGTATGATATACCCGGTGTTGTCATTCGGAAACGGAGTTACCGATTTTGACAGGATAACCTCTGCAAACTGCCTTTTACTCGGAAAGAAAATGCCGTGTATAGCAGTTGACTATCTCATTTCGGAAAACTATTACGGTACAAGCGTACTGTATTATAACGGAAGCTCATTTGCAACAGCCGAAACGACAGTGAGGGACGGTGCGGACACCAACTATTCACGTCACATTAACAGCTATACGCCTAAACTGCGTTCGCAGGACATTGACGGTGACGGAATAATAGATATCCCTGCGACATCACCGCTCCCCGGATATGAAAATCTCTCATTCCCCGAACAGATATGCGCAGTCCGCTGGTACAAGCAGAACTGCAACAAGATAGACCTCACGGCATATACCTTCGTTGACCCGCAAAGAAACTTCATGCTCACCTTCCCCGGAAGATGGGTAGGTATGGTAACTGCGACCGTCAACACAGAAGACAACTCGGTCACATTCTGGAAGCACGAGGGTGATCTGAAAGAAAACGAGTACGCTCTGCTTACAATAAAAACCGTGATCAAAAACGACACGTCGGCTCAGAGCGAACCGGATACACAGTCGGCACTGCGCGACGGTTTCAGACTGTTTTCGGACGACAGCGAAAAGACGATATACTATAAGAGCATTATGTACGAGGGGCTGTCGCTTACCGATGATGAAATAGACGCGGCGCTCAAAGTACGTCCGGAAGGATATGAAAGCGACACGGCACTGCTCAGCAGGGGAAATTAAGCCGAAACGGCATAGTGAAAGGCAGGTAAACATATGAAAAGAATACTCGTTTGTGAAGATGAAGACGCAATAAGGGATTTTGTCGTAATAAACCTCAAACGCAGCGGATATGACGTTATAGATGTCAGCAACGCCGCCCAGGCTATGGAAGCATATGTGCACTACGGCGGACTTATCGATGTCGCACTGCTTGATATAATGATGCCCGGCATGGACGGCAGTGAGCTTTGCCGCTGGCTGAGGCAGAAGAGCGATACCATGGGCATCATTATGCTCTCCGCAAAGAGCCAGGAGGTAGACAAGATCCGCTGTCTTACACAGGGAGCCGACGACTATGTTACAAAGCCGTTCTCACCGTCCGAGCTTGTCGCAAGGGTAGATGCGGTATACCGCAGGGTAAGCCTGAGTGTAGCAAGACCCCCTGAGGACGAAGGCAGAACACTTATCTCCGGACCGTTCTCGATAAATACAAAGAGCCGCATTTTTACAAAGAACGGTGTAGGAATAGAAATAACCCAGGTAGAATATCAGTTGCTTGAATACTTTATGGAAAACAGCGGCTCTGCACTTGACCGCAAGAGCATACTTACCCGCATATGGGGCGAGGACTATTACGGCGATGATAAGATTGTCGATGTCAACATAAGGCGGCTGAGAATGAAGATAGAAGAAGACCCGTCAAATCCGAGATACATAACCACCATATGGGGCTACGGCTATAAGTGGTGCGTAGACGAGCTTGCCGCCGCAGGCGAGTTCAACGGATAAACAAACGGAGGTAAAGGCTTTGGCAAGACGCACGACGATAGCTAACCGCTGGTTTCTCAAAAGCTTCAGCGCGGTAGTTATAGTTCTGGTACTGCTTGATATAGTTATGTACTGCATATTCAGGGCGTACTTTTACAGTACGGTCGAGCAGACGCTCCGCAGTGAACTCAATGTTGTATCCACCGTGCTTACACGGTACTACAACAGCAGTTCGACGGGAAACGGCACTAACTATTCAAACGAGATACGCGATACCGTTGAAAGTTTCACCAAAAAAGACCGTATGGAGCTTATGATGATAAACTCCGGTGGCAAGGTCGTAATAACGTCGAGCGGATTCGAGCCGAGCAACTCCTATGATATGCCCGACTATGACAGCGCTGTAAAAAGCGACAGCGGCATAGGTGTTTACAGCGGCTATCAGAGCAACGGTGAAAAGGTCATGGCTGTCACGGGACTGCTTGAAACAGGAAACGACAACTACAGCGCGGTAAGGGTCATAACCTCGCTTTCAAAGGTAGATAAACAACTCGGCGTGATCATGATCTTCATAATAGCGATAAGCGGAGCTATCATAATACTTATGTTGGTACTCGGACTTTACTTCATAAAGTCTATAGTAATGCCGCTAAGACTTATCAGTGCAAATGCGCGAAAGATAGCAAAGGGCGACTTCGGAGTGCATATTGAGGAAACCACCGATGATGAGCTCGGCGAGCTGTGCCATGTGTTCAACTATATGGCGGACGAGCTTGAAAACTCTGAGAAGATAAAGAACGACTTCATCTCTTCCGTATCGCACGAACTGCGCACCCCGCTGACGGCGATAAAAGGCTGGAGCGAAACAATTGCCGCAAGCCCGAATGATAAGGAAACCGCAAAAAAAGGTATGCGCGTCATTGCGGAAGAATCCGAAAGACTTTCCAACATGGTTGAAGAACTTCTTGACTTCTCCAGGATACAGGGCGGCAGGTTCAACCTGAGCAAAGCGAATATGGACGTATTTGCCGAGCTTACCGACGCCGTAATTATATACTCCGAAAAAGCAAGACAGGAAAATAAAACACTGCTGTACGACGAACCGCAGGAGATAGTTACTATCTTCGGTGACAGAAACCGTATAAGACAGGTGTTTATAAATATAATAGACAACGCTATAAAATACTCTGCCGAAAACGGACATATCATAGTTGCCACCGCAGTGACCCCCGACTCGGTCATCATTACCGTTGAAGATGACGGCTGCGGCATTGCCGGATCCGACCTGCCCAAGGTAAAAGCCAAATTCTATAAGGCGAACAACACGGTAAGGGGATCGGGAATAGGTCTTGCGGTAGCTGACGAGATAGTGGCGGCACACGGCGGAACGCTTGATATAGAAAGCGAGCTCGGAAGATATACAAGGGTAGTGATCACACTGCCGATAGCAAAAAAGGACGAACAATAAGAAAGGCTGGATATGAGCGAACAGAACAAGGAGATAATCAAAACAAAAGTCGGCGGACAGGCTCTCATTGAGGGCGTTATGATGCTGGGTCCGAAAAAGGGCTGTATGGCTGTACGTCAGCCCGACAGAGAAATATACACCGAGGTATGGGACAGAAAAGCCCCGAAATGGTATAACAAAGCACCGTTTATCAGAGGTTGCGTGAACTTTGTTTCTCAGATGGCAGACGGCTACAAGTACCTGAACAAATCGGGTGAAGTCAGCGGAATGTTTGACGAAGAAGAGGACGAAAAGGACAAGAAGAAAAAAGAAAAAGAGCAGGACAAGCCTACCGATAACGCAAGCGAAAAAAAGCCAAAAGATAAAAAGGACGAAAAGAAAGACGGAGATAATGCCGCTCTGACCACTGCTGTTGCTATAATATCCGGTATTCTCGGTGTAGGTCTTGCCGTCGCGCTGTTTGTAATACTGCCTACCCTTATCTTTACAGGCATACAGACGCTGTTCGGGGATACGGATATATCCGCTTTCCGCTCGCTGACAGAGGGTGTTATTAAGATTGCTCTGTTTGTCGGCTATCTGTGGCTGACTTCACTTATGAAGACTATGAAAAGACTGTATCAGTATCACGGCGCTGAGCACAAGACGATATTCTGCTATGAACACGGCGAAGAGCTGACTGTAGAGAACGTAAGAAAGTATAAGCGCTTCCACCCCAGATGCGGCACAAGCTTTATATTCCTGACGCTTGCGATAAGCATACTTGTGTATACCCTGCTCCCCATAAACAGCGAAATGTTTATTGAGGCGTTCGGCGTATCAAAGTTTATCGGCGATATGCTGAGAGTATGCTGTAAGATAATATTCCTTCCGATAGTAGTAGGTATATCCTATGAGCTTATCCGTATCGCAGGAAAATATGACAACGTGTTTACAAAGATAGTTTCAGCTCCCGGACTTGCTATCCAGCGTCTTACGACAAAAGAGCCTGCCGATGAGATGATAGAGGTCGCTATTGCTTCTATGAAACCCGTTCTCCCCGAAAATGCGGAGGACGCAAGGTGGTAATCAGACAGGCGGTAAAGCTTATAAGCGATATGCTTGAAAGCATTACCGATGACGCGGCTTTTGAGGCACGGCAGATCGTAAATGAGATCAGCGGCGGTAAAATGCCGTTCGAGGAACTTTCCGAAGCAGAGCTTACAGAGTGCGTCAGAAAGGCTGATATGCGCAAAACCGACAAGCCGCTACAGTACATTCTCGGTAACTGGGACTTTTACGGCAGAAAATATTTTGTCGGAGAGGGCGTGCTTATCCCCCGTCCCGAAACGGAACTGCTGTGCGATACAGCTATCGGACATCTTAAAAAGACGGGCGGTAAGGCGGTCGACTTATGCTCGGGAAGCGGCTGTATAGCTGTTACAACGGCACTGGGAGCAAATGTCGGAGTTACAGGGATAGAGATATCCGACAAGGCATACGGCTATTTTCTGAAAAACATAGCCGAAAACAAGGCAGAAAAGCTTGTCACGGCGATAAACGGCGATATATTTGACGAAAATATACTCGGCAGATTTGACGATGATTCATTGTCTGCCGTACTTTCAAATCCGCCGTATATATCTTCTGCGGATATGAAAACTCTGCAAAAGGAAGTAACGTTCGAGCCTGAGCTTGCACTATACGGTGGTGAGGACGGACTGGATTTTTACCGCAGACTTGTGCCGCTGTGGAAAGAAAAGCTTGCAGTCGGAGGACTTTTCGCAGTAGAGATCGGCGAAGAACAGGGACAGGCTGTGAGCGGGATATTCAAAAAAGCGGGACTTACACCGCAGGTTATTAAAGATTACAGCGGTCACGACAGAATAGTCAGCGCCGTAAAGCAACAGAAAATAAAATCTGTACATTTTATAGTACAGCAATTATGATAGAATATAATCACAGGATAAAACCGAAAAATATTGAAATCTGAAAGGACAGGTAATTTTATTATGGCAAAGGCAAATACCAAAAAGACACCTACCGTAAATCACCCCACCACTCCGGAAGAGAAGAAAAAGGCTCTTGATACCGCTATGGAGCAGATAATCAAGAACTACGGTCAGGGTTCTGTTATGTTCCTCGGCGGCGAGGGCAATAAAAAACTTGATGTTGAAAGCGTACCGACAGGCTCGATCGGTCTTGACTATGCACTTGGTATAGGCGGTCTGCCCAAGGGTCGTATAATCGAGATATACGGACCCGAATCGGGCGGTAAGACTACCGTTACGCTCCACGCTATCGCCGAAACACAGAAGCTCGGCGGTATGGCAGCATTCATTGACGTTGAACACGCTCTCGATCCCGTATACGCAAAGTCGCTCGGCGTTGACATTGACCACCTTATCGTTTCACAGCCCGACACAGGCGAGCAGGCGCTCGAAATTATGGAAACGCTTGCGCGCTCGGGCGCTATCGATATTGTCGTACTCGACTCTGTTGCCGCTATGGTAACAAAGGCTGAGATAGACGGCGAGATCGGCGACAGCTTTGTCGGCGTTCAGGCAAGGCTTATGTCGGCGGCTATGAGAAAGCTTACAAGCGTTATTTCAAAATCCAACACGGTAGCTATCTTTATAAACCAGGTGCGTGAAAAGATAGGCGTTATGTACGGCAACCCCGAAACAACCCCCGGCGGCCGTGCGCTTAAGTTCTATGCCAGCGTGCGTATAGAAGTCCGCAAGGGTGAGAAGATAGTTGACGATGGCGAGATAATAGGTTATACTACTAAGTGCAAGGTCGTAAAGAACAAGGTCGCACCTCCTTTCAAGGAAACGCAGTTCGATATGATATTCGGCGAAGGTATTTCAAGGCTCGGCGAAATAATCACTATGGGCGAAGAGCTCGGCTTTATCAAGAAGAGCGGCGCATGGTACAGCTATAACGGCGAAAGACTCGGACAGGGTAAGGAAAAAACAAAGAAGTTCCTTAAGGAAAACGATGACCTGCGCCTTGAGATCGAAGCAAAGATAAAAGAGAATATGTCGAAGCTCGATATGTCGGCAAGCGAGGACGACGGCGACAAGGCTGATACCTCAGAAGCCGCCGCAGAAAACGAGCTCAAGGAGATCGGCGAAGAAGCCGCAAAGGCTGACACCGCCGCAACCCCCGCTCCCGCCCCGAAGAAAAAGGCAACGGCAAAAAAGAGCGTTGTAGTCGAAGCTGACAGCGACTTTGAGGAATTCTCACCCGAGGACCTTGACTGATGTCATATACCGACGACGAACGAATAAGAGCAAAACGCCGGGCGCTTTACATACTTGCTCAGCGTGACCACTCAAAAAAAGAGCTTTACGACAAACTGATAAAGAACTATCCTCCGGATCTGTGCGAGATGGTGGTTGAGCTTATGTGTGAGCACGACCTCATAAACGAGGAAAAGTATACCGAAAAGCTCTACAGAGCATATATAAACAAGGGTTGGGGTAAGTCCAAGATCCGCTTTGAACTGCGGAGAAAGGGCTTGCCCGACAGCCTTATTTCACAGCAGGAAGAAGAATATGACGCTGAGGATTTTATAGATGAAATTATACATCTTGTAGACAAGAAATACTCAAGCAAGCTGGATTTTTCGGACTATAAAAGCGTACAGCGCGTCACTGCAGCGCTTGCCCGCAGAGGCTTTGCGTATGACGATATAAAACTTGCATTATCCCGTATAAAAGACGGTGATTATGACGAAGAAGAGGAATACGACGATTAACCCGTAATATTCAGAATATAAGGAAAACGGAAAGGTAAGGAAAAATAATGGCAGAAACAATAAAGGTCGGAATGGTATCTCTCGGATGTCCGAAGAACCAGTGCGACGCAGAACTTATGCTTGCAAAGATCGCAAAGGCAGGCTTCAAGATAGTAAGCGAAGCGGGACTTGCAGACGTTGTAATAATCAACACCTGCGGCTTTATACAAAGTGCAAAGGAAGAAGCCATCGAGGAGATAATGGAGGCGATAAGCCGAAAAAATGACGGTATCAACAAGAAGATAATCGTAACGGGCTGTCTTGCCGAGCGTTATCAGAAGCAGATGGACGAAGAATTCCCCGAAATAGACGCAGTGGTAGGTATTGCAAAAAACGATGATATAGTTGAAATCATAAACTCGGTAATGCTGGACAGGAGGGTCGTTACCTTCGGCGACAAGCTGTGTCACAATATGGAGGGCGACAAGCTGCAGTCTACTCTGCCCCACTATGCATATCTGAGAATTGCGGACGGCTGTTCAAACAAATGTTCTTACTGCGCAATACCGCTGATAAGAGGTAAAATGCGCTCAAGAAATATGGAGAACATAATAGAAGAAGCAAAGAAATTTGCGGCAAACGGCGTCAAGGAACTTGTAATAGTAGCACAGGACGTTACCGCATACGGCATTGACCTTTATAAGAAATACGCTCTGCCCGATCTGCTTAAGGAACTATGTAAGATAGACGGCATAAAGTGGATAAGACTGCTTTACTGCTACCCCGAAAGAATGACGGACGAGCTTATTGAAACAATAAAGACAGAGGATAAGATACTTAACTATATCGATATTCCGATACAGCACTGCAATAAAGAGATCCTCCGCAATATGTACCGCGGCGGCGATGAACAGAGCCTGCGTGAGCTGTTTGCAAAGCTCCGCCGTGAGATCCCCGGTGTTGTGCTGAGAACAACTCTTATCACAGGCTTCCCCGGTGAAACCGAAGAACAGTTCAGCGAGCTTGCCGAATTTGTAAACGACATAAAGTTCGAGCGACTCGGCTGCTTTGCTTATTCTGCGGAAGAAGACACTCCTGCCGCCGAAATGCCCGACCAGGTAGACGAGGGCGAAAGACAGCGCAGAGCGGATATCATAACAGGTGAACAGGAGATCCGCATGGGCGAATATTACGCAGGAATGGTAGGCAACACATACGAGGTCGTATGTGAGGGCTTTGACCGTTACTCGGATATGTATTTCGGCAGAAGTATGCACTTTGCTCCCGAAATAGACGGTATGATATATTTCACATCGACAAAAGAAAAGCGTCCTGTCATCGGCGATTTTATAAACGTAAAAATAACCGACGTACTCGAAAACAATCTGCTCGGCGAGCAGGTATGACGCTGAAAGGAATCACGGTATGAACCTTGCTAATAAACTCACTATGCTCCGGGTAATACTGGTACCGTTCTTTGCGTTCTTTATGCTCGCGGGTAATATTGTGCCGAACAGCTATCTGTGGGCGGCAATAATATTTGCAGTTGCCAGTATAACCGACACGGCAGACGGAAAAATAGCCAGAAAATATAATATGGTAACAAACTTCGGCAAGTTTCTTGACCCCCTCGCCGACAAACTGCTTGTAGTCACTGCTCTTATCTGCTTTGTTGAACTCGGCTGGGCAAGCGCATGGGTAACGGCTATTATAGTAGCCCGCGAATTTGTCGTATCAGGCATACGCCTTATTGCCGCCGGCAGTGAGAAGAAGATAGTAATTGCGGCAAGCATATGGGGCAAGCTTAAGACCGCTTCGACAATGGTTGCGATCTGCGTTATCATAATACTGCATATACTGGTCGGTTTCGGCGCGATCACCGCAGAAACTTTCCCTGTACAGCTCATCAGCGATATATTAATGTACATATCCTGCATACTTACGGCGGTTTCGGGCATCAAATATCTGTGGGACTACAGAGAGGTACTTAAAGCCGATGCGTAACCGCAATACATCAAAAAATTCAACAATCCGGAGGAACTATGGGGAGAGATAAACTAGGCAGCCGTCTTGGCTTTATTCTGCTCAGCGCAGGCTGTGCAATAGGAATAGGAAACGTATGGAAGTTTCCTTATGTGGTAGGTCAGAACGGTGGCGGTCTTTTCGTCCTTATATATCTGTTCTTCCTTGTAATACTCGGCATACCCGTGCTTACTATGGAGTTTTCCATAGGCAGAGCGGCTCAGAAAAGCCCTGCGAAAATGTACGAACAGCTTGAACCGAAAGGCAGTAAGTGGCACATTCACGGAAAGGTTTCGCTTATAGGCTGTTATCTGCTGATGATGTTCTATACAACGGTGGCAGGCTGGATGCTGAAGTTCTTTGTTTCGACCGCATCCGGAGAGCTTGTCGGAATGGACACTGCGGCTGTCGAAAACCACTTCAACGTTGACGTTCTCGGCGATCCCGTTTCGCTTATAGGCTATATGGGCATAGTCGTTATTATCGGCGTTCTTGTCTGCTTTATCGGTGTACAGAACGGACTTGAAAAGGTCACTAAAGTAATGATGCTCGCCCTGCTCGGTATTATGGTGGTGCTTGCGATAAACAGCTTTACGCTTCCGGGCGGTGCAGAGGGACTTGCGTTCTATCTGTTGCCTGACTTCAGCGCTATAGAAAAGGTCGGTATAACAAATATCCTTGTAAGTGCAATGAATCAGGCGTTCTTCACGCTGAGTATCGGTATGGGAAGTATGGCTATATTCGGCAGTTATATCGGCAAGGACAGGTCGCTTCTCGGAGAATCGGTAAATGTAGCAATGCTTGACACGTTTGTTGCGGTAGCGTCCGGACTTATTATTTTTCCCGCCTGCTCGGCATACGGAGTGGACGTTACAAGCGGTCCGAAGCTGTTATTTATAACTCTGCCTAACATTTTCAACAATATTCCTCTCGGCAGGCTGTGGGGAAGTCTTTTCTTCGTATTCTTGTCATTTGCGGCGCTGTCAACGGTGCTTGCCGTGTTTGAATGTATAATAGCAAATACTATGGACCTGTGGGGCTGGAGCAGAAAGAAAGCCTGCATTATAAACGGCATACTACTGTTTGCTCTGTCGGTTCCCTGCTGTCTTGGCTTCAACATTCTGGGCGCTTTTCAGCCGCTCGGCGCAGGCAGTACGGTACTCGACCTTGAAGATACTGTAGTCAGCAACTTTATTCTTCCGCTCGGCTCATTCGTTTTCATACTGTTCTGTGTGACTAAAAAAGGCTGGGGCTGGGACAATTTCGTAAATGAAGCTAACACCGGCAAAGGTCTTAAGATAAAGAAGTTTATGAAAGGCTATATGACCTATATTCTGCCCGTACTCGTAATGTTTGTATTTATTATGGGTCTTGTGGGGCTTATAAAGGGATAACTGGAACTATATGACACAACCCCCGCCGTGTATCACTCCGATACACGGCGGGGGTTTATTCTGTTCTTATATCCGGTCAACCTGCGTTACTTACCGCTTTTCTTCTTGCCTTGTGAAGCGGCGGCGCTGAATTTTTTGCCGCTCTCCGCTGTTTCGTAAAAGTCGGCAATAAACTTCATCAGCTTACCGTCAAGCTCATAGTAAATATCCTTGTCAACGTTTTTACTGAACAGTTCTCTTCTGTTCTTGTTGGTCCTTTGATTTTTCGGGAAAGTCGCTTCAAACAGTGCGTCAAGCTGTGCCTTGTGCTTTATCGCTCTGTCGCTGTCAAGCGAATTGTGTCCCTTGTGCTTTTCCGTCACCAGAGTTATATTCTCGTTCTTGTCTACATTGGCAAGAACGCTGTTCTTAAGACTTATCGTCCTGTCATCCGTGCTGTGCAGAATAAGGAACTTTGTACCGTTTGCACTTGCTCTTGCTATACCCTTATGTGCGGTGTAGCCTGCCGCCTTGCCGTACTTTATACGCTCGTACAGCTTTATATAGGCTCTAAGGATATATATCCATCTGCCCATCATAGCAGAGCCTTCTTCAAGCACCATTTCGCTTGTGCTGTTGAAACCGCTCTGGACAAATACAGCCTTTATATCATAAAGATGATAGCAGTGCACAGCAGACACCGCATAACCGCCCCAGCTGTGACCGAACAGATACAGCGGAAGCGTGTTTGTTTTGGTAACATAACTCAACGCCGCATCAAGATCCTCCGCCGACTGAGGAAGCCCACGCAGTGACTTTCCTCCGCTTAAATGACTGCCGCTGTTGTCAAAGGCGAATATCTTGTATCCCCGTCTTGCAAAATACGCTATTTCGGGCAGATAGCTGAGCTGTCCGTCAAATATGCCGTGTGAGAAAACTATAAGCCCCCTGAAGCTGTCATAGCTTTCATCGTGGTAGTAAAACCCCGTGTACTTATAGCCACGCTTTGACGGGAATGTGACCGGCTCGTTTACAATCCCCTTATAATCGCTCAGATCCGGCAGATGTGCGGAATCGTATATCTCGAACCGCTTTCCGAAAACGCTCTCATAAAGTATAGCGGACAGCAGAAGGGATATTATCATTATCAGCAGTACAGCGCCGAGAATGATTCCGGCGACCGACAGCACCGAAAGAAAAACGTCCACCTGTTTTCCTCCTTATGCCTTTTTTATACGCTTGCTGTTCTTTTCCCAGTGTTCTATAATTCTTGTCTGACCACGTTCCACCGCAAGAGAATCCGCAGGAACGTTCTTCGTGATAGTCGAGCCTGCCGCAGTAGTCGCATTGTCCCCGATAGTAACGGGCGCTATCATATTTGTGTTACAGCCTATAAATGCGTTGTCGCCTATTGTGGTGCGGTACTTCTTTATACCGTCATAGTTTGCCGTTACACAGCCACAGCCGAAGTTTACGCCCTTGCCCACATCGCTGTCGCCGATATATGTAAGGTGCGCTATGCAGGTGTTCAGACCGACCTCTGAGTTCTTGACCTCTACAAAGTCGCCTATCTTTACACCGCTGTGCAGATGAGTATTCGGACGCAGATGTACAAACGGACCTGCCTTAGCGCCGCTGTCTACCTTGCTCTCGTGTGCCTGTACGTTGTTCAGGATAACGTTATCCTCTATAACGCAGTCGGCTATATAGCTGTTAGGTCCTATCTCACAGCCGTTGCCGATAACCGTTTTTCCCTTGATTATCGTATTCGGAAGTATAACCGTATCGTGACCGATCTTTACGTCCTTACCGATTATGATTCCGTCCGACAGAGGAATATCCACACCCTCGTCCATAAGCTCAGCGAGCTTTCTCTTTCTTGCGACTTCATTCAGTGCGGCAAGCTGACTGCGGCTGTTTGCACCGAGTACAACGTCTGCGCTGTCTGCCGTGTATACGCCTTTCTTTTCGGCAACGGCTACAGTATCGGTGAGATAATATTCGCCTGCGGCATTGTTGTTGCCGAGCTTATCTAAAAGTCCCGACAGCTTTTCAGCCTTGAACCAGTAGATACCCGAATTTATCTCTCTTACCTTTGACTGCTCGCTGTCGCAGTCCTTCTGCTCAACGATAGCCTTGAAAGTATCGTTTTCCTTTATTATTCTGCCGTAGCCTGTGGGATTATCGACAATAGCGGATACTACCGTAACATCGTTACCGCTGTTTTTGTGATACTCATAAGAGCCTGTTATGGTGTCTGCGTCAATGAACGGAGCGTCACCGCACGCCACCAGTATATCCGCATTTTCAGCCTGTGCCTTTTCGATAAAAGATTTTGCCTGCATTACTGCGTGACCCGTACCGAGCCTTTCTTTCTGCTCAAATGCGGGGTATTCGCCGAGCGTATCAAGATAAGCCGTTACCTGCTCCTTGTGAGCGCCGACAATTACTGCGGTGTTGTCAATTCCTGCCTGTTTTACTGCGTCAAGCACCCAGCCGAGCATGGGCTGAAACAGCACCTCTGCGAGAACTTTAGGTTTATCGGATCTCATTCTCTTGCCGTCGCCTGCGGCGAGAATTACAGCGTATTTTGCATTATTCAAAGTAAGTCATTCCTTTATCTGTTTTTGCGGTAAAAGACCGCTATATAAATATTATTGTCGCACATTTATCCGTATTTTTCAAGTGCTTTTTAAAAATAATTGCTTTTTTCATCTCACTGTGGTAAAATTAACGGTAAAGACGGCTTTAAAATGCCGTTTAAATCTGTTGAAGCACCGGTCAAGCAATTAGCACTGTACAGTATTGATAAAGCATTATAAAAAATATATTGCCAACAACGCTGAAAACTGTTTCCATACTGATAAGGTGTTAATAATTTCGTAAGAAAATCAATGCAACTGCACTGTCACCGAAATTTCCAAAAGACGCACTATCCTAAGATATCTGTACAGTCCCCCGGGTCAAACAGAGCGGAGCGTCCCGCTTATTGCGATTTTTTAAACGCAATCGTTTGTGTGTCTTATCGCCAACACCCATTTGGCGGGGTACGGGTGTGGGTAAGGAAAGAGGGAGCCACGAGGGAGAGAACCTAAGGGATAGGGTTAGGGACTGCCAAGTCCCTCACCCTAGTCCCTTTGGTTCTCTCCCGCGTGAATAGTAGCAACGTTACCACACGGAATAGCGAACCCGAGAAGTGCTATCCCACAAAGAGAACTATCGGTAGCTTTTTGTCACTGTAAAACCAATCAACAGACTTTTACTAAGACTAATGCCGTTTTCACGGCACTGTTTATACATTACTATTCTGAAAGGACAGCAAAAATGGCTGAAACTTATATATCCATCGAAAAAATACGTTCACTCGCCGAGGTCGGCACAATAGACGAGCTTAAAGACAGTACGGATATGAATGAGATATTCGCCGCCTGTGCCATCGCAAGCAAAGAACACCTCGGACTTACCCCATATGACGAACAGCTGACCGCCGCCGCAGAGCTTACCAAGGGCAGGATCATAGAAATGAAAACAGGCGAGGGAAAGACGCTCTGCGCCGCAATAGCCGCCTGCTATATGGTGAAAAACGGGCATAATGTCAGAATACTCACCTTTAACGAATATCTTGCAAAGCGTGACAGCGAGTGGATGAAGCCGATATATGACGCACTCGGAATAAGCTCGGCTTGTATCCTGCATTCAACCGATGTTGCGGATAGAAAAGAGCTTTACAAAAAGCAGATAGTATATATCACGGCAAGGGAGGCAGGCTTTGACTTCCTGCGCGATTTCGTTGCAAATTCGCCCGAGGACTGCGTGCAGACGGATTTCGACTTCTGCATTGCCGATGAAGCGGACAGCATGATGATAGACGAAGCGAGAGTACCGCTTGTAATTGCAGGCGAAACCGCCGTAAAGCCCGATGAAAAGCTGCCCGAGGTATACGAGTTTGTCAAGGACTTTGACAG
Source organism: Ruminiclostridium sp. (assembly GCA_017935365.1). GTDB lineage: Bacteria > Bacillota > Clostridia > Oscillospirales > Ruminococcaceae > Ruminiclostridium_E. The sequence continues at coordinate 61,619 of JAGBHT010000027.1, read as the reverse complement.
CAGTATGTATGAGATAAACGAGGAGCTTGGCACTATCTACCTTACCGAAAAGGGCGAGGATAAGTGCGAGGAGCTTATAACGGACGGCTCAGGACTTTATGACGAAGAGAACAACGAGCTTCTGATACGCATTACAGATTGCCTTAAAGCGTGCTTTCTGCTTAAAAAGGACGTCGATTATATCGTCAAGGACGGCAATATAAGAATAATAGACGAGTTCACGGGCAGAGCGGCTGAAAACCGCCGTTATCCCGGCTCGTTACAGCCTGCTGTCGAGCTTAAAGAGGGCATTACCTGCACAAGCAGGGGGGTTATCATGGGCGTTGTGCCTATGCAGTTCTATCTGCGCCGTTATCCTCTTCTCAGCGGTATGACCGGTACTGCGAAAAGCTCGGAGGACGAGTTCTGGCAGTTATACGATCTTAAAGTAACCGTTATACCTACCCATACGCCCTGCAGACGTGTCGATCACCCGTATGAAGTATATCTCACAAAAGCGGCAAAGGACAACGCAATTATTGACTGTATAAAGACCGCCCACGCAAAGAAACAGCCTGTGCTTGTCGGAACGTCAAGCATTGAACTCAGCGAGGAACTGAGCGAACGTCTTGCGGCAGAGGGTATCACCGCAAACGTACTAAACGCAAAGAACGATGAGCTTGAAGCTGAGATAATAAAGGAAGCCGGCAGACCCGGCGCTGTCACCATATCAGCCAATATGTCGGGCAGAGGTGTTGACATAAAGCTGGGCGGCGCTGACGAATCGCAGAAGGACGAGGCTGTAGCGGCAGGCGGACTGCTGATACTCGGCACATTTATGAGCGAGAGCGAACGAGGCGATATGCAGCTGCGCGGCAGAAGCGGCAGACAGGGCGATGTGGGCGAAAGCCGTTTCATAATCTCACTTGAAGACGAGATTATGACAAAATACGAGATAAAGAAGTTAATACCGAAAAGGCATTATCCCACCGCCGAAACGGGCAGACCGATCGACGATAAGATAGTACTGCGTGAGGTTGACCGTATTCAACGTATAGCGCAGGGCGATACGCTCGAACTGCGTAAACGTCTGCTTAAGTTCACTATGATAGGCGAAAAGCACCGTGACGCTGTATTCGGCAGAAGAAGGGCGTTCCTGACAGGCGAATCTGATGTCGATATATGGCAGAACGAATTTACCGATGATTATAACACCGCCGCTCAGAAGTTCGGCGGGGACAAGGTAAACGCTCTGCAAAAGCGTGTTATATTACAGGTAATAAACGAGTACTGGAGCGATTACCTCGATTATACTTCATATCTGCGTGACGGCATACACCTTACAAGAATAGGCGGAAAAAATCCTGCCGATGAGTACAACATAACCTGCGAAGAATTTTTCTCAGGTATGGAAGAACAGGTGATAGACACTATGGGCGAGCGGCTTCAGACACTGCTCAGCCTTGATGATATAGACGATTTTGTTATCAACACTCCGACAGAGCTGTGGACATATACGCTTAACGAAAGCGGCGAGGAACTGCTCAAGAAGAGCTTTATCGAAACGGCGCTTTCCGAAGAGGAAGAGGAAAGCTATTACGATAACGGCGATGATGATAATGATAGTGACAGCGATGATAACAGCCGGGACGAAGATAACACAGAAGAACAGGCAGACGAAAAGCCTGCAAAGAAAGGCTTTTTCGCAAAATTATTCGGTAAGAAGGATTAAGATATAATGGCAGACTGCATAGCGGCAATATCAACACCTATGGCAAGCGGCGGCGTTTCGATGATAAGAATATCGGGAGCGGACGCATTCAAGGTAGCAAAGCAGGTGTTTCAGCCGAAATATCCCGTGCGTGATATTGAAAAGATGGACGGTTATACCGCCGCATACGGCGATATTACGGCAAACGGGGCAAAGCTTGATGACGGCGTACTTCTGATATTCCGTGCGCCGCATAGCTTCACGGGTGAGAATACAGCGGAGATAACCTGTCACGGCGGCATTCATATAACAAAGAGGGTACTTCAGGCAGTATTGTCAGCCGGAGCAAGAATGGCTCAGGCAGGCGAATTTACAAAGCAGGCGCTTATAAACGGAAAGCTGTCGCTGACAGAGGCAGAGGGTGTAATAGACCTTATCAATGCCGGCAACGACCAGCTTTTATCCTGTGCGAGAGCTCAGACGGACGGCGCACTCTACCGCAGGATAGAGGCGCTTTGTGAAGAGATAATAGCGATAACTTCCGAGATAGCCGTGTGGATAGATTATCCCGATGAGAGCGAGGACGAGGACGAGATCGCAAAGGCGGACTGGCTGAAAAGCGTTACCAAAGTAAAAGAGAATATCGACAGCCTTATTGCGACATACGACTGCGGAGAGATACTGAGAAACGGCATTGCGACTGCTATAGTCGGAAAGCCGAACGCAGGCAAGTCAACGCTTATGAATCAGCTTACAGGCGTACAGAAGAGCATAGTTACCGACATTGAGGGTACGACCCGTGACATAGTCGAAGATACGGTACAGCTCGGCGATATAATGCTGAAACTGGCGGACTGTGCAGGTATAAGGGAAACCGATGATACGGTCGAGAACATCGGCGTACAGCGTATGATAGAGCGTATAGGCACGGCACAGCTTATACTGGCGGTGTTTGACGGCTCAAGGGAGCTGTCGGACGACGACAAACGGCTTATAGAACTTCTTCACGGTAAGACGGTTATACCGATAATAAACAAATCCGACCTTGAAACAAGAGCGGACACGGAATTTATCGAAAACAATCTCGGTAAAGCAGTTATAATCAGTGCCAAGACAGGTGACGGCGCAAAGGAGCTTGAACAGGCAATAAGACAACGTTGCGGTATAAGCAACCTTGACGCACAGGCAGGATTTCTTGCAAACGAACGTCAGCGACAGTGTGCCTTATCGGCGCAGGCGGCAGTTGACAGGGCGTATAATGCGCTGTACGGCGGTATGACGGCGGACGTTGCGGGACTTGAGCTTGAGGCGGCGCTCAGCAGTCTGTATGAGCTTAGCGGCAAGACGGCAAGCGAAGAGGTAATTGACAGGATATTCTCACGATTCTGCGTAGGAAAATAAACGAATTGTGATTGCGGGTAACGGATCTTCCGTTATCCGCTCTGCTTTTTATAGCAATTTATAACGATAAAAAGGCGGTCGCAAATCCTGCGACCGCCTTATATTATATCATTTTTACCTTAACGGAACAGCGTACATTCTCCGCTTTTTCTGTAATACGCAATGCGTTCTTCTATGACCTCACGGGTAGTATTGTAATACTCCGCCAGACAGTCAATGCAGAAAAACTCATCTGCATTGCGGGTGACAAGCTTTCTGTAGATTGCTATGTCATCACCGCCGAGCGGTGCGCCGCACTTTTTGCACGTCTTGTAGTTTGCCATTAAAGCTTTACGACCTTTGCCGTATATACTGCACAGTCGTGGGGCTGTAATGTTGTTACATATCTCTCTGAGAATCTGCCGATATCCTCGTGTGACCAGCAGTCGTGCATTTCAAGACCTCTGCCTGCCGCTGTGCTGAGACCTATATCCCAGAACTGTAAAGACATCTCTGCGGGTACATCGCTGAAGTTGTACATACCGATAGCATAGTCGCCGTTAGCTAGAGGCTTTACAAGCGAGAATACGTTTTCGGGGTTGTTCCACTGGCTTATGCGGTAAGGACCTCTGCACTCAATATCCTGGTTTATTGCGATAACTTCCTTATTAGTCAGTATCTCCTTTGTCTTGTCGGTCATATGACGGATATCACAGCCTATCATAAGAGGTGAATTCATCATTGCCCACAGTGAGAAGTGCGTCTTGTACTCTGTATCGGTACAGCCGCCAAGACCCTTGCCTTCCTTGTTGCCGAACTGGTCGTCGCTCTCGCCGTTTATGTACTGGTTGTTTGAACCGCCGTGCATACCGACAACAAGCATATCTATATCATTGTGACAGAAACAGCCGCCATAGCACTCGTTACCCATCTGGGACAGTGCAAGGCGCTTTATCGATTCCCAGTTATCCTGAATATCGCCTGTCGAACGGAAAAGATGAGCGCCGCTCTCTCTTATCCACTTGTAGATATCATCGTTGCCCCAGTTGCACGCAGAGAACATTATAGGTCTGCCGCAGTTTCTGAGAGCTGTCGACATGCGCTTGTAAAGTATCTCGCCGGGGATATGCACAGGCTTGTAGCAGTAGTCGTACTTGAGGTAGTCAACGCCCCACTCTGCAAATGTTTCGGCGTCCTGGAACTCGTGCTCAAAGCTTCCGGGGTGACCTGCGCAGGTGTGAGTACCGGCACATGAGTAGATACCGAACTTCAGACCCTTTGAGTGTACATAGTCCGCAACGGGCTTGATACCGTTCGGGAACTTCCAGTGATCGGGCACAAGCTCGCCCTTTTCGTTTCTCTGCTTTTCGCTCCAGCAGTCGTCAATTACAACGTACTCATAGCCCGCGTCCTTAAGACCGTTTTCGATGAATGCGTCAGCCGCCTGCTTGATAAGCTCTTCGTTTATCTCCCAGGTGAATGTGTTCCAGCTGTTCCAGCCCATAGGGGGTGTCATTCCGAGTAACTTTTCCATTTTGTTTTTTCCTTTCAGATATTATTCTTCAAAACTGTCTTCTTCGTTTCTTGTATTCCAGAGCTCAACCAGGCGCTCCATCTCTTCTTCTGTGAGTGAAATGCCCTTGCCCATTCTGCTGTGGTCGGGTGCCCATGAACGGATATCGTACTTAGGCTCTCTGTCGTTCCAGCTTACCATGTTAAGCTCAATGTTGTACTTGCCTTCGCTGATAACGCCGAGTTCCTGTGTTATCTCATACTTGAATTCTGCCATGTCTTTAGATCCTTTCTTGTATACGGAGTTTTTTAATATTAAAGAGGATTATTCCTCTTCAGCTTGTAGAAAAAGTTTGTTTTTTTAAAAAATAGTGAAATTTCTCTATCCCTAACCCCAAACCCCTTCCCAGTGGGAAGGGGCTATATTGCTGGGGCTATCGCCCCTAGTCCCTATTGGGGGCTACGCCCCTCAACCCCATTTTTAATAACGATAGATGTTTTTGATAGACTGAAAAGAGGATTATTCCTCTTCTCCTGCCTTTTTATCCTTTTTCGGTTTCTTTTCGGGTTTTTCTTTCTTTACCTTTTCGGGCTTTACCTTTTCGGGTTTCTGCTTTTTAGGCTTCTTCTGCTTCGGAAGTCTTGTATCGTCCGCAACCTCGACTGCGTCAAATATACAACGGTATCGGGGCGGTATCAGCTTGTTAATATGCCTTTTACCGAAATACCACATTTTAAACTTCGCCGTATCGAGCACCTTGTCAAGGTATGTATTTATATGGTTACGGCTGGTTGTACCTATGTCGATGAACTCTATCATTCTTGCCGGCGGTTCATAGCTGACAATAAAATCCGCCGTGTTGTCGTGTTCTTCGAGATTAGCCAACCCCTCGGCAAGCTCCTCGTCGGTAGGAAGTTCTTTTATCCAGTTCTTCTCATCGTCAGGCTCAAGATAGCTGTTGTTCTCATCACTCTGACCTCCGCCGAAAGCAAACACGGTCTTTTCGGCTATCGTATAATACTGACCTCTCATAAGCTGTCGCAGATTGCCGGATATAAGTCTTGTCTTACCGCCGCACCATTCTTCAACCGGGTACTGCTCGAGCAGGTCGAAATTTTCGTGTACACCCTCTACAAAAAGTACATTGTATTTCTTTTTGCCGAGCTTTTTCAGCGTTCTCTTTTCTTTCTTACTGCCGTCCCATATACAACCGAAATCGCCCGTTATTATCAGCGCGTCGCCACGTCTGAGCTTTTTCAGCACGGGCGACTTGAAGCGTGAAATATCGCCGTGCAGGTCGCCTGTAACGCATATCATAAGCTATGTCCTTCTTCCGTTCTCTATTGTCTTTATCCGATCGCCTTTATCGATCAATGTATACTCCAGTCGATCGGTTCTATGCCGTTGTTTTTCAGAAACTCATTCACCTTTGAGAAGTGACGGCAACCGAAAAATCCGTTATATGCCGACAGCGGGCTTGGGTGCGCCGCCGTGAATACCGCGTGCTTCGGATTTGTTATCAGCGGCATTTTCGACTTTGCGTTACTTCCCCACAGTATGAATGCCGTGGGTACGTCACGCTCGTTCAAAAGCTCGATTATCCTGTCGGTGAGTATCTCCCAGCCCTTGCCCCTGTGACTTCCTGCCATACCCTCACGGACAGTAAGAGAAGTGTTCAGCATAAGAACTCCCTGTTTCGCCCAGTAGGTAAGCTCGCCCACCGACATATCAAAATCAATTCCAAGATCGTTATGTATCTCGGTGAAGATATTTTTAAGCGAGGGCGGCGGCATTACACCACGCTTTACCGAAAAGCACAGTCCGTGCGCCTGTCCCGGTCCGTGATACGGATCCTGACCTAAAAGCACCGCCTTTACCTTTGAGTACGGCGTATATTTCAGTGCATTGAAAATACAGTCCGCAGGCGGATATACCCTGTAGTTGTTGTATTCGCTGACAAGAAAAGTTCTCAGCTTCATGTAATATTCGCTTTGGAACTGGTCTGCAAGCAGTTCGTCCCACTCGTTGCCTATATTGACCATTTTGTTTCTCCGTCAGATCTCGTGCGTTCTCGCATAGTCGAACAAGAACTGTTGCGCTATGCCCTCGTTGCCCTTTATACATTCGGGCAATCCGTCAGGGTATAATTTCTGCTCGATACGCTTTATCCAGACATCTCTCGGAAAAGCGTCCGTCTTGTGATAGCCGAACAGCAGTACGCAGTCTGCGACCTTGTTTCCGACGCCCTTTATCTTTTTCAGCTCTTCCCTTGCCGTATCGGTATCCATTGTCTTTATACCGTCAAGCGAAACCTCGCCGCTGTCAAGCTTTTCTACTGCGTCAACTATGTATTTTGCTCTGAAACCCGCTCTCAGCGGTGCTAAGTCCTCGGCTGTAACACCGACAAGATTCTCAAGCGTAGGGAAAACATATCCGTGCTCCGTCTTTTCTCCGAAACTTTCACACAGTCTGTCGATAATTCCCGTGATACGCTTTATATTGTTGTTCTGCGAGATTATAAAGCTGATGAGCGTTTCAAAAGGTTCTTGCCTCAGCACCCGTATGCCGGGGTTTTCCTCACAGGCAAGCTTCATATGCTCGTCCTCTGAGAACTGTTTTATAAGTGCGTCATAGTCCGTATCAAGGTCAAAGTACGACTGCCAGTAAGAAATATCGCTCTTTTCTATGTCGTGAACAGTATAAGTACCGTCGCCGTTATCGGATATACCGGCATATCTTCCGCCGGCTATGCCGCAGAATCTGCCGTCCTGCTCTCTCCAGCGGAAAGCCTGTCCGCAGAAAAGCGTGCGCCTTATATCAAATCCCTTGCAAGTAAAGGTGTAATCCATTTTATCATCTGCCGTTATCTGTTTTTATATCGGAAAAATTTTTGATTTAGTCTTGATTATTTCCGTTATATATAATACAATATTAACAGGGAAATTACAAGTCCGGCATGAAAAAATTTTTCTTGCCGGCACGGTCACGTCCCATAAAACGACATTACAAAATCAAGTCCCGGCGGAGCTTTCCGCTGATATGATCTTTTTTGAAAGGAACTGAAAAAAGTGAGAGAAAGCATACTTACAATACCGGTAAACGAAGTCTTTGAACCCCGCGAGGGTTGTCCTATCTGCCGTATGAGAGATACGGTAGAAGAGCATATCTGCGAATATATAATGGGTGCCGCAATGATGGAACCCGATGTTAGACAGGACACCAACAGGCTCGGTTTCTGCTTTACGCACTATCAACAGCTTATGATGCAGAACAACCGCTTATCGCTCGGACTTATGCTCAACAGTCATCTCGAGGTGCTGAGAGGTAATATTTTCGAGAAGAAAGGTTTATTTGCTCCCAAAGACGCAAAAGCTAAAAAGGCAGGCGCAGTAGGCGATACCTGCTTTGTCTGCTCAAAGGTGCAGTGGGGCGTTGACCATATGCTTGAAACGGTATTCACAATGTTTGCAAAGGACGGCAAGTTCAAGAACCTGTTCAAGTCGCAGGAATGCTTCTGTATGCCGCATTACCACTATCTTGTACAGCTGAGCGAAACAAAGATGGCGAAGAACGACAGAGCCGAGTTTGTAAAGGTCATGGATACGATAATGCAGGAATACATAACTAAGCTGAACAGCGACGTAAACGACTTCTGCAACAGCTTTGACTACCGCAACGCCGGCAAGCTCCACAGCGAAGAAATGGAACACGTCCGCACGTCTATCGAAAGGAGCGTTTCGTTCCTTACAGGCAGAAAGCCGAACTCAAAATAAAAGAGGCATAAGTTAATATTTGTTAATAGTTAACCGTATATTACGGTTAACTCATATAACCCGAAAATCCGTCAAAACCGCTTGAAATTTTGGGATATAAGTTGTATAATGTAGTATAAACCACTTTCACGGAGGTGTCCATGAGTAAGAAAAACACAGCGGCTACAATCGCCACGATCGTTGTAGCTGTCCTTGCGATCGCAACGACTTTATTCCTGCTGTACCAGACTTCACAACAGCAGATACAGGATAATCAGTATAATTACGTCCCCTCTGACGAGATAAACGAAGAGATGAATATGAATGCGGTAACTCTTATCAAGAACAACTGCGAGGTATTCAGAATTTATCTCCAGTACGGACTTCCCCACCAGGCTGAACCGTACAACAACGTTCCCGAGGACGGATATTATACCGTAAAGAGCGACAGCTACAAGACAATTTCAGATATAGAAACACTTGTAAACTCAACATTCGTTGAAAAAGAAGCAAAGCGCATACTTACCAACATAAACGGTGACAATGTTGCCGTATATGCCGAAGAAACAGACGACGACGGCAACAAGGGTATCGGTCTTGACGTAAGCATGGTTGACGAAAACGGCAGATTCAAGTCTATCGACTATAATTACACATGGTCAAATGCAAAGTTCATGCTTCACCCTAAGTCAAATACCGAGTGCGACATAATCGTAGAGCTGAATCCTGCGGAAGAAACATCCTCCGCCGACAACACATCATCGGGTTCGGACAGCAGTAACACAAAGAAAGTCACTGCCAATATGCTCAAGGTAAACGGCGAGTGGCGTCTTCAGAAGCTGGCATACTGATAATGAACAGTAAAAAGGATAATCCTCTCAAAGTATATGCCGTTGTAAGTCAGATAGGCTTTCTGGTGCTCACTCCCCTGCTGATTTTTATATGGGGAGGCAGTGTACTCGTGGACAAGCTTTCGCTTCCGTCATGGGTGATGATCCTACTGGTATTTGCAGGTATAATCACAATGATATCCGGAGTGGGAACTTACCTTAAGAATCTCATAAAAATGTATGGCGGAAAGGACGATAAGAAGACCTATAGATATCTTTCAGACCGCCGCGACAACGACTATTACGACGATAACCGCCGTGACAGGAAACTTTAAACAGATATGAAAAAGAAAATTACCGAAACGACATCATTCAAGGAATTTATGGCGCTGTTACCGTACTATATCGGTGCGCTTGTTTTGCTCGGAATTGTGAGTGTTATCCTGATGATCTCGGGTACCGGCAACTACACACTGCTTACAGGTGCGGCGGTCGGCACAGCAGTTTCCGCTTTGAATTTTGTCCTTATGGCAATGAGTGCGGAAAAGGCGATAACAATGACCGAAAAATCCGCAAAGCTCGCTATGAACGGCAGTTACGGTGCAAGATATATCGGCACATTCATAATTCTCGGCGCGCTGATGTTCTTCAAAATTATAAACCCCGTTACAGCGATACTTCCGCTGTTCGTGCCGAAGGTAGCCTACACGGTAACGGCGTTCAAAGAGAAGAGCGACTTCTGACAGCAAAATTTACAACCCCTGACTTGACATTAAATTTATATAAATATATAAAATATTCATTATGGGAACAGTCCCGTAAAAATAAGGGAGGAGCATTAGAAAATGACAGACCTTATAAAACCTATGGCGGAGTTCTCCGTCGAAGGACCGCTTAAATCGATAAGTTTCGATATAGGCAGTTACAATGTGGTAATAAGCGAGAGTATCGTTGTACAGTGGATAGTTATGCTTATCCTCGGTATCGTATTCTTCATACTCGGCAGAAACCTCAAGGTGAGATCGACCTCGCGCAGACAGATGGCGGCTGAGTACCTTGTAAACTTCTTCAACAATATGGTGCGTGACACCATGGGCGAAAAGTACAGAAAGTACACCCCCTATATCGGCGGACTTTTCTGCTTCTCTATTCTTTCGAGCCTTATGGGACTTTTCGGTTTCAGATGCCCGACATCGGACCTTTCCGTAATCGCCGCATGGGGCATTACGACATTCGTCCTGACGCTCAGGAACAAGCTGAAAACAGGCGGCATCAAGGGTTATTTAAAGGGCTTTATCGAGCCTATGCCTTTTATGCTCCCGTTCAATATAATCGGTGATATAGCAAACCCCGTTTCACAGACACTGCGTCACTTTGCAAATATCCTCGCAGGTTCTGTAATCGGCGGACTTATCTACTTTGCTTTAGGACAGGTCGCAAACGGCCTTGCGTCTATCGGTATACCCGCTATATGCTCGCTGTACTTTGACTTGTTCTCGGCATTCATTCAGGCTTACATCTTCTGCACACTGACAATGGCTTACGTTTCAATGGCAGAATGCGGAGAAGATTAAATTAATATGTATTCTGTTGTAAAACCTCTATTATAACTAAAAATGGGGTCGCAGGGGCGAAGCCCCCGTACAGGTCGTCAGCCATTTGTGTCACTGCGTCGTGCTGTGACTTTGTACGGCTGACTGCAAGCGTCCTTGCTTGGACTGGGCGGTAGCCCCAGCTAATAGCCCAAAGGGGTTTTCGGCAAGGATGCCGAAATAAGGACACACCAAGCTTTGCACGATGCAAAGCCATTAGAGTGTCCTAAAGGGGATAGGGATAGAAAATTTGTTCTATTTTTTATAAAAGCAGGATTTTCCACAAATATAATTTTATACGTTTACCCCCACAGGAAACTGTGGTGTAATAAAAACAATAATCTACCTACAGGTAGAATAAAATGACGGAGGACTTTGATATGGAAAACTTATCACAGGCTATCGTACTGGGCGCATCTGCAATAGGTGCAGGTCTTGCTATGATCGCAGGTCTTGGCCCCGGTATCGGTGAAGGCTTCTGCGGCGGTAAGGCTGTTGAGGCAATCGGCAGACAGCCCGAGGCTTCGGGCGCAATCACGAGAACAATGATCATCGGCGACGCTCTTGCAGAAACCACAGGTCTTTACTCACTCGTTATCGCTCTGCTGCTGATGTTCGCTAACCCCTTCATCAGACAGCTTTAATATCTGGCAGACTACAACACGAAAGGATTGAAGTGAAATGACGGATATGCTGAGAATAGCCGAGGAAGCGGCTGCGCAGGCAACTGAACAGGCAAAGTTTTCTCTGGTCAGCATAGATCTTAACACTATAGTCTTCACTCTGATCAACACGCTTATTATCGTTCTGCTTTATTTCTTCTTCTTACACAAGCCCGTCTGCAAGATTCTTGACGAGCGTGCAAAGACAGTAAATAAGGATATGGACGACGCACAGAAGGCAAAGGAAGAAGCCGCCGCAGTAAAGGCAGACTACGAACAGCGCCTTGAAACTTCAAAGGAAGAGGCTGCCCGCATTGTAGCTGACGCTACAAAGAAGGCACAGGCAAGAGAAGAAGAGATCATCTCTGCCGCAAACGAAGAAGCCGCTTCTATGAAACAGCGTGCGGAAGAATCTATCCAGCGTGAAAAGAAGCGTGCCGTAAACGAGATAAAGGAAGAGATTTCCGATATGGTAGTTATGGCGGCGTCAAAGGTTGCCGAGAAGGAGATAAACGCACAGGACAACGAGAAGATCATCGACTCTGTTCTGTCGCAGATAGGAAAGGAGAACTGAAATGGCTGCTGTTGACAAGACATACGGCGACGCATTGTTCTCTCTTGTTACCGAAGAGGATGAAAAGGCTCTGCCCGACATTCTCGGACAGCTTAAAGGCGTTTCGGAGGTATTTTCCGCCGAGCCGGACTTTATAAAGCTGCTGCGTACTCCTACAATCCCGATCGAAGAAAAGACGGCACTTGTAAAAGAGGTCTTTGACGGAAAGGCGCATAAGTTTATAGTGAACTTTCTGTGCATACTTACCGAAAACGACAGGCTGCCCGACTTTGAGCGGATACTGGCATACTTCACAGGGCTGTATAACGAAAAGCTCGGTATAGCGGATGTTACTGTAACCTCTGCGATGCCTCTTTCGGATACGGCGGCTGAAAAGATCAGAGCAAAAATGGCTGAGATTACGGGTAAGACCGTTAATATGACGCTGAAAACCGATAATAAGCTCATCGGCGGCGTTGTTATCAGCTACGGCAATACGACTATCGACGGAAGCGTCAAAGCAAGGCTCGAACAGCTTAAGGCTGATATTGCCGGAACTATCGACTGACATAAAAATCGTCAGCCGGTAAAAAAATACGAAAGGAAGAACCTCCAATGGATTTACGCCCGGATGAAATAACAGGCATAATTAAATCCCGGATCAAGGACTACGGCTCAAAGATCCGTCTTGAAGATACAGGTACTGTTGTAACTGTAGGTGACGGTATTGTTCGTATACACGGACTTGAAAAGTGTATGATGAATGAGCTGCTGGAATTTGAGAACGGCGTCCGCTGCATGGCGCTCAACTTAGAGCAGGACTTTGTAGGTGCGGTTATGCTGGGCTCAGATGCCGAGATCAAAGAGGGCGATACAGTAAAGCGTACAGGCTCTGTCGTATCTGTACCCGTAGGCGAGGAACTGCTCGGACGAGTAGTAAACGCACTGGGACAGCCTATCGACGGCAAGGGCGCTATACTCGCCAAGGAAACACGCCCGATCGAAAAGATCGCACCCGGTATCATCACGAGAAAATCTGTTAACGTTCCGCTTCAGACAGGTATCAAGGCTATTGACTCCATGATACCGATAGGAAGAGGTCAGCGTGAGCTGATCATCGGCGACAGACAGACAGGTAAGACTGCCATTGCGATCGATACGATAATAAACCAGAAAAAGACAGACGTAATTTGTATATACGTTGCTATAGGTCAGAAGGCTTCTACAGTTGCAAACGTTGTAGAACAGCTCACCGCCGCAGGTGCTATGGACTACACGATAGTAGTATCCGCTACCGCAAGTGAGCTTGCGCCCTTACAGTACATCGCACCCTACTCAGGCTGTACTATGGGTGAATACTTCATGGAAAAGGGTAAGGACGCACTTATAATCTACGACGACCTGTCCAAGCACGCTGTGGCTTACAGAGCACTTTCTCTGCTCCTCAAGCGTCCGCCCGGACGTGAGGCTTACCCCGGCGACGTATTCTATCTGCATTCAAGACTGCTCGAAAGAGCCGCTAACTTAAACGAGAACTACGGCGGCGGTTCACTCACCGCACTGCCTATCATCGAAACACAGGCAGGCGACGTTTCAGCCTATATCCCGACCAACGTTATTTCGATAACCGACGGTCAGATATTCCTTGAAACAGAACTGTTCCACTCAGGCGTAAGACCTGCCGTAAACCCCGGTATCTCGGTATCCCGTGTCGGCGGTAATGCGCAGATAAAGGCTATGAAGAAGGTATCCGGTACTCTTAAGCTCGAATATTCGCAGTTCAGAGAGTTACAGAGCTTCTCACAGTTCGGTTCGGATCTTGATAAGGATACAAAGGAACGTCTTGCAAAGGGCGAGCGTATCGTTGAGATATTAAAACAGGGACAGAACTCTCCCGTAGCTGTTGAAAATCAGGTTATAATCATTTATGCCGTTATCAACAACTATCTTAAGGACATTCCGCTTGATAAGGTCGGCGACTTTGAACGTGACCTGTATAAGCATATGGAAGAAGCTCATCCCGATATCACAGCAAGCATAAGAGAAGAAAAGGTACTCACTCCCGAAAACGAAGAGAAGCTGAAAACCGCTCTCAAGGATTTCTCGGAGAAGTACGTTTAAGACTAAGATATAAGACATAAGCGAAAGGAAGAATAGTTATGAAAAAGGCATCACTTGTACTGAGCATCGTTGCTTTGAGCATATCCGCACTCACCCTTGCGCTCACGGTTTTAGAGCTGTTCTATAAAAAGACGACTTATATCGACAGTGACAATATCCGATAAAGGAGGCTTTGCATGGCTTCGGGAAATATGAAGGACATCAAGCGCAGAGTAAAAAGCGTTGAGTCCACTATGCAGATAACGAAGGCTATGGAGCTTGTCGCCTCTTCTAAGCTCAGAAAGGCAAAGCTTCGTGCCGAGGACGCACGTCCGTTCTTTGATGCACAGTATTCCCTTATGTGCCGTATAGCAGGCGAGACGGAGAACCTGAGCACCGTATATACAAGACACAGAGAGGTAAAGAACCGTCTGTTCATTGTAATTGCAGGTGACAGAGGTCTTGCAGGCGGTTACAACTCCAATATACTTAAGCTGGTACAGCAGACCCACGGCGATGATTATTCGCCTAAGATAATTGCTATAGGCAAAAAGTCTGCGGAGTTCTTTACAAAGCACGAATACGACGTAGTGGCGCAGTTCCCCGGCATTGCGGAGCATATCAAAACGGCAGACGCTGCCGATATAGCGCAGATAGCGACAGATCTTTTCACAAAGGGAGAGGTCGATGAGATAGAGCTGTTCTTCACACAGTTCGTTTCTCCTCTCGTACAGACCCCTACCCGTATGCCCGTTCTCCCCATAGACGCTCCCACAGGCGGAGCAGTACCCGAAAACAAGGCAGGTACGACCTATGACCCCAGCCCTGAGGCGGTTTTCAACCGCGTGATACCTAAGCTTATCACAAGCCTTATCATGTGTGCGGTAAACGAAAGCTACGCGTCTGAGCTCGGTGCCAGAAGAACAGCTATGGAAAACGCAACGGACAATGCGGAGGAAATGATCGCAAGCCTGTCACTTATGTACAACCGTGCAAGACAGGAAAAGATCACGAATGAGCTCAACGAGATCGTATCGGGTGCTAATGCGCTGAATTAATAAGAAAGGACAGGACTGATCTATGCCA
The DNA here is from genome assembly GCA_017935365.1 of Ruminiclostridium sp. GTDB lineage: Bacteria > Bacillota > Clostridia > Oscillospirales > Ruminococcaceae > Ruminiclostridium_E. The sequence continues at coordinate 46,461 of JAGBHT010000027.1, read as the reverse complement.
CAGAATATCGGCACGGTTGTGCAGATTATCGGTGCGGTACTTGATATAAAGTTCCCCCCGGAGCATCTGCCTAACCTGCTTAACGCCATAGAGATAGAACACGAGGGCAAAAAGCTGACCGTAGAAGTAGCACAGCATATCGGCGACGATACGGTACGCTGCATTGCTATGGGCAGTACGGACGGACTCGTAAGAGGACTTCCGGCAGTAGATACGGGCGCATCAATAAAGGTTCCCGTAGGCAGACAGACCCTCGGAAGAATATTCAATCTGCTCGGTGAGGCTGTTGATAACAAGCCCCAGCCCGAAACAGAAGAAAAATGGGAAATCCACCGTCCCGCTCCGTCATTCGAGGAGCAGGAGGGTTCAACACAGGTACTTGAAACGGGTATCAAGGTCGTAGACCTTATCGCACCTTACCTCAAGGGCGGTAAGATAGGTCTGTTCGGCGGTGCAGGTGTCGGTAAGACCGTACTTATTATGGAGCTTATCAACAACATCGCTAAACAGCACGGCGGTCTTTCGGTATTCACAGGTGTCGGTGAACGTACCCGTGAGGGTAACGACCTTTACAACGAAATGACCGAGTCCGGCGTTATCGAAAAGACAACGCTTGTTTACGGTCAGATGAACGAGCCGCCCGGAGCAAGAATGAGAGTAGCCCTCTCAGGTCTTACGATGGCTGAGTACTTCCGTGACAAAGAAGGTCAGGACGTACTGCTCTTCATAGACAATATATTCAGATTCACACAGGCAGGCTCTGAGGTTTCCGCCCTTCTTGGACGTATGCCCTCAGCCGTTGGCTATCAGCCTACGCTGGCGACCGAAATGGGTGCTTTGCAGGAGCGTATCACTTCTACAAAGAAAGGCTCAATCACATCGGTACAGGCGGTTTACGTTCCTGCGGACGACCTTACCGACCCTGCACCTGCAACGACCTTCGCACACCTTGACGCTACAACGGTACTTTCAAGAAACATTTCATCAATGGGTATCTTCCCCGCTGTTGACCCTCTTGACAGTACATCAAGAATACTCACTCCCGAAATCGTCGGCGAAGAGCATTACCAGGTAGCAAGACAGGTACAGTCGATACTCCAGCGTTATAACGAACTTCAGGATATCATCGCTATCCTCGGTATGGACGAGCTTGACGACAACGACAAGCTGACCGTATCAAGAGCAAGAAAGATACAGCGTTTCTTATCTCAGCCGTTCTCGGTTGCAGAACAGTTCACAGGTATGAAGGGTAAGTATGTTCCGCTCAAGGAAACGATAAGAGGCTTCAAGGAGATCATCGAGGGTAAACACGACGATCTGCCCGAATCTGCATTCCTGTTCGTTGGCACTATCGACGAAGCTGTTGAAAAGGCTAAGAATGAGAAGGCATAATAACAAGGGTTATTTCAGCCCGGTAACGATAACTGCGCTTTTACTGACACTGCTTATAGCAGGACTGCCGTTTATAGCAGGCGGACCGATAAAGGACGATTATATTCTGACCCCTCTGCCGACCCCGGAAACAACGACGCAGGAATCGTCGGTCATCGTGACTACAAAAAAGCGCACAGACGTATCTCCCGCACCGTCAGCTACAACAAAGCCCGGAAACGATGTTCCGAGCGGTATTGTAAGCGGCGAAACGGTATCGGTCGTGCAGAAAAAAGCAAAAACGCTTGAAAGCGTTGCACTTTCACTGTACAGCGAAAACGGCGACAGTCTTACCGCTGATATGGTAAGAGAAAAAGCCGCCGTGCCCGCAGATGAGCATTTTATCGTTACAATAAGCGTTAAAAACGGCAATGTAAGTAAGATATCGTATTTTACAAAAGACTATTCCGTTTCTTACGCGAACGGCAATTATTCCGCACTTGCGAATATCGCCGATGAAAATTTTGAAGATTTGGTATTGTTCTTATAACTCCCGCGGAAAGGAAAGATGATATGACAGAATTCAAACTGAAGATCCTTACCCCGGAGGGAGTAGTATATGACGGTATGGCTGAAAGCGTTATCGTCCGTACTACCGTCGGTGACAAGGGCATACTTGCAAAGCACGAGCCATACGTTGCGGCGCTGACAATAGGACAGGCGAAGATACGCATTGACGGAGCTGTACGCATAGGCGCAGTTTCATCAGGTATAGTCGAGGTCACAAAGGATCAGACATCGATACTTGCCCAGTCGTTTGAATGGGCAGACGAGATAGATGTCGAGCGTGCCGAAAAGGCAAAGGCTCTTGCAGAAGAGCGTATGGAGCAGTACAAGGACGATCAGCGTGCACTTGATATTGCCGAGTACAAGCTCAAGAGAGCAATAAACAGAATAAATACAGCCAATATAAAGCTGTAATGCGATCAAAACAATAACCGCCAACGGTCAGTTACCGTTGGCGGTTTGCTTTTTATTCTGTTATTTGTTATCAGTCAGCCATTGCCGCTTTTAAGCGCCTCAGTGTTTCTTCTTCACCGAGTAACTGCATTATGGTGTACAGGTCGGGAGAATTCTTTCTACCGGTAATAGCAACTCTCAGTATTCCGCACGCGTCTGCGACAGAACCCTTGTAGGCGTCGGGGTTTGCCTTGTATTCCTTGATGTTGGGGCAGAAGCCTAAAGGTTCGCCGACAACCTTAACGCCGTCAAACCATGCACTGCTGTCAACGCTGTGGTCGTAAGCTGAAATGTATGCCGATAAAAACTCCTTGCGCTCGTCTGCCGTCAGCTTTTCGTCGAACTCATAACCGTCAACGCCGTCACCGTAAAGGTACGGGAACATCTCCGACAGGTCGCTCCACTTGGCAATATCCTTGCGGACTTTCTTGCCGTTGTATTTCCAGAGCTTAATGCTCTCCTTGAACTTTTCGGGGGCGGAAGTAATGTAAGCATTCAGCTTTTCATCGTTATCCTTTGCCCATGCGCTTATCTCGCCAAAGAGGGTTTCCTCGCTCATCTTTGCGATAACGTCACGGCTTACGCTTGCAAGCTTATCCATATCGAACAGCGCACCGCTGACAGGCATTTTTTCAAGTTTGAACTTAAACTCGGACATATCTGCGTCCGGGTTCTTCATTCTCCACTCTTCATAGTTCGAGTTTGCGATAGTCATAAGATATTCGAGAACCGACTGTACGGGGAAGCCTGCTTTTGAGTAGAACGAAACGCTGGCTTCCGGGTCTTTTCTCTTGCTGAGCTTTCTCTTCTTGTTCTCGCCGCCGTCCAGCTTCATTATCGGGGCGATATGAGCGTACTTAGGCATTTTAAGTCCGCTTGCTCTGAAAAGTTGTTCGTGCAGAGGATATGAGCTTATCCACTCGTCGCCTCTTATAACGTGCGTCGTACCCATAAGGAAGTCGTCTACAACGTGTGCAAAGTGGTATGTAGGGATACCGTCCGACTTTAAGAGTACAACGTCCATTATGTTTTCGGGCATTTCGATGTTGCCACGGATAAGGTCACGGCAGGTTATCTTGTTTTCTGCGTTGCCGTCTGAGCGTAAACGCAGAACGTATTCCTTGCCTGCCTTTATGTTGGCTTCAATCTCTTCTATGGACAGATTTCTGCACTTTGCATAACTGCCGTAATAGCCCATATCAGCCTTTTCGGCTTCCTGTGCCTTTCTTATTTCCTCAAGCTCCTCGGCTGAGCAGAAGCACGGATATGCAAGACCATGCTTTACAAGATCCTTTGCAAAGGTCTGGTATATCTCTTTTCTCATGCTCTGTCTGTACGGACCGTAATTGCCCTTTTCGGTTTCGCCGTCAGCGGCGGCACCCTCGTCAAAGCATACACCGTACTGTGCAAGAGAAGTGATTATTTCGTCTGCACCGTGTTCGATCTCACGCTTTTTGTCGGTATCCTCAAGACGCAAATAGAATACACCGTCCGACTGTCTTGCCATGCACATTGAGATAAGTGCGGCGTAAAGACCGCCTATGTGCATGAAGCCTGTGGGGCTGGGTGCAAATCTTGTCACAGCCGCCTTGTCGGGGAGTGTTCTTGCGGGATATTTTGCAAACATATCCTCGGGTGTCGTCTTGATGTTTCCGAACAGAAGCTCGGCTAAATAATTGTTGTCCATTTTTTCGCCCTTCGTCTTATCGTTTATTTTATTTTATTAAGTGCTTCTTTGCAACCTTGAGTATCAGCACGATAGCTGAGCTGAGTACCAGATTTATTGCAAGCTCTACAACAAAGTTAAGTCCTACAAATGCGGTTACCATATATACGCCGACATTTTCAAAGCCTGCGCCTGTTGCCCACTGAGCAATAGTGTCATAGAAGAACACAAGGCAGCCTAAAAGGAAAATGCCCGTATTTACTATCGGTGACACAATACCTGCGCCGATCACTCCGAGTATGTCGTTCTTACGGCTGAGCAGGCTGTAGATAAGTCCTGCGGCGGCGCCTGCAAGTGTACCCTTTAAAAGTACGGTGATTATCGTTCCGGGAACGTTGATAGCAAGAAAAGCTCCTGCGTCTGTAAACAGTACGACTGCACCGAATACGAAGCCGAGCCATGCGCCCGCTTTCCAGCCGTAAAGAGCCGCACCGACTACTATCGGAACGAGTACAAGCGTAATGTTGAATACGCCGAAACGGATCGCTATAGCCATAGCCTGTAATACAACTACTATAGCTGTCAGCAGTCCCATTGTTGTGAGCATCACAGTTTTGTTTTTTGTTGATGCAAGTGTGTTTGCGTTTGACATAAAAATCTCCTTTGCTGAAGTCCCATTGTCAGTGAGTACCTCGCAGGGTTGTATATTTTTACATATCATCTGCAATTCAGAATTTGCTTACAGCCGGTAACCGCAGATAATATCTGTCGGCTCCGTCCACAATGCCGTTTACTTCTTCTGATTTTTCTTGTAGATAATATGCAGACCCTCTAACACAAGGTCGGGATCGACCGTCAGTTCACGCCTGCAAAGCGGAGCTATGAGGTTTGCGTAACCTCCTGTTGCGACTATTGTCGCCTTTTCGCCAAGCTCTTCTTCATAGCGCTCTATCATGCCGTCTATCATACAGGCAATGCCGCCGATAACTCCGGCACGCATACTGTCGGGGCTGTTTGTGCCTATCATCTTTTTAACAGACTCGGCACCGATAAGAGGAAGAGATGCGGTCTTGCCGGACAGCGCCTCGAATGATAATCTCGGTCCGGGTGCTATTGCACCGCCGAGGATCGCACCGCTCCTGTCGAGTGCGAATATCTTAAGGCAGGTGCCGACATCTATGAATATGCACGGCATCGGGTATTTGCTCTTTGCCGCTACGCCGCCGCATACAAGGTCACTGCCGAGTACGGACGGATCATCTATCTTTATATTCAGCCCGGTTTTTATACCGGGAGAAACAACTATAGGTTTTACGTTGCAGAGCTTTTCTATACCTCTTTCAAGAATAGGCGTAATAGGCGATACGACAGAGGAAATAATACAGCCTGTTACTGCCGCATTTTCAAAGCCATAAAGGGACAGTATCTCCCTCAGCTTTATCGCATACTGGTCCTCCATTCTGGAAACCTGCGTGTTGAGCCTTGATATAAAACTCAGTTCGCCGTTATCGTCAAATCCGCCGAATACTATGTTAGTATTGCCGACATCTACTGCAAGTATCATTCTTTGTCCTCCGATTCTTCGGATATGTCGTTTTCTATTATATCATCAGTTTCGCTGTTGTCAATATCCTCGGGTGCATTTACAGCCTTTGTCAGTTTTACGGGCTTCTTTATTTTTTTGAGTACCAGTATCAATCCGACAAATATCGCTATACCGACTACTGTCAGTATAAGTCCCGTGCCAAGTCCTGCCACAAAGAATTTAAACTCTACAACGTGTTCGCCCTCGGACAGCTCTACCGTCATCAGTGCGTCGTTAAGCGCCGTGCCGTAATCGGTCTTTACACCGTCAACATACACAGTCCAGCCCTTTTCGGCAGGGATAGTTGTAAACAGCATATCACCGCTCTTTGCGTTTACCGTAAAACGTATATCGGTCTGACTTACCTTTTCAACCGTTGTATCGGCGTTCTTTTCCCACATCTGAGCTATTGCCGCCGATTCTGCGTCTTCGTTATAAACTGCAAACTGCGGCTCTCTGAAATAAAGGTCGCTCTTCTTGAGTACAAGTTTTACAGTGACCTTTTCATCCTTCTCAAACTTTCCGAGATCCTTTATATTATGGTTATCGCTTTCAAAGCATATACCCTTGTACGTTCCGTTTACATAGAGTGACGCTTCACGCTGATAGTCGGTCGGCAGGAACATATACACCTCGCCGCTCTTGGGAACGGTAATGGTGTAGCTTACGCTTGCCTCTCCCGTCGCTTCCGTAAATCCGATATGGCTGTTCTCAAACGAGCCCTTCTTGCAGTTTTCGGCATAAGGTTCACCGTCAGCTGAGAATACCGTGAAGAACTCTCTGTTGCCGCCTGTCATAGCGTTAAGCAGTTTATCCTGATTGTCAAATACGTCATACTCTGACAGCTCAAGCGATGAAACCTTGCTGTTTACAAGATAGCCTATCGGCAGAGCATCCTTGTTTTCGGTAACAGTTATATCGTCCGCAGATTTTATGTTGGCGGTCGATTCACCCGGGCAATCAAGAATGTACTTAACACCGAAAATGTCGCAGGTCAGCGGAGTATTACCCGAAAATCTCGAATAATGTCCGTTTGACGTAAAGCCGAAATATCCGAGCATATCTATAGCCCTTGCATTCAGCGTACTGCTCGAATGCGACAGACCGTACATATTTACCGCCATAGGGTCGTTTACAGAGCGGAAGAAGTTCTTTTCTATCCTGTAAAATCCGTCGTCCTGCTCTTTTATTTCTTCAACCTTTTCACGCAAAGGAAGTATAACGCTTAAGTAACTGTCCCTTGTCGAGAATGTTATATCCTGGTGCATCTTTGTAAGCGTATTTGTGGTGTTGAAGCAAAGTTCCGCACATATCACCGCCGTCACAAGGATAACGCCCGTCTTTGATGCGTTTTTCCCGCCGCCGTAATGCCTTACCGCAAATACGGCAATTCCTGCAACCGCCATAAATACTATAGCGGGGAGCGCAACGGTTATGCCGTCAAATACCTCTCTGCCCTCACTGCCGAGCGTCGTGATAAACGTATCCTGTGCCTCTATGTATATTATCAATGCAATATAACTCAGCGTAATTGTGCCTATTGTCCTTACCCTGACCTCTTTCAACTGTTCAAAGCAGTGCGCCGCAAGCGCTACTATCACAAACGACAGCATGAACGAGTATCTGTAAGGGAGCCAGTTCGGCATCTGTCCGCCGTGCCACATCATATCGACAGGACGGATATACATACTTACTATCAGCAGACCGATAAGCGTACCTGCCGCAAGCTTCTTCTTGAAGTGAAATGCCTTACAGCAGAAAAATCCTGCCGCGAGCACAAGCGCCAGCGAACCGCAGAATATAAACGGCAGTCCCTCCATTCTTACCGTGTCGTAAGTATTCGGGAACAGCTTTCTTGCTATATCGACAATGTCAAAATTGGTCGCAAGTGAATAGTCAGGCTCGGTGAAGCTGAACTTTCCGTTCTGTAATGAATTGTAAACGGGCAGTATCATAAATGCGCTCATCATAGCCGATACTATTCCGCATACGCCAAAGAACGCACCTTTTGTGACAAATTTCTTTACTATGCCGGCTCCGGTATTGCCTGTATATGTTTCAAGCGAGAAGTAACGGCAGATAAAGTACAGCACCGAGAATATCGCCACCATAAAGCCTATGTAGAAGTTTGATACAAACGCATATACCAATGAAAGTACAAGCAGTCTGAACCTGTTTTCCTTTATCAGCGAATCGATACCCCAGCAGATAAGCGGAAGTGCAATAACGCAGTCAAGCCACATCGGATTCATGGTCTGTACCACCATATACGCACACATGGCATACATCGGCGCAAATATAGCCGCAGTGGTCTTTGACAGCTTCTGCGACTTATGCGCAAACAGCGCAAAGGTTACGCCGCACGCACCGAACTTTGCAAGTATCATTGTAAGCAGACCCTCGGTTATCATACTGCGCGGGAATATCCACACAAGTATATTGAACGGGCTTGCAAGGTAATATCCGATGATACCCATAAACTCGCCCGACAGGTTTCTGCTCCACGAGTACATCAGGCTTTCGCCCTTTCCTATAACGTCATGCACATAGTCGTAATAGAAAACGTACTGCGCATTAAGGTCAAGCGACAGCACCGACCTTTCGCCGAAAGGGTATATATCGAATGTGACATACGCTATACCCATAAGTATCACAGGGATAAGAAATGCCGCAAACAGATAACCGTTTCTATAGCACAGATGCCTGAATGACAGCATTTTTTCTCTGAAAGAAGCCATTATTTTTCGTCCTCACATTTTTGTCTGTGTCCCGACTCTTCACTTACTATATATCTCGGGCGCTGTTTTATCTCTTCGTATATCTTGCTCAGGTAATATCCGATGATTCCGATGCCGAGCATAAGTATACTGCCTATTATCAGCAGCAGAAGTATAACTGTCGAAAAACCGTCCGCCGCCGTTCCCATACAGAAGTTGACTATAGTCTGCACCGCCAGTATCACAGCGAATATAAAGAATAATATACCCGACCAGGTGATAATGTGCATAGGCACATTGGTAAAGCTGGTTATCGAGCTTAAAGCATACTTGAACAGCTTTCTGAACGACCACTTGGTCTTTCCCGCATTCCTCGGCGCAACGTCAAATTCGACACGCTCCGTCCTGAAGCCTACCCAGCTTGAAAGCGCACGGAAGAATGTCAGCCTTTCGGGCATTTCATTCAGTGCGTCAACTACCTTGCGGTCCATCAGTTTATAATCGCTTGCACCGTCAAGCTCTATGTTCGAGCTGTTCTTCATCATACGGTAAAAGGTCTTTGCAAAGAGCTTGTATACTATGCCCTCCTTGCCCCTTGACGCTTTTATCGCTTCGACTACCTCCGCGTCGTTCTTCCACGCAGTGTACATCTTTTCAAGAAGCTCAGGCGGGTGCTGCAGATCGCAGTCTATCACCGCAACGCAGTCGCCGTCTGCGGCTTTCAGCCCTGCAAAGATAGCGCCCTCCTTGCCGAAATTTCTCGAAAAATGAAGCCCTCTTATATGCTCGTCCGTTTCTCCGAGCTGTTTTATAAGCTCCCATGTGCCGTCCCTTGAGCCGTCGTCAACGAAAATCAACTCATAGTCATCGAGCGGCGCTAATATGCCGCCAAGCCTTTCGGCGGCGGCAGGTATATTTTCCTGCTCGTTATACGCAGGTATTACTACTGAAATCATCTTATTCTCCGACTATATTTATCTCTACCGTCTTTTCACGCTCTCCGTCAAAGTCCATATATATTATGTACTGGGACAGTCCGAGTGAGATCTCGCTGTCGCAGATAGCCGCAGTTACCGAGCCGCCCGCAAGCTGATGGCAGATAGCCGCTCTGAGCGGTTCTTCCGCAAGGGTAGATACCTTTTCATAGTATTTGAGGTATCCGTTCAGCGCCTCGGGATCATTTGTCGCCGTAAACACCGATGCGGTCGTGTGCATAGAAGAAACCGTAATTATACCGTTTCTGATATTTGCTCTGCGCACGCACTCCATTACGTCTTCCGTAAGGTCCATATATCCTGTCTTTGAGGGAATAGTAATAGTAAAGGTCTGTTTAACGTTATTCATATGGCATTTCCTTTCATACTGCGGCTTTGCCGCGTCACTGAGCCTGTTTTACATTTGTGTTTATTCTTACTCTGCCCGAGGGCGAGATTATTCCGAGGTCGTCTTTTTCCGCAGCTCTGCCGTCGCTCATGGCGGCAAGTCCGTTTATATAGCACCGTGTACCGGGAGAGATCACCGTATCTGCGTCCCCTGCAAAGTCTATATCTATATTTCCCGATGAGTTCACAAGCTCACCGCCCGAAAATTCATCTATATACATATCTATCCTGCCGCTGTCGCATTCAATATCAAGCGTACCCGTGCAGGACAGCCGTTCGATCTCCGCACTGCCGCTCTTGCACCTGATGTTCACCATATACCCGCTTACCGCACAGCAGTGCAGGTCGGTCGACGCCGAATAAAGGTTAAGGCTTGCAAACGGCTTGTCGGGCAGTTGTATTTCTATCCTGTAGCTGAACTGTTCCGCCGTATACAGCGTGATGACAAAGCTCGGCACCTGTTCTATCACAAGCCGTCCGCCGTCCTCATACACCTCGACTTCTGTATCGCTGACATACGAAACGTGTATCATATCATCGGCAGACCGTGTTATGTACACCGGTACATCCGTTGTTTCCACCGTCAGAAATCCGGTAAACGTAAAGCTCTCTTCACCGCGCTTTACGGAACTTCTGTAGTCCTTGTCGAGAAATGCCGCACAGCACAGCGCCGCTATAAGGCACACCGAGCCCGACAGGAAGAACACGCGTATAAGCACCTGAACCGTGCTCAGCTTCTGTACGCGCATATGGCGGAAGCGGATAGCGTCTTTCAGTTTCATTCTTTGTCAGATGAGAAAAGTCTGTATACATAAGATGCCGCGGCGGGACACAGCCTTGCCGTGCTCAGCAGTATAAGTCCCAGTCCGAACAGCAGGCTTGCCGCACCGAAAAACAGCATTGTAAGCGCCGAAAGGTCGGACACAAATATACTGCCCTTGCCGACAGCCCTTATCACCGCCGACGGAAGCGTTATCATTCCGTTTGCGATAAGCGCAAGCGCAAAAACCATCACAACAAGTATTCCTGTAAAAATAGCCGCCGACAAGGCGATACGGCACACCGTCTGAGGTATGCGCGAGAATTTGCATAAAGTTTTAGTCTGCATAAAAACTCCTGTATTTTCTGTCTTTATATCAGGGTAAACTGCGCAATGCGTATTCTGCCCCATTTTGTTTATACAATTAAGGTTATTATAGCATATGTAACTTGCCGTTGTCAAATTGAAGCGGGGATTTTGCCGTCACCTGTATCGTGACTGAGGGGATTGAAATTGATAGGAGTACAATCTCTTTTTCCGCACTACCCAAAATTCAAAATCCGCGCTGAAAGCGCAACCACAATTATTCATCATTCATTAGCATTACCCTCTCTTGTTCCGACACTTTTTTCACCGTGCGAGGTATAAAATACAAGCTGTCAGCATACAGCAACACGATGAAAGGGGAGCTTTATACGAGTGTTGAAATGATAAAACGAAACGGAAGCATCACCGCCGTGATAAGTGGCGAGCTTGACCACTGCGAGGCGGCAGGCATACGCATGCAGATAGACCCCGAGCTTGAACACCTTATGCCGACTATGCTTATCCTGGATATGTCAGGGGTAACATTTATGGACAGCTCAGGAATAGGACTTATACTTGGCAGACAGCGTGTAATGGAATCGCTCGGCGGCGGCGTCACGGTTAAAAATCCGTCACCGTCCGTCCGCAGGATATTGCAGGTAGCGGGACTTTCAAGGCTGATCATAAGCGGCAAGAAAACGGAGGAATGAAAATGAAGTGCGATAATTATGTAAAACTGACCGTACCTGCCCTGTCGCGTAACGAGAGTTACGCAAGGGCGGCTGTCGGCGCTTTTGTTTCCCAGCTTGACCCGACACTGGACGAGCTCGGCAGTGTAAAGGCGGCTGTGTCCGAGGCAGTAACGAACTGTGTCGTTCACGCATACGCAGAAAGCGATACGGTAGGCATTATAAATATAACCGCTCGTATAAAAGGCGAAGAAGTATACATAAAGATAACCGACAAGGGCTGTGGCATAGAGGACATAAAAAAGGCTATGGAGCCGCTTTTCACCACAAAGCCCGAACTTGAGCGGAGCGGGCTTGGCTTTGCGGTAATGGAAAGCTGTTGCGACAAGGTGAAAGTATCTTCAATGGTGGGCAAAGGTACAACAGTTACCCTTACATTCCGTTTTGACAAAAAGGTGCTGAAATGAGCGCCGACAAGGACAATTCATTCATCACGGAGCATTTTGCATTGGTGCATTCTATAGCAAGCCGTTTCAAGGACCGTGGGATCGAATATGACGAGTTATTTTCGGCGGGGTGCGTCGGGCTTGTCAAAGCAGGAAACAACTTTGACGAAAGTCGCGGACTTAAATTCTCCACCTATGCCGTGCCGGTGATCATGGGAGAGATAAAACAACTCTTCCGTGACGGCGGAACTATCAAGGTGAGCCGCAGTTTAAAAGAGCTGTCGCTTAAAATATGCAGACTTCGTGACGAGCTTATAAAAAACGGTGAAGAACCGCATATCTCCGTGCTTGCCGAAAAGCTTGGGATAACGCCCGAAGAAGCATCACTTGCGCTCGGTGCGTCATTACCGCCGCTGTCCCTCAGTAATTACGATGATGAGGAAAACGACGAAGGTACATTTGATCTGCCCGTTGAGCCCGAACAGCCAAAAGCGCTTGACAGAATGGCTCTGCGGCAGCTTGTTTCACGGCTTGAGCCGCTTGACCGCAGGCTGATAATACTGCGCTACAATGAGGAATGTACGCAGAGCCGCACCGCAGAGATCCTCGGAATGACGCAGGTTCAGGTTTCCCGCAGGGAGAAGAAGATACTTGAGGGGTTGAGAAAACAGTTGCTGTGTTGACGGTGGCGACAAGTTGCCGCTGACAATTCGCAATTTTTTATGTTTCTGCTTTGCCGAGACTACGTTATCGGCGGATATCTGCGATAGAACGATCGGATATGCGCATAATCAAAAAACTTTTCTACATAATCACCAAAACCGACAACTTTTCTAGGTGTTATTCCTGCCATTTTGACGGTGCTGTAATTTGTTGTTAATTTACTGCGCTAAAGCGTTTGTGAAATATAAACAAAAATCAAATGTAAGGTTTATGTAAAGAACCTACATTAAACAAAAAATATTGAAAACTCCGTTGAAACTGTTGAATTGCAACCGTACCCGCCGGGATATACAATATGTATACAGATTAAAAATCGATTAAAACAGTCCGACAGGAAAGGAAGTTTTCAACTATGTCAAACGAAAGATATGAACTTAACAAGAACCTCGCCCAGATGTTAAAGGGCGGTGTAATAATGGACGTTACTACACCCGAGCAGGCAAGAATTGCTCAGGAAGCAGGCGCTTGCGCAGTTATGGCGCTCGAGCGTATCCCTGCCGATATCCGTGCCGCAGGCGGTGTTGCAAGAATGAGCGATCCCGCTATGATAAAGGGTATCCAGAACGCAGTTACGATCCCCGTAATGGCTAAGTGCCGTATCGGTCATTTTGCAGAAGCGCAGATACTCGAAGCTATCGAGATCGACTATATCGACGAGAGTGAAGTTCTTTCACCCGCAGATGACAAGTACCACATCGACAAGACAAAGTTCAACGTACCTTTCGTATGCGGTGCCAAGGATTTAGGCGAAGCGCTCCGCCGTATCTCTGAGGGTGCGTCTATGATAAGAACAAAGGGCGAACCCGGTACAGGCGACGTTGTACAAGCTGTAAGACATATGAGAATGATGCAGCAGGAGATCCGCAGACTTACATCTATGTCAAAGGACGAGCTTTACCAGGCGGCTAAGGACTTACAGGTTGACTATGAGCTTGTAAAGTACGTTGCAGAAAACGGCAAGCTCCCCGTTGTAAACTTTGCCGCAGGCGGTGTTGCAACTCCTGCCGATGCCGCACTGATGATGCAGCTCGGTGCTGAGGGCGTATTCGTAGGAAGCGGTATCTTCAAATCGGGTAACCCCGCAAAGAGAGCCGCAGCTATCGTAAAGGCTGTAACAAACTACACAGACGCAAAGATGATCGCAGAGCTGTCAGAAGACCTCGGCGAAGCTATGGTCGGCATAAACGAACAGGAAATCGCCCTCCTCATGGCTGAACGCGGCAAATAAGCCGAGTTCCTCGGCTCGAAATTCCGACCTTTTTAAAGGTCGGTGCGTTGCTAAAATAAGTAGAACGGTCGGGAGATAAACGATATTCCGATTTATCTCGCTCTTTGGCGATGTCCGCCTCAAATTCCGACCTTTGCAGCGGGTCGCCGTTGACTGTTCCGCCTTTAAATACGATTGAAATATATAAAAGTTTGCAAAACGGTGGATTTATAAAAAAGTGCTGAGCAGAAAGAAAAAAGGATTGCTGTAATATGGCATAATCCGCTCAGCCGAAAGGACACAACTAATGACAGTAGCAGTTCTCGCGCTTCAGGGCGCATTCATAGAGCACGAAAAGATACTTGCAAAGCTCGGCGCAGACAGCTTTGAAATACGTCAGAAAAAAGACCTTGAGCGTAGCTTTGACCGTCTGATAATTCCCGGCGGCGAAAGCACGGTACAGGGAAAACTGCTCCGTGAGCTTGATCTGTTTGACGGTATAAAGAGCCGTATCGAAAGTGGTATGCCCGTTTACGGCACCTGCGCAGGTCTTATCCTGCTTGCAAAGTCGATCTCAAACGACAGCGCACAGCATTTACAGACAATGTCTATCGTCGCTAACCGCAACGCTTACGGCAGACAGCTCGGAAGCTTCCATACCGACGCACAGTTCGACGGCGTAGGCGTAATTCCGATGACATTTATCCGCGCACCTTATATCGATGAGGTGTTCGACAATACGGAGATTCTCTCCGAGGTCGGCGGAAAGATAGTTGCCGCAAGACAGGGAAAACAGCTTGTCACCGCTTTCCACCCGGAGCTTGACGGCGATACAAGAGTACACGAGTATTTTCTGAATATGTAATTGTATAGCTAATATCGCGATCCGCTGTTTCAAAACGGCGGATTTTTTGTTGTCGGCACAATCTTTCATCCCCTGTCCTGACTGTCAAAAATCTTTTTTCCAAAAAATTTAAAATTTTTCAAAACCCCCTTGACAAATCCTAAAAGCGGTGATATAATAAAGCCTACAAAGTCGATAGGCTTTTAGAGATTACAAACTCCGAAAATCAGAACAAGAGGTACGGATATGAAAAAGTATTCTAGCGGTTTCCGATGTTGAAACGGATACCACCCACCGACAGAAAATTATAAATCATCATACAGGTTAAATGAGATTTATACAAAGAGAAAATATTTAAATCTGATAAACTTTAAGTATAACTGATTTTTTAATTGAAAAGGAGAAAATTACAATGAGAACTTTTGACAAGATCACAGACCTTATAGGCGGCACACCCATATTAAAGCTCAACAACTACATAGCTCTGAACGAGCTTCCCGCAAACATCTACGCAAAGCTCGAATACTTCAACCCCGCAGGAAGCGTAAAGGACAGAATCGCAAAGGCGATGATAGACGACGCCGAGGCTAAGGGCGCACTTAAGCCCGGTGCAGTTATAATCGAGCCTACAAGCGGTAACACAGGTATCGGACTTGCCGCTGTAGCCGCTTCAAAGGGCTACAGAATAATCCTCACAATGCCCGAGACCATGAGCGTTGAACGTCGTAATCTGCTCAAGGCTTACGGTGCAGAGCTTGTACTCACGGACGGTGCAAAGGGTATGAAGGGCGCAATCGCAAAGGCAGAGGAGCTTGCACAGCAGATCGAGGGCGGCTTTATCCCCAGTCAGTTCACAAACAACGCCAACCCCACTGCTCACTTCAATACAACAGGTCCTGAGATTTGGGAAGATACAGACGGCAAGGTTGACATCTTCGTAGCAGGCGTAGGCACAGGCGGTACAGTTTCCGGTGTCGGCAAGTACCTCAAGAGCAAGAACCCGAATGTAAAGGTAGTTGCAGTTGAACCCGTAGGCTCACCCGTACTGTCAAAGGGCATTGCAGGACCTCACAAGATCCAGGGTATCGGCGCAGGCTTTGTTCCCGAAACGCTTGATACCAAGATTTATGACGAAGTAATCGCAGTCGAGAACGAGGACGCATTCGCTACAGGCAGAACGCTTGCAAGAAAAGAGGGCTTACTTGTCGGCATCTCATCCGGTGCGGCAGTTTACGCGGCTTCACAGCTTGCAAAGCGCCCCGAAAACAAGGGCAAGAACATTGTTGTCCTTCTCCCCGATACAGGCGACCGTTATCTCTCAACGCCTATGTTCGCAGAATAATTCAGAAATTTCTACACCCAATTTAATATAGCCATCGCAAAAGCTGTCTCAAACGGACAGCTTTTTGCATTTGATAAAGCATTATAATTCAGATTTGCTTCGTTTTTTCTTGTCAGCTCGCTTTGAAAAAGATAAATTTGCAAGTTATAATTTCTTAACTTGCACAAACGTGCTTGTGCTGCGGCACAAAAGCCCTTAAAACAGGTTGACCTCTCAGCCTTTCGGTAGTACAATACAGGTAAAGAAAAAAACAAGTACCGCAACGGCGCAGGACGATAAAAGTTCTGCGCCGTTTCTGTTTACTAAGGAAAGGATGACGTACAAATGTATGAATGCAGTTTAGACAGAATGAAGGATAAGATCTCAACTTTCAGCAAATTCGGTGATGCAGGCCACGGCGGTATCACACGTTACTCACTCTCACCCGAGGCTATCATGGCTCGTAACGAGTTTATCAAGCGTATGAAGGCTATCGGCGCTGAGATAGAGATAGATGACGTTGCAAATATCTACGCAACGCTCCCCGGCACAGATCCCGATGCAAAGCGCATTGTAATGGCATCGCACTGCGACTCGGTAAAGAACGGCGGTAACTATGACGGTATCCTCGGCGTTATGTCGGCTATGGAAGTTCTCGAAACGGTTCACGAGAAGAACATTCCGCACAAGCACCCCCTTACCGCTATGATATGGACAAATGAAGAAGGCTCACTTTATCCCCCCGCTATGATGTGCTCAGGCATAGTATGTTACGACTATCTGCCCGAGGATATCAGAAGCAAGTTCAGGTATGAGGATATGATGAACTCAAAGAGCATTATTGACAATACATCGACATTCGGTGAGGCTCTCGACAAGTCGGGCTTCAAGGGTGACAAGAAGTACCGCCTGTCCCCCGACAGATATATGTATATGTTTGAAACACACATCGAGCAGGGTCCTATCCTTGAAGATGCAGGAAATGATATAGGCGTTGTTGACTGCGTACTCGGTATGTTCAACTACAGACTGAAGTTCTACGGTCAGACGACCCACGCAGGCACATTCCCGATGCCCAAGCGCCGTGACGCATTCCTTGCGGCTTCTCAGGCTCTGTGCTATCTGCATGAGGAGATCGACAAGCTCGGCTACAGCGATCTTGTTTATACAACGGGCGAAGTTGTATGCCACCCCTGCGTACATACCTGTGTACCCGATTACTTCGACTTCTCTTTCGACTCACGTCACGAAGACCCCAAGGTACTTGAAAAGGTACTCGCTATCGTAAAGTCGTGCGAAGAAAAGACCTGGGCAGGCTGTACCTGCAAGGTAGAAAAAGCATGGAACCGTGATACGGTTTACTGGGATAAGAAGCTTGTCGGCTATGTAAAGGCGGCGGCAGAAGAATGCGGCATCAAGCACCAGTATATCCACTCAGGTGCAGGCCATGATGCACAGTTCGCCGCATATATGCTCCCGACAACCATGATATTCGTACAGTCCAAGGACGGTCTTTCGCACTGCGAACCCGAATATTCAAGTCCCGAACACTGCACCGAGGGTGCAACCGTTATGCTGAATGCAGTCCTCAAGGCAGATAAAGATTAAACATAACACTTTTGAAAAAGCAATAATTTTATAAGTGGGGGTTTAGTGTTGCTTGCTTTGCTGGTTTTGCATCGTGCAAAACTTTTGGCAAGCAACCAAAGCGTCCTTGCTTTGGGCGTAGCCCCCAACAGGGACTAGGGGCGGTAGCCCCAGTAATATAGCCCCTTCCCGTGGGGAAGGGGTTTGGGGTTAGGGATGGAGAAACCGCTCAAATTTTATAAAATTAGCTTTTTAACAGATTGTTGCTAAGTTGAATTATGACAACCACTTCTTTTTTGGTATATTTCCTAACTAATTTTGCTTTATCTGATTTAATTTCACCCGCCACTACGGCGGGTGATTTTTTGCGCCGTTTTCCCCGCACTTAGCCCATATTCAAAAATAACATAATAACTCTTGATTTTTTGTTTAAACTATGTTACAATAGTACAGTATCAGAAATAGAACCCGTGATTATGGGTGTAAGCCCTGTGCAAGGGAGTCCTGTGAACCATGTCAGGCGGGGAACCGAGCAGCATTAAGCAGTCATGACCTGTGCCGCAGCAAGTTTACACTCATAATCATGGGTTCTATTTTTATGTATTGATTTTGTCACGGGAGGGTCAGCTTATGCATCTTGCACTTTATCGTAAGTATCGTTCTGCCACCTTTGACGAAGTCATTTCACAGGAACATATAACCACCACGCTGAAAAATCAGATAAAAACCGGCACACCTGCTCATGCTTATCTGTTCACGGGCTCAAGAGGCACAGGTAAGACGACCTGCGCAAAGCTTATGGCAAAAGCGGTAAACTGTCTTTCTCCCGTTGACGGCAACCCCTGTGGCGAGTGCGAAAGCTGTAAGGCTATTGCCGCCGGCTGTCCCGATATAATCGAAATGGACGCCGCATCAAATAATGGCGTAGACGATGTAAGGGCTCTGCGTGACGAGGTTATGTATGCTCCGACAATGTGCAGATACAAGGTATACATAATAGACGAGGTGCATATGCTCTCCGCGTCGGCGTTCAACGCTCTGCTGAAAACGATAGAAGAGCCGCCGCCGCACGTTATATTCATACTTGCCACAACCGAGATCCATAAAGTGCCTGCGACTATCGCATCAAGATGTCAGCAGTTCCGCTTTTCAAGAATTGATGTTGAGGAGAGTACAAAGCGATTGTGCGAAATCGCACAGAAGGAAAACGTAAAAATCACCGAGGACGCGGCAAGGCTTATTTCAAGGCTGTCCGACGGCGGTATGAGAGATGCGGTTTCTCTGCTTGACCAGTGCATAAGCGTAAGCAACGATATAGATGAAGAAACAGTCCGTACTACCGCAGGCATTGCAGGAACAGACCATCTGTTCGCACTTGCGGAATGCGTCCGTGAGCACAACGCTCCCGAAGCGCTGAAGATAATCGATGAACTGCACAATCAGTCAAAAGACCTTATACTTCTTCTTGACGAGCTTTTGTCACACTTCAGGAACCTTTGTATGCTGACTGCGACAGGCAACGACTTCTCGCTTATACCCGCAGGAAGCGGAACGAGAAACGACCTTGCAAGACAGGCAGGCGAATTTACGCTGGGCGAGATAATGCGCTGTATGGATATCTTACAGGACTGCATTGCAAGAACACCGAAAACGGCTAAGCGCAAAACGGTCGCCGAGATGTGCCTTATAAGGCTGTGCAACCCAAGACTTGACAGCGACTCCTCTGCTCTGTCGTTAAGACTTGAAAAGCTTGAAAACAGACTTGACAAGCTGTGCGACGGTGAAATCAAAATTCGGCCGAGAAGCGCCGCAACAACAAACGAAACAACGGGATCCGCAGAACCTGCCCGGACGGTAAGTAACAAACCGCAGGATATCATTGCGGATACTTTAAATAAAATAGAAAACAAGATAAATACCGTAGCGGATAAACCGGAAGAAGCGAACGCCCCGGTTGCTCCGGTACAGCCCGCAAGCGGAAGCGACAGCAAGCCCGACTGGCTGTTTGAGGGAACAGGCGGCGATACTGCTCCCGACAGTAACACAGGTAACGACAATCCGCCGTTTGACCTTGACGAACCGCCGATGAATGTTGCCCCTGCCGAGCCGATTCAACAGGCTGAACAGGTACAGCCCGCAAGCGGAGGCGACAGCAAGCCCGACTGGCTTTTCGAAGGAACAGGCGGCGATACCGCTCCCGACAGTAATGCAGGTAACGACGCTCCGCCGTTTGACCTTGACGAACCGCCGATGAACACCGCTCCTGCCGAGCCTGTTCAACAGACTGAACAGGTACAGCCGAGGGATATTCCGCCAAGGGCGGAAGCACCGAAAACGCAGAATACCGGCAACGCCGATCCCCGTATAGCAGAGATACTTGACAGACTTCCCGTTATACTCCAGGCGATACTCGGTCAGGTCAGAGTTACGCTCGGCGAAGACGAGATAATAATCAGCGGTTATCAGAAGTTCCAGTATGATTTTCTGACAACGGGCGATTCAAGGGAACGCCTTGAAAAAACCGCCGGAGAAGTACTCGGCAGAAAAGTGAAAATGGTGTTTGACGGTGATGACAGTGTAGACACACAGACAGCTGAAAACGACCCTGTTTCCGACTTCCTTACAAAAGCGGAAAAAATGGGCGTGAAAATAAAATATAAAAAATCAAAAAATTAAGTCGGCTGACTTAAAGATACGAAAGGAAAAATCACAATGAAAGCAAGATTACCCAAGGAATATCAGAACAGAGGCGCAAGCAATATGAACAGCATGATAAAGCAGGCTCAGAAGATGCAGGAAGACATCGAGCGTGTACAGGCTGAACTTGAGGCAAGAGATTTCACAGCTTCTGCCGCAGGCGGAATGATCGAAGTAACTATGAGCGGCGCCAAGGTACTCAAGGAAGTAAAGCTCAACCCCGAGGTTGTTGACAAGGACGCTATCGAGGATCTTCAGGACGTTATCATTGCAGGCGTAAACGCTGTTATCACACAGATCGAAGAAGTAAGCGCCGAAGAGATGGAAAAGGTTACAGGCGGAGTTAACATTCCGGGACTTGTTTAATGGCTGAATATAATTCTCAGCCGCTGATAATGGCGGCGCAGGAATTTGCAAAGCTCCCCGGCATAGGACTTAAGACGGCACAGCGCCTTGCATACTATATACTCAACGCTCCCGAAGAAGACGTTGAGCAGTTTGCCGAGGGCATACTCTCGGCAAGACGCAGTATGAAGATCTGCAAGGAATGTCAGAATATATGCAGTTCGGACAAGTGCGACATCTGTTCCAGCGACCGCAGAAATCACAGAGTGATATGCGTTGTCGAAAGCCCAAAGGACGTTTCCGCTATAGAACGTAGTGGCGGCTTTGACGGAGTATATCATGTTCTTCACGGTCTGCTGTCACCGATGAACGGCATAGGTCCGGAACAGCTCAGGATAAAAGAGCTTATGACAAGACTGTCCGACGCCGATGAAGTGATCATGGCTACCAGTCCTACCATTGAGGGTGAAGCTACCGCGACATATCTTTCACGAATGATAAAACAGCTCGGCGTAAAGGTAACACGGCTTGCCTACGGACTGCCCGCGGGCGCATCACTGGAATATGCCGATGATGTAACACTTCAGAGAGCGCTTGAAAACCGCAACGAAATATAATTATACCTTCGGGAAAGGAATATTACAATGACACAGGAACAGCTCAACGCAATACAGGAACAGACAAAGAAAATAACCAACCCGAAACTCCTTGAGATAATGACAAAGCTGAAAAAGGCTGCCGAGGAAAAGACAAACACAACGCCTCAGGATCAGGAAGACTATATAAACAACCTGATGACTGCAAAGCTCATTGCTCCGGTTACAATAACCGATATGACCGGAGAAAAGGACAACCAGATAAAGGTTCAGTTCTCAAGCCTTGCCAACCCTCAGAAGGAAAGATACTTCATGGTGTTCACAGATGTTGAAACATTACACAAAAACATTCAGGACACCGATAAGATCTTCCTGCTTGCCGTTACATACAAGGATCTTGCGGTTATGCTCTCCGCCCCCAACTGCGCAATGAAAGGCTTTGTTATCAATCCTTTCACAGAGAATATAATCTGCGGACCCCAGCAGTCTGAAGTTATCGCACGCTATATCAATCAGAAGAGATTCAACAACGGTGAGCTTACCGTTATAAATGAAGTGACCGGCGTACCCGAAACCGTAACAAAGCCTATAATGACATACTTTGACGAACGCAGGGACGTAAAAAAGGCATATATAATGAATATGCGCAAGGTAAACCAGCTCAACCGTCTTATAATAGTAGATTACGAGGGTGAGGACGATAAGTTCAACGACTTTGCAAGCGACTTTACCGACAAGGTGCTCAAAGACATAAACGACGAAAAAGCGCCGTTTATGGTAATGAATTTCAACCAGCCCGCCGCAAAGCAGGCAACAAAGGAAAAAGTACCTTTCTACGTTAAGGTCGGATAATCATTACAAACGGCTTAACGGTTAATACGTTACACAGAAAAATCAACACAAAAAAAAGAGGCGTATGCCTCTTTTTTGTTTATTCTGCGGAAATTTTCGTTAATTTTTTGCATTTACTTGACGAAAATGCGGTTATGATATATCATTATACTGTATAATTAGGTTTAAACGGACAGGAGAAAGCATGAAAACTATTATTTCGGCATCAATGCTTGCGAGTGATCTTGCAAATATAGAAAAAGAAATCCACCGCACTGAAAACGCACAGGTCGAATGGCTCCATATCGACGTTATGGACGGCGTTTTTGTTGATAATATAACATACGGAAATAACGTTGTAGCCGCTATGCGCAAGGTAAGCGACATATATTTTGATACGCACCTGATGGTAACGGACCCTACAAAGCTTATTCCGCTGTTTGCAAAAGCAGGCAGTAATATGCTGACTATCCACCTCGAAAGTAACGGCGACGCAAAGGCAAACCTTGCCACTATAAGAGAAAACGGTATGCAGGCAGGACTTGCGATAAAGCCCGCTACCGACTGGAAAGAAGTCATACCTTATCTGCCATTGTGCGATATGGTGCTTGTTATGACAGTTGAACCCGGTTACGGCGGTCAGGGATTTATCCCCGAATGCGCCGACAAGGTTGCCGAGCTTCGCAAATACTGCAATGAAAACGGATTTGATAAAATGAATATCCAGGTTGACGGCGGAATAAACGCCGCAACTGCCGATACAGTCAAAAATGCCGGTGCGAATGTACTTGTTGCCGGAACATATCTTTTCAAGGCAGAGGATATGAAAGCGGCGGCAGACGCTATACGCTAAAAACAGGACGGAAGAATATCAAGCGCCTTATCTGTAAGCAGAGCATAATATTCTTCGGTATCGCCGACAGGCAGGTCGCCTGTATATGCCGCAACGGAATATTCCGCAGATATACGGCGCACCGCTTTTATATCCGAACGCGGATATACGATAAGGCGGTAGCTGTTATCCGCACGGCAATGGTAAAGCAGAGCCTTACGCGACGCTTTGCGCAGTGCCCTGCACAAAGCCGCAAGGTCGCTTATCGCCCCGGTACATACAATGGCGCTCCCCCGTGATGATACGGCGGTATTATTCTGAACACCCTTAAGGCAGGAGATATAGATTATACAGCCTCCGTTACTTTTCGGAAATGCTTCGACAAGCAGGCGCTCCCCGCTCAGTCCGAGGTCGTGGTCTTCGCTGAGCCCCGATATCAACCTTGAAAGCGCAAGCTCGGCGGCACGGGAATGCCCCGATATATCCTCGCTCCTTACATGATAACCGCTCATATCAGACGGTTCAAGCGTTATTTTTACGGTATTTCCGGCAAGGTCGTCAATTTGCATAGGACACCTCCGATAAACAGATTTACAGACAGTTTCCGGTCTGAAAGGACATAATAAAGTAATGAACACACCCACAAATGAAGCTTTACTGAAAAAGATAGATGAAGCGCCCTTGCTGATGTCTAAGGAAGCGGCGCGGAAAAAACTGCGTAAACCGCGCAGTATATACGGCGACCAGATACTCTTCATGCTGGCTATTACGGTAATCGCAACCTGCTTTTACGGCTGGCGTGTCGTTGTTGTATGCGCCTGCTCGGTGCTTACCTGCATACTTACCGATATGGTGGGCTGTTTTCTGTCAAAGAAAGAATACGGCGTAAAGGACTTATCGACTATCGCCTACGGTATGGCGCTGGCGCTTATGCTGCCTGCAAGCGTGGAATATTATATAGTTATAATCGGCGCTGTGCTTGCAATTACCGTCAAGCATATATTCGGCGGTAAGGACAACTATATATTCAACCCTGCGGCAGTTGCGATCGCGTTTCTTATAATATGTTATCCCACGCAAGTACTGATGTATCCTCAGCTCGGCACTCAGCCCGAAATATTCGGTGACGCGGGAGTGCTTGTAAGCGGCATTGAGAGCAGTTTTATTAAAAACGGCGCTATGCCGTCGCTTACCCCGCTTGAAATACTTATGGGCAGATTTGCAGGCCCTATGGGAACAACGCATATACTTGTGCTGATAGTCAGCGGTATCTGCCTTATATGCAGAAGAAGCGTTTCGCTGTCGGCTACGGTAGGCGGCATTGCGGTTATGGGCTTGCTGTCGTATCTCACAAGCAGTGTACAGCCTGCTACAGACGCGGTAGTATTTCAGTTTATAAGCGGATTTGTACTGTTCGGATTTATCTTCCTTGCAAGCGACCCGCAGACGCTTCCGCTTACAAACGGCGGCAGGATACTGTACGGCATTGCGCTTGGTGTAATAACGGTAATATTCCGTAACACCGCCAATATTGAAGGTATATTTGTATTCTCTCTTCTGATAGTGAATGCGCTGTCGCTGTATCTTGACAAGCTGGCGTTCGTGATCTCTGTTGAAACAAAGCAGATCGTGCGGTATCTGAAGCACAACCTCGGCTCATTTGAACGTATGACCAAGGACGTAAAACAGGGCAAGACGCCCTCGCTTTCGGATACTCAGGAGATTATGATAGAACCCGTTAATTATAATATGCCTCCTATCGACAATAAGGTGACAAAGGTAAAACGTCACAAAAAGTCGGTATTCGAGAATATCTCGGATAAAATATCAGACGTGGCAAAAAAGAAAAATACCGCAAAGGAAAACAGCGTTACAGACAATACTGCCGACAACGCAGTCAGCGAAACGGAAAAGGAGGCGCATTATGGCTCAGGCAAAACAACTGAAACCGGAAATGACGCGGAAAAGTGATTTCAAATTCACCCGTGACCTTATAGACGGACTTGCAAAGCAGAATGTCGTGCTTATGACGGGCATTGTAAACGCGCCTGTAATAATCGCCGCAACGACTTTCAAAAAAGGCGTTGTAATTGCGCTCGCCTTTGCGATAATATCGTTCCTTACGATCGTTACCTGTTCGTTTGTTCCGAAAAAGATAGTTTACACGCTCAGAGTAATTATATATGCGCTGGTAGGCTCGGTCTATTATATCCCGACGGTACTTCTTCTGGAACAGATCTTTCCTCTTACCGTTGAGCTTATCGGAATATATATGCCTCTTATTATCACGAATGCGCTTATATTCTCGAAAACGGAGAGCCGTTTCTATCTTGAAAGCAAGCTGAAAATGATAATCGACGTGATCTTCTTTGCGGCAGGATTCGGCATTGTATGCGTACTGACGGGAGGATTCAGAGAAATTATATGTTTCGGCACATTTGCCGGAATACAGCTGTTTGATTTTAAGATCGCGGCTTTTGAATCGCCTTTCGGCGGATTTATACTTGTCGGAATCATGGCAGGAATGTTCAGAGCGCTGTATAACTATCTGCGTAACCGCAGAATAAGACAGAACAGCGAGGAACATAACAAGGCGGCGGCAGAGCAGACATTCCGCTCAAGCACGGAAAGCGGCGGCAAGCAGGTGATGATCGCCGATAAGAGCGACACAGCAAAGGAGCATAGCAATGGATAAATTGGCACTGTTTATCAATACCGCCATGCTTGCGATGTTTGTAGAGAATGCGATATTCTCCCGTGCGCTCGGCACAAGCGTGGCGTTCTATGCGTCAAGGAAAAAGGAAAGCATATTCGGACTCGGACTTGGCATAACTTACGTTATCGTGGTTTCAAGCTGTATCACGTTCTTTGTTGACGGGTGGCTTGCCGACTGGCAGTATTTCTATGTAGTCATGCCGCTTATATACACACTGATAGTGAGCATAGTATATACGGGCAGTCTGCTTCTTCTATGGAGATTTCTGCCGAAAATATTCAGAAATATAAAGAAATACGTTCATCTGTCGGTGTTCAACGCAACGGTGCTCGGTGCGCTGTTTCTGAACACGACATATCACGCTGATTTCTTTTCGTATATGGGATTCGGAGTAGGTATTGCGGCAGGATTTTTCATTGCGGTATTCTTCCTTCACGTCGCAAACGAAAGGCTCAACTCGCCGCTTATCCCCGAAGCATTCAGAGGAATGCCGATAATGATGGTATTTGTCGGCATAATGTCACTTGCATTCTATGCGCTGACAGGATATAATACAGGTGCTATCTGATAATTTCTTAAAATGGAGATACTGATATGAGCAGAAAAAAAGGATTCAAGGTAAAACGTTCAAGGCGAAATCTGTACAAAAGACGTAAAAGCACGGGCAGAAAGATATTTGACGGCGTACTGTTCGTTGTGATACTCGGCGCACTTGTATTCGTCGGTTACTCGGTAGCGTCGCCGCTGATGAAGTTCTTCGGCGGAAACGGGGATAATTCATCGGTAAGCGAACCCGCATGGACACCGCCCGAATCGCTCCCCGAAACATCGAACGACAATTCTCAGGCGAACACTTCGGGCAACACGTCCGACAATACAAGCAGTAACGATACGACAAAGGACAACACGTCTTCCGATACTCCGGCTGAGGTGACAAAGGCGTTTGCGACTGTCGCACCCGATACCGCACTGAAGAGCGAGGACGCACTGACCAAGTTCCTTGCCACAGCAAAGGACAGCGGTTATAACACGGTCGTATTTACACTTAAGAACACAACAGGCGAACTGCTGTATAAATCTTCGCTGAAGGTCGTAAAGGACAATACAGACGTAAATAAAGGCACTCTGACGGCGGCTCAGATAGTAAAGGCATGCAAGGCGGCAGATATTACCCCTGTTGCGGCTATAACAACTCTGTACGACAGAAAGACGCCGTATCTTTTCGACAACGCAGGATATATAATAACGGACGGAAACTGGAGCTGGCTTGACGCGGCGGCTGACAACGGCGGTAAACCGTGGACAACGCCTTATTCGACCGACGCAGTAAACTATTATGCGGATATATGTGATGAGCTTGCAAAGGCAGGATTTGCCGATATCGAGCTTGAAAACACGATCTTCCCGAACTTCCAGTCGTATGACTATTCGCTGTTGTCAAAGGATCTGCAAAGCGCAAACAGAAGTGAAAAGCTTGCGGCTCTGGCAGAAGCCTGCGCAAAGAAGGCAAAGGATGCAAAGGCTACCGCAACGGTCGAGATAAAGGCGGACGCACTGCTTACAATGTCGGCTACGGCATATGACGGCACTGCGGAAATATGGTCGGCTAAGGACAAGATGGCTGACGCAGGAGTGCTTGTAACTATGGATATGTCGCTTCTCGGCACAAAACTCCAGACATCGGCTGACAAGACTACAACGGTAGAAAAGGATAAGGTCAAAGCTGTAAACCAGATATTCACTCTTGTAAAGGAAACGGTCGGTGACAAGGAAATTTCAGCCGGAATAACAGGCAGTGCAAATTTAACGGCGGACGAGATCAAGAATTGTAAAACGGCGCTTGAAAAGCTCGGATTTACCGATATAAGATTTGAATAAATACACAAAAGTGCTTGCAATTGTGGGTTTAATAAGTTATAATAAAATAAATAGCGAATTTCGCACAGAAAAAGAAAGGATTTTAAAATGACAGAATTACTGACATTATTAACAAGCGGACAGACCGCTACATCTACAGGACAGGGCGGAAACGATATTCTCAGCATACTTACAATGCTTATCCCCCTCGCACTTATGATAGTTATTTTCTACTTCCTCATCATAAGACCTGAGAAGAAGCGCGGCAAGAAGATGCAGGAGATGCTCAACAACCTTGAGGTTGCAGATGAAGTTGTAACAACAGGCGGTATTGTAGGCAGAGTATTAAGAGTTACAGACGACACAGTTCTTATCGAAACAGGTTCTGACAGAACAAAGATCCGTGTTTTAAAGAGCAGTATTGCAGAGAACAGAACTGTTCACGACGACGCTGAAACAAAGTAAGCGATTCTGAGATCATAACAAACTACACCCCACAGCTTATGCTGTGGGGTGTTTTGCTGTATATTGCTTTTTATTCCGGCAACTCCAAACGACGTATTATAAATACTGCTATGCCGTAATCAGAACTTACCCGAACCGCCGCCGTGCATACTGCCTGATGAGCTTATATGCGTTCCGCCGAAACCGCCGCCTGAGCCGCCGGAATGCGTATTGTTATCGGTCGGACGCTCGGTTTTGGTTACTGTGCTGTAAAGGTAAATATCTTTTGAGGCGTGCATTTTGAAACTGTTCGGCACTACATAGTCAGCCGCTCCCGACTGATATTTTACGCTTTTAAGCTTCGAGCGCATTATGCCTGTACCGATAAATCCGGAGGCAATACCTATAACAACGCTTATCGCAACAGCTATTAGAATAGTCTTGCCGTCAAGCTTTGACTTAGTCGTACCGGCAGGATCAAAATTAAAATCGTTTCCGTCATTATAATCATAATGATCATCGTTATCTTTATCCGGCAGATAGCCGTCGCCGTTTACCGCACTGTCTGCACTTTTCAGCAGGCTGTCGCATCTGTCCGCATACGCTATGAAAGCGCTGTAAAAGTCATCATCCGAAAGGTCGTCTGTGAGATAATCGACAATATCATTTTCATAGTTTTCAAACGTGTCTATGGCATCACCCTTGGTGCTTATTGCCCAGTCACGGCTTTCGGTGAACACCGCAAACAAAATACCGTTTTCGGCAAAACCGTTGTAATCGTAATAATCATCGGCATATTCCGTTGCCGTGTCATAACTGCCAAGGTCATAATCAAGCAGGCAGACAATATCCGTTCTCCACTTTTCGCTGAGTGTGTCAAGCTTGCTGTTCAGCTTTTTAAGCTCGGCGTCAGAAAATGTATCGGTATAGTCTACCGCTCTGGGCTGCTCTCTTACATCGGGTATTTCGCCGTTCTGCCAGTTCTTATTTGCTTCGGCAAAGGCAGGGAAAGCCATACAGAATGTTATCAGTGCCGCTGTAAATACGGCTGTAAGTTTTTTTATCATATCCGTCTGCCCTCCCTATCTTAAAAGCAATACCGCCGCAGATACGGCAAACGATACCGCAGTCGCTATAAGCGCGATAAGTCCTGTCCAGCGCCAGTATGCGCCCCTATCAAGCGGCAGATTACCGACAAACTTTCCTGTCTGTCCGTTCATTGCAAAGTTATATACCCCGCCGTTCCACTTAGCGGTAAGAAGCCACACAGGATACAAGGCATACTTTACCGTACCGTTTCTGAGCTGTACCGAAGAATTTTCCGGCGTTACGGTCGTATATCCTGCAGTCGTTGTCGAAAGACGGTCAAGAGTACTCTTCTTTATGCGCTCGTTTGCTCTGCCGTTACCCTCGGTGTAATCCACATCGTACTTATCCGCCATATAACCCGACAGGTAGGCTGTCTGAAACGGCACTTCCCCGTCAGCTGTGAACGGTTCGAGCGATTCCATAAGGTCGTCCGCCATCTTGCTTGAGCCGTCAACCGGTACTCGCTCATAGTTCATAGAACCGTTGCGGAACAGTCTGTAGTGCGATGTTTTTGTATAATTGTACTTTGAATCGCTCCACGATGTTACCTTTGTTGCGTGGAAATACGCCTGTGCGTCCGCGTAAGCTCCGTACAGCCAGAACGGAACATACACACCCTTGACCTCATCTATGTAGCTGCCTGTCCTGAACGCCTTTGGTAGCAGGCGCTTTTTACAAAGGTGCTTTTTAAAGCCCTCTTTTGCCGCTTCCTTATCGAGCTTGAACGGTATGATTATATCTGGGCGCTTGTCACCTGCAAACTGTCCCATCATAACAACGGGACTTCCGCAATAAGGGCATTCGGTAGCGCCTGTGGTTTCGTCGCAGATGATCTGACCGCCGCAGGAATTACAAAGGTAGACCTTCTGACCGTCAAGTTCGCCCTGCATCCACTCGTTGCCGGGCTGGCTTGACCAGTCCATCATATCGGGCTTTTCTTCTTTAAGTATATCGTCGTTGCCCTTGAGCGTTTCCGCGTCAAACTCGTTGTCGCAGTAGGGACACTTCATCTTCTGTGCGTCGGAATCGAACTGTAACGGTCCGCCGCAGCACGGGCATTTATATTCAAGTATTGCACCCATATTATATCTGTTTCCTTTCGTTTTAATATCAATAAAAGTATAGCACAACTGTAAATCCGGCGCAATAGAAATTTTAATTATAAAATTTTGAGGATTCCGGGGTGTGGATATGCCAACGAGTGCTGAATACCGTGCGCCTGTAAAAAACACTCAAATGCCGTTGACCGGAGTGACGGTGACGAATGAGGATTGTAATAAATTAGCAAGGTTGCGTGTAACGGAAGGCGCAGGCTCCTCCCCTACGGGAAATCAAATAGAATAGCGGAAATGTAAGACACGCAGAACTGAGTTTTCGGGCACAAATGCAAAGACAGGGAACATAACAAAAATGCCCGACAGGCTTTCTGCAGCTGTCGGGCATTTGTTATCTGATATTTACTTCTGCTCTTTCTCGTCAATCAGATCAGTCATACTCTTAAGACTAATTGCGAGAGTTGAGGCATTGTGGAACAGCGCCGATGTCGTCGGCTGGATTATTCCGCCAACACCGAGAAGTATCAGCATAAGATTGAACGATACGATAAAGCGGTAGTTGCGGTGTATTCTCTTCATAAGCGCCGAGCTTATCTTTCTGAGAGTTACCGGTATATAAAGATCCACAGATGATACCGTGATATCGGCTATTTCCTTTGCTATTGCCGCTCCGGTATTTATAGCAATACCAGCATCGGCTTCTGACAGCGCAGGAGAATCGTTTACTCCGTCGACTATCATTATGACCTTTCTGCCCTTTTCGTGTTCACCCTTTATGAAGTTTGCCTTGTCCTCCGGAAGAACGCCTGCATGGAACTCGTCAATTCCGACCTTTGCGGCTACTGCCTTTGCGGTCTGCTCGTTATCGCCTGTCATCATTACTATCTTGCTTATTCCGCAGTCGTGGAGCGCCTTAATAGCGTCTGCCGCTTCGGCTCTCAGCGGATCTGATATATAATTTTCTATATAATAACGCATAGCGTCACTGTGTTGCTTGTGACCCTTTGTGAAGATCTCTTCCGAGGTCTTGTCCGTAAGCTTGTTTATATAGCGGACGGATATATTCTTATTCAGGTCAACGTAATATACAGATGTATAGTCGCTGTTGAGTGCGGTCATAACGTCATAAGAGCGATCGGCAAACTCGCATATCGCGGTTTTACACCACATATACGGTTATTTTACAGGGGTTATTATAACATATCGCACCCCTCAGTCAATTACTAAAGCTGATAAAATTGCATTAAAATTATAAATATAAGCAAAATTGCTGACATTTACTATATTTAAACTAAAAACTACAGCAGTTCACGCAAGGGAGAAGGCGCAACTGCTGTAATTTTTATATGTGAATTTCGACGTTAGCTATAATTATTTCGACAGATCTGTCTTTCTTACCTCGTCACGGACTTTAAGCACGAATGTTGGGGAAACGGAAAGTTCGTCTATACCCATACGCAGAAATGTTTCTGTAAGTGTGGTGTCTGCCGCAAGCTCACCGCAAATTCCTATCCACGCGCCGTTCTTGTGAGCGTTCTGCGCGCTCATTTCGATAAGGCGGAGAATAGCCTCGTGGTGAGTATCGACAAATTCCTCCGCTTCGGGATTCTGTCGGTCACACGCAAGCGTGTATTGTGTAAGGTCATTTGTTCCGACGCTGAAGAAGTCGACCATCGGAGCTAAGCGGTCGCTTATAATTGCCGCCGCGGGAGTTTCTATCATTATACCTATTTCGGTCTTGTCAGAGTACTCGATACCCTCGGACTTAAGCTCGGCTTTTACGTCCTCGCAGATCGCCCTGATACGCTCGACCTCGCTCACCGATGTTATCATCGGGAACATTATACCGAGGTTTCCGTATACGGACGCTCTGAACAAGGCTCTGAGCTGTGTTCTGAATATTTCGGGACGTGTAAGGCAGATTCGTATCGCACGCAGTCCGAGCGCGGGGTTATCTTCCTTTTTAAGTCCGAAATAATCGACCTGTTTGTCTGCGCCGATGTCGAGAGTTCTGATTATAACTTTCTTTCCTGCCATACTTTCAAGCACTCTCTTATAAGCGTAGAACTGCTGTTCTTCTGTCGGGAAATCGGTGTTTTCGAGATACAGGAATTCACTTCTGAAAAGTCCTATACCGCCTGCGTCATTAAGAAGCACCGCACCTATATTGTCAATACCGCTGATATTGGCAAATACGTTTATCTTAGTGCCGTCAAGGGTTACGTTTTCCTTGCCCTTGAGTTCCTGAAGAAGCTTTTTCTGCTCCTCGTCACGGCGCTGTTTTTCGGTGTATGTCTTTAATGTCTGCTCATCGGGTGAAACGATAATCTCACCGGTAAAGCCGTCTACTATGGCGGTATCGCCCTCGTGTATCCCGCTTAAAAAGCTGTCGCCGACACCTATAATCGCAGGGATATTCATATTCCTTGCGAGAATTGCGGTGTGTGAATTTGACGAACCGTGAGCGGTGACGAATGCAAGCACCTTATCCTTGTCGAGCGAAACGGTTTCGCTCGGTGCAAGGTCGTCGGCACATATGACAGACTTTTCATCAGTCGCCGTATTGTCGGCATTTGCACCTGTCAGGTTTGCGATAATGCGGTTTGAAATATCCCTTACGTCTGCGGCTCTTGCCTGCATATAGGCGTCGTCCATTGACGAGAACATCTCCGCAAAGTTATCCGAGGTCAGAGCTACCGCATATTCAGCGTTTACCGACTGGGTATCTATTATGTTTTCAATCGACTCGTTGTAATCCTCATCGTCAAGCATCATCAGGTGGATCTCGAATATCTGTGCGTGGGTTTCGCCGACTTCCCTGAGTGCTTTTTCGTGGATCTCCGCGAGCTGTTTTGCGGCGAGTTCCTTTGCCGCTGTTACTCTCTGCTTTTCCTTTTCGGTGTCTTCAACGTGTATGCGCGTGACTGCCGCATCGCACTTTTTAAATACGGATATTTTTCCTATGGCTATCGCACCGTATACGCCTTTACCGAGATATTTCTTCATTACTGCTCCCCCTTTTTATAGGATACGTACTGCTGTACCGCAAAGCGGTACAGCTGAACGTTATCTGATTATTCGCCGAAGCCGCTTTCAAAAAGCTCTACAGCCTTATCAAGTGCCGCCTGCTCGTTGTCGCCGTCTGCGGTGATCTCAACGATAGCGCCCTTTTTAAGACCTGCCGCCATTATCTGCATTACGGCTGTTGCCTTTGCTGTTTTGTCGCCGCTTGCTATTGTAATTGTGCAGCCGGGGAATTTCTTCATCTCTGCGGCAAGCTGTCCTGCGGGTCTCATGTGAAGTCCCTGTTCATTTACTACTGTTACTGTCTTTGTTACCATTGTGATACGCTCCTTTTCAATAATTACTTAACGTTTTTTGTTTCGGGTTCTTTTACTGTTTTCTTCTTTTTAAGCAGTGCCAGCAGTAACATTGATACTACCGATCCTATTGCAAGAGATACGAGGTACATAGGCCAGTTGCCTACAACGGCGAATACGAAGATACCACCGTGGGGTGCCATAAGCGTGCAGTTGAACGCCATTGAAAGACCGCCTGCAACACCTGCGCCGACCATACAAGCCGGGATTACTCTGAGCGGGTCAGCCGCCGCATAAGGAATTGCGCCCTCTGTAATGAAGCTCAGTCCCATAATGTAGTTTACCGGACCGTTCTTGCGTTCTTCTTCTGTCCATCTGCTCTTGAAGAATGTTGTTGAAAGCGCTATTGCAATAGGAGGAACCATACCGCCTATCATAACTGCCGCCATTATATCGTAACCGCCTGTTGCTATCGCCGCCGTACCGAATACATAAGCCGCCTTGTTGAAAGGTCCGCCCATATCTATCGACATCATTGCTCCGAGGATAACACCGAGGAAAATCTTACTCTCTGTACCCATGTGGTTTAAGAAGTCTGCAATTGCGGTATTTATAATACCCATGAAAGGATTTACTGCACACATTACAACCGCTATAATTCCAAGACCTGCGAGGGGGTATATCAGAACGGGCTTGATACCGTTAAGGGCTTTAGGCATCTTATCGCAGAGCTTTTCAAGTACGAGCATCAGGAAGCCGCCTACAAAGCCTGCAAGAAGTGCGCCGAGGAAGCCTGAAGGAACATCTCCACCGATTTTAGCAAAAGTTGAACCTGTGGTTGCAAGATAACCTCCGACAAGACCTACAAGGAAACCCGGTCTGTCTGCTATACTCTTACCGATATAACCTGCGAGTACGGGGATCATAAAGTTGAAAGCGTAACCGCCTATCGTCTTGAAGAATGCCGCTACAGGAGTTACCGTACCGAAATTGTCGCCCGGTTGTACACCCATCATTGTATCTATAAGGAATGCAAGGGCTATAAAGATACCGCCTGCGACCGTGAACGGGAGCATATTCGATACGCCGTTCATCAGGTGCTTGTACATCTTTCTGCCAAAGCTTTCGTTTGATACGGAAGATGATGAGCTTGCCGCTCCGCCCTCGTGGTGATATACGGGAGCGTCGCCCTTTTCTATTCTTTCTATCAGCTCTTCGGGGATCTTGATACCGTCCGAAACCTTTGTTGCAAGAACTTTCTTTCCGTCAAAGCGAGCCATTTCTACCGACTTGTCAGCCGCTACGATGATACCGTCGCACTCTGCTATTTCCTTATCGGTGAGAATGTTCTTTGCTCCGCCTGAGCCGTTTGTTTCGACCTTGATCGTGATACCGAGTTTCTTTCCTGCCTTTTCGAGCGCCTCTGCCGCCATATAGGTATGTGCGATACCTGTCGGACAGGCGGTAACTGCGAGAACCTTTATCCTGTCGGTGTTTTCGGGTTCTTCGGGAACTGTCGGCTCATCGGGATATTTTTCTTTTTCCGCCTTATCTATTACGGCTAAGAACTCGTCCACATCCTTTGCCGAAAGGAGGTTTTCCCTGAAATCCTCGTCCATAAGAAGCGTCATAAGACGTGAAAGGACTTCAAGATGAACGTCTGCATTTGTATCGGGTGCGGCTATCATAAACAGTACGTCTGACGGCTCATCGTCAAGCGCCTCATAGTCAACACCGCCGGGAACAGTCATTGCCGCAAGTGAGGGAGCTGTTACCGCACTGCTCTTTGCGTGAGGGATCGCTATACCCTCGCCTACCGCTGTCGAACCCTTTTCTTCACGGGCTAAAATGCCCTGCTTATATATTTCTCTGTCTGATATGTTGCCGCCCTTTACCTGAAGGTCAACCAGCATATCTATAGCTTCTGCCTTGCTCTTTGGTGCACCGTTTAAAAGAATGCTGTCCTTGCTTAATAAGTCAACTATTCTCATTTTCTTTTCCTCCTTTTCCGGTTTAGGCTAACTGCTCCATAAGCTCGTCTATTGTTTTCTTTTCGGCAAGTCCGTCTGAGAATGCGGTTGCTCCGCCTGACGCTGTACCGAGTTTAAGCGCATATTCATAGTCGCCGTTTTCACAGCCTGCAATAAAGCCCGCTACCATTGAATCTCCTGCGCCTACCGAATTTCTTACTTTGCCTTTGCATACTCCGCATATATGGGTTTTACCGAACTCGTCAAGGAGTATTGCTCCGTCGCCCGCCATTGATATGAGAACATTGACAGCTCCCATCTCTCTGAGCTTTCCTGCGTATTTTACTATATCCTCGTTGGTTTTGAGCTCTACACCGAACATTTCGCCGAGCTCAAAGTTGTTGGGCTTTATAAGGAAAGGTTTGTATTTAAGAACGTTAAGAAGCAGATCCTTTGTTGCGTCTACTACAAATCTTATTCCTCTGTCGGCAAGCTGTGCCATTATTCTCTCGTAAATGTCCGAGGGAAGTGATGAAGGAATACTGCCTGCAAGTACCAGTGTATCACCGGGCTTCAGAAGATTCAGCTTTATGAAAAGTTCGTCGATTGCTTCTTTTGTGATTTCGGGACCCTGACCGTTGAGCTCGGTTTCTTCACCTGACTTTATCTTGACATTTATTCTCGAAAAGCCTTTTTTAAGATGTACGAAATCCGAATCAATGCCCTTTTCGGTAATGCCCTTTTCAATTGCCTCGCCCGTAAAGCCTGCAACGAAACCGAGTGCCCTTGACTTTACACCAAGCTCCGATAATACCAGCGAAACGTTTATTCCCTTTCCGCCGAAATATATCTCCTCACTGTCCGAGCGGTTTACTGCACCCGCTGTCAGCTCCTTTGTGTGTACGATATAATCAACAGCGGGGTTGAAAGTTACCGTATATATCATTGTCATACCTCCGTAATGTCTGCCACGTCTTTATATTTTCTGTTGGGTATCTTGTCTGTGATTATGACAGCCTTTCCAAGTCCTGCGAATGTCGCGGAGCTTATCTCGTCAAACTTTGAATGGTCGGCTAAAACGTAAACCTCTCGACTGCTTTCGATAGCGGCTGACTTTACTTTGGCTTCGTTCACATCCGGTGTCGTAAATCCTGCCGTCAGTGATATGCCGTTTGTACCCATAAAGCACTTTGTGAAGTTGTAGTTCTTGAGGGTCAGCACACATTCCGCTCCGACAATCGCTTCGGTGCTGGCTTTTATCTCTCCGCCGGTGATAAACACCTTATAGCCCTTGCGCGCCAGCTTCTTGGCGTGAATGAAACCGTTTGTAACAAATGTTACGTCCCGTACATTCAGATAGTCGATTATCTTTTCGGTCGTTGTACCTGCGTCAAGAAATATGAAATCACCTTTTTCAATAAGCTCTGCGGCGTATTTTGCGATAGTCATCTTTTCCTCGGTGCAGATAGAAGCTTTCTCTTCTACATTCTTTTCAACCGAGGTGAAGCTTTCGTTCTTTGACATTGCACCGCCGCGTACCTTGATTATTTTGCCCTCATTTGCAAGAATAATCAGGTCGCGTTTTACAGTTGATGCAGATACATCAAGAATTTCCGCAAGTTCCGCGATCGTTACGCTTGAGCGTTCGTTTACCGCTTTTATTATCATTGAATGACGTTCTTCTGTCAGCATATTAAGACCTCTTATAAATATCATGATATTACTTGTTTGAGCTATTTTAAACTCTTTTGGACTTTGCTCTCTGTCCTTGAGCTAATAATAGCATAGCACAAGTTCAAAATCAAGCACTTTAGGTCAAATTTATTCAAAAAAGCGTGATTTTTGTTGTGTTTAACAACAAATGTAAGAAGAATTTGTGCAAGGTGAACAATTTTGAGCTATTTGCCGATTGACATCGTTCGTTTCAGCTCAACAAAAACAAATTCGGTTCAAATTGATACCGTTGATTTTTTGTTTGATCTTGTGCGAAATTTTCAAAATTTGTTCGTTTTTATAATTTCAACAGCGACTATCATATGAACTTTATAAAAACAGGGCTTTTTTGTGAAGTTCGAGCGTATTTCGGTGTGTAATTTGCAAAAATCGTTGATTTTTGTGAATAAGTGTGCTACAATCGTAATATAATAACAAAAAGGGGTGGTAATATGGATAAAAAGCCGCTTAAAAAGCTTTTTCATATCAATAAAGAAGCTTACAAATCGGAATATGAAAAAAGATTCAACGATGAAGATACCATACATCTTGATATAGAGATTTCGGGCAATCCCGCTTTCATATGTCAGACTAAAGAAATGTTCGGCAGTATCATTTCCATCGAGCGTACCAATACCGCAATTGTCAAAATGTGTTCCGAGCTTCCGGAAAAAGCGCTTATACAATACCGCAACCGTTGTCTTACAGATGAAATAGTACTCACAAACAACATAGAGGGCGTGCACAGCACAAGAAAAGAAATTAACGAGATACTCGCGGACCTTTCAACAAAAGACAGAAAAAAACGTTTTGTCGGACTTGTCAAAAAATATGCGGCACTTTCACGCAACGAGGAAATACCCCTTAGTACAAGCCGCGACATAAGAAAAATATACGACGATATTTTTTACAATGAGATAAGCGCAACTGATCCCGGTAATCTTCCTGACGGAGAAATATTCAGGAAAAGCGATGTAAGCGTATATTCACCCACACAAAAGATTATCCATACAGGTGTTCATCCGGAATCAGAAATAGTATCTGTAATGGATAAATCGTTAGATTTTCTCACAAACGCCGACTGTGATATCCTGATAAGAATAGCTGTCTTTCATTATCTTTTCGGCTATATTCACCCATTCTATGACGGCAACGGCAGAACAGACCGTTTCATAAGCAGTTACCTTTTATCAAAAGAACTCAACAGCCTTATCGGCTATCACATTTCTTATACGATAAAAGAAAATATCAATAAGTACTATGACGCTTTTGATACCTGCAATCACCCTCTTAACAAAGGTGACCTGACGCCTTTTGCAGAAATGTTCCTTAGCCTTGTCGACATTTCTATGAAGCAACTATACGATGAAATTAAAGACAAGCTTGATAAATTCAATTTTTACGGCGATTTATGCCCCAAGTTGCCAAAAGCAGATCATAAAGATGTTATAATGCTTTATTTTGTGCTGATACAGGCGGCTTTGTTTTCTGAGGATGGTATATCTCAAAAAGAGCTTGAAGGCTTTTTTAACGCATCTTACTCTTCTGTGCGCAACAAGTTAAGCTATATACCTGACGAATTGCTCATCAAAAATACAAGGGACAGGCACGCGTATTATATGTTAAATCTTGATAAGGTTGATATTATGTTTTCAAAATAAGAACAGCGGCAGACCGTCCAAACGGTCTGCCGCTGTTGTCATACTGTATTACTTCAGCACTTCTTCTATTTCTCTTATCTCTTCCTCGGTAAAATCAAGCTTATTAATGCACTCCGCATTCTCGATTATCTGTGACGGACGGCTTGCGCCGATAAGCACAGTTGCTACTGCCTTATTATGGAGTACCCACGAAAGCGCCATCTGCGAGAGCTTCTGACCTCTGCTCAGCGCTATATCATTAAGCTTGTTTAAGCGGGTAAGCATTTCATCGTTCAACTGACCTTCAAGCCAGGGCGCTCCACCCTTTGCAAGACGCGAATCATCCGGAACGCCGTGAAGATACTTATCTGTAAGAAATCCCTGATATAGCGGTGAGAACACCGCAAGGCTGAGATTATTTTCAAGGCAGTATTTATCGAGATTATCACGTTCTACCCAGCGGTTCAGCATTGAATATGACGGCTGATTTACTATAAAGGGTGTACGCAGTTCCTTGAAAATCTTCTGAATTTCCTCGGTCTGACGGCTGTTGTAATTTGATATTCCGACATATAATGCCTTACCCTGTCTTACCGCATTGTCGAGTGCAAGCGCTGTTTCTTCAAGCGGTGTGCCCGGGTCGAAAATATGATGATAGTAAATGTCGACATAATCGAGTTTCATACGTTTCAGGCTCTGATCGAGGGACGCTGTAAGATACTTTCTCGAACCGTTCTTATCACCGTAAGGTCCGTCCCACATCTCATAACCTGCTTTTGTTGAGATACACATTTCATCACGGTATTCTCTCATACCTCTGTCAAGTATCTTGCCGAAGTTCTCTTCTGCGCTTCCGTTATAGGGGTGGCCGTAATTGTTGGCAAGGTCGAAATGAGTGATACCAAGGTTGAATGCGGTGTGTACCATTTTTTCGGCATTGGCAAAATCCGATCCGAAGCCGAAGTTCTGCCATAATCCGAGCGATACGGCAGACACTTTCAGTCCGCTGTTGCCAAGTCGGTTGTATACCATTTTTTCGTAACGGTTATTTTCCGGAATAAACATAATTTTTTCTCCTTTGTACTTATCAGATCCGGTTGTAAAACCAATAGCTTTTAATGTATTTTCATTATATACTTTTTCTGTTGCAATTTCAATA
This sequence comes from Ruminiclostridium sp., assembly GCA_017935365.1. GTDB lineage: Bacteria > Bacillota > Clostridia > Oscillospirales > Ruminococcaceae > Ruminiclostridium_E. The sequence continues at coordinate 6,573 of JAGBHT010000027.1, read as the reverse complement.
TCTGTCACACCATTTAATATAAAAAGGCCCGTACCGCCTTTTGAAAGGAGATACGGGCAGTTATTCTTGTGTAGCTTAGCGTAAGAACTTGAGGCTACGGATAATAGCGGGTTCTTTTGCCTTACCGGAGCAGATCTGGAAGAAGCAGATAATCTTTATTACCCACAGAACAGCAGACATAATACCATAAGCAACAGGTACTATAATTGTCCAGAACAGAACGAGCGTGCAGATAAGCATGAGTATGTTTACAACTTCAAACTTAAGTGCCTGTCTTACATGGAACATTGCATACTTTGATGAGTTGCTTGCAAGAAGGGCAATGATTATGCCGAATATGCCCATAAGGTAGCAAAGCATTGCAAATACCTTGTTATCGGAAATATCCTTGGGGTCAAATTCCGCTGTATGATCGTAAGGATCGTATGCGGGAGCAGCCGCATATACACCCTGAGGGGGTATTGCACCCTGCTGAGGCGGTACTGCGCCCTGGGGCTGTGCATTGCCGAACTGTGTTCCGCAAGTTGTGCAGAATAATGCGCTGTCGTCCAGCTGTGTGTTACAATTAGGACATGTTTTCATATTATTGATCTCCTCTGTCAATCTTCCATATACTATGGAATTTTTTCGGCGCCGCACTGTATAAAATGCGACAAAATCCTGATATAAATTATAGCATTGTTTTAGGGTAATGTCAATCGATCCGTAATATAGCGGATTAAAAAATGTTTATTTTTAAAGGCGCCGTAAAATTTCTGCCGGGCTATAATTTCGCCCGGCAGAAAAATCATTTATTCGTCGTCATCGGCGCTTTTCTTTCTCTTTTTAAGAACTACCAGCACTACTATTGCGGCGGCTATTGCAATGACACCGCCGATTGTGCCGAAGAAAAGTACCTTGTTGTTGTAGAAACGTACAAACAGGTTGGTTGTTACATAGAAATCTGTAATTTCAACTGTCTGCTCATTTCCTGCAGCATCGGTGCAGACAACCTTTACCTTATGTGCGCCTGTTGAGTTTCCGTCAATATCAAAGGTGAAGTTTCCGTCAGCATCGATCGTCTTTGCAATATCCTCAGCTGTCCAGGTCTTGTATTCCTTGTCATAATCATCAAGGTATACCGACATCGTTTTAAGAAGGATATTGTCGCTTGCGGACATTGTTACTGTCAGCTTGTCAACAGGATAAGTCGAACCGTTTTCGATATTTGTAACAACAATATCGGGCTTTGTCTTATCTACACTGAATGAAATTTCCTTGTTCTTGGTATCAAGAGTATTTTCAGCCTTGTTTCCTGCATCGTCTTCCGAGCTGAATGACAGTCTGTAAACGCCGTCATCGGCGAAATTTGCCGAATATACAGTGTAAGTATACTCATACCACTGACCGTTGCCGCCCTTTACATCGATTCTGTAGTCATCGCCTTCCTTGAGCGTAATTGTTTCGCCGTTCTTGAAGAGGATCACCTTGATGTTTTTAAGCTGATTTGCATTGGTTTCTGTCATTACAACGTCTTTACCGCTCTGAGTATACGAGCCGTTGAGCTCTTCTGTAGCCTTCGGAAGCGCATATGTGGAGCCGAAACGGTTGGCAGAGAACCTGATAGACTTGGTTGTCGTATTACCCGCCTTATCCGTAAGTGTGGCAGTCAGCGTGTAGATGTCATCAACCTCTTTTTTCTCGGGGAAGTTGTTGAAGGTGAATATCTTTCCGTTGTGCTGATCGGAGTATGTACCGTCAAGTGCAACGGTTTTTCTTTCTGCACCGGTGAGCGTTATACTTACGTTTGCATCGTCATAGTTTGTATCCGCATACGAGATAACAGGGATAATTTCACCGCTGTTTGCCGAAAGATCCGCAACACCGCTGATCGTCAGGCTCGGAACTGTCTTGTCGACATAGAATGTCTGCTTTGCAAAGTCAGCCGCATCGTTGCCCGCCTTATCCTTTACAGCAATATCGAAAGTATAAAGGCTGTCGTTGCTGTAGGATACGGTAGCAGTGTGCCTGTCTCCGTTACTTGTCCAGCCGCTTACCGTGGGAAGTGTTGCGGCGGCGCCGTCATCTGTCGCGGTAAGTGTGACCGTAACACGGCTTACATCAAAGTTATGCTCTGTAATAACTATCGTCGCTGTACGTCCTGCGTTGTAATAATTGCCGTTTGAGGCTGAATTGTTATCATATGAAACATTTATTACAGGCAGTGTCTTATCGATAGTGAACTTTTCGGGTACCTGTGTACCTGCCGCATACACCGCACCGTCGCTTCTGTTGTCGGCAAGGTCGGTATACTCAATGCTGAATTCGTAATCGCCGTCGGCTGTATAAGGAATTGTAGCAGTCCATATTGTATCATCGAGATTACCTGTGCCGCCTGTCTTTGTCCAACCTGATACAGCAGGTATCACTCCGTCCGTATTTGTTATCTTTATCTTGACATTGTCAGATTTGAAGTTACGTTCGGTTACGGCTATGGTTGCAACTCTGTCTGCCTTGAACAGCGCCTGACTGTCAACAGAGTTATTGCTGTACGAAATGTTGATTTCGGGCTTTGTAACATCTATTGCGATCGGAACATTTATCATCTCGTTGGTTGTTACTCTTGTATTGCCCGCATTATCCGTTGCCGTAATTTCAACTACTACATTATTACTGTTGAAAGTTGCGGCATCAATATTTATTTTGCCTGTCCAACCGCTTACAAGGCTGTCATTGTCGTAAACAGAGCCGCTTGTGATACCCTCATTCACATCAAACAGCACGCCTGTTTCCTCAGCCTGTGTATCGGTAGTTGAAATACGATAGGTTATTCTGTTAAGACCTGAATAATAACCGTTGCTGTCAGCGTTATTTCCGCTGTATGCAGGATCAATTACATTAAGGTCAACAGATACGTCCTTGTTGTGAAGTCCGTTCTTGTTTGCCGCTTCGGGCTTGATATCGATCTCCGGAGCATAGGTTTCACCGGTCGGAGCTTTGCTGTCAACAACAATACCTGTAGAATTGATTATTGTAACATTGCCCGCCTTATCTTCGGCTCTGAAATAGATCACGAACTTTTCACTCGGTGATACTTTTACACCTGAGTTTGCATAAGCCGTCCAATTGCCGTCGGCAGAATAACCGGCGATATCATCAACCTTCTGATAAGTGATATTGTCAAGACCGCTTATGTCGCAGTTTACACTGTACTTTACAGTCACGCTGTTACGATAGAACTTTTCAAAGGCAACACCCTTTGTTGCTTTTACAGACTTGTTGTTTATTCTGATATCTGCATTTGTAGGTGCTGTTTTGTCGATCGTAAACTCGCTGGGGGCTACTGACTTGCCGTAATTTACAGCCTTGTTCTTATTGCCCGCCTTGTCGCTGTATGAAATGTTGAATGTGTAATCCGCCTCGGTCGCAAATCTGACAGTTGCGATATGTGTATTGCCATTTGTCTTCCAGTTCTTCGGATTTTTCAGATAAGCGGCATAATCGCCGACTGTACCTGTTGAATTCTTGCTTGTAACTTTTGCAACAACCCTAGAAGCGTCAAAATTGTGCTCGTTTATTGTTATCGTCGCTGTGCGGTCTGCCTTGAAATACTTACTGTTCTTGGCAGAGTTATTGTCATAAGAAACGTCTATTGTCGGTCTTGTCTTGTCAATGGTGAACGATGTGCTGTACGTTCCCGCTTTATTACCGGAGAAATCGGTATAATCGATCGTGAATGTATAGTCGCCGTCCTCGACAAAGTCAAGCTTTGCGGTATGCACATTGCCGTTACTGTCTTCAAACGGAGTTGTAAGGTCTGCGTTCTTCAGTACGGTACGGGTTTTCTTGCCGCTGTCATCGGTTCTTACAACAGTAATTTTAAGATAATTCTTGTTGAAAGCTTCCGTGAAGAAGTTTGCTTCGGTTATTTTAATTGTTGCGGTTCTCTTCGCGTTGTAGAATGTAGTGTTATTGCTATCGTGCTTGTTATTATCGTATTCAACGCTGATAACAGGCTTGATATTGTCAGCTACTACTGTCTTGTCATCGCTCATACCCGCACTGTTGCCTGCACGGTCAAAGGCTTCAAATGCTATCTTGCCTCTGTACTGAGGAGCTATTCTGAATGTGATATACGCTTTGCCGTCTTTATCATACTTCACATCTTTTGCCTGAGCGGTCGTATAGCTCTTGTTGCCGTCCGTGCTGTAGGTAAAGTAATCAATGCCCGATGTCGTATCATCAGCCTTAACGGTAACCGTTATATCCGGATTGAAGAATCCGAATGATATTGTTCTCAGAACAATATCAAGTACGCTTTCGCTGTAGCTTATTTCAAGATTTTCGGGAACAGCATGGTCAACGGTAAACTTTTCGGGAGCCTCCGATTTACCGTAATTTACGGTTTTGTTTGCATTTCCCGCCTTGTCGGTACAGCTGATTGCAAATGTATAATCTGCATCGACTGAGAATGTTATAGTTGCCGTGTGCTTATCGCCGTCAGCGGTCCAGTTCTCCGGATCGCTTAAATAAGCGGCATAATCGCTGACTGTATCCGTTGCGTTCTTGTCTGTGATTACGGCTTTGACCCTTGACGCGTCAAAGTTATGCTCCGTGATCGTAATCGTTGCTGTGCGATCTGCCTTGAAATACTTATCGTTCTTGACAGAATTGTTGTCATAAGAAACAGTAATAGTCGGTGCTGTCTTATCAACAGTGAACTCACCGGTTGCAACCGAACCTTCGGCAAATGTTACAGAGCTGTTTTCCGTAACATGACCTGCTTTGTCGGTACAGCTTATGCTGAATGTATAGTCGGCGTTGTCGGAGAATGTTATTTTAGCGGTGTGTACATCGCCCTCACTCTTCCAGCTTTCCGCCTTTTTCAGATCTGCATTGAACTTATCGGATACTATACCGTTTACGGTGATAAGCGCTTCAACCTTTGCCGGGTCAAAGTTATGCTCTGTGATCGTTATTGTTGCGGTACGGTTCTTATCAAAATACTTATCACTGTCTGCACTGTTGTTATCATATTTTACTGAAACAGCAGGAGCTGTTCTGTCTATCATCAGCTGTCCTTTGCCGATAACAATTGCGGCTGTTATGCCGTCATCATTTTTCAGATAAACAGTTTCGGTGTTTTCATTTCCTTCTGTGCTTACGGTCAGATAATCAGACCATTCGTTATCTGAAAGTGCATTTGAACGGCTGATTTTATAACCTTCGGCAGGTGTTATTGTAATATCGTCCGTATACCAGTCACTGCTGTTGTCAAGCTTAGCGCCCGATATTACATAAGGGATTTCGGGAGTACCGAGATACGATATGTTGAGTGTATACTTGGTCGATACTTCGTTATACTTATCGTCTGCCGCTCTTGTTGCCGTTACTGTAACTGTACCTACTTTTCCGTCTTTGAACGTTATATTACCGTTTTCATCAATGCTTACAATGTCAGATGAAAGCGAATATGTTATATTGCCTGTGCTCTGTCCGCCCGACGCCGCATTCTTAAACGACATACCGGTATTATAAGTAATTTTGTATGTATCATTATCATACTTTTCAAATTCAAAGCCTGTCTGATCCGCCTTGTTGATTTTAAGCGTGTAGCTTATTTCAGCAGAAGCGTTATAGCAATCATCACCTGCTCTTACAGCCTTTACCGTAACCGTGCCGGCTTTAAGAATGGTAAGCGTGCCTGTTGCACTGTCTATGCTTGCAACATCGTTACCACTTGTTATCGTATAAGTAACATTGCCCGTGCTCTGTCCGCCTGTTGCCTCGTATGTGAACGTCAGATCAGGTTCATACGTTATTTCGTGCTGTGTTTTCTTGAACTCAAAACCTGTCTGATCTGCCTTATTGATCGTCAGTGTGTACTCGGCTGTTACTTCGTTATACTTATCGTCTGCCGCTCTTGTTGCCTGTACTGTAACCGTGCCGGCTTTGTTAATGGTAAGTGTGCCGTTGTCGTCAATACTTGCAACACCGTTGTCACTTGTTATCGTATAAGTAACATTGTCTGTGCCCTGATCACTGCTTGCTTTGTTTTCAAACGTCAGTCCGGGTTTATATGTTCTTGCTTCGGGATTCGGCTTTTTAAAAGCAAAGTTTGTCTGATCTGCCTTATTGATTGTGAGGGTATACTCGGCTGTTACTTCGTTATACTTATCGTCTGCCGCTCTTGTTGCCTTTACTTTAACTGTGCCGGCTTTAAGAATGGTAAGTGTGCCGTTGCTGTCAATACTTGCAACGTCTTTGCCGCTTGTTATCGTATAAGTAACATTATCTTCGCCCTGATCACCGCTCGCTTTATTGCTGAACGTATTGTTTTTCGGATCGTATGTTATTGCTTTAGGGTTCGGGTCAGCAAACGCAAAGTGTGTCTGACCGGCTCTTTCGATCGTAAGAGTGTAGCTTATTTCTTCGGAATCGTTATAGTACTCATCACCTGCTTTGACAGCCTTTACTGTAACCGTGCCGGCTTTAAGAATGGTGAGTGTGCCTGTTGCGTTGTCTATGGTTGCAACACCATTGACGCTTGTTATCTCATAAGTAATATCAGCACTGCTCTGTCCGCCTTTTGCG
>JAGBHT010000026.1 GCA_017935365.1 Ruminiclostridium sp. | reverse complement strand
TTCGCTTCTTACATGGGCAGCTTATGGTATTGCTACAGCGGTTGGTGTTGGTGCAGGTGTTGCAATAGGCACAGCTGTAGGGAATAATATTAGGCGTTCAACAACATATGTTGATACCCGTTCTGACAGTAAGGCAAAAGAGAAAGACAGAAGAATCAAAAAACCTGCGCCTATATATATTTATAGATATAACGGAATAAATCCAGGTAATTTAACTCCAAGGGCAAAGGATAAAAGCAGGAACAAATTCAATATGGACAAAAACATTAAAGCGAATTGTAAAACGGTATACGAGGTGACTTTTTGTGATAGATATAGATTATATAATGACTTTACTTGATTGGAATGAAAGCGATGAAAATCAGTGTTATGGATTAGAACTTGCAAAAAGAGTAAATTGTTTAAATGTGTTTTTGCAACCATGCAATAAAAATATTAATAAAAATGTGTGGAATAATTGCGCCAAGATATTGTCAGATAAATCCGATGAAGAATTATCCCCTTATTTGCCGGAATTATTTAGATGGCTTAAAGATTTGAATTGGCCGGGAGCAATTTGCATTTATGATAGATTAATTATATCGGAAGATGAATTGTTCGAATATGAGCTAAAAGTATCTATCACCACAGCAAAAGCACAAAACGATAAATTGTGGTTACAGGCACTTAAAAATTTAAAAAAAGAGCGAAAAGCTAGAGATAAATAATAATTGTTAACAATAATTAAATGAAAAATTTAGATAAGAGGGTGTATTTTACATATTTTAACTATGATTGTACTAATTAAATTTGATTTTGAACAATACAAAATTTATATTCCTGATGACTATATTCTGAATCTTGAAAATATTAGATCGGATTTTTTTGAATGGATATATTATCAACCTGAATGTATAATATATGATAAGTCAAATGCAATTTTAACATATGGTGTAGATGATTTTTTGAAATTTTTAAATGAAACAATATTTACCGGTTGTAAAGAAAAAGCATATATAGAAAGCCGTAACGGAAAAAAATACAACAAAGTAAATTATTGTATCGATTTAAGATAATTAAATATAACCGACAGCACAGGAGCAAAGGTAGTAACATACACCTACAATGCCTGGGGCAAGCTTATGCCAATGACAGGCAATATGGAGCTTGCGGTTAAAGCCTGCTAATCTAAGTATCTACAGTTCACTTGGATTATATAAGTCCTGTCTATCAAATAAGGCAAAGAAAAACATTCGTGATCGATTCATCACGACTTAAAAAATAAGGAGAAAAATAAATGATAATTAAAATAATTGTTCTAATGTCGCTATGTGCTGTTATTGCATTCAGAAAGCACTTTAAAAAACGTGCTTTATTTGTATTTGTTTTGATTGTGGCTATTTGCGCAAACATTTTTATTCCGGCTTTTGAATTTTTTGTTCGTTCAGAGCCTCAGAATGACAGAATATTGGATTATATCAGTGAACTCGATTGGCATGACAGCGACTTGTTAAAATCAAAAGGTTTTGACTGTGACGGTGAAACAGGTACATACGCAGATGATGATAAATTCTGCATTCACGTTGCTGATGCGACTTCTTATGATAAAGAAGATATTGTTTCGGAATATAAAAATATTCATTATGAGTATTTTTCGTATTTGTCAGATAAACTTTTTATTCCGGAACTGCGTAAGAGCTATTCGGTTATAGTAGGTGATAAGGTTGTTGAGATCAATTATAAAGACTGCCTTAGCAAGCCGGGCATAATGGATAAGCTGGAAGGAATATTCGGTGCAGCTGCATAACCACATCGCCAATAATACTCCACTTTTTAAAATCATAAAACAGAAATTAAATCACGACGATAGAAAACAGGCTATCGCCGTGATTTTTTACTGCTTAAAAAAATAAAGCCGTTTTTCTGATACTGTATTGATTGACATACAGCCGGTAAACAGGTATAATAAAATAAATTCAAGAAAGGCGATAAGGTAATAATTATGACAAAAAGCAGAACGGCACAGCTTATTTTTCAGAGCGTATACTGTGCTTTCGGTGTTCTGGGCTCGGTTGCTTGTCTGGGACTATTCGACGATTACAAAAATATGAGCTGGACATTTTATGTCTACTTTACAAATCTGAGCAATTTTCTTTGTTTAGGTATAATGTTTGCAGAGCTTGTACAGACTGCAAGGAAAAAGGAAAACAGCTTTGTGACGACGCTTCCTGCACTGAAATTTATAGCTATGTTAGGAATTTTGCTGACGTTCTTTGTGTTCAATATAATGCTCGCAGGCGGCAGGGACATTCAGATGAATCTTCAGGTGAAAAGTATACTTTTCCACGTTGTTCTGCCGATAATGTATGTTGCAGACTGGGTTATGTTCTATGAACACAGAAAAACAAAGTGGTATTATCCGCTGCTTTCGATCTCATTCCCGATTGTGTATCTGCTTTTTGTATATGTCCGTGCGGCTGTTTTAGGCTTCGATTCGGAAAATTATTTCCTTTACCCATATTTCTTCCTCGACCTTGATAAACAGGGCATCGGCGGAGTAGCAATGTGGTTTGGTATTCTGTTTGTTGCGTTTGTAGTTGTGGGATATATTCTTTTCGTGATTGATTGGCTTATTGGGAAAAGGAAAGTGCCAAAAAGTAACGGGTAAGATATAGCTGATTATATGCAAAAACCGCTGTTTCTTTGCAGTACATTGATGACGTACTGCAAAAGGCAGCGTTTTTTTGATATTGATATTAAACAGCAATCAGTCTGATTTATATTTTCTTATCCGTTTGACTCTCGGCGTTACTGGCTGTTTTGATATGATTAAAAATCGCTAAATCGTAGCCATCAAATGCGCTATCGCTTATATATATTATTGTATCCGGAATAATTACGCTTTCAAGACTCACACAGTCTTTAAATGCATCAGCACCGATACTTTTAACCGAATCAGGAATGATCACGTTTGTAATATTGTCACAGTTCAAAAATGCCCGCTCACCGATTCTTTGCACGCCGTCAGGTATAACTACCTCGGTCACGCATTTTTCTTCGGCGTATTTCTTTAGTATGCCATCGTTAATTTTAAATCCCATGTTTTCCCCCTCTTATGATCATAATGCTTGTTTCGGATTTTCAGTTTGTCTGAAACTCGACCGTAATTAGTTTTCTGTTTATTTTTATTGTACTGTAATTATATCAGATAAGCAATACATAAAAGCGGATTGACCGCATAATCTATCTGTTTATTATTCTATCACCATATCTGTCTCATAAATCGTGCAACTGTGTAACAGTGTAGCGCATTATAAAATATTAAAAGAAATATCAAGGTAACAGTTAAAACTGAAATGTATGACACCTATGGAATACCACTCGGCTGCGGTGGCGTGAAAAAATCCACCATGTTGCGCAGCAGGGTGGATTTGTACAGACTCAAAATACTTTTTGTTTTTTCAGCTGTCTACTTGACAGGGGGGCACTTCAGAGCGTTACTAGCCTTCAGGTAATACTCAAACAGTCGATTATGGCAATTCTGCACAATTATTGCAGTGTGATTGTTCGGTATTGCCTATTATTCCGACCGGCTGAATGAACACCATACAGCACGCTGCGGTGTTCTTAATAGTTTTCTGCGTTGACCTCGAAATAGCTCTGAGAATGAGCGCAGGTGGGACATACTTCGGGCGCCTTTGTTCCGACTACGATATGACCGCAGTTGCGGCATTCCCACACCTTCACTTCGCTCTTTTCAAACACCTGAGCTGTTTCAACGTTTTTAAGCAGAGCGCGGTATCTTTCCTCGTGATGTTTTTCAATTGCGCCTACCGCTCTGAATTTAGCCGCAAGCTCGGGAAAACCTTCCTCCTCTGCGGTCTTTGCAAAGCCCTCATACATTTCTGTCCATTCGTGGTTTTCGCCATCGGCGGCAGAGGTGAGATTTGCGGCTGTATCACCAAGTCCTGCAAGTTCCTTGAACCACATCTTGGCGTGTTCCTTTTCGTTTTCGGCGGTCTTAAGGAATAGTGCAGCTATCTGCTCATAGCCTTCCTTCTTTGCAACAGAAGCGAAATAAGTATACTTGTTTCTTGCCTGAGATTCTCCCGAAAACGCTTCCATTAAGTTCTTCTCGGTTTTTGTTCCCGCATACTTATTTGCGGGCGCAGCTTTTTCCTCCGCGCTCTTTACAACCTTTTCAAAATCCGAAGCGGGGTGCTTGCATAACGGGCAGATGAAATCCTCGGGCAGCTCCTCGCCAACGTATTCATATCCGCATATGGTACAACGCCATATAGTCTGTCCGTCGTCGGTCGTACCAACAGTCTGCGGCTTTGGCTTAATGTTATTCAGGTAATACTCATATGTCACAGACGGCTCGTCACTAAGCACTTCCATATCGGTAATCTCTCCGATAAACATTGTGTGCGAGCCCAAATCTTCCGTTTTGTTTACTTTTACGGATATATAAGCGTTAGTGCCTTCCGTAATGTAGCAAATGCCATTTGCGCCGCGCGAAAACTCGGTGTAATCTTCAAACTTATTGACATCTCGACCGGACTGAAATCCGAAACGCTTAAACAAATCGAAGCCTGCGTTTCGGCTTAAAACGGATACCGTAAATTCGCCGGTGCGGGTAATCATATCGTGGGTATAATTCGCCTTGTTTACACAGACGCTTAGCTGATTCGGCTCGGAAGCAGCCTGAATGGCGGTATTTATTATGCAACCGTTATCCTTATTACCTTCTTTGGCGGTCAAAACAAACAGACCGTAACTAAGCTTGTACATTGCTTTCTTATCCATATTAAGCCTCCTATACTATGCCCTTAAAAATATTGTCGGGTACTTTTCCTGTACGTTCTTTACGGATAATTATACCACAATTTGACGAATTTTTCAACCATTTTTTGAAATTAAGTTTCAGGCGGTGGCACATTTCTGAGAGGACATAATTACCGATGAATTCATATTAGCATAAAAAACGCTTAGCTGCCGAAACACTGCAAAGCCAAAACCTCTTACATTATTTAACAGATACGATATATTTAGTTATGTTTTACTTACTATAAAATAGATATACTTTTTATGACTGGAATGCGGCAAATATGCAGGCATAGGGAGGACGCGGACACAATATCCGTGTACCTTTGGAGCACGGCTTTGTACGAAAGCTTCGCTCTGTATATTCAGTCGCAGCTTCCCGACGTTAACATCGAATTTGTAGTGGGCAACAATGACCTTGATTTATGCAAGTTTATGAACGAGCACGGAGAGCTGCCCGACATTATTACTTGCAGCAGATTTTCTCTGCACGACGCTGCGGGACTTAAGAACCAACTTATGGATTTGTCCACCAACGAGGATGCAGGCGCGATATACGAATCCTATATCGGGAATTTCACGAATGCTGACGGTACTATTATCTGGCTTACGCTGTGCGGCGAGGCAGACGGTCTTGTTGCCAACAGAGCAATGTTTGAAGAATACAACATTCCGCTGCCCACCGACTATGACAGCCTCGTTTCCGCTTGTCAGGCATTTGAAGAGGTCGGTATCCGCGGCTTTGTCGCCGACTTTGAGTACGACTATACCTGTATGAAAATACTTCAGGGGCTTTCCATTCCTGAGATAACGTCTGCGGAAGGGCGTATGTGGCGCAGCAGCTATGATGACCCTGCCGACTCCGAACCGGTTGGTCTTGATGAAACCATATGGCAGGGCGCGTTCGAGCGTATGGAACAGATTATAGACGATGTTCATATTCTTCCTGAGGACGTTGAATTTGGCTATTCTCCCGTTATAGATATGTTCACCGAGGTAAAGACTGCAATTATCCGTGCAGGCGGCTCAAACGTTGGGTCTGAAAAATAAACTGTGTAAACACGAATAATCCCGAAAAACGTACCAATACTAAAATTGCAGCGAAACAGGGCAACGCTGGAGAGCGCCCCGACGCAGCTGCAGAATATACGGTGAAGAGCAGCGGAGAAAGTTCGCTGCTTTTCATACTTCACCGGTATTCTTCAGCGGATAAACTCTGGGGTACGGGTGGTCTCCCCCAGTGGGGGAGGTGTCACGAAGTGACAGAGGGGTTGACCGACAGACCAGAGTCCTCGACAGCCGTCAGGCTGCAAATCTGTCCTCAAAATAAATCATAAACTGAGCGTATGCAAGTCCCCAGTCACGCACCGGCATGTCCATTTCTTGGAAATCTCTGTCACGCTCATATAAATGACCTTACGAATAGAGTCGTCGGTGTGGAAAATCGACTTGGATTTAGTAAATTTCCGCACCATTCTATGGTAGCCTTCGATGGCATTCGTCGTGTATATTATCTTCCGTATCTCTTGTGGATATTCGAAAAATACAGTCAGTTCAGCCCAGTTTTTATCCCAGGATTTCAAGATATTCGGGTACTTCTTATCCCACTTTTCGCGGAACTCTTCCTTGGCAAATTCGGCGTCATCAAGATTCACAGCGCCGTAGATTTTCTTCAAATCAGCGCAGACTGCCTTTAGATCTTTGTACGGAACAAACTTGCAGCTGTTGCGAATCTGATGGACTATGCAAAGCTGATTTTTTGTCTTCGGGAAAACCGAGTTTATCGCATCACAAAGCCCCGTGAGGTTATCGTGGCAGGCAATGAAAATGTCCTTCACGCCACGGTTTTTGAGGTCTGCACATACGCTTGCATAGAAGCTTGCAGACTCATTTTCAGATATCCAAGTGCCAAGGATTTCTTTCTGACCTTCCATGTTTATGCCCAGCACCGAATACACGCATTTCGTGACAATTTTGTTGTCCTTGCGCGAATTGAACACGATTCCATCAAAGAAAACCACCGGGTAAATCGCTTCAAGTGGACGGTTCTGCCACTCGTTGACCTCGGGCAAGATTTTGTCGGTTATCCTCGAAACCAACCCTTGCGAAATTTCGGTTCCGTAGATTTGCTTTAAGGTGGTTGATAGTATTCGGATATTTTCTCCCGAGCTTTCTGCAGCTCGCTGCCGCTGATGATACCGTCCTTTTGCATTCCGGCAATCAGTTATGCGTGTTTTACGCTTGCACAGAATATCACCGTGCGCTTTGTGCTGACATATTCCATAAATGTGTCAACAATGAGCATATTGCGTTCAGGTACAAAAATCTTGCTTTCAAGGTCACGGATATTGTACTGCACGCTGTTGAATCGTAGTTTTGTAAGGTCTATATTGGTATGTATTCTTATGCATCGTACAGGGACAAGCTCTCCGATTTCAACCGCTGTCTGAATATCGAGTTTATGCGCAGTGTTCTTGAAAATATCAATTATATTTTTATCGTCAGATCTTTCGGGCGTAGCGGTCAGTCCGAGTGTAAAATCCGGTCTGAAGTAGGAAAGTACCTTCTGATATGAATCTGCACTTGCATGGTGAGCTTCATCAATGATAAGATACCCGAAATCTTCAGGTCTGAACATATCAAGATTCAGAGCTATACTCTGGACACTTCCGCATACAACGTAAGAATCCGGTTGTTTAATCGAATCAACAAATCTGCCGACGCTGACTTTGCTCCATAATCTACCGAATGTCTGTGCCGCCTGCTCGACAAGCTCATGAGTATGTGCGATGAAAAGTGTTCTCTTGCCAACACGTTTTGCATCGGTAATAGCGGTAACTGTTTTTCCTGTACCTGTGGCATGGTAGAGCAGAGCAATGGTTTCGTGTTTGCTTCGCATTTCTTCAAGAGCCTTAAGAGCTTCTGTCTGATGCTCTTTCAGTCGGAAATCAAACGCATCTATAGCTTTACCACGCTGTGTGGGAAGGTAATCGTCGACCTCACGGAATGAAGTGTTGCTGCCAATAAACACACGCAGTTCGTCCTTGACAGCGTCCGGTTGCACCTGCATCTGCTTTACTGCCCAGCGGAAAACATCCCAGCCGAGATGCACCATGCTGTTTTGTTTCAGAAGATCGTCGTAGAATTTGTTGCGTGAAATAATATTTTTGTTGTGTGATGCTTCATCGTCGATTTCTATGGCGATTTTTCTTGCACCGCTTTCAAGAAAGAAGTCTGCAAAACGATCGTTCTGATAGATATCGTAAAAGTGATACTGTGAATAAAGATATCCGGCTTTTTCTGCGCCGAAGGTTTCGCTGAACAATTCGATGAACAGATCCTCGGCACTACTTCCGGATGCACTGCGGTATGTGTTCTGTGGCATTATTTCACCTCTTGATCATCTACGCTTTCGAGGAAGATCCTGTCGTTGAAAGCTCCTCGTTCTGCGGCTTTTTCAGCACGGACCTTTTCCAACTCTTCGGCAGAATAACCTCTTGCCACTGCTATAGCGTACATTACCTCAAGCATATCGGCAAGCTCTTCAATGCTTTTGTCAGACTGATATTCTGCACATTCTTCATTGAGCTTTCGATCAAGCTCGGCAAGGTATCTGTTTTCGTCAAGTATGTGACAATGCGGAATTTTTCCTGACTTTTCGATTATCTCAGGTATCCTGTCACGGACAAGTTTATTATGTACCGGCATAAATTACTCCATTTTCATATTGATAATATTCTCTCGGATTATTATTTAAAGTATATCACAAAAAATGTCAGATTTCAATACAAGCAGTCAAATTCCAACGTCCTGAAATATGCCTGCTTTATTTTTTAGATTTATACTTTGTTATCCGTTTGACTTTCGGCTTTCCGGATAGTTTTAATATAGTTCAAATTCATCGAATTGCAACTGACTAATGCTCTATTCCCTATACTTGTAACCAAATTGTGAAAGGTTATGCTTGAGTGGCTGCTATACTTTTTAAAAGCACTATTCGATTTATTATATTCTACCACCACATCTATCCCATAAACAGTGTAGCTGCGTCACCGTGTCGCACATATTTAAGTATCAAATAAAGGGCAGTGTGCCTACTCAGCAATTACACCTCTCATAATCTTCACCGAGCAGAGCAGAGCACTCCCGCAATCCCAGCAAAAGAAAACTGCGCCACAATGTCGCACCCACACAAAAACACCTTGCCACAGTATAATTCTGTAGCAAGGTGTAAGATATTCACGATCAAAAACTGCACGATATTAACTTATGTCGCACCATTTTGCACAATTCTGTGGCAAAAATTACTGTAATTTTCACCAATTGTTTTTTACCGTTTCCGCATTGACAAAACAGGCTTCATAAGCTATAATTGAAAAAGGAGTTAAATAAAAACACTCCCGCAGGAGCAAGGCTTTGGCGAGCCTTACTCTTATCCTCAGACGATGCTGGAACATCAATCTGATTCGCAGAAGTGCTTTGTACTGTGCTTATTATAGCACAGCTTACATACATTTGCAAGGGTTTTCAGATGCTTTTCCACGCACGTCTGAAAGCTCTTGTTTTTTATGATATACAAGGCGTAAATCCGCAGTGTATATCCCCACCTGCCACAACCAACAAAGGCAGTACAAATTGAATACCGGTTTTGCCATAACAAGACTTTGCGATGAGCCGTTCCGACGGTAAGCGAAGAAAGGGCGGATACCGAACGTAGCTGTATTGCTGTAATTCGTTTCGGGTGCGTCAAAGTCAAAAGTAACAAAGTACCGTTCAAAATGTAATCAGCACGGCGGAGTAGTTACCGCTACTTCGCTGTGTTATTATATTTATACCTTTAAGGACACTACAAATGCAGTATCCTTAATGGTGTAAATATATTCTGGAGCTAATACCCGGATTCGAACCGGGGACCTCATCCTTACCAAGGATGTGCTCTGCCGACTGAGCCATATTAGCGAACTCCTGACAGTTATTTATTATATCATAATTAATCTGTTTTGTCAAGGAAAAATTGCAAATAAAAACAGGTGATTTGTTGGTTTGCTAATGATGCGTTACAAAAAAATAAAACTTCGCCGGTAGTCAAGCAAGCTTTAAAATAAAAGCAGGAGGCAACTCAGGGCAGATAGGGAAATAGCTGTATTTTTTGTTGTGAGCAACAAGGTGCTTTTGGGATTCTGAAAGAGTAACGGTGTGATCTGTTCTTGTCAAGCCCCACAAAAAATCAAGCCGAGCGTTTCTGTCACTACACTTTTAACGTTCAATATGCGGCACGGATGTTTTAGGATGTACCGGTGTGTCGGACATTTTCGCATCAATGCTGATACCGACAATAGAACTTTTTGCGTGCTTGTTTCTTTCGGAAAGCTTCACAAGCTCGGCTATTCTGGCTGTGTAATCAAGCTTCTTTGATTTCATCAAAGGCATAATCGTTTCACTGATATATGAATCAAGATAGCCGAGAGAACCAAGTTCACTGAATACTTCCAGCCTGAACGTATCGTATTCATCGACGGCATCAACGAAGTAAACCTCCTCACCGATCAATGATTTTTCTATTACTTCCGATCGGTTGTTCATACTTGTTTCTCTGAGATACGCAATCTCAGGTAAACCTGTTATATTTTTCTTGATCTCTTTATAGATACCGTTAATTTCAACAATGCCGCACGACGACATTACCTGCTGTTCCTGCTCGGATGTCCGGAATTTAGCATAATTCAGCCATTTATCAATATTCTCTATATCTGTTTCATATGCCATACAGCATAAATCCGGCTTACTGTATCCTTCAAAGAACGAAGCCTTTCTTACTCTTTCGCCTAAATAAAAATAGCATTCCGTAAAAGGATCAATATTCAGATCAGTCAAATCCGATATAACTATTCCTTCATTTCCTAAAACCCCGGAAATAATCTTGACAATTTCTTCAATATCGTTGAAACTTGATTCATCTATTACGTAACTGTCTGCATCAATTTCAGAAAGATCCTCTATTTTGTATTTGCTCAGATCCTTTTTATTAAACCGTTTCCATACATCATGCGATGCAACTCTTATATGCAATCTTGTATTAACCTGTTACATTTAATTCCTCCTGTACATCTGATACTCAACTCATTAGGAGTCTATCAGTTTTTTCCATTCTTCTGTGGTCAGTATTTCAATACCGGAACCTTTTTCTTTAAGCTCCCTCGCCTTTCTGAGTTTTACGGTTTCGTGATCATAATCGGCATTATAAATAAGATAATCCGTGTTGAGTACAGTACTTTTTCTTACAGTTCCGCCGTTTTCAAAAATGAAGCTGTCAAATTCTGCTTCTTCTTGCAAACTAAGCCCTGTATGGACAAATACTTTGTCTTTTATCCACGCGTATTTGTGTCTGTTATCCTCATTCTTTTTCAGAAATTCCTCTTTGGTTTCAAAAACAAGCTGTTTGATTTTTCTTTTACCGTCACATTTTTTATATTCAAACGCTTTGTTATTACCGGGCGTTAAGACTTTATCTAAATTACTGCAACCGTCAAAAGCATCTTTGGCAATTGATTTTAACGTAGGATACAGTGTTACTGATTTTAAGGAATAACAATCAGAAAATGCCGCAGAATCAATTCTTTCGATGTAATGCGGTATTTTAAGCGTTTGAAGTGAGGTTTCGGAAAACGCGCCTTTTTCAATAACTCTTACAGATTCGGGAAATTCTATGTCATTCAGATTTTCATGATTACAGAACGCATATTTACCGATCACGCTTGTACCGTCAAGTATAAGTGCTTTACCCAGCCCGAAGTATGAATTCATAACGAGCTTATAAGTACCGTCATCAAGTACCTGATAAACCGAATCCTCATCGATAAACAAATAAGGATTATTTTCATCTATCCGGTAACGTATCGGATTTATCATTACCGATCGATGAGCAGCAGCATCGTAATAACTGTAATCATCCGATCTTTTTTCCGAATCTGTCAGTATTCGTCTGAGGCTTTCAGGTACAACAATTTCAAGATGTGAATCACAATTTACATAACTATCTGATATTGCATTTTCATTGAATTTTTCCATGCTTTTTGATAATACAAGTTTTGTGCATTTGCCAAAAGAAACAGAATCCGCGTGCAAACCTACAACGTCATCGGGGATAACATATTCTCTACTATCCGTCTTGTTAAAACTCATCAGATATCTTTTTCCGTTTAAATAACGATATTTTCCTATATCATCCGAACAAAGATACTTATTGCCGCATTCAGTGAATATTCTTTTAACAGAATCACTGCGGTAGATTTTATCGTCTTCGAACTCATCAGGTGTAAACATCAGATCTATTTTTCTGTCGTAAATAGCTTCACTGCAGATTTTCTCCACACCGTACGGAATGCGAACATAAGGCAGACGAGTTTTATTATTTTTATCAACGATAAATCCGGTTACCGTTTTTCCGTCATCCGACAATTCAACACCGCAATTGAAATTTTTAATGAGAGCGGTTGTGATTTTATTGCTTTCCCCGACATTTTTGAGTAAATCAATGTAATAACGATAGCTTTTACGCATTTTTTCTTTTTCTACGCCATTACAAAGCAACGAAAATTTTGTAGTCTGTTTTTGGAAAGAATCATTTATCTTCTGGCGGATTGCTTTTTCTCCGTCAAGCCATATCTTCTGCGTCTGAAACGCTGAGGTTTCTTCATCTTTGAAAAATCTTGATATATATTTGGTTTGTTCCGGTGGAACGGAGCATTGTCATAGGAATATGTGTTGACGTCGATTACAAGACCGGCTTTTTCTCTGTCTCTTAAAGGGATAATAACAATATCACCGGGCTTTACTTCAAAATCTGTGATATACAGGTATGGAGATTTATAACCCGAGGGTAAAACATTGCAATATACATAAGTTTTTGATCCTGCCATAATTTATCCCTTTCTGAGCTGATTGCTCTTTCCGTCGGAATTCTCGAAAACATAGTTAAGTTCATCCCAGTCGGATTTATTTCTGAATTTGTAAGTAATGCCGTCTATTATTAAATCCTCATAAGGCGTATGCTGTAAAACCCAAGCAGATTTATCTTTTATATCACAGTAGCCGGTTTCATATTTATCTGTAAACATCGGATATCCGCTTTCCGAATAACAAACAGATATTTTACCGCTGTTTTCATCGTATGAAAAAGCAGCGACTTTGATATTGGGAAACTTCTTTATTACTTTATTCACATCATCAGAATAAACGAAAATTTCGCTTATACCGTCTTCTGATATGATAATATCATTATACCCATAAGCATAACTATTCTTTTTGATAAGATATTCGGTCACGCTTACGATCTCATCCGACAAGCCTTTGCAGCACGCCCAGATTATATTTTCTGCCGTTACCTCAGACTTTGCTGCCGGCATGAAGTCGGTTACTGATAATTTACTTATCAAAGTTTCAGCCTTAACTGCCGAATCGGCTCGGATTATATTTTTTAAAAATTCATCAGACTGTGTATGTGGCGAAAAATAGATTTCAGTCACCCGTCTCTTTATCTTGATATTGCACGGAATTTCGTCTTCACTGCAAGTAATTATTTCTTTGACTTTACCGATCAGATTTTTATTGCGCATACCAAACGGCACAAATACATAATCGTTTTCTTTCAGACTATTTTTACGAACGGAGGAATAGTAGACTTCTGCATTTGTGCCTGCAATACAAATTTTGTAAAGTGAGATATCCTGCTTCATTTTTTTCATAGGCTTTTTCGGACTCAGTATACCCTGCTCCGTCAGATATTTTCCCAACGGCATCCCGAAATACTGCATTGAGTTGTTGGCAAGTGTTTTATGTACCGCCGCAAATTCCTCATCCGCTTCAATCAACTGTGTGATGCTTGTGAATCCGCTACCGTCAGGATACTTTTCCATAAGATTCAGTATAACTATATCCGGATCAATTGTTGTGTGTCTTCCGCCTTTGTGGATTACTACTGTATAGCCGTATGCTTCAAGAAAAGAAGTGCCGTCAGGGTATCCTAAAGCCCGATACAATTCTGTAACAGTTTCGCCCCATTTTTTATGATCTTTGTATAATCCCGATATTTTCTTATCCGGATAAGCCTGATTCAACTTCGGAAAGAGAATATCCAGCCTTTTCTTGACATTTGCAGGTTCTTTACCTTTTGGGATAATAGCCATAAATTTCACCTCATACTTAATATAACCTTAATATAACGAATTTCAATTTAATACTACTGTTATAATTAGATAATAGCATATAATTCAGCAAATTTCAACAAATTTATCGATTGATTCGAGGGAATACTATATTAAATTTGCAAAAACGACGGAAAATGCTATAATTAACAGTTGATTTTATTGAAGATATACAACTCATTAACTTCGATGGTATTATAACATTTATGAATGGACAGACCCTGTTCATTTGCGCTTGACAGAGAATCAGAGCAGTAGAATTTCTGTATTTTTTGTTTCATGTTATCGGTATTGAAACCGTACTTGACGGATTTCCAACTGTCGAGATAATAAAGCGTGACGAAAACGGTTGGCTTATAAAAGCGGAAATTTACGGTGACGGCGTTGATATATGGCTGAGAGGACAAGGTGATATTATAGAAGTGATTGACGACGGAAAAAGGAGCAAGGTGTGATTATGTACAGTGAATACTATTCTGATATTTCAGAAATTGATACGGACAGGCTCGAAAACGATCTGTTTGACTATTACGGAACAGGTGCTTTTGCAATTTCCCCTGCTATGTTCGATAAAGCCGAACGAGTACTAAGGATGTCCGATGAGGAGCTTGTGAGAACGGCTGTCAGGGAAGGGTTTGATATAAACGAATATTTAAGGAGGGATTGATGTGCCGGAACGAAAAATCCGGCCTGTTACGGACGGG
Source organism: Ruminiclostridium sp. (assembly GCA_017935365.1). GTDB lineage: Bacteria > Bacillota > Clostridia > Oscillospirales > Ruminococcaceae > Ruminiclostridium_E. The sequence goes on along the minus strand of JAGBHT010000026.1, from coordinate 37,040 downwards.
GTTGATAAGGAAGCAACATACAAAACGCAATTTGAACGTTATGATAAAGCGGTTAAAAACGGCTTTTATTTTGAGGCTATGCTTATTGTTTATGCTATTATGGAGGACAGGCTCAGGGCGTGGCTTTTCTATCTCGGATGTCTTAATACCAGACAGTCAACAAGATTTGACAATAAAAGAAGCAAAAACGAACTGAAATTTATGTTTGACGAATGTGAAGATAATAAATTCAGATTTCCGTCTATCAATCAGATATCGGGTAAAAGGAAAATAATCGAAGCTACACTTACATGGGCAGAGAACGGATATAATAACGCTGATAAGAGCAAATATCTCTATGCAATCAGAAAAGTATACACGGATAAACTTGATATAAAGAAAGTAAGAGAAGTGTTTACCCGTATGAACGAATGGTGTTCATATCGCAACGAGGTAATACACGCCCTTATGAATAAAAATATCGAAAGCCTTAACTCAGGGCTTGCAGACAGGGTTAGTGACGGTATGGACATCGCACGGGATTTTGATAATCTTGTAAAAAAGATTAAACGTAGCGGAGTTATCAGAGAATCTTTGAATCTGAAATAAATATTATTATTGTAAAGGAGAAGAATATGGGGTTTGAAATCAGCGATGGTACATGCTATCTGTGGAGTTCAAAGGTATCGGTAAAGCGTTCTGCGGCAGAGGTCAATGCAGCACTTAAATTCACGCTCAGAAGCACACCTCTTACAGAGCTTGAGGACGTAACTGCGGCATAACTTGACATTTATAACCCTTCGTGGTATTATAAATGCAAATATAGTATCACGGAAGGAATATAATGAAATGTCGCAAATGTAAAATGAATATACCAAACGGTGCAAAAGTCTGCGCTTATTGCGGTACATGACAGGGTATAAGCTGTGGCGGGTTAATAGGAGCGTTTGTGTTTGTAATTGTTGCTTTATTTATTGTAAATGCGGCAGTTAATTACGGGAAAGGGGAAAGTACCACTTCAAACAAACCTACGACAACCAAAAGCGGTTCTATATCTGTACCGGCAAGCTCGACCAAAAGCGATTCATCAAAGCCTTCCGGTTCTTCAACTAAAGCTGATACTACTGCTGAACCTGAAGAAGAGAAAAAAGACATACTGTTTGAGGATGTTCAGTGTGTTACAAAAACCATTGGCGGTATGGAACAAACAACGGTTTCAGGATATTGCATTAACAACTCGGGAAAGAGTTTGGATTATTTTGATTTAACTGTTGGCTTTTATGATGATAACGGCACTCGTTTATCTACCGGAATGGCAAATACGCTCGATTTTGCTCCGGGTGATAAATGGTTTTTCACCGTTAATGACTTGATACCGGGTATAACAAAATACAAAATAGAAGATGTTTCACACATCAATTATAAACAATAAAACAATAGTAAAAGCACATCTGAGAGGGTGTGCTTTTATTATGCGAAAAATCAAACGGAGGATATTAAAATGGAAGAAAACAGATTACCCTATGAAACACTGAAGATCGGTGATACCGAGTACAAGCTTAAAATCTCGGCTGCATCGTCGATCGAGATCGAGAAGAAAACAGGCAAGTCGCTTGTTGCGGGTATGGCGGATTTTGACAAGCTCGAAACAGTAACGCTGTATCTGTGGGGCGCATTAAATCGCTTCCAGGCGAATATTGACATCAGAAAGGCGCAGGAGATCTATGACGATTACATAGACGCAGGCGATATGCTTGCTGATGTTCTCGGCATAGAGAATGTATACGCAGGCTGTATAGACGCAAATCAGGATAAGTGTATCGGCGTGTATGCGTCAAGAAACACCTATCCGAAGAAAATCAGTATAGGCGGTAAGCCATGCACGAAAACACACGAAAAGCACATCAGCGTGCTGATACACTGGTTGGATAATCCGACTACAGCCGAGAGTGCGGCAAACGAAATACTTGATAAGCTGACCGATGTACACGGCTGCTATACTGCCGGGAAACACACGGTCGGCTTTTTGAGTTGCAGTGAAGCGCATCTGAGGCAGTGATTTCAGCGGCGGATGCAAGCACAATAAATAAGATACCTGTGCAAGTAAAAAGTAAGACGGAAAAACGTCTTGATGGTGTGGGTAAAACGGCTTCTGATGCCAGCGGCGTCGGCGAGTACACCAACGCAGACAAAAACTGCGAGATATTTAACGACTATGAAAATAATGTTGCAGGAGCGTAGTATTCACACGCTGAGGGACGGAAAACTATGGCGAATGCGCCGTACAGTCACGCAGAGGGGTACGGCACGGTCGCAAGAGAAATGGGTACACACGCAACGGCAAGGAAGCTCGTATCGGTATAGGTGATCAGTGGACAGGTTGGATGTACATATCAGAGTTACAAGGCTCTGTCGGGGGATTTTTTGTTATAAAACGTGTAAAAATCGTGTAGAGTAAAAAATAAACCGCATAACAATGCGGTTTATAAAGACTATGGTCGAGGTGACAAGATTTGAACTTGCGACCTCTGCGTCCCGAACGCACAAACAAAATGCTTATAAACGGCTTTGTTATGCGGAATAAATTTTTTTGACACCCCCATTTGACACCCCTACTTATTAACTTATACTCTCAAGGTACTCGTCCAGCTTTGATATACTCTTACGCTTGTACTTCTCGTCTAGATGCGTATATATAGACATGGTAGTCGATATATCAGCATGCCCGGCTTGCTCTTTTGCCGTGAGTACGTCCACGCCTGCCATATATAACATAGTGATAAAGGTGTGCCTGAGCCAGTGCGGAGTGATACGAGGGATCAGAAATGGCTTTTCTATTGGCGAGTGTTTTGCCGGGCGCTTTCCACCTGTTTGCATACAGTTCGCCCAGTCGCCGTACTTGATATTGAGATCTGTCAGATAGCTTTCCCATAGTCTGCGCCACGCTGTATCAGTCATCGGTGTGCCTTTTACTGTCGGGCATACCAGGCCGAGAGGATCATGCGGCGTGCTCTGCAGGTAGCTGATCAGCTTGCGAGGAATATACACGGTCCTTGTAGCCGCATCGGTTTTACCGCCCGGCTTTATGTGTGGCAAGCCTTTTATAAGTTCCACAGACTTTGTAACTGATATTGTACCGTTTTCAAGGTCAATGTCCCGCCAGGTCAGAGCGAGAAGCTCGCCTCTGCGTAAGCCCGCATACATCATGATCATTGCAGCCGTCTGAGCTCTGTGCGGAGTATCGGTTATCCAGGACTGTTCTTCTTCCGTCAGAGCTCGGCGGGTAGACGATTCCGCCGACTTTGGTATCTTGACCGCTTCGGCGCAGTCATAGTCAAGTACACGATTTTGTATCGCAAGCTTTATGATCTGACTTGCCGTGTTGCGTATCTCGATAAGCGTTTTCTTTGCGTACGGTTTCCCGGTACGCTCTGACGGCTCTGTGGCGCAGTCGATTATAATGTCCTGGATGTCTGTAGCTTTGATTTTCGAGATATTCATTGAGTACAGCGGTTCAAGGTTTTTGTACCGAGCACAGTAAGTGACATATCTTCCTGCCGATACTTCTATCTTTTTCAGCTTCAGCCATTTTTCGCCCCAGTAGCCGAAAGTATCACGGTCGGCCGTGAGGTCAAGACCTTTGTTCAGCTTTGTTTTCAGTTCCTGTACTTTTTGCTCAAGCTCTTTTGCGTTTGTAGCGTACACATACTTATACTGTTTCTTGCCGTTCTTGGTGCCAATGTACACCTTAGACTGCAAGCGCCCGTCATCACGGGCTTTGTTTTTTATTCTTGCCATTTCGACCTCCTATAACTTTTCCCCGCTTGTTACGGCGGGGAAGGGTTTATTTGATATATCTGTTAAGCGCTGCTTTCAATTCATCTATGTATTTTTCTGCTTCGTATACATTTTGTAATGAGTGTTTGATTTCCTTTTTGTTTTCATCCGGAATAATGATGGTTTTCTTGTTATCTGTAAGTATAAATCTACAGATCCATTTTGTGGTTTTTCCTTGATAAAGTATGCCGAAATAGCTTTCAGTATCTTTATACACTATGTCTTCCATTGCACAGTATTCTTTCAGAAGATTTTTAATAACAAAATACGCTTCCAGTTCTTCATTAGTTGTAACTATTCTCGATATTTTCTCTTTCGGTTCTTCGGTTGTTTCTTCCTGTACATTTTCAGGTTGTTTATCAGCTATATTTACATCCAGAGCACTTTTGATTTTATCACTCATCAATTCATTGATATAATCGTTAAGTGCCTTTTTAAGTATAGGACGGAACTTTTCGATTACCGATTGCATTAGTTTTCCTTCGTATATTCCGGTAAGGAACAATTTCACGAAATCATCCGACGGCTGTTGCAACTGTTTAGCCAGTATTGTTTTAAATTCATTCGAATATTTAAGCTCCGAAGCAACATCAAATATCTTTGAAATGTCAAACTGCGATTTGTGGAATTTCTTTAATTCCGCAACCTGATTTTCTTTTATATCAAGTATATTGATTTCAAGGAAAGGAGTTTCATCCATTTTGTTGGTTTCATCAAGATCAGTATAAAAACGATAAAACTGACCGTTGGTAAGAATTGCGAATTTTGCTTTGGAAGTGCCAAAGTACCTGAACAACTGACTGTCATGCTTTTCAAGATTTTCACCTATCCATTTACATTCAATCAATATGACAGGATCGCCGTTATTCATTATAGCGTAGTCAACTTTTTCACCTTTTTTAATACCTACATCGGCAGTGTACTCCGGCACAAATTCGTCAGGGTTAAATACGTCATAGCCAAGCAAGGAAAAGAAAGGCATTATCAGAGCTGTTTTGGTTGCTTCCTCTGTTTGAAGGTTAGGCTTTAAAGTTTCAACTCTTTTTGCAAATTGCTTAATCTGATCGATGAAATCCATAGTAAAATTCCTCCTCAATCTTTTCGACATAATGTGACAACATATAAATCTATATGACAAAATCTATAAAACGTATTTACTTTATGTCGAAAGTATGATATTATATTATTTGGAAACAGTTTGAGAAATCTTACTGTTAGCTCCTGCCGATATTCGCAGTATCGGTGGGAGCATTTTTATTTCTTCTCGTTCTTCTCCTGCTTCCTCATCTCCGCATGGAGCTTGGCAAGCCTTTTTACATCGTCAAGTACATCATCATCTATCTCAGCATCGCCGAATAGGGCAAATTTAAGCTGACTGTCGGTGATTTCGGGGGTGGGGGAGGTTGGCTGATTTCTTTCTTCAATTAAATCAGATTTTGTTATACCGAAATATTCAGCCATAATTTCAATTTTATCTATACGTGGGTATTTTTTTGCAGCGAGCCATTCGCTCACCGTTGAATACTTGAAATTGAGGTCATCACAGAGCTGATTTCTATCAACGCCTTTTACTGACATATAATAAGCAATATTGTCAGCCATTATCTGTTTGTTTCCAAGAGCTGTCATAATATCGCCTCCTTCTTATATATTACACTAAAAATGAAAAAAAGTCAACAAAAATTGAAAAAAAGACCTTGACATTACGCTTAAAGCGTGATATTATTAAATTACGCCAAAAGCGTAAAAGAAAGTGAGGTGATAATACAATGTCTATATCTTTAAAAGCGGCAAGAGTAAATGCGGGATATAATCAAAAAGTAGCGGCGAAACTGATAGGCGTGAGCAAAACAACGCTCTCAAAGTGGGAAAGCGGTAAAGCGTATCCATCGACTAAGTATATCCCGGCTATTACTGATACATACCGTGTACGTTACGATGACATTTCTTTTTGCTCAAAAATTACGCTTTAAGCGTAACCGCAACAACCAAAGGAGGTGAAAAATGTTTATATCGAAAAAGCGTTACCACGAAATAAAAGAACAGATATCGTCGCTTGAGGCACGCGTCCGCATTCTTCAAAGTCAGTCGCAAGCAATGACATTCTATTACGGAAAAGTTGATTTTCCGAAATTTGCGGAACTTATAGAACACGATATCAGTGACCTGAAAGCAAGAAAATGACCGGAACTGTGCAGCAACACAGAACCGGTCGGGAGACTAATGTTCGTTAAGATACTTTACAATTTCTTTGCGAAATTCGTTCATTGCATAGAAAGTTTGTCGTGCAAACTCGTTGATATCGTGCTCGGTAATCGGCTCTGTTGAGCCGTCGTGATAATTTGAGCGGATTTCTTCAGAAAAATCATTAAGTATCTTTTCAAGATTAGTGTCGAGCTGAGAAACTGTCATAATAATCACCTCCTCTCTACGGTGATTATATCACGAAAGCAATATTTTTTCAATAATACGAAAGGTGGTGAAAACATGACCGTAACAGAGAAAAATGTTAAGACATCGGCGGCAATACTAAATATTCTTGCTGAAAACAAATGCACCGTTGCAGAAGCGGAAGAAATCTTGAGTTTTTGCTCAAAGATACTCCGCAAAAGAGCAACGGTGCCGGAAGAAGATTACTTAGCGGATTTTACCGCTCGTTTTCTGAGTTCTTCTCTTTGATGATTATGTCGCATAGTTCGGAATTTACTGCGGCAGAAGAAACCAGTCGGCAAACTGTTATAGTTTCTTCATCTGCTGATGTTTCACGAACTCTGAACACGCAGTCAGTGCGACAGGCATCTTTGAGAAACGGGCAAAATGTATTCAAATCAGTCACTCCTTTCCATATAAGATATTAACATTATATCATTGAAAGGTAGATAAAGCAAGGTGAGGTGAGAAAAATGGCAAATGAAAAAGAAATTCTTCGCAAACAGCTGGAACTGCTTGCGAAGAAAAGCGATGAATGCGTAGCGCTTGACGATTTAATCCTTATCAGCAACGCTATGTGCAATATTGCTAATGTGCTTATCGCTCTTTAGCTGCACTGCTTTTGCAAGCTCTGCTTCAGCAAGTATAGTAAAAGCACATTTATTGCCTACTTTAAGTGCACAACTTACATGACATGGAGCTGGCGTCTTATCGGCAGAAGCAAATGGACACGTCATAATAATCACCTCCTTTAAAGGTGATTATACCACAGTGAGAAAACAATGTAAAGGAGTGGATAATATGCCGAAAAATGATGATGTAAAAATCGCAACAGAGCTTTATGAGAAGCTCCCGGAACACGAGAAAAAGCTTGCCGCCGCACTGATAAATGCAACAGCGGCGCAGCTGCTTGCCATATCAATGGCATACGGCGATAAGGCAAAGGACAAGACAGCGTAGTAAGACGCAAGGAAAAAGAGGTACATAATGGCAAGCATTAAGACGCAAGTACGCAACTGGGACTTCTTGCCCGTGATGCTGTCGCAGGAGTATCTTGCAGGGCTTATGGGTATCACGATACCTGAAGTCACAAGGTACTGTAGACTGGGCAAGATACCCGGTGCAAAGAAGGTAGGGAAGTATTGGTTCGTTGAGAAATCGGTGCTGAGAAATTACATGGAGGGACAAGCATGATGAAGAAACAAGTTATCCTGTACATACTCGCACGAGCAGTGCAGGCAATAGTAACAGCTCTTGCGTGCAACATAACAGCTCTGCTGTTTGTTAACGCGGCATACGAAGAGCGCGGATATCTCGCCGTAGGCGGCGAATGGATAGTCATAGCGGGGCTGACAGTGACAGTGTGGTATCTGATGGGACTGCTCCTCAAAGAGTGGTACAGGGGTACACTGGCGATGTTACGGCTCAGGAAGGAGCACAGCGATGGCAGATAAACTGTTACCGTGCATCTGCGGTGGTACTGGTCTTACGGTTGTGGCAGTCCCACCCGAAGAAGAGTGTGAGAGGTGCAAACGTTGGGGGTGCGAGCCAAGAATACATTTTGCGGTACGTTGTGACAAGTGCGGGAAACAGACAAATCCGTACACACTAAAGACACCCGCATATAAAGAGTGGAATCGCTCAAACCGTGAAAAATGCAAGTACAAGCTGTTTAACAGCAAGCAAAAAGCTATGGTAATGCGGCGGATAACGGCGATGTTAAAAGACGCTCGTGACGAATGTCCGGACGATGAAACTATTAAGGGATATGCGGAAGATCTTTACGACAGTATTCTCGCCGCCGCAGAGAAAGGAGCAAGCAATGTCAGAAAAGCTGATAAAAAGTAAACAGCGAGTTAAGGATTTTGCAGAAGTGTTTACGCCGAAACACATCGTCAAGGATATGTGCGATCTCGTTCCCGAAGAAATGTGGGTAAATGTCGAAACGACGTTTTTAGAGCCTGCTTGCGGTACGGGAAACTTCCTTGTCGAGATCCTTGAGCGGAAGTTTAAGTTATGCAAAGACTGGGAAGACGGTCTGAGAGCCTTGAAAAGCGTTTATGGCGTGGATATACAGCAGGATAACGTTGAGGAAGCCAAAGGGCGACTGTTTGACATGTATATCAAGCAGTATCCGAAAGCTCCTGCCATATCGGGACTGATAGCAGCGCAGATACTTGAGCGGAATATCGTGTGCGGTGATTTTATCAAAGACCAGATGATAAACAAGAAACGGAGGCGGAAATGAAATTTAAAAAGACCTGCATCGTGTGCGGAAAATCGTTTTTAGCGGCAAATCCGCTGTATTGCTTGTGTAGTAATGACTGCCGAGCTAAACGGAAGACTGTATACAAAAAGCGGTATGAAAAGACACACGCCGAAGCAAGAAGAGAGCAAAGAAGAAAACGCAACGAAAAGTATCGGGAGCAGCATAAAAATAAATACCATTGCAAAACATGCGGCACTGTACTGCCAAATGGCTGTCAGAAATACTGCCTTGACTGTCTGTTAAGAGCATACCAAAGCGAAGAACTGCGTCCGTGGGCAAAAGATGTTCTGCATAGCCGAGGATACGATGAAACGATGATAGACAGCGAGATTGCGGAAAGGGAAAGCAGATGAATGTTATCGAGCGCATGGACGCTATCAACGCAGACAAGCGTATCGCCGATTTTCGCGTCAAAATGAAACAGCCGTACGATTTCAAGGTCAGATACGCATTCACTCGGGTGAAGGAGTTTGTAGAAGAGTGCGGCAAGCGTGATTTGAATTGTCATGTTTCAGTTGGAGGACTGGACAGCATAACTCTTTATAAGTTCATAAACGATTATTGTGGCTTCTTTGTGCCGGGCATATCCGCTTCGAGCCTTGAAGATGTATCAATCCAGAGAGTACATAAAGAACTTGGTGTTGAAGTTATACGACCGTACAAGTCAAAAGTTGATGTAATCAAAGAGTTCGGCTATCCGATACTTAGCAAAGAAATAGCGGCAAAAATTGAGTTGCTTCAAAACCCATCAGATCAAAATAAGACAGTCAGACATGCCATCATAACCGGCGAAACAGGAGAATATGGCGGAAATCGCACAGGTAGCCGAATGAAATTATCGCAACGTTGGCTCGAACTATTCGGAGGGTATGAAAACGAGACTGAAAACGTTAATTACAAGGTGCCCGATTTCAAGGTATCTTCAAAATGTTGCTATTTTTTAAAGGAAAAGCCTTGTGATGACTGGGCTAAGAAACATAACAGCGTGCCGTTCTTGGGGCTTATGGCTTCCGAAGGAGGCAGACGGCAAAAGTCGTTGATGATTAACGGCTGTAATTACTTCGGAGCATCAACTATTCGTTCAGCACCGTTTGCAATTTTCACTCGACAGGACATTCTGCAACTTGCGCTTGATTTAAATGTACACGTTCCGGAAATATACGGTACGATAGAGCGTAAGGCCGACGGAACATTATTCACGACAGGGGCTCAACGAACCGGATGTTCGTTTTGTGGGTTCGGTATCCAACTTGAAAAAAGGCCTCATAGATTTGATAGGCTTTATCAAAGCAATCCAAAAGAGTGGAAATTCTGGATGTATGATCAGGGCTGGGGACACGTTCTCGACTATATCGGAGTTGACTGGAGACAGGATTACGAACAGTTAAAATTATTTTGAAAGGACCAATAGAATGAAATTTAAAGTTAGCACAACCGTTACTACTTGTGAAGAAGTAATGAAGATCACCTGTGCACTTGCCGGCATTGTGAACAATATCAATGTAACAGACTGTGAGGGCGAGGAGGACGAAGACGATGATCAGATATGAGAAGCCTATCATCAAGACAGCCGCAGAAATGAAGCCCGGCGACATCTTCCGTACTGAGTACGGAGATTATGGCAACTGGTGTGAGTTTGTTTTTGAAAGCTGTAATGCACACCTTTTCGATGCGACAGAAACACACTTCCATAGAAAAGGACATACGCAAAGCGAAACGTGCTACAGTATGACAAACATACACAAAGTGGTCTATGAGGTTGTCGGTAGAGAATCAGTATAAAGGAAAAAGGCTGTCACAAGGACAGCCAAAGAAATAAATATAAAAGTGCTACTGTGATGAGTATATCACATTCGGAAAGGAATGTCAAGATATGGCGATGTCGCTGAAAACACAGGTAATGCTGAGAATAGGCGCTGTTGCAGACAGCGAGTTCTGGGTGGCGTTGCCTAAAGCTCATGCGAAGCTCTTCCGTATCGTAGAAAGAGAAGGAGATGCGAGCGGAGCAAGATTAACGATAGATTATGCTGTTATGCTAATCGCAGAACAGATAGTCATAGACAGAATGATGTCAGAAACATTAGGAGGTGCTACACATAATGGAAAGTCAGATTATCACAATTAAACAGTTGCCGATAATCGAAGAAAGATTACAGCTTATCAAAGCTGAGATCGACGCTAAGACGCAGCACGTTTTAGCACTTGACTGTAACGACGCTACAGTCAAGGCAATCAAAAGCCTCAGAGCAGATCTTAACAAAGATTTCAGCGAGCTTGAAGAAAAGCGCAAAGAGGTCAAGCGTGCAGTTATGTCGCCGTATGAGCGATTTGAGGAAGTGTATACCGAATGCGTAACGAATATCTATAAGCAGACGGATGCAATCCTCAAGGGACGTATTGCAATTGTCGAAAACGCAATCAAGGCTAACAAGGAAAAGGAAATCAGAGCATACTATGACGAGTATGCGGAAAGTCTGGGTATCGACTTTGTTCCCTACGAAAAAAGCGGTATCACGGTAACGCTTTCAGCAAGCACCAAAAAGCTTAGGGAGCAGGCTGCCGCATATCTTGACAGAATAGCGGACGAGCTGAAGCTTATCGGCACTCAGCCTCAGGACTTACAGCCGGAAATCCTCGTTGAATACAAGCGGACAGTCAATGTTGCGTATTCCATTCAGACGGTGATTGAACGCAAAAAGGCTATCGAAGAAGAAGCAGAGAGAACCAGACAGCAGGCGGAACAGCAGACAATCTATGAAGCGGCTGAGGCTCGTGTCGATGAGGCAGTCGAAAGTTACGGCGAAGAACAGCAGGAAGCGATTGCACCGCCTACTGTTGCCGAAGCACAGGAACAGCCCGCAAAGCTGTACCGTGTTGCATTCGCTGTTAATGGAACGCTTGAAGAAATAAAAGCGTTAAAGAATTTCTTGGTAAACGGAGGTTACAAGTATGAGCAGTTATAATACACCGGTCGAGAAGAAGCCTAAATTTTCGGTGGCGATAAGCACACCAACGTATCAGAATCTGATACGCAACACGCTTGCCGATCCCGAAAGGGCAAAACGCTTTATTGCGTCAATCACATCTGCGGTAGCGGTCAATCCGCAGTTGCAGGAGTGCGAAACATCTACGATTGTAGCAGGCGCACTCCTCGGCGAAAGCCTTAATCTTTCGCCGTCACCACAGCTCGGACAGTATTATCTCGTGCCGTTCAAGCAGAAAGCAAAGTATGACCGTAATCGTAATCTGATTTTGCCCGAATGCGTCAACGCACAGTTTGTTCTTGGCTACAAGGGCTACATTCAGCTTGCTGTTCGTAGCGGTATGTACCGCAAAATCATCGTCCACGAAATCAAGGACGGTGAACTGATACGTTGGGATCCGCTGACGGAAGAATTTGAAGCAAGCTTCATCGAAAACGAAGAAAAGCGCGATAAGACGGATACTATCGGATATTACGCAATGTTCGAGTACGTTGACGGCTTTAGAAAAACGCTGTACTGGAGCAAGGATAAAATGCTTGTGTATGCAGACAAATACAGTCCTGCGTTCAGCAAAGATGCGTATGCAAAGCTGATAAACAACGAAATCCCGGCAAACGAGATGTGGAAATACTCGTCGTTCTGGTACAAGAGCTTTGATGATATGGCGAAAAAGACTATGATACGTCAGCTCATCAGCAAGTGGGGCGGAATGGCAGTAGAACCGCTGAGAGTAGCGCTTGAACACGATAACAACGTTCTTCAGCGTAGTTCTGACGGCTTTGAAAATATCGCAACCGAAGCGGACGTAATGCCCGCAGAGCCGCACCTTGTAAGTAATAGCGAGGTAACACAGCCCGAAGTTGCTGATGTTGTAGAGAATATCAACCTCGAAGACTTATGATTAAGTATGAGATAATCTCCACCGGCTCGCAGGGTAATGCGGTGGTTATCGAGGATAACATTCTGATTGATTGCGGTGTGAGCTACAAGCTGATACGTCCTTATGTGAACAAGCTGAAGCTTGTATTGCTCACGCACATTCATTCAGACCACTTTAATAAATCCTCGATACGCAGTCTTGCAAGGGACAGACCGTTACTGCGTTTCGGTTGTTGTGGTTGGCTTGTTCCTGTGCTTTTAGATATGGGTATATCCAAACGCCGAATAGATGTTTTTGAGTACGGCAAGATGTACGGTTACGGGATATGCAATATAATCCCTGTACCGCTAAAGCACAACGTACCAAACTGCGGCTATAAGCTGCATTTTGCTGACAAGGGCAAGATGATATATGCCACCGACACAAACAACTTAAATGGCGTTACAGCCCGCAATTACGACCTCTACATGATAGAGGCTAATCACACGGAGGCGGATATAAAGGAACGCATCGCAAAAAAGAAAATCGCAGGTGAATACGCCTACGAAATTCAGGCAGAGAAAAATCATCTGTCGAAAGAAAAATGCGATGACTTCATTTACCGCAACATAGGTCCTAACGGCGTATATGTGTATATGCACACTCACAAGGAGCGTGATACAGCAGATGATAACGACCGGAAAGATACTTAAATTTGACAAGCACGGCAATAAGCTGTTGCTTGAACTTCCTGAAAGCATAGAGCGTGAGCTCGTCCAGAAGCATATTGGAAGCGTGGAACTGCGGCTGAATGACGGCCGCAGGATCTCAGCCGAACAAAGACGAAAAATATTCGCTATAGTTCGTGATATAGCATTATGGAGCGGTCACGAACCCGAATTTATTCGGGCATATATGACCTGGGACTTCATCAAGCGTCACGACAGTGAATGGTTCAGCCTTTCGGATGTCGATATGACAACGGCAAAGGACTTCATAACACATCTCATTGAGTTTTGTTTTCACTGGGATGTGCCGACAAAGGACACGCTGCTACACGAAACGGATGATATAGGCAAATATCTGTATATGTGCCTTGAACACCGCAAATGTGCTATATGCAACGCACGAGCGGAAGTACACCATGTAGACCGCATAGGCATAGGCGGCGACCGTGAAGAGATAGTTCATATAGGACTAAGAGCAATAGCGTTGTGTCACGAACATCATATGGAAGCTCATCAGCGAGAAAAAGAACTGTTTGAAGAAAACTACATCTACGGTATAAAGCTTGACGAATACTTATGTAAAAAGCTCAGGCTTAACACAAAGTCAAGGAGGTAGCGATGGCAAGACCTCAATGCGACGGTTTGTCGTACTTTCCTTTTGATGTGGACTTTTTTTCGGATAGAAAAATCAAGATTATACGAGGCTCGGAATATGGCACTGATGCGATAATAATTTACATTTACCTGCTTTGTGAGATATACAAAGGCAAGGGGTACTACATCGCATACGACGACGATTTGGTGTGCTGCGCAAGTGCAGACACGGGAGTGCCGGAGGGCAAGACAAGGCAGATAGTACAGCTCCTCGCAAGCAAGTCACTGTTTGATAACACACGGTTTTCGGCGGACAACTTACTTACTGCTGCATCAATACAAACACGTTATCAAGAAGCAAAAAAATCCACAAAAAGAGACGTGTTTGTGGAACCCAGCGTTTGGATTTTAAACGAAGAAGCGACGTTAGGGTTTATTAAAGTGCACCCAAAAGAGAGTTTTTCCGAGAAAAACCCCAGTAAATCCGAGAAAAACCCCGATAAATCCGAGAAAAACCCTACAAAAGAAAATAAAATAAAAGAAAATAAAAATAAAATAAATAAAACTAAAACCGCAACAGCTATCGCAGTTGCTCCGGAGCTTGAGCCGGCATGGCAGGCATTCATCGAAATGCGAAAGAAAATGCGCAAGCCGATGACAGAGTACGCAATGGAAATAACAATCAAAAAGCTTGAAACTCTTGCGCCCGGTGATACGGTAACGCAAAAGAAGATTCTTGAACAATCTGTTGAGCGCTCATGGCAAAGCGTGTATGAGCTAAAAGAGAAAGGCGGCGTGAACAATGGAAGAAATGAAAAACCTTTCGAGCCGAGCAATTGGTAATGCTCACGGACCTATCTACACAAGCAAGGAAGTCGAAGAGCTGGGAATACCGAGTACGCAACCTGTTCCAAAGCCCGAAAAATGTAAATACTGCGGGAAAACGTTGTACTATGAGTGCGTTGTACTTATGGGGCAGGCGATGATCTGGAACCTTGAAAAACCACGTTGCGATTGTGAAAAAGCGGTTGCGTTTTGGAAAGAGTGGGATGCTAAACAAGAAAAAATCAAAAAAGAAAAAGAGCTTACCGAAGAACAGGAGCGCAGAAAGCAGAAAATCGAAAGCATACTCGGCAAGTCCGGAATAAAGAAACGTTACCTATCACGGACGATAGAAAGCTTTGCCGTTACCGCTGAAAACAAAAAGTCTTTTGATATAGCGACTGATTATATCAAGAATTTCAAGAAATACTCTGCTCAGGGTAAAGGGCTATACCTTGAAGGTCCGTGCGGAACAGGTAAAACACATTTGGCGATTGCAATTGCGCTTGCGATTATCAATACAGGAGTGCCGGTTATCTGCAAAACGTCAATAGACATTCTTAGCGATATAAAACGTTGCTATGAGCGCAACAGCGAAGTAACGGAAGAGGAAGTCCTCGAAGCATACAAGACTGTTGACTTGCTGATAATTGATGATCTCGGAAAGGAGCAAGTGACAGAATGGTCGGTACCCGTGCTGTATAGCATTCTTAATGAACGCTACGAAGCCTTGTTGCCGACAATTATCACGACGAATTACAACACAACTGCTCTTGCAGAAAAGTTATCTGCAAAAGGCGACGCAGAAACAGCTACAGCAATAATCAGCCGCTTCGTTGAAAGCTCGAAAAGAGTTACGATGTCTTGGGCTGATTACCGCAGGAAAGGATAAATCAAATGGGAAATAAAGAAGAAAGTGCTATGACCAAATTAAACAACGAAGCTGCTACAGTGAGCGGCTACAACGTGCCGGCAATCGCTATCAGAGATCATGTTGCTCAGCGCATAATGACCGATGCGGTTTACGCCGAAAAAGTGATAGCTGAGGGCAAGACGCTTAGCAAGTGCTATCAGTACATATCGGATATAGCGTACGAAATAGCCCGTAAAATGAGCAAGGCTGACAAGCAGGGCGGAATAATGATAGGAATGTCCTCTGATGAAATTTTTGCGCTTGCAGACGAATATTACACGCTTTCCGATGATGAGCTGAAGAAAAAGCTTGCAAGCAAAAGCAAGAAACTGAGGAACGAGGAGTTTGAAGAGCTTGAACGCACAAAAGCGAAAATCCGCAACGGCACATTACAAGGACATTTACTTGTTACGGTGCTTCGGGAGGATCTAATGGAAAATACAGACGAAAGCGAAAAGGTGAGCGTATGATAAGAATATATCCTCAGAGAGGCGGTGCTCTGAACGAAAATGACAGACTGGACCTCGCACGACTGCTGATAAAAGCCGGATATAAAGTGAGGATCGGCAAAGAAAAAATGAACGGCGGTAGCACATATACCTACTTCATCGAATACGAAGAGGTGCGCAATGGCACTTAATCTCACGAAAAAACAGCTGAAAGCTCTCGGAATATCAATTCCCGAGAGCGAGAAGCCGAATAAATATCGCTCAAAAGCCTGTAAAATCGACGGTATAACGTTTCAGAGCACAGCAGAAGCAAATTACTACTACAAGCTTAAAATGCTTGTAAAGGCGAAAAAAATCGCCGGTTTCTGCCGTCAACCACGTTTTGTTATAACCGAGGGCGATGACAATACACGTTGCGTAGAATATGTTGCTGATTTCATCGAATTTCACAACGACGGAACGTATCGCATTGTAGATGTCAAGGGCGTTCAGACGCCAGTGTTTAAACTCAAGATGAAGAGCCTGCACGAAAAATACCCGGCGATAAAAATAAACTTGGAGGAATAAAAGATGATGGTCAAAAGAAAAGAACTTTCGGATAAGCTTAAAAAGCTCAAGGACGTAATCGTGAAGGATTCAGGTGCGCTTTTCCGTGACGGGAAAATCATAGCGAGCAATCCTGCATTCGCTTTATCTGTTGATTTTGACTGCGGTAACATTGAAGATTTCGCACTACCGACAACTGCTATCAGTTTCATCGAAAATATGGCTGATGATGAAATCGAACTTCAGCCGAGCAACAATAAAATTGTCATTAAAGGAAAGCGAAACAAGGGAACATTTGCTACATTGTCACCGTCAATCTATCATGTAAGCGAGCCGGAAGCGAATGACACGCTTTTGGTGTTTGAAGATGATGATTTTCTGCGAGCGGCCAACAGCGTTACATACGCTTGCAGCGTTATCGATACACGACCTGCGCAGATGGGCGTTTTGCTTGACAGCGATGAAAACGGCAAACTGAACATAATCGCAAGCGATGGAGTTAAACTCGCCGCAAACTCGGTTGATTACAACGGCGAGATCAGAGCTGTAATACCTAAAGCTGCATTTAAAAAGCTTTTGTCGATTTCAAACGGCAACGGTATCACGCTTAAAAAGACAAGCAGTACAAATCAGCTGGCATTTGAAACAGGAGAATACACGCTATTTGTTCAGCTGTTGGAAAACAATTTCTTTAACTACAAGCCGCTTGTAGAGCTTACAAAACAGAAAAGCGAAAATGAGCTGAAAATCAACAGCGTATCACTTCTCAATGCACTTCAAAGAGCAAAAATATGCGAGGGCACAAAGCGTTCGGCAATTGTTATGATGCTTGACGAAAATGCTAATACAGTAACGATTAAAACGACCGACTCCCTTGAATCGTTTTCGGAAGAAATCGAGATAGAAAACATTGTCGATAAAACGGTGAGTGTAGCATTTAACGGTGATTATATGAGTGAAATGCTTCACGCTGCGGGTGCAGATAATCCGTCAATAACACTGACTGTAACAGGCAGTGGAAAGCCGATTATAGTCAAGAGTGCAGGCGGCTTTATAGGCTTGCTACAGCCCATACGAATGAAAAAGTAAGGAGAGTAACCAATGAAAACCCTGAATGAAATAAAAGAGCTGTCTAACCTGATGATACAGCATGTCGCTGTAGACGGAGGGCTCGGAGTATTATTCAAAGCCGGCAAAAGCTTCGCAACTGTCGTATGGAGCAACGGCGGCGGATGGGAACACGTCAGCATTAGTCCGTTTAAGCGTTCGTATACGCCGACATGGGACGAAATGTGCAAGCTGAAAGATATGTTCTTCTATGGCGATGAAACGGTAGTGCAGTACCACCCTGCGAAAAACGAGTATGTAAATAACCTACCGAACTGTTTACATCTTTGGCGACCTATCAACGAGAAAATGCCTGCACCGCCGTCAATCTTTGTAGGCGTTAAGCACGGTCAGAGCCTTGAGGAAGTCAAAGCGGCTATAAAAGACGCCTGTGAGAATTAAGCGAGGTGTGAGCAGATGAGGTATTATAATAACAAACGCTATAACAGCGCAAGACGTTCCAGAAGATTGCGCAAAATGTTCGAGAAAACGTGCCCGAAATCCGACTACTGCAAGAACGCAGATAGGTGCGACTATGAGCATACCTTTGTTGGCGAGAAGCTGTGTTTTGAAAGAAAGGAGAGAGTGGCAAATGAGGTGTGACTGTTGCCCTTTATGCCCTATCGCTGAGGACGATGTGTGCCCCGAAAGCGAGGGTGAATACGGGATAGAGCATGCTGACGGTATGCTTGGTTGCCGGCACCCGAAGAACTGGGCGAAAAAACGAGATGAAGAACATACGGAGTACCTTTCTGACATGGGCACGGATATGGGCGTAGAATTGTGCATATCAGAAGATGAACTGAAAATAGCAGTAGATTACTGCAAGCACATGGTAGGGCTTGATTATGAAAGACCGTACCAAAGACACGGTAAGCTCTTCTATAAGCCGTATCGCAACTATTGGGGTGCCTCTGCAAATGGTAACAAAATTCTGGATAAGCTACCGAGGTTTCTCGTCACAAGAGAAGCTGACGAAATGGGTGTCTGGTATACACTCACCCTTGACGGTTTAAAATGGCTTGGCAGACAGCTAAAGATAACAATTAAATGTTAAGGGAGGTGTAACATTGGAAACGAACCGTATGGATATCAATTCCGAGGGTTATCGAGATCCGATAGCAGAAGAGTGCAAATCCTGTCCTGCAAAAGATTTTTGCGATGAGGCAGTGCTGGAAAAGGAGCACACCAATGACCGCTAAAGAATACCTATCACGCTATCATCTCATCAACATACGCATAAATCAAAAGATAGATCAGCAACGACAGCTTCGGGAGCTCGCTACCAACATATCGCCGTCATTCGGAGGAGGACACAGCAGCGGGGTATCTGACAAGGTGGGTACGGCTGTTGCAAAAATTGCAACACTGGAGCAGGAGATAAATGCAGAGATAGACGAGTTTATCCGTGTTAAAGCAGAGATAGAGCATACTATATCGGCAGTGGCTGACGAGCGGTTAAGGCTGATACTGATAGCACGGTACATAAACTGTAAGACATTTGAGTATATTGCCTGTGAGATGCACTACTCGTATAAGCAGATATGCCGACTTCACGGTAAAGCACTTCTGAGAGTGCAAGATGTCCTTGAATGTCCTATTGCATCTGTGATATGATTACGATAGAAAAGAAGCGAAAGCGTAGTGACCGAGGAGCGGCTAATAAGCCGCCAGGTCACCTTTTCTATCAATTATGCGTACAAGAGTTATCCATTGAACCTCCTTTTTCTTAGTCGAGCCGTCCGCTCTTCTGATTCTTTAGTGCGGACGGTGACGAATACTTCAAGCACTCTGCAAAGGGTGCTTTTCTTATATCATAAATTATGTTAAAAGCATGTTCAAGATGTGGCAAGATCCACAAGCCCGGAGAATGCACAGCCGGGATAAAATACACACAGAAGATACGGGGCAGCGAAGCCGACAGGTTTCGTAACCGCAAGATATGGCGCAGAAAAGCCGATGAAATACTCGAGCGTGATGGCCACTGCTGCAGGGTGTGCCTGTCGGCAGGTATTATCAACAGCACGGACCTGTCTGTGCATCATATCGTGCCGCTAAAGGTCGACTATGACCGCAGGCTTGATAACGACAACCTTATAACGCTTTGTCGCTATCATCACGAAGCGGCGGAACGTGGGCGTATCAGCAGGCAGGAACTGGCAACTATGACTTGTACCGTCGATTTTTCGCGCCACAACATATAGTGGTATAACGCTATACACCACAATATATAGTGTACCCCCTACCCTTACGATTTTTGAGGGGTCCCGGTCTGACATCTGACCGCCACCTCTTTACACGATATATTCCCGATATGACTTTGAAAGGAGTGAGTATATGCCCAGAGGAGCAAAAACGATAGACAACTGTGCGGGACACAGAACAAAAAAAGAAAAAGAAGCCCGTGAGAAAGCCGAAGCGGCTATGCTCACAGGTCAGAAGTGCTTTGAGCGTGACTGTGTAAAGGCTGATCCGATAGCGCACAAGGAGTACCTGCGGCTGACAAAGTTACTCAGCACGATACAGAAAAACGATGCGCTGTACGGAGCAAGCATCAACCGATACTGCGAGCTGTACAGCGAAGTAAACTCTGTCAAAGCGGATGCAGTAACGCAAAGAGCGGTGCTGTCGAAGATTGAGATAGCTTTTAATAATTTATCGGACGAGGAAATAACAGGCGATGAGCTGATGAAGTTTACAAAGCTGATGTCCGGAGCACTTGCAAAGATAGCCGACCTTGACAAGATAATAATGCAAAAGCGAAAAATGATGAGCGACATTGAAAAGGAAAACGGCTGGACGGTACTTTCCGCTATCAGAGCAATACCGAAGCAGGCGGAAAAGCCCGAAGATGACGCTTTGATGAAAATATTACAGGGAGGTGAGAGCAGTGAAACTGTTTGATAAGATATTCAGACGTGAAACTGAAGGCACGGATATTGAAGTCGCTTTCGGGCTAAAGCAGATAAGCAATATAACGAGAGAACAGGCACTTGAGATCCCTGCGGTTTCAGCGGCTGTTAATTTTATAGCCGGCACAATAGCAAGTCTGCCGATAAGGCTGTACAACAGCAATGACGAAGTTCAGACAGCGGCGGAAATCACTGAGGATAACCGCCTGTATCTGCTGAACGAAGAATCGGGCGATACTCTGAACCCGACAGAAATAAAGCGTGCGGTTATCCGTGATATGCTTCTTGACGGAGCGGGATATATGCACATAGAGCGAAGCGGAAACGAGGTTTCGGCTCTCAGATATGTCCGTGACAGTGCTGTAAGTGTGGAGAAAAATTCTGACGCTATTTATAAGACGCTCCGTATGCTTGTTGACGGCAGAGTATACAATCCGTGGGATTTTGTCATTCTCAGCCGTAACAGCGTTGACGGCGGAAAGGGAGTAAGCATACTTGCCGAGAATCCCACGCTCTTGACATCAAGCTATATGCTGTTACAGCTTGAAAAGGCGATGAGCCGCAGAGGCGGTAACAAGAAGGGCTTTCTGCGCACTGAGCACAGAGTAGACGAGCTAGCTATGAAGGATATACGTGAAGCATGGAGAAAGCTTTATAGCAACAACGGTGACGGTATGATGATACTGCAGAACGGGCTCGACTTCAAGGAAAGCAGTTCCACCGCCGTTGAGATGCAGTTAAATCAGAACAAGGTGACAAATGCAGAGCAGATAGCAATGCTGTTTGGCTTATCTCCCGATGTGCTGTCGGGCAGAGCCGATGACAGAACGTATATCAACAGCATAAGGACAGCCGTATTACCTGTCGTTTCAGCGTTTGAAATGGCACTTAACAGGGCATTGCTTCTTGAGAAAGAAAAGCATAACAAGTATTTTATCATAGATACTTCCGAGCTTCTGAAAGCGGATATTCTGACACGCTATCAGGCGTATCAGATAGGTCTTGCGGCAAACTTCTTACAGCCGGATGAAATACGCTTCAAGGAAAACCTTGCGCCGCTCGGACTTGACTTTATCAAGCTCGGACTTAACGATGTGCTTTACGACCCTATGACAAAGCAGATATACACGCCGAATACCGATAGCCATGCTAAAATTGACGATGCAGGCTTGCAAAGCGGTGATGAGGGTGGTATAATAGCAGAAAAGAGAGAAAACACTTATCACGCCAAAGACGGTAAGTTTACAAATGCACCGGGCGGGAAAATTAAATCCGTTACGGTCAGTGATGACGGTACAGTGACTACGGTTTATGAAGCACAGACTAAAACAAAATATGCACCGTCACCGCAGAGAAATCACAGCGGTATACAGGTAAAGCCAAAGACTTATGTAAAGCTGTGCGGAGAGTTTAATACAATTTATCCGGGTAGCAAAAAAGGAGAAAGTGGATATATAAGTAAAGGCAAGTATCGTTATAAAGTAGAATCAGACGGAGAGGGCGGCATAATTATACGAAAGAAATGGAGGCAGAATTAGTTATGAAAAAAGAAGAACTGTACGGAAAATATCAATCAGAATATCAAAAACGTATTATAGAACGTTTTGCGGATACAATTCCTGAATATATATACCCGCCAAACGATGACGTTTCACGTAAAAATTATGATGTATATATGAGTTTTATCTGCCTTCTTGAAGCCCCAGAGCAATATCAGACGGCAGATAAAGTCATAGATTATTTAGAAAAAAATCCGAAAGCAACAGTCGAAGATACGTGCAAGTATTTTGACGAGATAACACCGGACGGTTTACCACCCTGCGCTTCTGAGTGGGAAGATGACGAGGACGAAGAATGAAATTGAATATGACGACCGCTCTTAACAAGAGCGGTTTTCTTATGCCCGTGTGCAATTGATTGCACTTGATTTTAACTTGCACGAAAGAGGTAATAATGGAACTTACAGAGTTGGCAACGAAGTTTGCCACAATGCTAAAAATTGAAAAGGTTGAAGAAGCACCGCAGAAGTTATTGCAGGTGCTTTTCTCATCTAAAAACGCTTTTTTTGACGAATGGATAAAAACTTTTCCCGACTTGTCGGTAGATAATCTTCAGCCGATTTTTCAGTATTATATGGCGGACAGAAAAGAAAAAATGCAGGATTACACGCCGAAAAGTCTTGCAAAAGCACTTTGCTCCATAGTCGGCATTCAGAATGGCGGTAAAGTTTATGATATGTGTGCAGGCTCTGGCGCTTTGACAGTTCAAGCATGGAATTTGAACAAAGATTGCAGTTTTATATGTCAAGAGCTTGACGAACGGGTTATCCCTTTTCTTATATTCAATCTCGCCATCAGAAATATAAGCGGCGTTGTAATTCACGGAAATGTGCTTGAAGAAGAACAATACACAGCTTATAGAATGACTAAAGGCGAGAAATACTCGGAAATTCAAGAAATCCCAGTCCCCGTGGAGATTACAGCTGATATATGTATATCAAATCCTCCTTATCATCTGAAGTTTACGCCGCCTCCGTTTGCGGCTCTTAACGAACGGTACAAATACGGAGTTCCGCCTAACAGTTGCGCTGATTATGCTTTTATACTTGCAGGAATACAGTCTGCGAAGACTTGCGGAATGATACTTCCTTGTTCTGTTCTTGAGCAAAAAAACCAGTTAGAGCAAAGCATCATGGAACAACTTATTAATAACAATCTTGTCGATAGCATCGTTCTTGTACCTGGCAAAATGTTTGAATGCACCGATATTTCAACGTGTGTTTACACGCTAAAAAAAGAACGTCAAACAACAGTTGTTTCAATGATAGATATGAGAAAGAATTGTGTGCAGGTTGAAAGAGAGCAAAGAGGGCAATTTGGCGGAAGCACTCACGAAAACAGAGTTTACAAGAAAACTTTCAATGTGCTTTCTGATGATAATATCCAGCAAATAGTTGATATTATATCGAAGCGTTCTGTTAATGTCGGATTGTCGGCAGCTCCTGGAATGCAGGACATAAAAAGTATGAATTATTCTTTAAGTCCTGCGAAATACATGGAGCTTGAAGAATATATAGCTGTTCATAGAGATTATTCCGAAATAATGAGCGATATTAACCGAATAATTACAGAGAAAAATTCTTGCAAGCTCGTAATAAACGAAACACTTGCAAAGGCTTTAGGGCTTGATGTTGCGATATTTAAAGCAGACACAGCCTATAACGAGCAAAACGAATTTTACAAGAAAATTTCTGGTCAAAGCATTTTAAAGCAAGATTATATTCAGTTTACGAAAAATAAGAATGAATTTACATTCAAAGCAAATAATCCTGAACATTTGTCAACGATTTTTACGGCAGTTTTTCAAATGTGGAAGCAGCATATTATGTATTTAAACGAGCAGGAAAACATATTCCTTGCTGAGTTTAGAGATGCGCTTCTTCCTGATCTGATGTCCGGGAAAATCAGTATTCAATAATTTTACCGCTCCACGAGGGCGGTATTTTTATACCCAAAACACAGAAAGGAGTGATAAAAATGAAAATCGAAATCCGTTCTGCTGATCTTATGCACATCAGCGGATATGTAAACGCTGTCGAGCGTGACAGCAAGCGTCTGCCTGCGTCAATGGCACCGGGTATGACAACGCCGTTTGTTGAGCGTATCGTAAGCGGTACGTTTGCGAAAAGCCTTAAAGATCATCCAAAGGTTGAGCTGAGATTCAATCACAGCAAGGTCCTTGACACTACAGACGGAACGCTTAAACTGCATGAGGACAGCATAGGACTTCACGCAGAAGCCGACATCACCGACAGAGAAGTGATTGCAGAAGCCAGGGCGGGACATCTGACAGGGTGGAGCTTCGGCTTTTCGGGTGCTCAGGCGCACCTTGAGCCGTGCGATGAGGGAGTACAGCGCAGAATGATAACAGGGCTGACACTGCACGAGGTGTCAATTCTTAACTGCAATCCTGCGTATATCGCCACATCGATAGAAGCAAGAGGTGAAGAAACGACCGTGACGGAACAGCGCAGTGCCGGAAACGATACGGTCGAGGTAACAGGTGAAATCCGGGAATTTATCCCCGATTACAACAAAGAAATAGAAATTTTACAGCTTATGTCGGATTACTCCGACGGAAAGGAAACAGTATGAATTTAAAAGCACTCATCGAAAAGAGAAATGCTCTTATCGCAGATATGAAGACGCTCTGCGATAAGGCTACAGCAGAAACAAGAGCGATGACAACAGAGGAGCAGACAGACTATGACGCTAAGAAGGCGGAAGTCGAAGCGCTGAACAAGACGATCCGCTCTATTGAGGAACAGAACGCACTTAATCTGAACTCCGCAAAGTCAAATGGCACAGCAACCGACAAGGAACAGGCAGAAACAAGAGCCTTCGAAAACTATCTGCGTACAGGTCAGATAGTCGAAACGAGAGAAGATGTCAATCTGACAAAGGGCGATAACGGCGCAGTTATCCCTGCGACTATCGCAAACAAGATAATCCGTAAGGTTATCGACATCTGCCCTATCTATCAGATGGCAACGAGATACACGCTTGCAGGTACTCTCTCGATTCCCTACTACGACGAAGGAACGCAGGCTATCTCAATGGCTTATGCCACAGAGTTTACGGACCTTGCAAGCACATCGGGTAAGTTCCTCAGCATTGAACTCAAGGGCTATCTTGCAGGCGCACTCTCTAAGGTTTCAAGAAGCCTTATCAACAACTCGCAGTTTGACATCGTTTCATACGTTATTAACGAGGTTTCAATTGCGGCGGCAAAGTGGATCGAAAACCAGCTTATCAACGGCACAGCAAGCAAGATAGACGGTCTTGCCGCAGGTGTTACACAGGTGGTAACGACCGCATCGGCAACAGCTATCACGGCAGATGAGCTTATCGACCTGCAGGAAACAATCCCCGACGTATATCAGGATAACGCCTGCTGGATCATGAACAAGGCTACAAGAACCGCTATAAGAAAGCTCAAGGACAACGAGGGCAGATATATCCTCAATCCCGATGCAACGGCAAAGTGGGGCTATACACTTTTTGGCAAGCCCGTATACACAACCGACAGCGTATCGGCTATTGCTTCCGAAAAGACAGCTATCTACTACGGCGATATGAGCGGTCTTGCCGTAAAGACCTCCGAAGATGTGTCTATCCAGATACTCAACGAAAAGTACGCAACACAGCACGCTGTCGGCGTTATTGCCTGGGTGGAGATTGACGCAAAGGTCGAGAATGCCCAGAAGATTGCCGCCCTTAAAATGAAGAAGGCAGGAGGCTAATAATGATAGTAAAGGCAACGACCAACTTTTCAGGCACCGTCAGTATGGCAAAGGGCGAGGAGCGTGAGCTTCCCGCCGGTCCTGTGCTGAACGACCTGCTCTCCTGCGGGTACATAGTGCCTGTAGACAAGGAGGAGAAAAGTGAAGCTAAGCGAGGTAACAAGCGCAAAGATTAAAGCATTCTGCGGTGTCAGCGATGACGAGGACGGAATGCTTGAAATTTGTGCCGGAGCGGCGAAATCCTATATCAAGGGCTATACGGGGCTTGATGATACTCAGATAGACGAATACGAAGACATCACGGTGGCTTACTTAGTGCTTATAAACGATATGTATTCCTCACGTGACTTCTCGTCTGACAGAGCGTCACAGAACCCCGTGACCGCTCAGATACTCGCCCTGCACAGCATAAATCTGCTGAACGGAGTGAATGAGAATGACATTTAACAGAAAAATCACACTCATATCCTCCGAGCAGAAAAACGGCTCGCAGGGCAAAGCGGACAGGGCAGTAAAGACCGTATACGCAAAGGTTTCCGAGCCTGGCGTAACGGCAAAATATGCCGCCGAAACGGCAGGATACAAGTCAGAGCTTACCGTGTATATGTGGCGGCGTGAATACAGCGGTCAGTCGATCGTACAGATTGATGGCAAGCGGTATCACGTCGAAACGACCGGAGCGGCTGACAGCGACCTGCACATAAAGCTGATACTGGCGAGAGGAGGCTGACAATGATAACAGAAAAGATTGATTCGGCGCTCTCGGCGGTATTTGAGCATTTTTACAGCTATATGCCTGAGTTTGAGGACGGCGAAGAACCGGAAACGTATGCAGTGTACAATTTATCGTACAGAGATACGTTCTTCAGCTCCGGCAGGGCAAATATACGGCAGTATGCGTTGTCTGTGAGCGTATTTTCGCCACAGGCAGACATTGAGCTGTATGACAAAACGCAGACGGCGATAGAGAATGTAGGCGGTATATTTACCGGCACTACCGATCTGTCGCAGTTTGATGTTTATCCCAACAGAAAAATTTTAGTCATGGAGTTTACGCTCTATGAGGAAAGGACATAATTATGGCAAAAGTAACACAGGGTACAGATCGTAAGTCGGCTGTGTGCACCAAGCGTTTTGCGTATGCGCCGCTGACAACGGATAACGCCGATACACTGACATACGGTGATGTGACCGAGATTAAGGACATACTCATCACAACAAAGTACACTCCTAAGATGAACAGCGCATCGCAGTATGCAAGCGGCGTTGAGGTCGACAGCTATGTAGCTAAGGCAGGCGGTACGCTTGACGTAACAATTGTGAACACAAACTCCGCTGACGAGGTGGCGCTTTTCGGCGCAAAGGTAAATACGTCAACAGGCGTGCTCGAAAGCGGTAAGGACGATGTTGTACCCGATGTAATGTGCATCTTCAGCACTATGACATCAGACGGCAAGATAAACCTGTATAAGTTCCCCAAGTGCAAGTTCACTTCACAGGGCGAGAACGTACAGACGACTGATGAGAACGGCGTAACATTCAATAGCCTTGCACTGCAGGCAAACTACAAGGCGCTTATCAACACAGGCGTTGATATGTACTGTGTAAAGGGTCTTGATCCCGTTACAGACAAGGCGAGCATTGACGCATGGTTTGCGACCGCTTCGGGCGTTATTGTAGCTGAAGCGTAAAAAAAAGTACAGATATGACGGGGCGGGAAACTGCCCCGAAAATTATCTATAAAGGAGATTCGATGTGTTCACAGAACTTTTAAACAAGAAAATTTACATCACAGATACTTTATATCTGCGATATGACATAAAAGCGTTTATAGAAGCGGAAGAAAAGGGCATCAGCCCGTTTGAACTGACATTCCCTCTACCGCTTGACTACATCAGAGCAGGGCTCAGATGTTGCTTTGATGAACTGGGAGCCGACTCTGTAAAGCGTTCCGAGATAGTGGCATATATGATAAAAGAACTGTCGCAGGAATACCTGCAGGACAGGGTGCTTGCCGCTACGACCGCCGCACTTCCTGCGCCGATAGTGGGAAGTAAGCCGACAGAAGAAAAGCCTGACTTCAAGAAGCTTCGCAGTCTGTTTATAGATATTATGGGACGGACGGAGGAAGAATTTACGTATTCCACGCTGTACGAAATAACGGACAGATGGAACGACTACGCAACGTTTATGGGGTACAAAGCCCCGACGGAGAGGTTTGTACAGTATGACGATTAAAGACAGCCGTGCGTACAAATACGCCGTGTGGGCATCGCAGGACAGCTCCGGTAAGGTCGGAAGATACGTCAGAAAACAGTGTGCCGAATGGCTGAAGGCTGTCGATGACGGTTATGTAGATGTTCAGGAATGGACCAAGATAACCGCATTGCTCAAAGCCATACAGCACCCGGACTTAGGCCGTGATATGTACTCATCGCTTGAAGATTACAGCCTGCTTTTTATATATGCGGTGCTTTGCACGAAAATAGACGTAAAGCTGTATTACAGCACGGGACTGCTCGAAATCGCCCGAAAGAACTATAAGACGTTCACAGCGGCGGTAATATTCATCATCGGTATGCTGACACTGCCACGCTTTTCCCGTCTGTTCTCTGTAGCTCCCGACTTAAAGCTGTCGAGCGAACTTAAGGTTGCTATCAAGAAAATTATAAAATCCTCTCCGCTGCTTGAAAAGCATTTCAAGGTTATGCGGTCCGAGATCAGATGCTTGATGTGCGACACGGAGTATACCCCGCTCGCATACAGCAAAGATAAGCTTGACGGTAAGCTGGCACATCTGTTCCTTGCCGATGAAGTCGGCGCTATGGACTGCTATCCGGTTGAAGCAATGCGTTCTTCGCAGATTACGCTTAAGAGCAAGCTCGGAATACTTATTTCCACACAGTACCCGAATGATGATAACGGCTTAAAGGACGAAATAGATATAGCTAAGAAACAGCTTGACGGGGTGTACAGCTCAGGTAAGAGATATTTCGCGTTGCTATATGAGCCTGATATAGAGATAGTTCCTGACTGGAAGACGAACGACAGCGTGCTGTACCAGTCAAACCCTGTAGCTGTCGATAATGCGGACTTGTTTTCGGAACTGAAAGACAACCGCCAGCTTGCTGTGCTGTATGAAAACAAGCGTGAGAACTTCCTCTGCAAGCACTGCAATATTCAGTATAAGGGCGTAGGCAGTGAAGGCTATGTTGACCTTATATCCGTGCAGAACTGCTCTGAGGACGTGCCTGACGAGTTCTGGCGGGGTAAGATAGTCTATCTCGGACTTGACCTCTCTCAGACTGAGGATAACACAGCGCTCGCTATGATATGCTATCACGAGGGCAAGATATATGTTAAAGTGGTAGCGTTTGTTCCTGCCGAAAAGGTAGAGGAAAAATCGGTAAAAGAACACGTTAATTACAAGACGCATATTGCAAACGGTGATTGCTTTGCGTGCGGCGATTACATCATAGATTACGGCTTTGTCGAAAACTACATACTGACGCTGAAAGAAAAGTACGGCGTTATAATAGCTCAGCTCGGCTTCGACCGCTGGAACGCACTCTCCACAGTGCAGAAGCTTGAAAGCGCAGATGATCCGATAGAGTGCGTAGAGATACGACAGCATTCAAGCGTGCTTCACGCTCCGACAAAGTGGCTCAAAGAACAGATACTCACAGGAAATGTCGTTTTCGCAAAGAATGAACTGCTTGAGATAAATTTCAGCAACGCCCGCTGTACAGAGGACACAAACCTGAACAAGTACGTTAATAAAAAGCGTTCTGCCGGCAAGGTCGATATGGTGGTGTCGCTGATAAATGCGGTGTATCTGCTTCAGCAGGAGATACTCAACGGCGATTGCGGTGTGTTCGTGCAGTATTAGGAGGGTATTATGGAAAGAATAAAGGAATTTTTGCTTGATCATGCAGAATTTATGATAGCAGGGGCTATAGGCGGTCTGCTGTCGGTGGTTATCAGCCTTATAATAATCGGATGAATAGTTGGACGATTATTCCGGTAAGTATACCTGAGCCAAAACCGAGAAAGTAATTGAAAAGTCGTTCTCTTGATGTCAGCTTTTGTTCTGCTTTGTAATTACTCAGATAATACAAGCCGTTCACGGTGATATTCCAGTTATCGCCTGATGAAAAGCCGAACTGACAACCGTCATTAAACGTCGGGCATTCTATATATCCGCTGTTTTCAAGATTTTTCAGCGATATTTCGCTTGCCTTTCCGAACTTGTGGCTCAATGCAGAACTTCTGACAGCATATTTACGGCTGTGTGATTTTATGTAACGAAGCACTTTTAAATCGGTAATATTCATAATAACAACTCCTTTTTGCTTATCATAGCATAAAGAAAAGAGAAATACAAGCAGAGGTAATAATGACGAAAAGCGAAGTTAAGGACGAAAAGCATTATTTGCAGGGAATATACCGATTACTGGCAGTTATATGCTTGTTTCTTATAATTTCGGTAAGCGTAGGCGTTGCAATTGCAATTTCAGTTTGCTTATGATTGCCCAAAACTTAATAAATCATCCACTCCGAAAGGGGTGGATTTTTTATACCAAAAAATCCGAAAGGAGCATCTATGCCCGATTTTATCGAAGTGGATTATTCCAAAATGAATATTAAACAGCTGATAAACCAGCTTGATAAGCTGGATAAGCACGCAGTAAATCAGATTATGCCGGAGGTAATGCAGGCAGTCGGTAATGAACTGATGGACGAGGAAAAACGCATAATAAACAGTAAATATCCGCAGTTTTCCGATAAGCTAAGCATTATGACCGAGCATACAGGCAAACTGTGGAGAGTAAAAGCCGGATACAGTACCGAAGTGATAAAAAGCAATATCGAGGTGCTTATCACAGAGTTCGGTAGACCGGGCAAGAAAACTCGCAAGAAGGGCGGCAAAGACAGTAAAGGCAGAACGATAGGCGTTGTACAGCCTTATCCGCACATCAGAGCGGCGTTGATAAATAAAAAAGAGCAGGTGCTCAAGCTTGCCGAGAAAATGCTATTAGAAAGGATTGAACAAGAATGGCAAAAGAATTGACTGCGAATTTTAGTGCAAACTCAAGCGGGTTTTCTGCCGCCGTACAGAAGCTGAAAACCGACCTCACAAACCTTAACAAATCCCTTGACGAGAACAAAAAAGCTATCTCTGAGACTAACAAAAAGACGAGGGAATACGAGAAGGAGCTTGATCAGCTGAAAACAGCCGAGAAAGAAAACGGCACAGCTACAAAAGAACAGAAAGCCCGGATGTCAGAGCTTGAAAAGGAGATTGACAAGGCACGCACCAGAGCCGCACAGCTTAAAACCGAGCAGATTGACTTAAAAAACGGGCTGAAAGAGACTACAAAAGAGCTGAAAAATCATAAGTCTGGGATATCAGACGTTTCAACCGAAATGAACAAGCTGAAAACAATGGTAACCGGCTTCATTGCGGCTTACGGTGGTAAAAAACTCTGGGAAATGCTGATAGGCTCTAACGCCGAAATGGAACAGTATACAACCTCGCTTGAGGTTATGCTCGGCTCTACCGAAAAAGCGTCGGCAATGATAGAGAAAATGCGTGAGTTTGCCGCTAAGACGCCGCTTACACTGGACAATGTAATATCCAGCGGTACTATGCTGATGAGCTACGGCGTGGACGAAGACGATCTGCTTGACACTATGACAAAGCTCAGAGATCTTGCGGGCGGTAACGCCGAAAAAATGGACAGAATAACGCTTGCCTACGGTCAGATGCTTGCAAAGGGCAAGGTCACAGGCGAAGAACTTATGCAGATGACGGAGGCAGGAGTACCGCTTCAGACAGCACTTGCCGAAAGCATAGGCGTGACCGGTGAAGAGTTCTCAAAAATGGTATCAAAGGGCGAGGTCGGCATAGACGCACTGAACAAGGCTATAACTGAACTTACAACGGGTGACGGTAAGTTTGCGGGAATGATGGAAAAGCAGTCGCAGATTATGCAGGGTATGCTGAGTACCTTGCAGGACAACATAACCGAGTTCTTCCGCAAAATGGGCGAGGGTGCTTTCGGAGAAGTAAAGTCGGCATTGCAAGATGTCAGCGATCAGCTGGCAGAATGGGAGCAGGACGGAACGCTTGACGAGTGGGCGCAGAATTTAGGTGTATTGCTTAAAAATCTTGTTGCTTTTATGAAGCAGGCTATATCTGTAGGTCTTGACTTCAAGGAAGTAATAATAGCGGGTGCTGTGGCTCTTGGTACGTTTAAGGTTGCTATAGGAATTGGCAATATTATAAGCACAACGGTCTTGAGAATAAAAGAGTTTGGCATTGCGACAGAACTTGCGACAATCAAACAAAAAGCTTTTAATGCAACCGGTGCGGCTAATCCGTATGTGCTTATGGCTTCGTTGTTAGCTACATTAGTGGTTGACACAATTGCGTTTACTTCCGCATCGGATGATGCAAAAAAGTCAATAGATGAATTGAAAGATTCGGCGAACGGAGCGAAAGACAAGGCAGATGAACTATCAGATGTGCTTGAACGCTATAAGACCATTAGTAATAGCACAGGCACAGCGGCAGAGAAAACAGAGGAACTCCAGTCATTACAAAAACAGTTGAATGATACGTACAGCACTACAGCTGAAAAGCTTGATCTCGTAAACGGAAAATATGAGGATAATATCGAAAAACTGCAAGAAGCAACAAGGCAGGAAAAAGAGTTAGCATTAGCAAAAGCACAATCGTATTACGATGAATTAGCGTCCTCTGATGCAAATCGAAACTATGATGATGTTCACAGTGTAGATTCTGACGAGGATATGAGTGCCGTGAGCAAAATAACAATTGCCACACACAAAGATCACGAAGGTACGGGCAGAGGAGCATATAAAACTTATCCGCTTTTTGGCGATGCTAATTTGTACGATCAAGTAACTGGAACTGCTCGTCAGCGAGCCGATTATTATAAAGATGTTGTAACAAGGCTTAAAGAAGCAAATCTCGAAGCAACGGAAGCCTATAAAAATTACAACGATTTATGGATTAAGTATGAAGATGAAGCACAGAAAATAGAAAAAGCCAAAGTTTCTGTTGACGAATTAACTGATTCAATTGAAAAATCATCAAAGAAAACCAAAGAAAACACCGAGACCAAAAACAATAACATAAAAACCACCGAAGAACTTGCCGACAGCACAGCAGATCTTATAAAAAATCTTAACGAGCTGGCTTCCGCCTACGCAGAGCAGGGGAAGAACGGCAATATATCTTATGACACTATGTTGAAGCTGATAGACGCAGGGTATACGCAGTGCATAAGCCTGGACAACGAAACAGGCAAGATAAAGCTGAATACAGAAGCGTACAAGGAGCTTGCAAAGGCAAAGCTTGCTTCACAGATAGCGGAGTACGATGCGACGATCGGCACGTCCGACACACCGAATATTAACTCATACTACGATCAGCAGGAATGGGAAGCAAAAAAGGATCTAAGGCTCAAGCGTGATGCACTGAAGGCAATGTATGACAACTTCGATAACTATATGGAAGCTGGCAGTTTCAGTGGTACCGGAAACTCTTCATCATCAAGCAGTTCCGATAACGAGTTTAAGAAAGCTTCGGAGGCGTACAAGACCGAAGCAGACAAGAAGATAGCCCTTATAAAGCGTGAGCTTGAAGCAAAGAAAGAGCTTCGTGATGAGACTATAAAAGCTATTGATGACGAGATAGAGGCAAGAAAGCGTCTTAACGAAGACAACGATATGGAGAAGCAAATCAATGAAGTCAAGGCTCAGCTGAAATATGGACAGCTTGACGAGTTTTCCCGTGAACAGATGGAGAAAAAGTTACAGGGACTGTACGACGATAAAGCGGAAAAAGAGTGGCAGAGAAACGCACAGGATCGTAAGGACGCCGCGAATGCAAAGTACGAAAGCGAACAGAAAAATTACAACAATCAGATAAACTCAATCAACGAAAGCCTGAAAACCGTACAGCAGATAATGTCGGCTATGGCTGATGGCTCGAAAACCGTTGAAAGCATTGTCAATAACGACAACACACGAAATAACACGGCGAATGTCAATCTTATCGGTACGGCTCTGACAATGGCTCAGATAACAAAGGCAGTCAAGGACGCACTGATGGACGATATTGTGATCAGATAGGAGGCAATAACATGGAGAAAATCACATTTTCAACCGTTCTCGGTACTACAGTGACTATTGATGATGTTAATACATCGTCTGATGCCGACGGATATATACCGCTTCACCTGCTTAGCTTTGAGGGAAATGCGCTCGGATATAAGCACGACAGCTCCGAGCGTGTAGGCTTTGACGGTGCGGGATTTTACGGTGCAAAAGCAAATGTCCGTACTATTTCTGCGGAGATCGCTCTGCTTCCTCGCAACGGAAAGCCGGCTACAATGTATGAACTTCGCAGAAAACTCCTGCGGTACTTTCCTGCCGGTGTTGAAGGTACGCTGAAATACACGAACAGCGCCGGTAAAACGTATCAGATTGAGGGCGTTGTCAGTGAGCTTCCTGCGGTAGAACGGCAGGTAGGAGTGCTGTGTACAGCGAAAATATCTATACTGTCGTATGTGCCGTTCTGGCGTGTGAAAGCAACAGACGTTGATGTGTCAGCCGCCGCAGGAAAAACGCAGGATATCAGCTTCACTGCCGGCACAGAAGAAAAGATACCTGCTATGCTTTACATATCGGCACCTGTCAGCATGGCAGGCACTGACACGCATTCAGCTATAATTACGCTTAGCGGTCAAGATAAAGCAATACCGTACAGCTATATGAGCATTACCGGAAAAGAGCCACAGCGGGGTAGCAAAACGATAACCGGAGAACTTCAACTGACAAAATATCTGAGTACAAGTGAAACAGTAAATATCGACTGGGGACTTCTCGGCAAGGTGTATATACCGCCTGTACAGCGTTCCGGTATCGACCTGATAAAGTCAACATCGCAGTATGTATATCCCGGTATAAACACTTTGACGGTAAAGAACAACGCAACAGCGGGTACGATAAAAGCAAAGATTGTGCGTTTTGACTATGTAAGGAGTATCTGATGATAGTTAGAGTATACAATTTTTTATCAAAAGAAAAACCAAAATTTTCGCAAAACCTTGTCGGTATCGTGTCAGACGTCACAAGCTTTAAGTACACGCGCAGGGCGTATGATATAGGCAGTTTCGAGATGGTGGTACCTACACACGCAGATGAAGCCGGATGTATACAGCCGGACCGTATGCTGATAGTCGGAGAAAAGCTCGGTCAGACATATATAGCGAGTGACCCGACAAAGCGTATAGTAAAGGGAACGTTTCTTTATGTTACGGACATCGAAAAGAAGGACGATAAGATAACCGTCACAGGATATGATCTGAAGTATCTGTTTGCGCTTCGTGTCACGCTTTTTCCGAAGGAAGAACAGGACAAGGGAACATACGGCTATTATGTTACGAGCGGCACTACATTTTCGTGTATCTCGGACATCATCAACTACAATATCGTTAACGCTACAGACAGCGACAGACAGATATACGGTATGTTTGGTATAACGATGCCCGTTAACCAGATTAACGCAGACCCGCCGCTTACAGGCATACAGGATGACCGATACATGACACGCCTTGAGCCTGTCAGCACGGCGATTTTTAATTTGCTGAAAAACTGCAAGACGCATTTTTACGATATGCGGCTGATCATAGATGATAATGCGGAGGACGGCGACAGTTACAATCCACATATGGAATCGAGCGAGGACAAGCCTGTTATCATCATAGACGAGAGCAGGTATAACATAAAAAGTTATACACGCAAGGACGGAACATCGGCATACAAAAACGCTATATATGCTGTAGTCGGTAGCGGCGATGATGTCACGGTAAAGTGCGTGAAACGTCCCAATGATACCGCAAGCGGAGTAAAGCGTAAAGAGGTTGTGCTTGATGTCGATACCGACAGCGTAGCCGAGATAGACAGATACGCACTAAAGGCGGCAGAAGAGTATGTGATATCTGACGATTTTGAGATAGAGCCGTTGCTTATGGATGATGAAGCCGAGCCTGAACTTGCACAGAAGGTATCTATCCGCATTGACGGGGTAGAGTACGAAACGGTCATAACTGAGATTACAGACGAGTACGCAAACGGCAAGCATACGCAAAGCTATGTCTGTGGCGACAAAAAGCTGAAAGTGCTGAATGTGTTGAACAAAGCAACAGTAGGAAATACGCAGAAAATAATTAACAATAAAATCACTGCCGGTAATGCCGGCGGTGTCGGTGAATACACCAATACGGATAAAAACTGTGAGATCTTCAACGACTATGAAAACAATGTAGCGACTGCTCCGTATTCTCACGCAGAGGGATACCGAACATCTGCAAAAGGACTTCAAGCTCATGCAGAGGGGTGCGGAACGACAGCAGGCAACAACAGCGCTCATGCCGAAGGTCAAGACACAACAGCAAGTGCGTATGCCAGTCACGCAGAGGGCGAAAAGTGCCGAGCTACGGGATGGGCTTGCCACGCTGAGGGCGGTAGCACGGTAGCAGGCAATATGTACTCTCACGCTGAGGGACATAGCTCATCAGCTACTGCTCCGTCCAGTCACGCAGAGGGAGATTACACGCAAGCGACCGCTTTTGCAAGCCACGCAGAGGGTCAAAAGTGTATAGCTTCGGGGCAGTATTCTCACGCAGGAGGCAACGAATCAGAGGCAAAAGACTATTGCTCGTTTGTTCATGGATACGGTTTAAAGACAGCAAGAAGATTTGAGACGGTCTTTGGAAAATACAACGACTGCGACAATCCATCGCTGTTTTCAATCGGTTGTGGGCAGTCGGAAGAATATAGAGAAAACGCTCTTGCTCTGAACGATGTCGGCGATTTGCAGATAAAAGGAAAATACAAAGCAAGCAACGGCTACGACTTCTCAAACGCAATCGCTTCAAGCACAGCTCTCGGAGCAATCAAAATCGGCGATAACTTATCCATATCTGAGGATGGAACGCTGTCAGCGAATGTTGGCGAATACACGCTTCCTGTGGCAACGGCAGATACTCTCGGCGGTGTTAAGATAGGCGATAACATTACTGTTACCGATGACGGTACGATATCCGTTGATTTATCGTCATATCTCAAATCAGCCGACATATCCGACTGGGCAAAGGCCGAAGAAAAGCCGTCTTACACAGCCGGTGAAGTCGGAGCGGCGGCTAAGAGCCACACGCACACTAAATCTGAAATAACTGACTTTCCGACACTTGGAACGGCGGCGGGAAAAAACG
>JAGBHT010000025.1 GCA_017935365.1 Ruminiclostridium sp. | reverse complement strand
CTTAAGAAATGCTTTGACGGCAAATCAAACACTCTTATCTCTCCCCTGTCGGTATCATCCGCACTCACAATGACAGCAAACGGTGCAAACGGTCAGACCAAAGATGAAATGGAAAAGGTACTCGGGAGCGGAATGCCCATTGACGAACTGAACAAATATCTTTCATCATTCAGCGGCTCGCTTACATCGGGCGAGGACTTCAAGCTGAAAAACGCAAATTCGATATGGTTCAGAGATGAAGAAAACAGGCTTACCGTTGAAAAGGACTTTTTGCAGAAAAATGCGGATTATTTCGGTGCGGCAATATACAAGCGTGCATTTGACAACGCAACGTGCAAAGAGATCAACAATTGGGTAAGCGACAATACCGACGGTATGATAGACAAAATACTTGACAACATCCCCGATGAAGCAATAATGTATCTTATAAACGCCGTCAGCTTTGATGCAGAATGGGAAAATGTCTACAATGAAAATGATATTGCGGACGGAAAATTCACAAATTCCGAAGACAAGCTGATGAATGTCACTATGATGCATTCAACCGAAAGCATTTATCTTGAAAGCGACGGCTGTAAAGGCTTTATCAAGCAGTATAAGGGCGGAAAATACAGCTTTGCGGCTTTACTTCCAGATAATGATATAGCCTCCTTCATATCCTCCTTATCCGGAGAAAAGCTCTGCAGGATATTAAGCAGTACCGAAAGCTGCAGCGTAGAAACAAAGCTCCCGAAATTCAGCTATGAATATTCAGACACACTGAACAATGCTTTGTCACAGCTTGGTATGCCAACGGCATTTGACGAAAACAATGCGGATTTTTCGGGCATCGGCAAATCAACCGTAGGCAATATATCCATCGGCAAAGTCATTCACAAGACTAAAATTGAGGTAAACGAGAAAGGTACTAAGGCAGGTGCCGCCGCTCTTGTAGAAATGGTTGACAGTGCGTGTGCTATTAACGAAAAGCAGGTGATCCTAAATCGTCCGTTCATGTATATGATAATCGACAACGAAATAATGTTACCGCTGTTTGCAGGCATATATACAGGCGTATAACGCACAGAAATTGTATAATCTGCATAATCTGAGCTATAATATTTTCTTGACTTTTGACGTTTGTATGCTATAATTGAAATAGCAGAAAACGACAAATCTTTCAGGAAAGGTTGGATGTACAAATGGCAAAACGCAGAATAGGTATACTGACAAGCGGCGGCGACTGCCCCGGTCTTAACGCTACTATAAGAGGTGCGGCGAAAGCCTGTTATACAATGTTCGGCGAGGACAATGTTGAGATAGTCGGCATATCAAACGGTTTCCACGGTCTTATCCACAACGACTGCCGTATAATGAAGCCCGAGGATTTTTCGGGAATACTCACCCAGGGCGGAACAATACTCGGTACAAAGCGTACACCCTATAAGATGATGCAGGTCATCGAAGCCGACAACATAGACAAGGTAGCGGAGATGAAAGCTACTTACAAACAGCAGAAGCTTGACTGCATACTGACGCTCGGCGGCAACGGAACTCACAAGACGGCAAATCTTCTTTCCGAAGAGGGTCTTAATATAATAGGACTTCCCAAGACGATAGATAACGATATATGGGGTACTGATGTGACATTCGGCTTCCATACCGCAGTTGACATTGCAACAGAGGTAGTCGACAGAATACACACGACAGCTACTTCCCACAGACGTATTATGGTAATTGAGATAATGGGCAACAAGGCAGGCTGGCTGACGCTTTATTCCGGTATTGCAGGCGGTGCGGATATTATTCTTATCCCTGAGATCCCTTATGATATTGATAAAGTCATCGACGCTTGCGAAAAGCGCGCACAGTCAGGCAAGACATTCTCTATCATTGCCGTTGCAGAGGGTGCAATGGACGTTCAGGAAGCGGCTATGAAGAAAAAGGAACGTGCGAAAAAGCGTGCCGAAGCAGGCGAAACGACAGTTACCAACCGTATAGCAAAGCAGATCGAAGCCGCCACAGGCTTTGAATCGAGGACGGTAGTTCCCGGTCATATATTAAGAGGCGGTTCGCCCTCGGCATATGACAGAGTTCTTGCGACAAAGTTCGGTGCAAGAGCCGCAATGCTGATAAAGCAGGAAAAGTACGGCTACACCGTTGCTAAGATCGGCAGCAAGATAACCGAAAACAAACTGTCCGACGTTACAATGAAGACAAAATTCGTGCCCGAGAACGACGAACTTATCATAACCGGTAAAAGCATCGGCGTATCTTTCGGCGACTGAGCGGCAATGTGCCGCTTCAAATTCCGCCTTTTGAAATATTACAGCTATCCGCAGGATAGCGATACGGCGAGTGCCAATGTGGCACTTCAATTTCCGCCTTTGGAAATGCGTAAACTATCCGCAGAATAGTTGTACGGCGGGATCAGGCAACGGCATAGATTTATTGTGTTTCATTAAATGGGTCGCCACTTCAAGTTCCGCCTTTGGAATTGTATCAACTATATAATTACAGAAATGCCCCTGAGCGCTGACTCAGGGGCATTTTATATGTCATTTACTCTGTCATAAACAGCTTAGCCGCACCGCCGAATATTTCCCGGGAAAGTCCGGCGCTCATATCGGGGTTATCAGCCTTTATCCGTTCACAGCGCTCTATATAACCTGCAATATCGACATTGCAAAGCGTCTTTGCGCTCTCACCGGAAAGTATCTTATCTACAGCCTTTGACGCCTCTTTATAGAAATCGCTCTCAAGCATACGCTCGGAAACATCGGCGTTCTTATCTGCGCACACAGGCATATAGCTTTTTTCATAATCAATGACAAAGCAGTCGGTCAGTTTTACGAAAAGCTCTTCGCAATACGCTGTAAGGCGGTTCTTTT
Organism: Ruminiclostridium sp.; assembly: GCA_017935365.1. Lineage (GTDB taxonomy): Bacteria > Bacillota > Clostridia > Oscillospirales > Ruminococcaceae > Ruminiclostridium_E. Next base: position 26,831 of record JAGBHT010000025.1, on the reverse strand, counting down.
CTTCAACATAACGTGTGTCCTCAAACGGTCTTATTCTGCCCGTCATATCAAGACGGTTGAGCGAAAGGTGTGTCTTTCTGAGAATTATCTTACTGCCGTACCTTTCGGTTACCGTTTTCGCAAAGTTCTTTACCGCACTTTCGATATAATTCTTGTCAAAATCGTCAAGATACGGAGCTACCCGCTTATCGTCGGTCATAAACGCTCTGTATGCCATAGAATCGCACAAGCCGTCAATTGCCGCAACATATGTATCATTGTGTCTGTAAAGCTCTTTATTCGTATCCGAGAAATCCACGAGAAGCCAGTCTGCACTGTTTTCTGGGAAATATGAACGTGTAAGCTCAGTGAACACATTGCTGTTGCTGTCGACAAAGCTCAGATCGACATCAGTTTTTTGTTCGCATACCGTAAGCGGAGAAAATCCGCTGATACAATCATTTATAACCGCCCTATCGCACAGCGAAAGCAACATCTTGCTGTCAGCCCTGCCGAACGTGTCGAAAGTAAACGGTCTGTTCTTTCTGTAATATTCCGATACAAGCTGTTCTACAGCGCCCTTGTCAGCGCCCGACAGCCACAGTCTTGCACATTTGAGATAAAATTCTATTCCGCGCTTATCAAGCACGCAATCCGATATAATGCCGTTCTTGCGGTAGAACGTTGCCAGCATATCCGTAAGGTCGTCTGTTGCATAAAGTCCAAGCCTTATAGCTTCATCAATGTTGCGGTTTGTGATGTCGCCGCTTCGTATAGCGCATACTGCGTCAAATACGCTTTTAAGAGTTGTGTTCCTGCCGAAATCATAACGTGCCTTTATCTCGGCGAATGACACAAATCCGCTGTCCTTGAGCGTGAGTATATCCTTGAATTCAGCGCAGATAAAATCACGGCTAAGCCTGCTTATAAAAGTGTCAACGGCGTTGTTGCGCACAAAGAAGAACTTATCACAGCCGCTTGACTTTATCACATCGAAATTTTCAGCTATTTCGGTAAGCCAAATTTCAGGATCGTATGAAAGCGCGTTTACAAAACTGCCCTTTCTGCCTGAGCATATACTTTTGGCGATAAGCGAAATGTTATTGCGGAACGATTCGTCACGGCAGACCGCATAGCTCCTGCCGCGCTTATTTATAACACCGGGATAATAACGCGATATATCTATTATCTTGGGTGATACGCGGTGTATCAGATAGTTTTCCATATCCAGCAGAAGTCTGAAATCGCACGAACGGTCGGAAGAACGTATATATCTGCCGTTCACATAGTAAAGCTTCGGATCGGACACCCTGACAAGTATTATCTTATCCGAGGGATATACAGCTGTTATACTGTCAATAAACTTATCCAGAAGCGGTTTCCATACAGCTTCATCTTTTATATCAAGCTTTTTTAGTTTCTTTTTGTTTTCTTCGTAAAAACGCGACTGCATAAACGCCTTGCCGCCCGAATACAGCACACCGTCAAGCTGATATACAGGTGTTGCCGCCGCATAATAAAGGTCCATTATAAGGCAGTCGGACCTGTTATCCGAGAGATACCCGTCATACCCCTTTGAAAGATTGTAGTACAGCGGCACTACACCGTCACGGAAGTACTGTTCATCTATCTCACGGCGCTCTCCGTTCATAGCAAGCTGAGATATGAACAGGTGCGAACGGTCGGTTTCTACATCTTCGTCACCCTTGAAAAGCTCTGATATAAGTGCAGAGCCTAAAAGAGCGAACGACTGTTGTTCCGGCTTTACCGCATAACGCGCAAGTTCAATTTTACTGCCCAGTGCGGTTGCAATCTGCTTTCTGAACGAATCATATGCAGACAGTCCGAAATAGTGCATATTATCGTCCGACAAAAGCACTGCACGGTGTTCCGAGCCGTAATCCTTGAACGCATACGGAATATATCCCGAAAGGTCGGTTTTCACCTTACCGCTGACCGTATCTCTTCTGAGCCTTACGCACAGCAGTGCGCCGATCTTTTCAAACCTTGTGACATAATCAGCAGGAATAAGCGAGCCGAGTGAATAAGCAACGGGTACTTTTCTGCCGTCTGCACATTCTATAACGTCATATTCGGCTATCGCATTCAGTCCGTTACCGACAATAAAGTCTACTCCGCTTTCTGCCGCTTTTTTCGCCGCACTGCGCCATTTGGGCTTTACAACGGGAGTATGACGTTCATTCCACGAGCAGAACAGGAATATGTACTCTGCTCCGCTCTTTCTGAGCTTTGTCACATACTGCGAAATATCTTTATTTACAGTAGCCGAAATAAATCCGACATTTATATTATTGATATTGACAACGGAATATTTCTCGCCGCCAAGAGTACAGTCGCTCTCTGTTATAACGGTCAACGGATATTTTTCAAGCGACTGCGGCGCACGCTGAAGAAGTCCTGCGTTGACTGCAAGTGCGTCTATTCCGCTTTTGCATACTGCGTCCGCAACGGAAGACGGGCAGTTTACGCTCTTGCTGTCCTCAAACGCATACGCTTTTTTATCATTGAGATCTGTGTCAAGCATCGCAACGGAAAAATCAAACGAACCGAATATTCCGCCCAGTGATGAGAAAGCCTCGTCAAAGACAGGCATACCTGCCGCCGCATTCTTCTGCATTTCAGCCGCAACGGTTATATCTCCGCCTATCATTATAGTGCATTTATGATGACCATTGCAAAGTTTTCCGTCACTTCCCGCAAAGCGCCTGTTATTGTACACGCCTGCGCTCTTTTTTACTGCCGAATGGTCAAGCTGAAGCGCCTTTACGCCCTTTGTCTTAGGTATGACCGCTTCTGCCGATGTACAGGAAATGCTGAGTTTTTCCTCGTGTTCTATCATTACAAAACTGCGTACCGAAAACGAAACCTTACCGCTCTTGGTAAAGTTTTCGAGCCTGCACGACGTACTTCCGCTGTAGCAGACAAAAGTATATTTTCCGCTTTCGTTTGCGTCGGCGTATATCTTATATCCGTCGCACTGAGAATTATATCTCCACGACAATGTGCAGATACCGTCATTGCCGACAACGGCTGTCAGTCTGCGCGGCGTTTCAAGCGGACACGCCGCAACTATCTCCGATTCGCCGAAATAGTTATCGGGGCCGTCAGCTATCCTGAACGCCTTGATCTTGTATCTGAGCGGCAGGCCGTTGGTGCGTTTTTTTATGACCACTCTCGGGTCTTTTACATTCATAACGCCTGTAAAGTGATTCTTTCCGAGTGGCGACGAAAACACACGGTAGCCGTCCGCATATTTTATCTTGTCCCATATCAGCTCGACAACTCCCTCGCCCGTCTTCACGGTAACGGGAAATTGCGGCTGTTGTTCACGCAACTGCTTAAAATTCATAAGCTTTACCTCTCATAGGGTCATATATTGCTGAGTATCCAGTTTACAAACGATGCACGTTCGCTGTCGGCGTCGGTATCGTTCTGCGCCGTTTTCGGCTTGTCGGTGATCTGTCTGTAATATTCATCGAGCTTGTCGAAATTCTTGTAGAAATTATAGTAACCGCCGATATAGTGCTGAACATCGTCTATTCTTATTCTGTAGCTGTCATGGCGCACACAGAATGTATATACGACCGATGACGGCACTTTCATATACATTGCGGTTTCGGGATACAGGTAGCCGCCGAGCATATAGTGGGCACGTCTGTAGATAGTTCTGATGAACGCTTCAAAATTGAACTTCTGCATATATGACGCATATATCTTCTTTTCTTTTATACGCTCGTACAGGCTGAACGCCGCCATAAGAAGCTCAAGGAATGTATGGAATGTCGTATCCTGATTGAAGATCTTGCTGAGATTGTCGTTTGCGTTTTTAAGTCCGAAGTTGAGGAACCGCTCTTTCGGTTCATAAATAGTAACCTCGTTCACCGCATACGCTATCCAGTGGTCGCAAAAACGTGTGTAATCATTTTTAATAAAGTAGTCAAGCGCCTTCTCCGCGGCATCGAGATAACGTCTGTCTTTTGTTATACTGTAAGCTCTTGCAAGCGCAAACGTTGCCTCTCCGTCATAGTACACTATCCTGTCACGCTCTTTGCGTTCAAATCCGGGGAATGAAAGAACGTGATAATAACTTCCGTTCTCCTCCTGCATATCGAGTATCGAGTTTGCAAGGGCGGCGATAAGCTTATCATACTTGTTGCTTGCGAATACGCTTGCATAGGTAGACAGCGTTACAATAGCTATCGCATTACCGCCGAGCTTTATCTCATCTGCTTTGCGCTCTACAAGATAAGCGTGGTCGCTGTCGGAATATTCTATGCTCTGCATAAGAAAATCTATCGTGCTGTCGATTTTGGGTATCAGTTTCTTGTCTTTTGTGGTGTCATACTGCATTATAAGGCTCCAGATAGTACCGGAGTGGCGCAGAATGTTATATGTAACGAAATGAAAATCGTTGACAGGATTTACACCGTAGTCAAATTGTCCGTTATCCTTGACTGCATTTGCCAGATAGACCGATGAAGTTTCTATGACCTGCTTTATATCGTCCTTTGTAAGTTCGCCGATAATTCTTCTGCCGTAATTTTCTTCATCGGGATAAAGCTTATACAGCTTTTTGTTTTCATCGCAGATATATCCGACTGTCGTAAATCCGATCAGCGTATCCGGGATAGACGCAAGCTCTGTACTGCGCTCGCCCAGATATTGCTTTATCCTCTCGTCACTGAGCGTTCCGAGCTTGTAGTTTATAAGTCCGCAACAGTTGAGCTGCGCCTCAAGCAGAGCCGTTTCAAAGCCGGTATCAAAGCTTACGCCCTTCTTGAAGAAATATTCTCTTGCGCTTCTTATCTCTTCGGTAAAATCCGCACGGCTGATTATATTACTGCTGTTCACGCAGTCGACCTTCACCCACAGCGGGTCTATGTCGTTATCCGCAACAAAGCTTTCAGCTTTCTTCATTGCAGCGTCAAACGCCGGTGCAAACCCGGCACCGCAGGCCCTGAAAACCCTTGCGGAAAAACTGCCGTCCGTAACCGATACAAAAACGACATCGTTTCTGAACAGCGAACCGCGCTTATAATTTCCTAGCGAGCTGTCAAGGTACGGGTCGCCTAGAATAAAGCTCTTAAGCAGTTTTTTCTTTGCTCTGAACAGCTTGATATTTGTACTTATAGGGGTAGATGCGCTCATTGGCTTTTCCTCCCTGAAATAAACGTTTACATTTAAATATAGTATATCATATCACACAAAAAATGTCAAACAATTTTATTGACCTTCGGGCAGATTATGAGTATAATAATAGATATAAAGCCAAAGGAAGTAATAAATATGGATAAATACAAAAAATTCGCATCGGACAGAAAAGACGATATAGTCAGCCTTTTATCAGAGCTCGTGGCGATTCCAAGCATTATGGGAGAAGCAAAACCCGGTTATCCATTTGGAGAAGCTCCCGCAAAAGCGCTTGTAGCAATGCTTGATGCGGCGAAAGCTCTCGGTTTTGCGGTAAACAATATTGATAACTGCTACGGTACGGCTGATTACCTGCCCGACGGTACTGACACGGCAGAACTTGCAATTCTTTGTCACCTGGACGTCGTTCCGGAAGGAAAAGGCTGGAGTTATAAACCTTTCGTCTGCACCGAAAAGGACGGTATTCTCTATGGCAGAGGCGTAACAGACGACAAAGGTCCTGCCGTATCGGCACTCTATGCGCTGTACAGTGTAAAACAACTCGGAGTGAAGCTTTCTAAAGGCGTAAGACTGATATTCGGAACGAATGAAGAAAACGGCTCGGCAGATATAGAGCATTATCTTGAAAAAGATAAAATGCCGCCGATGGTATTCACTCCCGATGCCTCATATCCGCTTATAAACTGTGAAAAAGGTATGGCACGGATAAAATACAGCGCCGATATGGATAACAGCGATATCATCTCGATCTGCGGCGGACAGGTTATAAATGCAGTGCCTGCCGAGTGCTGTGCCGTTCTGTCAGGCAAGCATAAAAACGATATTTGTTCATATGTTAAGAAAAACAGGAACGATTGTGCTTATGACATTGAGCTCTGCGGCGATAACATAAAGGTTATCTGCAAGGGAGAATCCGCACACGCATCAACCCCCGAAAAAGGCAGGAACTCCATAATTGCAATGCTTGAAATGCTTGTATCACTTGAACTTGGCGACAATACGAATAAGCTGTTATCCGATATACTGAGGCTCTACCCTTACGGTGAAACAGACGGTTCTTCACTAGGCGTTGCCTTCAAAGATGAATCCGGCGCACTGACTTGCGTTTTAAGCCTTATCAATGCCAAAGACGGCAAGCTTACATTCAGCACCGACACAAGATTTCCCATTAGTATGACTGCTGTACAGCTCAAAGAAAAAGCCTCATCGGCGCTTTCGGGTACCGATATATCCATATCCGGTTTTATGGGAACAGACGCACACTATGCTTCTCCCGACAGTTTCCTTGTAAAGACACTTCTCAGCGTATACGAGGAACAGACAGGCAAGAAAGGCGAGTGCATAGCTATCGGCGGCGGAACATACGTCCACGAAATCGAAGGCGGCGTTGCGTTCGGCGTTGAACATCCCGGTACCGACTACAGAATACACGGCGCAGATGAATTTGTTCCGGTGAGCGAGCTTATAGATAATACGGCTATGTTCGCAAATGCAATAGAAAAACTCTGCAAGTAATTTTACGCCCGTCCTCTTCATAGAATGTACAAACTATGAAAGGGCGGGCGTATTATGTGCGGACTTATATTCAGAAAGAAAACAAAAAAATATAGTTTCAGCGAAACGGAGGAAATGCGCTCGCGTCTTGATTATCTGCAAAACAGGCTTGAAAAGACAAGACAGCTTTTTGATATTGAAACAGAGCCTGAAAAGATCGAGGCTATCGTATATGAGGAAAAAGCTATCCTTATACGGATAGACCACCTTATAAGAAACGCAAAACAGCGCAATATCACAATAAATTATTCCGACAGAACGGACAGAAGCTGACTGCCCCACTCTGCTGTCAGCCTTTCAAGGCTGTATGACGCGTTTGCGGGGCTTGTGGAGGGCAGCCTGACTGCTTCCATTCCGACTGCATCACGGCAGTAACGCTTATACATATTATGTGAAGTCGCACCGTTTGCGAATATTGCTGTGACAGAAGTTTCCGCTACCAGCGCGGCTATATCGTTCGGAACTACCGAACGTATCGAAGCATCGGACGAGCCTGTTATTTCGCATGAGCCTATAACGTCCCAGACGGCAATGTTATGGCTTAAAAGCATTGCTTTCTTCTCTTCTGTAGTGACAGGGCATTCACAGCCGAGAACAGCTGACAGCACTTTCCAGAAACGGTTCTGCGGATGTCCGTAGAAAAACTGCGCCTCCCGTGATTTTACGGACGGGAACGAGCCTAATATAAGTACTTTGCTGTTTTTGTCGTACACGGGTGAAATATTATGATACTGCGTCATTTTTCGTTCTCCTGATAATCTGAATTATATAATAAGCATAGCACAAAAGCAACGATTGTTCAAGAAGAAAACCGGGGAGCAGAAAAATGTTCTGTACTTACGCATAAACACACGGTTTTCTACCGATAATCGATATTGAAACGGTAAACAAGCCACAACGCAAAAACGCAAGAAAACGAATAAAAACCGTCGGAATCCGCACTTATTTGCAACAGGTAAAAACAAATTGAAATTGCAAGTGAGAAACAGAGAGAAACAGCGATATTTAAAGAGATTTAAAGAGAAATAGATATATATTTAGATTTTAACGTAAAAATCGTTTGACAAACGTGTTGCGGTTGACTATAATATAGAACGTTGTGAAAATAATCAAACGAGGTAAAACCTCAAGAGTAATTGAAAGGAAAGAATCAGAATGTCAACATTTATGCCTAAAGCTGAAACAGTTGAACGTAAGTGGTATATTCTCGATGCAGCAGGAAAGCCCCTCGGCCGTGTTGCTGCAAAGGCTGCTCACATTCTCCGTGGTAAGCACAAGCCCACATACGCACCTCACTGCGACTGTGGCGATCATGTAATCGTAATTAACTGCGCAAAGGCAGTTTTAACAGGCAAGAAGCTTGAGAACAAGTACTACAGATGGCACACCGGCTACATCGGCGGTCTTAAGGAAGTACAGTACAGCAAGCTTATGAGCGAAAAGCCCGAAAAGGCTATGCAGCTCGCTATCGAGGGTATGCTCCCCAACAACACACTCGGTAGAAAAGCCGCTACAAGAATGCGTCTTTATGCAGGCGCTGAGCACAAGAACGGCGCTCAGAAGCCCGAAGAATTCAAATATTAAGGAGGGATAACAATGTACGAATCAAAGCCTTATTACTACGGAACAGGTAGAAGAAAGCACTCAGTTGCCAGAGTACGTGTTTATCCCGGCAGCGGTGTTATAACAGTTAACGGACGTGGCATCGACGACTATTTCGGTCTTGAGACATTAAAGCTCATCGTTCGTCAGCCTCTCGCTCTGACAGGCACAACCGAAAAGTTCGATATCGTTTGCACAGTTGCAGGCGGCGGTGTTACAGGTCAGGCAGGCGCTATCCGCCACGGCCTTTCAAGAGCTTTACTTCAGTACAGCGACGAACTCCGTCCCGTACTCAAGAAGGCAGGCTTCTTAACTCGTGACCCCAGAATGAAGGAAAGAAAGAAGTACGGCTTAAAGGCTGCACGTCGCGCTCCCCAGTTCTCCAAGAGATAATCACTGCCCTATACGTCGGATTATATCAGGCGTGGGCTTACCGGTGAACTCGTTCTTGTTACGAGAACAATTTGATCGTTATATGATGACTACCCTCTCCGAGATTTCGGAGGGGGTTTGTTTTTCGGCATTTTCTTGATCTCAGACATTATTTGTGATATAATTAAAATATATTGTGTTACAAGGAGTTTTATCATGTTAAAGCCCGGATTATATGAACAAGTAATTAATAAAGATATCACAGAAAAAATCGACGAATCATCTCAGCTTATCGATAAGCGTGCTATTGATGATGCTGAGGCGCCGCACATTATATCAAATTATCTTGCTGAAATCATAGAAAAAGGACTCGCGCGTTTAGGCAACGACAATATTGATACAAAACTCCTACTTGCGAACAAAATAGTAAGTGCCGTTACCGAGACCACAGGTGACGATGAGTTTGACAGTATGAGCATAGATAACTCCGCACAACAACTTCTTGCAATCGCCGATATAGCAAACAACGCAGATTCTGTCAATAAAATCATAAGAATGCCACGCCCGGAGACCCCTATGTCGTCGAGCTCGTTGTTTACCGGCGCTATGCACGAGCCTCAGCTTATCAGCGAACTGAAAAAAGAGATCTTTTCTGCTGATCGTATCGATATGCTTGTTTCCTTTATAAAATGGAGCGGAATCAGACTTATATATGACGAACTGGAAGGCTTCACCGGAAAAGGCGGAAAATTAAGGATCATCACAACATCATATATGGGTGCTACCGATGCAAAAGCGGTTGAAGAGCTCCGTAAACTGCCAAATACCGAAATTAAAGTATACTATGATACTAAATGCACCCGTCTTCACGCAAAGTCATATATGTTCTACCGAAATACAGGATTTACAACAGCCTATGTCGGCTCTTCAAATCTTTCAAAAGCCGCAGTGACAGACGGTCGCGAATGGAACCTTAAAATAACTGCTCATGATCAGCCGCATACAATAAGAAAGATAAACGCTACTTTTGAAAGTTACTGGAACGGCTGTGACTGTGTAACTTATTCGGAAAGTGAAAGAGAGCATCTTATAAAAGCACTTCACGACGAAAAATTTCACAACGAAACCGGTGATTACAGCTTTGATATAAGACCTTTTCCTTATCAGCAGGAAATACTGGATAAATTATCCGCGGAAAGAAATATAAGAGGGCATTATAAAAATCTTGTTGTTGCTGCGACCGGCACTGGTAAAACTGTTATTTCCGCATTTGATTATAAATGTTTCAAAGCCTCTCGATCCGGACACGCCAGATTACTATTTGTTGCACACAGAAAGGAGATCCTCAACCAGAGCCTGAAGTGCTTCCGTGGCGTTCTGCATGATGCAAATTTCGGTGAACTCTTTTACGGCGGAATTGTACCATCGAGTTTTGATGCTTTATTTATTTCGATCGATACATTCAATTCTCAGAAACTGGACGAAAAAACCACTCCGGATTTTTACGACTACATTATCGTTGACGAATTTCATCACGCCGCTGCGCCTACTTATCAGAAACTTATGGAATATTATGAGCCTGAAATTCTTCTTGGTCTTACCGCAACGCCTGAACGAATGGACGGTAAGAATATTCTGAAATACTTTGATAACAGAATTGCGGCTGAAATACGTCTGCCGGAAGCCATCGACAGGCAACTGCTCTGCCCGTTTCATTATTTCGGAATATCGGATGAAGTTGACCTAAAAGATGTAAAATGGTCACGTGGCGGATATGACAAAACTGAATTATCCAAAATTTACACCGGTAATGACATTCGTGTAATGATGATTATTCGTCAGATCAAAAAGTACACCACTGATATTGACGCTATGAAGGGACTTGGATTCTGCGTTTCAAAAGAGCACGCGGAGTATATGGCTAAACGCTTTAACGAAAGCAGTATACCTTCAATTTCACTTACTGCCGACAGTTCAAAACAAGACAGAGAATCGGCGCAGTCAATGCTGATCAACGGCGATATAAGATTTATTTTCACTGTTGACTTGTATAATGAGGGTGTTGATATTCCTTCTGTAAACACAGTAATGTTTCTGCGACCTACCGAATCTCTTACTGTTTTCCTTCAGCAGCTCGGTCGCGGTCTCAGACTTAGCGAAGGTAAGGAATGCCTGACAGTTCTTGATTTTATAGGTCAGGCTAACAGAAAATATAACTTTGAATCAAAGTTTTCGGCATTGCTCGACACACCAGACACAAACGTAAAAGATGAAATCGAAAAAGGCTTTCCTCTCCTGCCGAGAGGGTGCTATATAAAGCTTGAAAAACAAGCACAGAATTATATCCTTGATAACATCAAACAATCTCTCGGAAACAAATCTGCTATAATCAGAAGAATTCAGGCATTCGCCGAAGATTCAGGTATGGACTTAACGCTTGGTAATTTCCTTAATTACTACAACATAGATGTCAGCTCGGTTTATGCTACTAAAACAAGCTTTGCGAGACTTTGTGTGCAGGCGGGTGTCAAAGAAAACTTTGATGAACGATTGGAAGATGTAATAACAAAAGCTTTGCCACGTCTTTCATATATGGATTCGCACAGATGGATCGAATTCGTTATCGACTACTTACCAAAGATCAATACACTTTCAATCAATGACTTCAATTGCACACAGCTGAGAATGCTGCAGATGCTCCAGTTCACAATATGGCAGAAATCGTGGGAAGAATGCGGTTTTTCCGGTTTGCTTGATGGGTTCGGACGTTTAGCCGAATCACCTGTCCTTCTGTCGGAAATACTTGATCTGCTGTATTATAAATATGACAGAATCGATTTTGTTGATGAACCGCTCGAAATCGGTTACGACTGCCCTCTTGATGTCCATTGTACATATACGCGTGACCAGATACTTGTCGCGCTGGATTTTATGAAACCAAACACTCTGCGTGAAGGTGCCAAATATCTGGAAAACAAGAATACCGATCTGCTGTTTATAACACTCAATAAATCAGATAAGGATTATTCGCCTACTACTATGTATAACGACTATTCCCAGACGGATACTCTTTTCCACTGGCAGAGCCAGAGCACGATCACTCCGCAGAGCAGGACAGGTCAGCGTTACATAAATCATCGAAAAGAAAACAGTAATATTATGCTGTTTGTACGCGAATACAAGAATTCAAAACTTGGTGCTATGCCATACACTTTCCTCGGACTTGCGGATTTTGTATCATATGAAGGTTCAAAGCCAATGAACATAATATGGAAACTCAGAAAACCAATACCTGCAAAGTATATACGAAAAACCAATCAGGTCGGAGCTGTGTGAAAAAAAGTAAAGTTGCATCATTCTCCCCACATTCTCCCCACAATTCTTGACATTTTCATAGAACTATTGTATAATTATACCTGAAATATTAAGTTGCGGACTTATCCGTTAAGGGAGAAACATATGAAAAAAATCATTGCAACAGCAATTGCAACAATAACTGCAGCGCTTCTGCTCTGCTTTTCTGCCGGAGCGTTCGACAACAACGATTATGGCGGCGGCGGTGACTACGGCGGCGGTGACTACGGCGGATATGACTACGGAGGAACCGATTACGGCAGTAGCAGCAGCGGTGATTCCGATCCTTTCCTGACTATTGTCGGCATAGGCGTGGTTGTACTTATACTGGCTATTTCCGCTCTGGGCGGTCTGAAGAAAAAATCCTCCGGCGGCGGCACTACACGGCCTTCTTCACCGAACGGTGCCAACGTTGTGCTTCCTGACAGAACAGGACAGATCGAAGACATAATAAAGCAGGGAGATCCGAACTTCTCGGCTTCCGATTTCATCACTTTCACAAAGCAGGTATACATAGATATCGAGAACGCATGGTGCAACCGTGATCTTACTCCGGTTCGTCCCGTAATGCACGAGAATCTATACAATACGACCTGCAAGCAGGTACAGGCTAAGATCGATCAAGGCGTGGTTTACCACTATGAAAGCATTGCTATCGATACGGCTTACCTCACATCATATCAGCGCGATTCACAGTTTGAGTATGTAACCGCTTACCTCACATCAAGAATGATAGATTACCAGGTAGACGAAAAGACCGGCAACATCATAAGAGGCGACAAGACCACACGTTGGGTACAGAAGTACAAGATGAAGTTTGTACGTTCTCTCGGTGTTCAGACAAAGACGGAAACAGGCACTATGAACGGTCACAACTGCCCGAACTGCGGCGCTCCGCTTGAAATTTCTTCTTCCGGCGTATGCGAATACTGCGGCTCTGTTGTAACAACAGGTCAGTATACATGGGTACTCACCGACTTCTCAGGTATCAGAAACGATACGACAGACGACGGCATAAAGGGAGTATAACGTGGACGGAGCATCAACAACAGAAACAGCAACATCTGTAGCATCTGTGGCAGGTTGGCTTGTACCGCTGATAATTCTGATCGCAATTGTAGTTGTCGTGCTGATCATTGTAAATAAAGTACGGCAGACTACTCAGAAATATCTCGGTATGTCGCCTTCACAGACTATGGAGCTTATAAATAAAGGCTTGAAGGAAGAAACCACTACACCGAAGGGCATAACAGCCCTCAGCGAAATGTACGGTCCTGCAATTACCCGTGACTTCCCGGAGATCGGATATGCGGGAATGGAAGTCAAGGCAAAGAATGCGATAGTTGCAATTCTGAACGCCGTTATGCGTAAAAATTCCGAACTTCTCAAAGCCGATGATTTCACACACGATCTTGTGAACAAGGTAAACAACCGTATCACAAGTCTTAACGCAAGAAACGAAAAAGAGATATTCAATAATATAAAGGTTCACCGCTGCGGAATTTCGAGCTACCGTAACGTAACAAAAGAAGCAACGGCGAGGTTTGAAATTTCTCTTCAGTATGAATATGCAAGAGTACCCGAGGATAAGCCGGACAGCGTAAAGCCTGTGCTTACACAGACGGCTTACAGCGTAACGCTCGCCTATAAACAGGATATGCACGAGCATACATCGAGTATTGTATATTCAAGCAACTGCCCCAACTGCGGTGCGCCGATCGACGTATCGGAGAGGGGAAAGAAATGCCCGTACTGCGGAAGCGGCTTTAAAGAAATAGCCGACCGTGTATGGCTTGTTAACGATTTTAATTTAATAAAATAAATTAAATACACAATGCGAAAGGAAATATTACTATGGGACTTATTAAAGCAGCTGTAGGCGCGCTCTCAGGCACTCTGGGCGATACCTGGAAAGAAGCCATCCACTGCCCCGTTATCGGCAACGACACAGTTGTTGTAAACGGTGTGAAGATGCACAACGGAAGCGACAGAAGCAGTAACACAAAGGGAACGGATAACGTTATCAGCAACGGTTCGGCTATTATGGTCGAAGAAAATACCTGTATGCTGACGATCGACAACGGAAAGATCACTAACGTTGTTACCGAGCCCGGTCGTTACATACTCGACAACTCGACAGCACCTTCAATCTTTGCAGGACAGATAAAGGATTCGCTGAAGGATCTCATCTCAAGATTCACATACGGCGGCACACCTGCAACAGAGCAGAGAGTTATCTACATCAACCTGCAGAAACTGCCCGGTATCCCCTTCGGTACAGGAACACCTGTTCCCTATCCCGATCCTCGTTATAATACAACAGTAGATCTGCGTTTCTACGGCACATTCGAGGTACAGATACCCGATGCCGAGAATGCCTGCAAGTTCTATTCGGAAGTAGTAAGCAAGGGCGTTAACGCTCCTCAGGTATACGTTAAGGATATCTTCAAGAACGAGCAGTACAAGAATGAGTTCATGCAGTCGCTGATGGTAGCGTTAAACCAGCTTTCAGCCGAAGGCTACAGCTACAACCAGATCACAAGCCAGCTCAACAACCTCACAAACAAGACAAAGGACGAAACAGCAAACAACTGGGCGCAGAGAGGTCTGATACTCACAAATATCGGTCTTGGTCCTATCACGATTTCCGAGGAAACAAAAGAGCTTCTTAAGGATCGTCTTAAGGCTGATACAATGCTCGGCGGCGATGTTCAGCGTGCTATGATGACAGGTGCCGTTGCCCGTGGTATCGAAGCCGCAGGTTCTAACGAAAACGGCGCTATGATGGGCTTCATGGGTATGAATATGGCTATGAACGCAGGTAATAACGTACTGAACGGTATGCCTGCCGCTCCCCAGCAGACAACACCTCAGCAGCCCACACCCGGCGGATGGAAGTGCTCATGCGGCGCTACAAACACAGGCGCTTTCTGCTCATCCTGTGGTGCCAAAAAGCCCGAAGCGTGGGTATGCGAATGCGGTCAGTCAAACACAGGCAAGTTCTGTGCTAACTGTGGCAAGAGTAAGGAGGGTACTGCTCCCGCTGCTCCCGTTCCCACAAGCTGGACTTGTGAATGCGGCGCTACAAACACAGGTAAGTTCTGCGCAGAATGCGGTAAGGCTAAGCCTGCGGCTCCCAAGAAGTACAAGTGCGACAAGTGCGGTTGGGAACCCGCCGATCCCGAACATCCTCCGAAGTTCTGCCCCGAATGCGGCGACCCCTTCAACGAGGATGATTTAGTCTGATCCCGACGGATTGTATACGTTTTGAATAATCACCGACCCTCCCACACGGGAGGGTTTTGTGTGGAATAAAAGAAAAAGTGTGAAAATGAACATAGTGATAAATTTTGTAAAGAAAAATACGGTTATGGTGATAGCGCTGATCGCGGCGGTTGTCACGGCTTTTATTGTGCCGCCCGACGCACAGTATCTCAGCTACTTTGATTATAAAACGCTAGCCTGTCTTTTCAGCGTACTTGCGGTAGTATGCGCTCTCAAGAACGTCATGTTCTTCTATATACTCGCCTGCAATATAGTAAAGAAATTCAGAAACGTGCGGCTGTGCGTCGTGGTGCTCGTATGGGTGACATTTATCGGCTCGATGCTGATTGCAAACGATATGGCACTGCTCACTTTCCTGCCGCTGGGATATTATGTACTCCATACGGCAGACAAAGAGCGTTATATGGCTTTTACGTTCATAATGCAGAATATTGCGGCAAATCTCGGCGGTATGCTGACGCCGTTCGGCAACCCGCAGAATTTATACCTGTACTCGAAATTCAATATTCCGATAGGTGAATTCACACTGATAATGTTACCTCCGTTTCTGCTTGCGGTAGCGCTGATAACAGTATGCTGTGTGATCTTTGTAAAGCCCGAGCCTATTGAACTTAAAGATGATCCTGATAAGATCGACCGTAAGCGCACAGCCGCATATCTGTTTCTTTTCGCTATAGCGATTATCATCGTGTTTAACTTTATCCCGTACTGGATAGGTATGATATTCATCACGCTGACGCTTGTCGTTATGGACAGAAAAGCGCTTGCCGCAGTGGATTATCCGCTCCTGCTGACATTTGTTTTCTTCTTCATATTTGCGGGAAATATGGCAAGGATTGATGTGATAAAAGACTTTTTCTCATTGGTTCTTCAAATAAATACACTGCTGTTCAGCGTGATTTCCTGCCAGTTTATCAGCAATGTACCGTCAGCTATCTTGCTGTCGCAGTTTACAAGCGATTATCACAGCCTTTTACTCGGCGTGAACATCGGCGGTGTCGGCACGCTCATAGCATCGCTTGCAAGCCTTATCACGCTAAGGCAGTACAACACCCTTAATCCCGGCAAGTCAGGACGATATGTTGCGGAATTTTCTGCGTTCAATTTCAGCTTTCTGATAGTCCTCACTGCATTCTGTATGCTTCTTGTATGATCAGATATAATCGAGCATCAGGTACTCTTCAAACTGCCGTTCCGCACTACCGGTATTATTTTTGGTGATATTATCCTCGTTCATCCACTTTTCTATGGTCGGATACATCGGCATACCCTGTCTGTCGTGCTTGTCCGCCCATTTATTGAAACGCTCTTCATAGCGCTCAACGTTTTCCGTTCCGAAATTTTCGATAAGTGAATTTCTGTATGCGGCGGCGGTGGGCGCTTCTTTGTCGGCATCATCCGACAAGTCTGCTCTCTTATCCGAATTACTTATCTCGTCTGCACTTGACTTATCTCCACTGTTCTTATCTGTACTATACTTATCTGCGCCGTCACCTGACGGGCAAATGTCAGACAAATGATAGCATTCTGTTGATTCTGATATTACCTTATCCTTGCCGTTATTACGCTGTAATGCGGCTTTTTCAGGATCAAGCACATACATTCCGTCCGCACGGACATACAGCATTGCCCTTTCTTTTTCAAACGAGGTCTTTTTCAGTCTGTCGGCTCTTATACTGTTACTCAGCTTCCAGTGAGTTATGACATACACCCCCGAATCGAACGGTATAAGATAACCGCTGTCACACAGCGCCTTCAGGTCAGACGGCTTACAGCCCGTCATTCGCTGAATGTTCTTTGCACAGCTTATAAAGCCTTCATCGTCGGCGTACAGTGAAAGATAGAAGTAGAGTACCTTTGCTTTTACCGGCAGGTCAAGGAACCTGTCGCTTGTTACTGTTTGCTTTGCAAACATTCTTTTTTCTGCCATTTTTACATTTCCCCTTTCTTTATGGCTTAATACAACATTTTGTTGATATTGTGTATTATATCATTGCAAATCTGATTTGTCAACCTTTTGTTGTAATTATTTGCGCTAAAAAACCGCAGGCGAACCTGCGGTCTATTTTTAATTGTAGAATAAATCTATTCTGTTGCACCGGCGCACTGTTTTTTATCCGCTCTGACAATTTGATAAAAACAACACGCTCCGCCAAGCACTATCTCTTTTTTAAATCCACCGCAGACAGCGGTCAACACAATTATTCATTATTCATCATTCATTACAATTTATCTATTACTGCACTTCCACAATAGTTATATTCTCACCTGCGACCTCTACCTCTGCAAGCAGTGCACTCTTTATCTGCGCCGCCTGAGCTGTGTCAAGTCCCTGCGACTTTACTATGATATTGGCGCTGTTGTCGCTCAAGTAGCAAAGTACGTCTTCAAAGCCCTGAGCCTTGAGCGTTGTTTCGATCTTGTTCTCAGCCTCCATAAGGTCAGTCAGCTGCTGTGCGTCCTGCGCCACGACCGCAAGCTCGTCTTTGGTCATATCACCGCCGCCGTAGATACTCTTGAGCGTTTCCTTTGCCTCTTCTCTGCTTGCCTGCTTGTCAATGCGCGCCTTTGCAAAATATTCCTCACTGCTGTCGGTTACTTTTTCAGTATTGGCAGAAGCGGTAACAATATCGCTGTCCTTTTTGTCGGACGATTTGCTTGTATTTTCATTTTCGTTTGATACAAGCCTTGTATCGCCATAGTTGTCACCTGACGTACTTTTACTGCTCACATTACTGCCTATGGCAAAATTGGCATACAGTCCTACCGCAAGCACAAGCGCCAAACCTGCCGCAACAAGATGCTTTTTGCCAAGTATAAGATTGATTCTCGGTCTTCTCATAATAAATACCTCACTTACGTTGTAATACATATTCTCGATGCGGAAACGTCAAGCGCCGTTCTTACCGCATTGATTACCCTTTCAGCTGTCAGGTTGCTTGCGGCGTCGGGACATACTACCGTCACGCCAAGCACCGTGCGTTTATCTTCGTCAAGCTTTACCGTGACATTCGGAACTTCATTTATCCCGTCCATTGCCGCAAGCATCAGCGTTATCCGCTGTTCAAGCAACTGTTCTTCGGTAAGCCGTGTGTCCGACCCACTGCCGAAACTTGACAGAAAGATAAGCGCGATCGCCGCTATTCCGGCAATGAAAGCTATTTTTAGAAGCTTATCGGATTTCAGCAGTTCTTTCATATTCTACCTTTCTTTTGTATATCTGACTTTTATGTCGTCCCCGACTGCCGCCTGTACAAGAGATGCCGCGTCGGCAATGTAGCTGTCATCCGTGCCGTCGTCAAATACAAGCTCAACCTCACTAATAGATATGCAGAATGCACCGTCGATATGCGCTGTAATGTACACCTTGCGATAAATAAATCCGTGCGAGGCAAGCAGTTCCTCTACCTTCTGCCTGACAGCTCTTGCCGCAGTGACGCGTGCCTGCTCGGACAGTTTATCGCTGAAATCAACCTGTGGGATATCTGCAATCTGCGTTTCTATGCTGAGTGCAGGAATTATATCGGTGACTGAATTTACAAGGCACACGGAAAATATACACGCTATCGCAAACGTTATCTGCATCTTGTACTTTTCGCACGGTATAAGCATTCTGAACAGCCCTGCCGCCGCGGCAAGCACGCATATACCGAGCGCCGCCTGCTTTATCTCGTTCATACCGCACCACCTGCCATAAATATCATAAGGGAAATCGATATGACCGCCATAAGCAGAAACGATACCAACATTGCCATAATTATCGAGCTTACACCCTCGGCGCACCTGAGCAGTCCCGTGAGCTGTGATATGCCGAACAGGTCGCTGAAAGCCGCCGCCGCAGAAAATGCGAGCTTATAGCACAGCACCGACAATATTGACGGAAGTATCAGCACACCTCCGGTTATTATTCCGAATACGCCGAAGTTGTTACGGATAAGCCCTATGCCGCCGTACATTACCGACAGTGAATCGGATACCGCACCGCCGATGAACGGAACGCCGTTCGATACCGTGAATCTTGCGGCTTTTATTCCGACATTATCGGACGGCACGGTGATAAAGCTCTGCATGGCAAGAAGTGCCACAAACACCGTCATAATAAGTCCCAGTATCCATATCACGGTTTTCTTTACCGCATCGGCAAGCGCAGACAGCTTAAGTTCACTGCACACGCTTCCTGCAAGCGAAACTCCGAGTATGCTCATCGACACCGGCATAAGTATCTTGGACGCAAGCTGGGTAAAGCCCTGCGCTCCGCCCATTACCACGGTATTGAACATAGCGGCAGATGTGACGTGTCCGCTTGTTGCAAGTATTCCCGCAAACGCAGGGATAAAGCTTGCAAGGAACACGCTTCCGGATTCAAGCGTCTTTGATGCCGCCGCCAGTGAATCGCTTGCGGCTGTAACGGTAAGCGTACTGCACGCAAGCACAGCTACTACCGAAAACACTGTCTTAAGATTGCCGGAATTATCCGCAAATACGTTTGCAACACTGCATAGAAGCGTTACACCGAGCAGTGACACAAGCAGTTTAAGCGGGCTTTGTATGCTGTCCCACAGCATACCTGTCACATTGCTTATGACCTTGTCAAGCGACAGCGCGTTGCTGTCAATGCTCTGCGGAGTTATCCCTGCCTCCGACAACTGCCGGTCAAGCTCCTGCGGTATGTCGGCGCTGTAGCCGTCAAGTATCGTGCTATCCTGCGCACCTGCGCATAACGGTACGGAAAACATCACGAGCGCCGTTAAAAATACCGTAATTATTTTTATAATTGCTTTCATATTTCCTCACTGCAACAGTTGTTTTATCACTTCCATAAGGCGGTCAAACACAGGCAAGGCAAGAAGCACGATAGCAAACTTTCCCGCAAGCTCTATCTTTGCGGCTATCGACTTTTCGCCTGCGTCCGCACAGCTGTCAGACGCCATCTGCGTAATATAGCACACTGCGAGCGATTTTACCAGTACGTCCGCATACGATGTGTCGGGGTCGGCTATCTGCAAATAGCCCGTTACCGTTTCTATAACAGGTTTTACGGCTGTTACCGCAGCCCCCAGCATAAGCATTCCGGTGATAAGCGTAATGTATATGCTGAACTCGGGCTTGTACTGCCTTAGCACTACCGAAAGCACCGAGCCGATAATTCCTGCACCGACAAATGCGATAATGTTCATATTCCCGTCCTTTTGAAGTCTAAAGATTGAAAATGTTTTTTATCGTGTCAAACAGATTGCTTATCTCTGTTACTATCATCATAAGCACGACAATAAGCCCCGCAATAGTTGTCATCATAGCCTGCTCTTCTCTGCCCGAGCGCTGTAAAAGCTGATTGAGCACGGCAACGACTATACCTATCGCCGCTATCTTGAAAATAAAATCTACATTCATATCACACCGCCGCTTTCTATATCAGCATTATTCCGACCGCCGCACCGAGCATTATTCCGAGCGTGCGGTAAAGCCTGCCCTTGCGCTTTTTCTCATCACTTGCAGTTTCAAGCACATTGTCAAGCCTTGTCATGGCAAGCGCAAGTGCGGCAGTTTCGCCCTCGGTATTGCTTTTGCCGATGCTCCTGCCAAGCTCGGATAATATCTGCCTGTCCTCCGCTTTGAGATAACCGCTGTCATACACGCAAGCGTCCCATTCCTCGCTTATATTGCCGCCGCTTTCGCTGACAGCTATCAGTTTGTCCGAAATATAACAGCGTGATGTTCCCTGCTGTGCCTTAAGCATTTCGTCAAGCTTGTAACCGTTATAGGCGACATAAGCCGT
Organism: Ruminiclostridium sp.; assembly: GCA_017935365.1. Lineage (GTDB taxonomy): Bacteria > Bacillota > Clostridia > Oscillospirales > Ruminococcaceae > Ruminiclostridium_E. Next base: position 5,737 of record JAGBHT010000025.1, on the reverse strand, counting down.
CATACTCTGACAAAGCGAGATGTACGCCGATATTATCTCACAGCGCTGTGACAGTCTGTCCGAAAAATACGCTCCGACAGCCGCACCGCTGAGTGTTGTCAGCAAAAATATGACAATGCTTATCATACCGTACACTCCGCCTTTGCCATTGGCGTAATGATCCGCTTCACGGCGGTGATCCTGTGGTTGCGGAGCAGTGCAATGTGCTGTATCGCTCCGCTGTCAACTATAGCTTTTATTCCCTCGTTTTCCAGAGCGGTTTCGATACTGTCGGCGTGAGCGGTCATAATAAGTCCGACGCCCGAATTCAAAAGCTGTCGTATGCTCTCCCCGTCTGCCCCCAGCTCATCGGTCACAATGTAGTCGGGCGACATACACCTGACTGCCCTTATTATGCCGTCAGACTTGTCATAGCCGCTGAACACGTCCGTCATAAGCCCGACATCAAGGCACGGTTTGCCGTCATACACCGCCGCAATTTCCTGCCGTTCATCTATAAGCGATAACCTGAACCGTCCGCCGATACTCCTGCACAGATCCCGCAGTACTGTAGTCTTTCCGCTGAGCGGTCTTCCGATTATAAGCAGTCCTTTACTTGCATTATTATCATCAAACAGCGCAAGCAGGTCCTTTGCCGCACCGCAATGCTGTCTTGCAATGCGGATATTCACCGAACTTATATTTTTAACGGCGTGCAGTCCGTCACTGTTATACACAGCGCTTCCGCAAATACCCGCCCTGTGACCGCCATACAGCGTTATAAATCCGTTTGCTATATCCTTTTCATATGTATGCAACGAGTTCTGACAGATCGCGCTGATACACTCGTTTATAAGCGTGCAGTCCGCTGTTGCCTGAATAATATGATTTTGCTTTTCCGTGCGGATCATCAGCGGTGCGCCGCACTTTATCCGTATCTCCTCGGCGGTAAGTTTCAGCGACTGCGGTACAGAACACAGCGCAGGAAATATCCTTGCTATCGGACGTATCGCAGTATCAAATTCGTTTGTTTTACTTTCTATCATTTTTTCATATCCTTTCGGCTTGTCTTTTTGTTTAGTAAAGTCTATGCACGAGGGTATAAAAAAAGAAGCTGTGACGAAATGAAAAATTTTCATCACAGCTTCTAAGCTTTCAAATTCCACTAAAATTACAATGCAATTATTGGAAAACATCAAAACAATAAATATACAGCCAACACCGCTGAAAACATTTCGATAATGGGACTAAGTGAGCATCAGCGACCCGCTTATATAAACATTTAAAACTCAGTCGTTTGGTTCTTCTCCTCGTTAATAGCAACAACGTTATCATATAGAATAGCGAACCCGAGGAGTGCTATCCTACAAACAGAACTATCGGTAGCCCGCTATCAATGTTAATTACTATAACGATATAAAAGAAGTGCATTATATAAAAAAGTGAGCTGTGCGCACTATTTTAGCGCTCCAACTCACTTTTCCCTTTTCAGGGTCGTATCACAACCCCTGTAAATTATTCATTTATCAAAGCTCAAACCTGTCAGTCAGCGACTTCAGTATAGTAGCCTGTCCGCTCAGCTCTTCGCTTGACGCGGCGCTTTCTTCCGCTGTAGCCGTGTTGCGCTGAATAACATTTGCTATCTGCTCAACGCCGTCCGTGATCTTGGCAAGCTCATCGCTTTCTGCATTTGCGTCCGATGTGATACTGCTTACAATGCTTACCGCCTCGTTTGCGCTGTCAACAAGCGTTACCATAGCGCCTGCTGTATCTGTTGTAAGCTCCGTTCCGTTTGCAACAGCCACTACAGTATGCTCTATAAGCTGTGATGTAAGCGCCGCCGCATCTGCAGTCTTGCCTGCAAGATTTCTTACTTCATCGGCAACGACTGCAAAGCCCTTGCCTGCTTCGCCTGCTCTTGCCGCCTCGACTGCCGCATTGAGCGCAAGTATATTTGTCTGGAATGCTATATCCTCGACTGTCTGGATTATCTTCTTGATCTCTCCGGACTTGTCGCCGATCTCCTGCATAGCCTCAGACAGCTTGTTCATACTGTCGTTGCAGAGATTTACCTTTTCGCCCATCTCAGTCACGATCTCGTTTGCACGGTTGGCGTTATCGGCTGTGGTCTTTACCTTGTCGGACACAAGCTCGCAGTTCGTTGACAGAGTATCTATAGCACTTGCCTGCATAGCCGCACCGTCCGAAAGCTCCTGTGCGCCTGCCGCAAGCTGTGCAGAGCCCTCTGATACCTGACCTGCCGCAGTTTCGATCTGCAACAGCGTGTCTTTCAGCGAGTTCTGTATCTTTACCATTGAATCCCTTATATCGGCAAAGTCGCCTATGTACTGCAATGTTATCTCGTTATTGAAGTTGCCGTCAGCCATAAGACCGAGCTTCCTGTCAATATCGGAAACGTAGTTTTTAAGCATTCCGTTGGCTTCTTCAATAGCAAGGCAGGCAGTGCCTATCTCATCATTTTTGCGATATCCGCTCTTATATGACAGCTGACCGTTCTTCATCGAATCAGCCGCCTTATTGATCTCGCTTAAGGGTTTCAGCTTATGGTTTATCTGAATATTAAGTATAACCGTATTGATCGCAATAAGTGCAACAAGAACAAAGAAGAATACGGCTACAAGCCATATTTCATCAAAGTAGAATGAGTATGTATCCTGTGCATACATTATAGTCCAGCCGTAATCGCCGACGCTTTCCTTTGCATAGATCGATGCACTGCCGTTTTCGTCTGTGCCCGTATATATCTTTCCGTTCTCGGATCCGGCGATCGCCGCAAAATTCGTATCGGATGCCTTTGTATAATGCTCGTTCTCCTCATCATCTACATAAGGCAGATATGCGTCGTTTCTGTGTACAACGATATCGCCGGCGGCATCGACGAGTATCGGATAATAACTTCCGCTGATATCCGATTTTGCTATATCAATGACTGAAGTAACAAAAATATCCGCCGCAACAACAGAGACATTACCGTTGTCGTGGAATATCGGTTTTGATACCGTAATAACAAGTTCCTTTGTCTTGACGTCGATATACGGATCGGAAACTACCGCCTTCTTAGCCTCAACTGCCTTTGTATACCAGTCACGGTCTGTAGGGTCATAATTTTCTGCGGCGGCGTCCCAGCCATCGGAGAAAACAGACGATTTATCCGACTTACCTATATAGAAAACATACACCTCATCGGATACCGACTGCATATCGACAAGAAAATCATAAGCCTTGTCAAAATTGTCACTGTCATATTTACCGCTGTCAACAGCCTGTGCGATATTATCCATCATAAAGCACTGCTTGTCAAACCATGCCGTCATATCGGAGGCGCTCTTGGAAGTTTCGGCAACGAATATATTACGCTTGCTGTTTATCGTATTCGTAATTGCGGTAAAATACGTCAGCAACAGTATCATAACTGCTGTTATGCCGAACACAAGCTCAACATAGTGTCTGAGACTTCTCTGTATACCGTTGCTTTTCTTAGCGACAGATGATGTTTTCTTCATGTACATTTCCTCATTCTTTCACGTCACGGCTCGTACAGGAGCCTTTCACTCGTCTTATTCCTTATCGGAAACCACGGTTCTTATATGAAGCTCTTCAAGCTGTTTGTCGTCCACCGTCGAAGGGCACTGTGACATAAGCTCGCTTGCGTCCTTTACCTTGGGGAATGCCACAACATCTCTCAGGCTGTCAGCGCTGCAAAGGAGCATTGAAAGTCTGTCAAGACCGATGCCGAGACCACCGTGAGGAGGAGCGGCATACTTATACGCGTCAACGAGGAAGCCGAACTTCTCTTCAATTTCCTTATCTGTAAGGCCGAGCAGTCTGAACATTCTTTCCTGAAGTTCAGGATCCGTAATACGGATAGAACCACTGCAAAGCTCAATGCCGTTGAGGACGAGGTCATAAGCCTTTGCTCTTACCTTGCCCTTGTCTGTGTCGAGGTATTCAAGACACTCTTCCATAGGCATTGTGAACGGATGGTGCATAGCAAGCCAGCTCTCTGTTTCGTCATCCCACTCGAAGAACGGGAACTCGGTTATCCATAAGAAGTTGTAACCGCTGTCGGGAACTATGCCTATCTGCTTGCCGACCTTAAGACGAAGTGCGCCGAGTACGGGAAGCGTTACCTTGTTCTTGTCTGCAACGATCAGCACTACATCGCCCTTTTCACAGCCAAGGTGTGAGAGGATAGCGTCAAGCTCGCCTTCTTTCAGGAATTTTGCAAACGAGCAGTTGGGTGCGTCGTCATGCCAACGGATATATGCAAGACCCTTTGCACCGATGCCCTTTGAGAATTCGGTCAGCTTGTCTATTTCTTTTCTTGTGAGAATGCCTGCAGCGTTCTTTGCAACAATTGCTCTTACACTGCCGCCTGCGGCAATTGCGGAAGAGAATACGGAGAACTCTGTATCCTTAACTATATCGGACAGATCCTGTATTTCCATACCGAAACGTGTATCGGGCTTATCCGAACCATAACGTGACATAGCGTCATTGTATGTCAGTCTGGGGAGCGGAGTTGTAACGTCAACGTCAAGAACGTCCTTCATCAGCTTCTTGATAAAGCCTTCTGTCAGCTCAAGTATCTCGTCAACGTCCATGAATGACATTTCAAGGTCTATCTGTGTGAATTCGGGCTGTCTGTCGGCACGCAGATCCTCATCCCTGAAGCACCTTGCAAGCTGGATATAACGGTCAAAGCCCGAGATCATCAGTAACTGCTTGTATATCTGGGGTGACTGGGGAAGCGCATAGAACTTACCCTCGTGAACTCTTGACGGTACAAGGTAATCTCTTGCGCCCTCGGGAGTTGACTTCATCATCATAGGAGTTTCGATCTCAAGGAAGCCGTTGTCATAGAAATACTCACGGGCTGTCTTTGCAATCTTGTGACGCATGATAAGGTTGTCCTGGAGCTTTTTTCTGCGAAGGTCGAGATAACGATACTTGAGGCGGAGTTCCTCGTTTGTCTTTGTATCGTTCACTATCTCAAACGGTGTTGTCTGAGCCATTGAAAGTATACGCAGATCAGTAACGAGTATTTCAACGTTACCGGTCTTTATATCGTTGTTCTTGCTCTCTCTTTCACGCAGAAGTCCCTGCGCCATAAGAACGTATTCGCTCTTTATCTGCTTTGCCTTTTCAAAAACGGCAGGTTCTGTTGTATCGTCAAATACCAGCTGTACAATACCTGTGCGGTCACGCAGGTCAACGAACATAAGACTGCCCTTATCTCTTACTCTCTGTACAAATCCGGCAACTGTTACCGTATTGCCGATTCCCTCAACCTCACCGCAATAATGGGTGCGCTTAAGACCTTTCATTGTGTCTAACATAAAATCTATACCTTTCCTACGGTTTTACCCGTTTATTTCCAATCGACAGGCTGAAAATAACCGCCGATAAATCTTTATAATTATAGCATTTTTCTGTCGTTTTTTCAAGTGGCGGGGCTAAAAAAAGAGATATGGAAGTGCGTTTGTTATGTAAGCTCCCGATTGTGCTATTTGTCGGAAAGCACTTCAATTAACCGTGATAGTAAGCTAACGATAGTTCTGTTTGCCAGACGGCACTTCTCGGGCTCGCTATTCAATTCGATAACGTTGCTGCTATTCACGCGGAAGACAACCAAAGGGAACAGGATAAGGGACTTGCAGCCCCTAACCCTGTCCCTTAGGTTTTCTCCTAAATCAGTTATTCCTCTTGAGCGACGAGAGGAGCGGGAGCATTGCCT
>JAGBHT010000024.1 GCA_017935365.1 Ruminiclostridium sp. | reverse complement strand
GGCGCTGATCGTAAGATAACCGCTGTCAAGTTTCAGCGATACATCTTCTTTCTTGAAGCCCGGCAGATCGATATCAAGCTCGTAGCTGTTTTCGGTTTCACGGACATCTGTCTTCATCACGTTCTTTGCGTGCTTGCCGTAAAGCGGATCGTTCTTACCGCCGAATACCGACGGCATATAGAAGTCATCATTAAAGAAATTGTCAAATAAGTTTTCATTGAAAATTGCGGGTAACATATGTCATTCCTCCATTCATTACTAAGCGGTCTGTGCTTTTAAACGCAGTGCCGATCATTTGCTGCCCTTGTACCTTCCGGAGACCCTCTCTCTTTCTTTGTACAACTACATTATAGCACACTTTTTAGCACTGTCAATAGGAGAGTGCTAATTTTCACAAAATCTTCTTAAAAGTGTGACAAATTTGACATTTGAGAGCACAAACACGAAAAATAATTGCGTATTTTGTGCGCTTTTATGTATAAAATAACGCCCCACTATAAGAAAATGATCCTACAGCGGGACGCGTAAATGTTAATATTATTGCATTGTACGTTCCTGTTCGTGATAATCGGGGTCGTTTATAGTAACCGAATTTATCACAGTGTTGTTAAGATTGGTTATGCCGTTTTTAAAACCGACATCTACAGAATAAACGCCTGAGAGCGACGTGATCTCTATATTGCTTCCTGAAGCGTACAGCGTACCTTTTCCTTCTGAACTGCCTATGCCGGCAACCTGTTCACCCTCAAGGTGAATATTAAAGTCCGAGTCAGAAATGTTAAGGTCGCATTCTGTCTTGCGGCAGCCTACAGCTGAACCGCGCATTGATTTCATAAGTAAATCGAGTGAAGCGTTACGGATATCTATCTTTGAGGGAGTATTGCTGTCGAGCGCTGAAAGTGCACCGATACAGCCTGCACGTTCGCCGAGGGATCTGAGCATAAGCTTTGTGCCGTTTATCTTTATATCTACATATCCGCAGAGCGAACCGAGTGCTACCGAATTATCGCCCGAACAGCTTATGTCAACAGTCGCATTGCCTGTTTCGATACCGCAACGGCCGTCATATGAGCCGGCGCCTATGCAGTCCTTTCCGGCCGATGACATAATGATATTTCCGCCGAGCAGTTTTATCGGCGTTTCGCATGATGATACTCCGCCGCCTATACATATGCCATGGTCGCCGTTTGCCTGCATTTCTATGCTGCCGGTCATATCTATCGTTATTTCGCCGAAAGTATCGTTGTAACTGCTTCCTATACAACAGCCGTCATTTCTGTATGAGTCGATATAAAGAGTGCCGCCGCCTGTTATAGCGAGCTTTGCTGAGTCGGGTACAAGTATACCGTCATAGTTCAGAGTGTTCTGACCTCTGACTTCTATTGTTGCATCTGAATTTTCACCGATTCGTATACACTGGCGCATACCGCCCTTGATATTCATATTTTCAAGTATGATTTTGCATTTGGAACCGTTTTCGGTTTTTATTACAAAAGGCGCATTGTCACAGCCGTTTGCTGTAAGATGAACGGTTGCATTTTCCACTATAACACCTGTGTAATGGTCGGACAACATCTTTTCAATATCCAGTTCTTCGTCAGAGTTGTCGTTTACGGTATAGTATCTTGTGACCCTTATATCCGGACGGCGCATATTGAGCATTCTCATCTGTTCTGCTATGGTGATGGGAATATAGGAGACTATTTCTTTTTGCGGTCTTGCCGTGTAGAAGCCCTGTATGTAGTCAACTCCTCTGCGTATGGTAACGCTCATCTCGTCATAGGTTTCAACGCCTTCGGCCAGTACTTTTATATTGTTGAGTTTTGCAAACTCTATAATTCCCGTCAGGAAGTGCTGTTTCTTGATGTTCGTATTTATATCGGTTATAAGTGAACGGTCTATCTTCAGTACATCGGGCTGAAGACTGAGAACTGCCGCGGTATTTGAATATCCGCTTCCGTAATCGTCGATCGCTATCATACAGCCGTGCGACTTGAACAGCTGACGCAGATTTGCTATCTTTTCATCTGTAAGGTCAGCCTGCTCGGTAAATTCAATGACCAGTTGCGGCATTATGTCGCCGTACTTTTCACACAGTCTGTTGAAATCGTACTCGGTTATCATATAGTCGGGTACGGAATTTATGAATATCTTCTTTTCACCGAAACGTGAACGGTTACGGCTGACAGTTTCGAGAACATTCTCAAATGTAAGACGTTCTATATCGTAAAGCCTGCCGTGTTCACGTGCTATCCTCAGCACCTCAAGCGGTGAAGAACCCTTAGGCCGCATAAGCGCTTCATACGCATAGATCGAACCGTCAACAGTCGAAACTATCGGCTGGAAGCAGTAGCTGAAATTATTGTCGTCAATAAGGCTCGTCAGCAGTTTTGAATCGGAATAGCTGTTGCACTCCGCAACGTATTCTTCTGCCGAGAACTCTCTGTTGATACTGCCCAGCGCCTTGGCTCTGAAAAGCGCAAAATCGGCATAATTTATCATCATATCGATAGTTGCCGCCTGTGTGGGATACCAGCAGTAGCCTACAGTTATCGTAAATGCTTCACTGCGTGTTTCTATAGTATTTCCGAACTCGTCTGTCAGCTTGCACCTGCGGACGGCGTCGTACATTTTCTTTATGATATCGTTGATCTCGTCCTTTGACATCTGGCGGAAGAATACAAGAAAGTCCTTGTAACTCTTTACGCCGATTATAACATTCTCCGAGGTAAAACGCTTGAGTGCATTGGCGGCTGTTGCCACGCAAAGTGCGGTTTTGTCGTAATTGAGCTCGCTGTCAACACGTTCTATACCGTTTATATGTACTGCCGCCATACAGCACTGTGCCGTACCGCTGATGTCGCTGATCATACTGCGTACACGGCGGATGAAATAATCACGGGTATACATTCCAGTAAGTGTATCATACTCTTTCATATCGTCCTTGTGAGAACGCGCCTCTACTATCTGGGTCACGTCCTGCACAAAACCAAGCATATAGTCGGTGTCATAAACGATCTTTATTTTGATATAGCTTGTTTCACCGTCAGCGGTGTACATATATATGTTCTTGTAGCCTTCGATCTGGTTCTCGTTAAGGCTGTCAAGCAACGCAAAGAATTTCTCTTTATCCATATTGTCGCCGCTTATATGGAGCATAGCGGCAACATTTTTGTCATAGTAAGCTTCATTCAGGTCGTGGGGAAGCTTGAACACACCTATTGTAGGGAAGTTATCGAGAAATATATTCCAATCGTGGCGGCTGTTGCCGTCCTTATCAAAAAAGCTCATATAACATCCTCCGAAAAGCACAAATTACCAATGCTATTATATATTTTTTTACTACAAAAGTCAATCCTGTTTCATCAATATGCACAAAATCAACAAAATTATGTTAATATTTTGTACATTTTAATGACAGCTACTTATAAAAGTAACAGAGTGATGGAAAATCGGTGCGCAAGCTTGTTTTCTTACATTACACTGAAAACAAGTAAAGCAACATTTACATACTCTGACTTTGCCCGACGATTACAGCATTAATGGCGGGGTGTCAGCGGCGACACGCAATTAAAAATGCTTCCCGTACATCCATCGTTTATTCCCGCCATTGCAGTATCCTTAGCAATGCACTGCCGTTTTCAAAGGCGGAATTTGCGCGCCCCACGATGTTTAGAGCTTTCTATACATATATCGTTTATCTCCGCCGTTGCAGTATCTTAGCAATGCACTGTCGTTTTTTAAGGCGGAATTGTCAGCGGCGACACGCAATATAAAATGCTTCCTATGCACTCATCGTTTATTCCCGCCGTTGCAGTATCTTAGCAATGCACTGTCGTTTTTTAAGGCGGAATTGTCAGCGGCGACACGCAATATAAAATGCTTCCTATGCACTCATCGTTTATTCCCGCCGTTGCAGTATCT
>JAGBHT010000023.1 GCA_017935365.1 Ruminiclostridium sp. | reverse complement strand
CGTTTTTTCCCGCCGCCGTTCCAAGTGTCGGAAAGTCAGTTATTTCAGATTTAGTGTGCGTGTGGCTCTTAGCCGCCGCTCCGACTTCACCGGCTGTGTAAGACGGCTTTTCTTCGGCCTTTGCCCAGTCGGATATGTCGGTCGATTTGAGATAGACTGACAAATCAACGGATATCGTACCGTCAGCCGTTACCGATATGTTATCACCGATCCTTACACCGCCGAGAGTATCGGCAGTCGCAGAGGGAAGCACATAAACGCTACCACCACCTGCTGAAAGCGTTCCATCCTCAGATATGGATAAGTTCTCGCCGATTTTGATTGCTCCGAGAGCTGTGCTTGAAGCGATTGCGTTTGAGAAGTCGTAGCCGTTCGCAGACGAGAATTTCCCCGATATAGTCAAATTGCCTTCATTGTCAAGCGTTAAAGCATCGCTAAGCCTTTCATTGTCATATCCGTTGCCAACCGCAAGAAGTACCGAAGTGCTGTCTGTAGTCCAATGCTCCCCGAACCTTGCTGAACCTTTAACTGCGATTCCCTTCATCCCGGATGACGAGGTCCCATCAGACTTTATCGAGCCGCTGACCCATAATTCGCCATTGCTACTCAATGTTAAAGCATCGCTTTCGCCGCCTTCTCTCCAACCACCGTTGCCGATTACAAATAACGCATTTTGAGTTTTGTTGCTAATTCCTAAAGCCGTACCACAAGTACACGATGTCTTAGTGCCATATCCGTGAGTAAACGAATATGTCCCAATAGCTTCGCTGTTCATACCGCCTGCATGAGAATTACCGCCTATCGCTTTGCTTCCGCTACCTTCAGCGTGAGAATACATACCGTCTGCTACTGTGCTTTCCCCTTCTGCGTGAGCCGTCCAACCTGTCGCTTTTGTATTACGACCTTCCGCATGGCTATAACCTCCGCTTGCTTCTGTGTTGTATCCCTCTGCGTGGCAACAATTGTTCGTTGCTTTTGTCTCTGCTCCTTCCGTATGGCATGATGGAGCAGAAGCTATAGTGTCGCTACCTTCCGAATGGCAATATGGCGCACTTGCCGTAGTTTGATATCCCTCGGCGTGCGAATACGGAGCAGTCGCTACATTGTTTTCATAGTCGTTGAAGATCTCGCTGAAATACTCCGATGTAAACTGTCCTACGTCACTGCCTGACTCAGATACCGCTTGGTAAATCATATTTAACGTCTGCTTGTCATCGGCAGTGTCGTTGTACTCCTCGATGATGCTTGCAAATGCAAACTTCGTGCGTTCTGTCAGCGTAGACACATACTGCTCAAGGTCTGCGATACGCTGAGATTCGCTTGCCGCCTTGTTCGGAGCAAAGCTGATGTTAATGTTTTCCGCCAATTTCGCTCGCCTCCTCTGTGTCGATAAACAGTCCGTAAAGCGTTAAGTACGGCTGTACCGAAGCTCTTGACGATGCTGAAAGCGTACCGCTTATCTTGATGCGCAGTCGCTGACACCGCATAGGTATAGTCGGTATCAGTGTAACAACGTTGTTATCAGCTTCTTCAGCTGTTCCGTCATAGCTGTATACCGTCTGCCAATCTCCTCCGTCATACTGTACTGCAAGTGCAAAATTCACAGCAGATACGCCTTTCTGATGCCATTCCTCAACCGACATTGTCAGCTTCTTGATGACCGTATGCAAAGCCTTGCGTGAGTAACTGCTTGTCGATGTCAACTCGCCTCTGCATAACTCGCCTGTAATGGCTTCAAATGCGGTTTCGCTATCTCTTAGAGCCATGCTGTCTGCACCTGTCAGAAGTACCTGCCCCATCGTGCCATCATCGCTCTTTGTGACCGCATAGAGCTTGCCTCCGATGTTATGCGCAGATATAGCATCCGCAAGATAGCGTGTGTACCATACGCTGTGTAGCTTGTCGTAGTAGTACGCTGTTCCGTCACTCATCAGCATCACTATGTATCGATCATCAGCAGTGCCGCAGGCAGTCTGCGTGATATCACACGACAGCTTCATATCCGCTCTTGAAGATGCCGAGCCGTTGAAGCTAAAGATACCTTCAGGAGCTTTATAGTAAAGCAGACCTTCGCTGATGCAGAGCGACTTTGAGCTACCTTTCTGCACTCCTCTGACCGTGTATGTAGTAATCGTAAAGTTTGATGCTTTCGTGCCGTAAACGCTGTGTACGCAATCCTCCTTGAAGAAAAGGATACAGCCGTTGTACACGCAAGCCCCGGTAAAATCGCCGTCTGTGCCGACTGTAGCTGTCCACGCATCGGTCGATATGCCGTCATACGTCCCCCAGTCGACCGCACTTCCGAGCTTTGAGCAATAAATTTCGTGATTTTCCGATGAGCATCCCCACAGGCGGTTATTATACTCGACTATGAAGTCCATCTTGGGCATCAGTCTACTGATAGATGCTCCTGTGATGCGTGACACCATCCTCGATGTAGTCATCCGCTTTCCTTCGATGTAGAAACGATACGTATCGCTATACATAGTCGTGTCGAGATTGATAGATACACAGCCGTCTGCTGTGTACTCTTCCTCCGCAATAGAGTCTATCTTTGCAGTCAGAGTCTTCTTTTTTCCACCGTATGTGTACGACACTCGGATCTGATCACCTTCGCTGTAGTACGACAGCTCCTCGCTGCCTTTTGCCACGTCCACATACAGCCGCTTGAAGATAGCGACTGTCGGTTTTGTCTGATTTGAGTTGTACTCATAAAGTACTCCATCTGTCAACTCATGCGATGTCGGAAAGCTGACGGCGATTGGGTCTGTAGCGAGATTCACAAGTGCCTCATCAGGCAGTATCAGTATGTATGCGCCCAAGCTGACAAGCGTTTTTTCTCCCGAAGTCAGCCCTTTTATCGCTGTCTTTTCGCCGCCTACATAGATGCCATCCGACACCGTGTAGACAATGCTTCCATTACGAAACGTATAGCCTGTGATGCCAGTCGGCAAGCCGTTCCGTGCGTATGGCAGACACGTCCGCAGTGCAGGATACGCCGTAAGGTCAAAGCCGCTCAGCGCATCCCACTCTCCGAGCGGTGTGCCGTTTGCTCGATTGATACCCCCAAACGTAGTCGCAGAGCGGATTCGTGAGCTTGGCGTGTCACGGATATATGTGCTTTCCATAGGTTTTCAACTCCTCTCAAAATCGTGTTAAATATTATAAAAGCTGTAGCTCTTCGGTGCTCTCTGATCGAGCGGATCATCGCCTCTCGGTACGCTTGCCGACACAGTCGGAGCAGTGATAGGATGATCCATCAGGACGTACCTGCATTCGTCATAGATGTGATCCTCCTGCGTAGTGTCGATGTCCTCAACGTGTACATCGTCATAGACCAAAGCAGGAATCGTTCTCAAAAATCCCTTGCAAGTGCAGAAACAGTAGAATTTCGGCATTCCGTCACTGTTAAACGCAAGCCTGTAGTGATACTGCATCTTGCCTGCGATCCTTGCGTTATCACCGGGTGACCAAAGGACAAAGTTTGGTGCTTTTGACATAATATCCGCTACGCTCTCGCCTCTACTCCTGTCAAAGATAGACGGGTCAGCGATGCCAGTGATAGTCTTGCCTCGCAAGTTTTCGTCCTCGCTCTCGATACGCCGTATCTCTGATGCTATCTCCGCAGGATTTAGCTTTAATCCCGTGTTGGCTACATCGGTACAGCCGTAGTACTCCCTGATGCGATAGACCGTATCACTCTCGTCTATGGCATACCATCCCACCGAAAACGGCTTTGCATAGCCAAAGTCAAAGCCTCTGACGATTACCCAGTGCTGTGGTATCTTAAACGGCTCTATGACGTGTGTCCACTGTCTGTCGACATAGTGTATTGGATCGTCTACCCACTCGGCAAATACCTGCCCACTGAAACTGTCCCAATTACCGTACAGGAGAGCATCCCTCTCCGCTTGGGGAAGCATCGCAAGACTGGCAAGATATGCAGGATCGTTTGCAAGTAACTTTTTGTTGTCAAAGACACTTGCAGGCACAAAGATCCTGCTACGCTGATAGGTATGTGCTTGTCCTGCTGTATCTGTGACTGTGTATGTGTCGATGATAGGTGTCATCGGCTTTGCGGCAGTTATAAAGCGTTGCTTGACCCATCCGTGACCGACTCCGCCGGGATTGGCTGTAGCCCTCATGTATACCCTCGTCCCTGCACCGCTCGGACGGTTACGGGAAAACATGTATGAATACTCATCCCATGTAAAGTGCGTAAGCTCATCGAAGCCGATAAAATCGTACTGCTGACCTTGATACTTGGTGCGGTCTTGTACTCTTTGCATCGCCCCGAAGTATATCCTTGCTCCCGAAGGGAAGCACCATACATGCTTGGAAGCGTTGTATACGGCAGCAGGAAAGGCTTGCTTATATATGGCTGTCGATCTGCTCTCAAGCTCTGCAAGCTGAGGGAAGGTCTTACGCAGTATCAGTGCCTTATAGTGCGGTATATGTACCTGTCTGAGAGCCTCTGCAAGCAGTGCATCCGACTTGCCACCGCCGGCTGCTCCGCCGTATAGTGCCTCGTACTCAGGACGGCTTAAAAAGACCGCTTGCTTGGGCTGTGGCGTCCATATAGTGTTACTCGTCATCGTCATCACCACAAGATGCAGTATGCTCAGGTGGTGGAGCTATCGTCTTTATAGCATCCGCTACCACCTCAGGCAAGACTACTACGCCGCCGCTCTGACCGTCACTATCTGCCTCTTTACGCCGATCTCGCCATAGGTCAGGTCGGCGATTTTTGAGCCAAAAGATTTGGGCTGTAGTATCGGGCGGTACTTCCTTCTCAACCGCAGAAACAGGCACAAGATTGCCATCGCTGTCCGCTTTATAGGACACTTCCTTTGTTTTATATCCAGTTGCCTTACGAAATAAGGCATTCTCAACTATAGTATCGGCAAGGTCTTTGCTGTTTTTAAGACAGGCGTTTATGGTGGGGTATCGCCGCTTCCAATCCCTCAGAGTCCGCTCTGTGATGCCGATGTTATGCGATATATCCGCATCCGTCAAGCCCCTTCTCGCCCATCCTGCGATGATCTCCAAGCCCTCATCAGTCATCCAGTAGTCATACTTCACGTTCTCGCCTCCTTTAGATGTTCGTGTGCGTATATATATATTATACAAGCAAGCCCGATTATCTGTGGCAATTTCACGCCGTTGTGCAAACTGCACAAGTTTTGCAGATTTTTTTGTGCAAGTCTACAAAAGCATTACACGAAAAGCAAAAAGGTGTTGACAAACACGAAAAGCTGTGGTATCATATAGACACAGTCAAACGAACGACTGATGAAATAAATAATCTAAACGTACTAAGAACAGGAGGCAATAAAATGACACTTTATCATAACTGCGATTACAGAGATTTAACATCAATTCTGACGGACGGTATTCTTCCTATGAGTAAAACGGGAAATAACAGATGGGAAGATAAAAAAAGAGTCAACAACTCCGAAAATGTCGTTTATCTGTTTAAGCCTGTCGGAAAACAGAACAGTTTTACGCAGTACGGAATTTGTCTTATAGAAGTTGATGTTGATGCAACGGAAAATATCCTTGATGAATTTGATTGCAATCACGGAAAGTATGCTGAGTACGTTACTGAATACGTTCCTGCTAATCAGATTAAAGCCGTTTATATTCCCGAAGCATTCAAGGATAGAATTTCTTCTGAGCTTGATGAGGAAACACTTGCTAAAATCACATGGTGCGAAATCTATGCAGATAATTTCATAGAGACAGGTTTCTGCGAAGGATATTTTACTCAGTTATCTGAAGAAAGACTATCAGAATTTGCAAGGACAGCGGAATTAAAAGTAAATGGATTTAACTACTTTAGAGGGATAGACGATACAAGGCATATGATAGAATTATGCAATATCGTTTATAAATTAAATTAAAGCCGACCGGAGCGGCAGCACGTCCGGAGAAAGATGAGGATAAAATCATGGAAAAGAAATTTGCATTAGTTACAGAGTACGGCGAGATTGACGAGGACAGAAACGTTAAAGCTGTCAGAAATGGCATAATGTCAATCTATGGGGCATTTAATGCCGAGAACGGCGCACGCAACGGTAGCTTTGACGAGCAGCTCTTTGACTCACTTGACGATGCCAAGAACGAGCTTGCAAAGCTCAAGACGATTGCCATTGTAAAGCAGAAAGTAGCTCACTTTAAGTTTCTTGACTGCGAAGTAAGCTACATCGAGGAGAGGCACTATGACGAGGACGGCGAGTATGACCTCGCCGAGTGCGGAGATGTCTGGGCAACAGCGGAAGAAGAGATTGAGGACTAAACTAATCGGTCACATCCCTCTGTAACAGTGCAGAAGGAGAAAGGATAAGAAAATGTACAAAATAATCAACGGCAAGAAATACAACACGGACACGGCTAAACTGCTCGGCACATGGCGTGCCGAGTTCAGCTCGACCGACTACAAGTACTTTGAGGAGTACTTATATCGCACAAAGTCAGGCAACTTCTTCATCTACGGCGAGGGAGGACCCGACTCGCCGTACCGTCAGCAAATCGAGTACAGCACTTGGACTGGTGGCGAGAGCATCATCCCTATCAGCTTTGAGCAGGCTCAGCGATGGGCAGAGAAGCATCTTGATGGTGACGAGTACGAAGCTATCTTCGGCGATGTCGAGGACGATGCTGCCGATGCGACTCTGACTATATCTGCAGGAGCTTTGAAGAGGCTCAGAAAGATACAGAGTCAGTCGGGCAAAACGTTAAAAGCTATCATCGATGAGATGGTAGGTATCTAAGCAAAGCAAAAGCCTACGGCGATTAAACCGTAGGCTTTATTTTTATACTTTCCTCAGATCCGCTGCCTTTACTGCTGCTGTGACCTGTCCGTTCTGTCCGATGACTATGTAGTCGCTCTTGCCGTTTGCTCCGACTTGCACTACCTCATAGACCTGCGTATAGACAAAGACCGCAAGACTACCTCCGCTGTAGGTTTTCGCTCCCGGCTTTACCTTGACCTTATCGCCGACCTTAAGAGTCGGCACTTTTTTTGTGTCCGATACTACCGTCAGATACTTCTTATCCATCCATCCTGTCGGCTCTCCGTCAAGACCGATCAAGGCATAAACTCCATCACTCGACACATCCTGCACTCTAAACTTAGTTTCGTACACAAAGCTCAGAGGCTTTATATTGCCCTTAAAAACGGCGTTAAACTTTACGGTGACATATTTCCCTATCTCAATGCCAAAATCGATTTTAGAGGCATCCTGCGTTGTCTGAGAGGGCTTCTGAGTATTTCCTGCACTTGTGGTGTGTGTTTTATACCAGTAACTCGTCTTAGCCGGGTAGTCGATAAAGCACACATCTCCGTCAACATCTCTGCCGTCTATGCTTGTGATGCCCCACTGCCACATCGTCTGCCCATAGTCATATCTGCTTGGATGGTCGGGCGATCCTGTCCAGTGTGCAAGCCATATGTCATACTTGCCGACAAGCTCAGACTTGTTGTAGTATGTTTCAAGCCAAGACGGATTTGTGTATATACCCGATGGCAAGCCTGCCTTCTCGACCATCTGACAAAAGTATTTTGCCATCTCTGTGCGTTCTTCGTTTGTCAGATAGTCAATCTGTGCCTGTTCTTCCAGATCAAAGAACACAGGATATGACGGCTTCAAGCCTTTGAGCGTATCTATGCAGGCTTTAACTTCCTTGCGGAACTCTGCATTCTTTACAGCTTTTACATACCAGTAACAGCCGTAAGGTATCTTGTACTTTTCACACTGTTCAAGGTATCTGCGGAAGTATGTATCCTCGTCTGAGCCGATGCCTGCTCTGAGGATAACAAACTTAACGCCTGCCTTTTTTATCTCAGCAAAGTCTATATCCGTCTGGGCTCTGCTGATATCTATGCCTTTAATTTTCAGAGCCATTGCCGTTTCCTCCGTTGCCGCTGTCTGCGAGTCCTTCGCCGATGATATAGGCGATGACCGCCGCTCCCGACATTATGCATCCGCTCACGGTATTTGCAGTTTCTTCTGCTCCGCCGAATGCAATGATCAGACCAGTAACAAAGCCTGCGACAGCAAGCCACAGCTTTCTTGATGTAAGTTTTCTTTTCCAGTTAATCATAGTTTTTCTCCTCGATAATAGCTGACTGATAACCTTCTGTCACTTCGATAAACGGGATTTCATACGCTACGCAAGCGGCACTCTCTATGCGACAGCCTCTCGCTTCTTCCCATCCATAGCAAAAAACTGCTATGTCTGCCGTTGCCAAAAGCTCAAGCGACTTGCCAAGATTGGCAAGCGGCGATGATGAATCTGCATTTTCTTCAAAGTAAGAGTCGATTATATCTATCTTCTTTTCAGGGAAAATGACCTTGATCATCATTTCAGCCACCAAGCGTACTGCTTTGATTTCTTCGGGCGTTTTGTTTTTCATCGGCTGCGAAATAAATACCTTCATTTTACTTTCCTTTCCTCAAGATCGGCTATCCTGTGATTTGCCACCTTGATTTCCTCATCGATTACAGCTCCGTGCTGCTCAAGTTTATAAACCCGGTCGATAACCTGATTGTGCTTGTCGACCTTTTTTTCAAGCTGTTCTATGCGGTATGTAGTCAGCTTCGCACTTGCAAGTATGCCGATTAAAGCTCCTGCAAGGGAAAAGCATCCCGATATCACAGCATTTATCACTGTTGTATCCATAAAATCTCCCACTGTGTTTTTCCTAAGTATAACACAGCGAGAGATTTAGTACGGCTGTTATTTTCCGATATCACAAAGTTTTTCAAGAAGCAAGAAGTATGGGCAACTTCCGAACCCACAATGCTCCCGGTTTCTGCAAACGCTTTTCACCCACTTGCGACACGCCTTTTTATCGTCAAAATAAAATTTAACGTTTATTCCAACGGCAAACCCATTGCAGTAAACACTGCTTTCTCCACTCGTCTTGTAAAATGGACATTCCATTGGATACCCTTGCTTGCCAACGCTTCGCATATCACACCTCCAGTGCCTTGATACCGAGCGTGTACTCTATATCTATTTCTCTGCTTCTGACCGCCTGCATCAGCATTTCTTCGCCTGTTTCCAAGTCTGTAAAGCCTCTTGCCTTGCTTACGCCTGTACTGCCTGCGTATCTGCCAAACTCAACAAGCGATTCTTCGACAGCCTCGTTAAACTTCTTGAGCCTTTCGTTTCCGAAGCCATACAGCTTGTTTAAAGCAAGTGCCGTGCAGATTCTGTACACAGCCACCACTTGTTGCATCTCGCTATGTGCAATTGCCGTCTGTACGTTTGCTTTGCTTGCCATTGTGCTTCCTGCAATATGGGATTTCATTCTTTCGCCTCCCACGCATCACAAGTATAATTGCGTATGTCTGTGCCTTGCTGCACCCAATAAGCCATCCGGCAATCCTTTGTTCCATACCGTTTGCACTCATGGCAACGCTTGGATTGAGCCTCTTTTTTCTGTGCTTTGCTTGCTGCATACATTTTTGCAAAAAACACGTCTGCTTCGTCTACCTGTTCTTTTTCCTTTTTCCGCTCCTTCTCGTTCATCAGTTTGCATATCTCGTGATCTATGTACCACTTAGCCTTCTTCAAGTCTTCGGCAGTATCGCCTTTCTTGCCTGCTCGGAGTATGTACTTGACGGCATTGCCAAGATTAAAGCCAAGCTGATAGTCATCGATGATGTCTATCGCTTCGTACTTGTTGCCTTTGTAGTGTTCGGGATGATTAATCTTCTCCATTTTCGCTTCCTCCTGTGATTATCTCTGAGTACGGCAGACTTTCTACCCATTCGCAGAACGTGTGCCATTCATCGAGTTTGTGATCTTTTCGCCAACGGTATATTCCCGTAAGCACTTCGTAATTTAGCTGTACCGTTGCTCTCTGATTGTAACTTGACGGCAAGAGCTGTATCATTTGCCACCAATATTTTTTGTCTTTGGTTTTGAAATATAAATCTCGATAGGCGTTCAACGCTTGGACAGTGACGTTCAGTATATCAAGTGCTGATGTTTGTAGATAAACTAACGCTTCTTCTTCGGTGTCGTTTATCTGATAATGTTGAAAATCAAAAGTGACCAGATGTTCGTGCGAAAAATCGTCAAGCGTAAATTCTTTTGCCGCTATTTTGTGCATTGTCGAGCATGAATTGCGTACCGTTCCGACCTTGTATGTGTCGAACTCCTTCCACCAGTAGAGCGGAGCAGTAATATCACACGTTACGGTTATCATTCTGCGGTACTTTGCGTGTACCGATCCTGCCTTTGCAAGCTGTTTCATCAGCTTTAAGTCGTTATTGCCGATAAAATCTTCGACATACTTTCCGTTATCACGAATGATTGTTTTGCAGTCGCTATCGCTTCTATCCCAACTGTTCATCGGATTTCTCATTCCTCTGATTGCCGCTTCGAAGCCGTAAACTTCGGTGTCCTCGACCTTAATCATTTCTTATCCTCCTTTGCTTTTTGAGCCTTATGCTCGTTTCGTAATTGTAGAAATCAAGCCACTTCATATCGTGGCGTTTCTCTCGGATGATTGCGTTATGAGCGTTCTCTGCTATGTACTTCTCACATTCGCTGTGGCATCTCGGATGCCTGTTTGGGCATTGATAGCATACGCTCATTCGCTGTTCTCCTTGTCCATCTTCGCTCCGCAATTGTGGCAGTATTTAAACTCTCTGAGGAATCTGTCAGGCAAACCACTATGTCCGATGCGTTTATGGCACTCGCTACATTCAGCTTCGTTTGACCATATATCCTCATCATGTTCTATCCAGTGTCCGTGCCTTACAGACTCTACATCTGCGGATGGTGCGTAGTCTATCGACTTTAAAATCACCGGATTTTTAGTTATGTTTTCTTCCATCCAAGACTTAAAAGTCTCTTTTTCAAAATATTCAGCCATTTGCTTCACCTCCTATCAGCTCAGGATTATCGTAAATATTGCCGATAACCTCAACGTCTGTGTCAAAATCGCAAACTGACGAGAACAAAACTTCAATGTTTGGATGTTTTAAATCTTGAAAAACGAACGAACAACATTTAAAACAAACCTCACCCAAAAGCTGTATATCCACGCCATCATAGGTGAATGTTGTGACTTCGCATATATCTCCCTCAAAAATCTTCTTGCCGTTCTTATCGGTCACTCCTGTATATTGACCTACGGTTTCGGGAACTACAACACCATACACCCATATGCCTGCTTTTGTTTCGCCTTCCTTCTTGTAATAACGATAGGATATCTCGCAAATGTTAGCATCTTCATCCTTGTGAAAACCTCCTTCAATCCAATCGGGAGATTTTTTACTGTACTTGCCTCTAAACAAAATCTCTCTCATCTTTTCCTCCTGTAGTCTTCCCAAGCCATCGTCACTCTGTGGCTGCTCTCAACAAATCTGCTGACAATCGCCGATGCCGTTTCCTTGTCACCTTTTGCCGAGAGCCTGTCTATCAAAGCCGATGTCTTGTAGTT
Source organism: Ruminiclostridium sp. (assembly GCA_017935365.1). GTDB lineage: Bacteria > Bacillota > Clostridia > Oscillospirales > Ruminococcaceae > Ruminiclostridium_E. The sequence goes on along the minus strand of JAGBHT010000023.1, from coordinate 38,036 downwards.
TGTTGTGATTATTGTCGGAAGCATCGCTTCGTATCGCTCGTTGATGATGTTATACAGCACAGATACCGACCAATCTGTAGCCTGTTCCTTGCCCAAGTCATCAATCGTTAGTAAGTCGACCGTCTTGTATACGCCGACAACTTCTTCTTCGCTTACCGTGCTGTCTTTTTGATAGCACTGCTTGATATCCGACAGCATATCGATTGATGTTTTGCAAACAACCGGGACACCTTGCTGTATCAGTGCAAGCGATATTGCAACAGCAAGATGTGTCTTGCCTGTACCGCAAGAGCCTTCAAAAAGAAGCCCTTCGCCGTTTGCTTTGTGTTTATCCCAATTATGTACATACTCAAAAGCGATGTCATAAGCCTGCTCGTTTTCGCTTGTCAGTTTGAAGCTATCAAACGTTCTCGATAAAAACCGCTGTCTGATTCCGCTTTTGCCAAGTATGCTGTCAATCTTCTGCTTGCGTTCTTCCTGTGCTTGCCGCTCGGCTTCCGCTTTTTTCTGTTCCTCTTGTTCCTTTTCCCACCGTACCCAGAACGCTTTGCTTTGCTCACAATCGCATCTCTGTGGCTCGTTCAATCTCCATACCAGTGCCTTGCCTGCAAGCACTATGCATTCGTGATACAGCGTTTTACCGCAATACTTGCAAGTCTTAGGCTCAGGTATCGGATCAGAGCTTGGTATGCCAAGCTCAAGTATTTCTTTGCTTGTGTAGATGACTCCGTGATTATTCTGACAACCACCGCTTGTAGTCATCGGTATTGTTCCATCCGTCATCGTCTTCATATCCTGCATTCTTTTCTTCCTCTGTGATTCTCTTTACCCGGTCTTTCATCATCCACTCGCCTATGGTAGTGATACAATCCATATTGCTGACACCGTTCTTCTTGCTCCAAGCAATAAATCTTTTCTTGTATCTCTCGACTTGCTCTCTGCCGTACAGATTTACAAGATTTTCCTCGCAGACTCCGCTCGTAGTAGTAGTATATCTTTCTTTTCTTTCTTCTATTGAGTCCAGCGAGCGTTCGGTGAGCATTCGTTTTGCATTCGGTGAGCATTCGTTTTGCATTCGTTCCTCTTGGTAGTCAGCATAGTTAACCACAGTGATAATCGTATATCGAGCGTTCGGTGAGCGTTGTATTTCGCCTGATGTTTCAAGTCGCTTCAATGCCTTGTAGATTGTATCTCGGCTGTAGCCCAAATCTTGACATAAATGTGTGATGCTTGTAACCAATTGTCCTCGCTCGATTTTTATGTTTTTCCACGTTGCTGGCTTAAAGTTTGCGGTCAGCAGCAGATGCAGAAATACTCGAAACGTAACCTCATCGGAGTACCACTGCCAGTTAAGTATCTTCCTGTGTATTTTGATAAACCCATCATCAAATTTGTTCATAGCTTATCACCATCAGAACGGATAGTCATCTTCGGGAGCATTGAAGTCGGAATTGCCCGAATTTGCGGATGCAGGAGCAGGTGTACTTGCTACGACCGCCGTAGACGGCGCAGAATGCCCCGTATTTGCGTTGTTTGCCTTCTCCCCGGTAAAGTATACCCTATTCACCAAAAACTCCGTGACGAGCCTCTCATCACCGTTTTTGTCGGTATACGTTCTGTTCTGTGCTTCTGCATCAAGAAGAATCAATCTTCCTTTGCCAAAAAACTTAGCGATGAAGTCTGCATTTGATTTCCACGCAACGAAATTGAAGAAGTCGGTATCTCTGTTGCCGTCCGCATCTTTGTACGAACGGTCAACAGCAAGTCTGAATGTGAGAACATTCGTTCCCGATTGCGTTGTCTTGACTCCAAGATCATTTGCTATCCTGCCCATCATAGTTACTCTGTTGTACATAAATCGTCTACCTCTGTTATAGTTATCTCTGTGTGTGGATTCTGTTTATCCACCTTTGCCCTCAACATCAGCGTGATGTGGCTGAAGCTGTCATCCGCTATAATTCCTGCCGAAGTCAAGCCGTCAAGTATCATCTTGCCGCTGTAGTTATCGGGATCGTGTCGTACTCTTGTCGGAAAGCAGTATGTAATCTGCACAACCGACTTATCTATCGGCTGTTTCGGATATGGTCGGCAGGAAAAGCGGATTAAATCCGCCCATTCCTTTTTGACCTTTTGATACTCCCACCGGGCATTGCGACCGATGAACTTATTATTACTCGGCGGTATAGCCTTAATCGTGTACCGATACGTCATCGCCGAAAAGCTCCTGTTCTGTCACTTCGCCTGTTTCCGTATCAACAACCGTAGCATCTACATCCACGATATTGTCATCCTGTGCGGATGTTTCCTCTGTTGCCTTCTTCGGTTCTTCAGCCGAGAACGCATTCATCATTTCTACAGACATATAACCGTAGTGTGACAGCAGATTTCTGAGCATCGTCTTAACTGCCATCTTATCAAAGTCTGTCTTCCACGCAGATGAACTGTAGCTGAAGCTCTTGCTGTACTTCTTAGCGTGTCTTTCGACTTCTTCTTTCGTCCAATACATACTGTGTGTAAAGCCGTTAAGCGTTTCAAGGTATGCAAAGTAGCCGATTACCTTGTCGCTTGTTCTTTCGCCGGATATGTCAAGTTCGCCTGTGAGCTTGCTGTAGCCCTGATATTCGCCTTCGTATACTTCTCCTGCGTTGATATGCTTGTACTGTCCTGTACGCATACAAAGCTGTATCAAGCCTTTGTAGCCGATCTGAAACTGAGGAATACCCTTGTACGCTACCACATATGCAAAGCCTAACTGCTTGTTTATCGGCAGCTTAAGCGATACCGCCTTTAAGCATTCACCAAAAACGAGTTTCGGCTGACACTGCTGTAAAGTTTTATCGCTGTTGTACAGATCGAGAATGCTTGCTGCATAGCTATCTGCGTTTTCGTGCAGAGCATTCTGCAGTATTTTCTTTGTCTGCTCGTTGTCGAGAAGGCTCTGCATTATAGCGCCCGGTTTTTTTGGCTTGCTTGCCTCCATCTGTGCCTGTGCTGCCTGTGCGATTATGCCGTTTGCGTTTGTAACTGTGTTTGCCATTGTTTAAACATCCTTTCTTTCAGATAATCTGAATGTCCTTGTTTTTGTTGTTTTCAAGCAATCCGCATATGCCTGCGGATATTTTTCCTTGAGAGCTCTTGTGTCAACGCTTGTGCGTGAAGACTCTTTGTAGCTTATGTTGTATTTGTTTGTGTAGCCTGTTTCTGCACCGCCAAGATGCAGAATAGCGTTCTGCTTTACTTCGTTCATCGCTTTTTCGATAGCTTTTTTCTGCTCCTGCAGGCTGAGATATCTATCAAAGTTTGTATCATCTCCGAGCAAGCAAGCTGGTTCTTCGACCTCTGTATGCCATAATGTTCTTATTGTGCTTGCCGCTGAGTCAGAGCCATCAGCTTCAGGTCGCTCATCGGGAACAATGTACTTATTCCAAAATTCAATTTCCATCTTCAGCAAAGCATCACCTTCGGCTTTGTCATATGGTATCTCGAACCAGTAAAACGCTCTGCCCATTACAAGCACTGCGAGATACATTTTCTCATATCCCATCACGTTCATATAATGTCTGCACTGGCATAAGTAATTGAGCGGAATTTCGCCGTTCTCAAAGTCGCTTCTCGCATACGCAGATGTTGTCTTGCACTCAAGTCCTGCGTTTTCGCCAACAACCTCACGGTCAACGTTTGCTGTGATGAAATCGTACTTATCGTGAGCGAACATAGCGTTTCTGCGATGTACTCTCTTGCCTGTAGCTTCTTCAAAACGTGATGCGACATACTGCTCAAGATCACGTCCTGTTCTCATTGCCTCGCTATCTTCCTTTTCGGGAAGTCTGCCTGTCTTATCTGCCCACAGTGTCAGTTTGCAACTATACGGATTTAGACCGCATACCGTTGAGGCATCCGAGCCTCCTAAGCCTTTACGGCGATATTCAAGCCAATCTTCTCGGCTCAGCCCTACCGTCTTAACTATCACTCTTGACATCGATTACCTCCTTGATTGCATCGAAAACGCCACTCAGATAGCTCTGTATTGCGTTGTACTTGTTTGAGAATGTAATTAACTCTCTTTTCGCCTGTGCCACCAAATTCGCTGTTTTTTCGGCACTGTTGGCAATGCTGACTACACTCGTTTCTGTTTTCTTTGCTGTTGCCATTTTATTTTCCTCCTGTTTTCTTCTGTAAGAACAAGCACTTGCCGCTTGCTCTGTCAAACTTTTTGCATTCGTTATAGCAATGAGCCATACATATAGGCTCATATTTGTAAAACGGGCATAATACCCAGTTGTGATTCTGTCCTGCGGTCTTGCCGCAGTGTGAGCAGGTCATTCCTTTTTTGATGAGGACAGCTCTGATAAATTCATCTGTTCACATATAGCTGATGTGCTACCGTTAAAGCTCTTATCTGCCTGTTCTGCGTTTGCTACCATTTGTTTATAATAGCTGCTTTTAAGCTCGATACCTATCGCACGTCTACCAAGTCCGAGGGCTACAAACGGAACAGATCCTATACCGCCGAAAGGATCAAGAACAATATCATTCGGGTTAGTCCATAGCTCTACACAGCGTTTAATTACTTCAAGCTGTAAAGGACATATATGACGTTCATCCTTTTCTTCTCGTGCCGAGTTTTTTTGTAGAGTATCACTCTGACGTATATCCATCCACACAGGAGAAGCGTACTGTTGCCACACATCGCACGGGAAGCTCTCGTCAGTATGAGTTACACGTTCCGGATTATCTCCGGGCTTACGCATTGTCAGAATGTAATCAGGTATTCCCTGACGATTCATAGCACTGTCTTTTTTTATCTGTTTATGCAACAATCCAAGAGCTTTTGTTCTCTGCATTTCGGTGACCGGGTTTTTCCATATCGTTACACGACTGTGATAGATAAAACCGCAATCTTCGAATACCTGACGAATTATTGCAGGAAAATCTTTAAGACCTATCACACCGTCACGCTCTTTCATTTTCGGTAAATCCATGCAGTGAAAAGAAAGTAAACGTCCTGGCATAGTTATTCTGAACAGTTCGGCGGCAAGATACTTAAAATGCGTGTAAAACTCGTCATCGTTCTTACAGTTGCCCATATCTCTGTCGCTATTGCTGTATGTATACAGGCTTGCAAATGGCGGTGAAAAGATAGTGTAGTGAATACTGTTGTCTGGTATTCCCTTAACTATCTCACAGCTATCGCCGTTATACAGCGAGTATCGTTCTTTTATGTTCTGCTCTATCACATTAGGCATACTTAAATTCCTCCCATAACGGCAATATCATAGACTGCATAGGCTTATATTCTGTTGATATGCGAACTGTAGCAGTTAATTCACGCCGTGTAATATCCTTAGTCAGTTCAATAAGATGTTCTTTCATTTTTTCATTGTCACGTTGCTTACGTTCAATATTTTCTTTTACTGCTCCCTCTCGTGCAGAAATAACTATATACACATTAACGTCGTTTTTCTGCCCAAATCGCCAACAACGCCGTATAGCCTGATAATACGCTTCAAAGCTATCTGATAGCCCTACGAATATAACGTTATGGCAATTCTGCCAATTCATACCGTATCCCGCTATCTTAGGTTTTGTTATAAGACATTTTATATTTCCGCTTGCAAAATCAAGCATAGATTTCGACTTATATTCAGCAGTGTCTGAGCCCTGCACATTCACGCTACCATAAATTGTGCTATGGAGTTTCTCCGCTTCTGCGTTCAAATCGCACCAACATAACCATGTTTCTTCAGATGAATTGACAAGTTCAGCCGCTGCATAGCACCTTGCATCGAGCGATTCTTTACGTGCTTCACGCCGCTCTGTTAGCGTCATTGCTACATTCTCGGCGTACTCTGCATCAACAACTATTTCATGCACGTTTAGCGCTGGTAAATCATAGCCATCGCATTTATATCCGAGTTTTTTAGGATCATCCATTACAACGCACCAACTCGATAGCCATTTCCAGAATAAATCCTGAGCATGACCTTTAAGCCGCCATTTTGATGTTTCTCCGCCATCATGCACGAAGTACATTGCAAGCATTTCAGCTCGTGTCATTACCCCTAAGAACTCAGAGTGATTGCCGAGTTCCATATAGTCATTAGGAGCAGGCGTAGCGGTGCAAGCAAGTTTGTATGGTGTCATTGCAAACATACCCATTATCTGATTACGTATCTTTCCCGAAAAACTCTTAATGATAGAACTTTCGTCAAGCACAATTGCTTCAAACTCTGATGATATGAACTTATCAAGTTTCTCATAATTAGTGATGTTGACCGCGGTGTTTGTTGCATCGCTTTGAGAAGAACAGATATTAACCGCTATACCAAATTTTTGACCTTCTCTCTGTGTCTGAGCCGATACTGCGAGTGGAGCTATTATGAGCACTTTTGCTCCCGTCCTCTTCCGTATCTGTTCCGCCCATTCGAGTTGCATCGCAGTCTTGCCATCACCACAATCAGCAAATATTGCCGCTTTACCCTTTGCAAGAGCCCAACGGACTATATCTTTCTGAAAATCAAAGAGCATCGGATTCAGTTCACTTATATCAACTTTAAATCCTTTAGCTTCAACTGTTATAGCTTTGCTTGCTATAAACGAGTTATATGTATCCATTTATTAGCCCTTCCTATGCTTATTCATCATTCTGCCCGCTTCTATCTGTTCTGCTATCAGCTGTACCGCATAATCAATCGTCAGTCTCTTGCCGTCCGGATTGCCCTCACGTTCAATTATCCGCCACAGCTTTGAGTGTGCCTTAGGTACTGCGGTCCAGAACTCGTCCCATGTTACAGGTCCGATGAGCATTTCAATTTGTTCTTGTAATGGTGTAACCATTGACATTCCTTTCACGCTGTGATATAATCACTGTAATAACGTTTTAATTTGTTTTGTGGCTGTCCTTGTGACAGCCTTTTTCCTTTATACTGATTCTCTACCGACAACCTCATAGACCACTTTGTGTATGTTTGTCATACTGTAGCACGTTTCGCTTAGCGTATGTCCTTTCCTATGGAAGTGTGTTTCTGTCGTATCGAAAAGGTGTGCATTACAGCTTTCAAAAACAAACTCACACCAGTTGCCATAATCTCCGTACTCAGTACGGAAGATGTCGCCAGGTTTAATTTCGGCGGCAGTTTTGATAATCGGCTTGTCATATCTAATCATCGTCGTCTTCGTCCTCCTCGCCTCAGCGACAATTTTTAACTCATCTACGATACCGACAAGTGCCTGAGCAATTGCCATTACTTCGGTATATGACTCAACGATTGCAGTAACTCTGAACTTCATATTCCCGCCTTTCCGCACAGCTTTTCAAGAAGTTCGATTATCTTGTTCAGCTTCTCATCAACCCGGAACTCGAAATAATCTTTTGTTTCCGGCATTAACATTGCTTCTGCCTCTGCCTGTATTCTTGCCTTGTTGCGTTCTTCTTCGCACTTGCGCTCCTTGACAATGTGATGTTCTCCTCGCATTACTCTTTTGACTGTTGTAAGCGAACACCCCATGATTGACACAATACGCTCAGGTCTGATTTTCTGCTGTGCAAGAAACTCTATGTTCTCGCACTCCGCTCTGTTGATAACTTTACTCATTTTTTTATTTTTCCTCCTGTAATCATATCCCTATACCATACCTTCATAAGCGACCCCAGCCCGTACCAGACCGCAACAGCGACTATTGCAACGGGTAACATCTCACCGCCGACTGCACGATAGCCACGTTCGGCATATGCCAGCACCGACATCGGTATGTACATCATCACTGCCGCACACGCTGTTATCCACAGCCGCAGGAGCTGGGACAATATGTACGCGATTACCTTATATGCCTTCATTCGTTTTTACCTCCACAAACTTTCCGTTTTTTAACGTATAGTATGTGTCTTCTTTGATAATTTTTCCGTCAACCTTATGCGATCTAAAATTGATTAACTCATGCTCTCCATTATATTTTTGCTTCCACTCAGCAACAGCAATATAACAACCGAGTTTTCCCTTTGCTTTACTGTTAATCCCTGTCACAATTGCAAAACTGTTCTTGCCCTCAACACTTGCCGCTGAACAATATCCTGTGTTCGTAGATACTGAACGATCACCTGTGTTCATAGCCGCTGAACAACCACCTGTGTTCGTAGATACTGAACGATCACCTGTGTTCGTAGCCGCTGAACAATATCCTGTGTTCATAGCCGCTGAACAACCACCTGTGTTCGTAGACACTGAACGATATCCTGTGTTCGTAGATACTGAACGATCACCTGTGTTCGTAGCCGCTGAATAATATCCTGTGTTCGTAGACACTGAATAATCACCTGTGTTCGTAGCCGCTGAACGATCACCTGTGTTCGTAGCCGCTGAACAACCACCTGTGTTCGTAGACACTGAACGATATCCTGTGTTCGTAGATACTGAACGATCACCTGTGTTCGTAGCCGCTGAACAACCACCTGTGTTCGTAGACACTGAACGATATCCTGTGTTCGTAGATACTGAACGATCACCTGTGTTCGTAGCCGCTGAATAATCACTTGTGTTCGTAGACGTATCTTCTGTTTTTACTTTTGCTAACGTAAAATCAACAAACGCTTTTATCAGCCCACTGATACCTATCTTTGCACCGATTTTTAACTTTTTTGTTACATATTTTTTGCCATCATTTGTCTTGCAAGCGTCTAACGCTTCAACTTCCGCAAATTCGTTTATTTCAGCTTTATCATTAATAAATCCATAATAAACTAATACGTCAAATGGGTTTTCGCAGAAGTGCATACCGCTTTTACAGATTTCAGCTGTTTCTTCTTCAAAAACAGTATTCTCAGCGTACTGCTTTCCTATACAAGTTAAATCTTTGTTGAAGCCTTTATAGCCCTTCATTCGTTTTCACCTCCAATCCGAGTTTCTCAAGGATGCCTAATCCTTTTGTAAGTCTTTTTACATCGATGCCCCACGCTTCGAATGCACACTCTGTATTGACATAACGTGCATTGTATGTCGGGCAGTTTTCTTCACGCATCCGCTCTCTTGCAACCGCCTTGAGTTTCGTTATCCGCTCCTGCCCCATATTACCGAACAGCATCTTGATATCAGCATTGCCAATCTCCGATTTGCTGTAGTAAATGGCGAGAGCCACTCTTGCGTTTTGCACTTGCGGTATGCGTACTCTGATTTCGCTCATGTTTCCTCCTCAAAAAAATTCATCTGATTTTCATCAATGCCAAGCCAACAATTAAATACATCTTCACCGTTGTTCCAAGTATAATAGTCTTTGTTCGGGTGCTCTTCCAACATTTTATCAAAAGCTTTGATGTATAGCTGTTTGTACTTTGGGTATATGTGGAAATCTAAAAATCTCTGATTAGTAGTTGCCATAGGGCAGCCTATGCAACCGACACGTGTTTTTCCACACTGATACAACGGGTTGCTTTCGCATCCATAGTGATGTAAAAATGACCATACATCTGCATCTGTCCAATCAATAATAGGATTAATCATTGTGCTTGTTGTTCGATAGCAATGTTCTACAAGCCGTCTGTTTGGGCTATTGTCCATATTCATGACAAGTCCGCCTTTATCTGTTAAATCATAATCCGCACCGAATTCTTCGGCGGTTTTTTGTGTTGTTTTTGGCTTTCCGATGATTTTGACTACCCCTGCGTTTTTTTTGCGATTAACACTTTCTGCCGCACGAACGCCAGTAATTTTTAGTCGTCCCTCACCACCTTTTTCCTTAAGTTCCGAGCAACAATACCGCATTATTCTTAATGGCGGAATACCTTTTTTTACAATCAGCGACCACATCGAAACCCTGTTACCGTACTTATCGTGTGGTATATCAATGTGCATATCGGGTATGCTTTTGACATAATACACTGTTTCGGGTGCATCTACGCTCGTCAAATTATGGTGCAACTCGTGCTTGACGTTTGCAAGTTGCGCCAGTATGCGTATAACATCGCTGTCTTTGCCTCCGCTATAGCAAAGGTGATATGGCTCGTCAGGCTCAAAAGCCTTCAACCGCTCGATTGCTATGCGTTCTTTTTCTTGTAATTCGCTCATGTTTCCTCCTCGTAGGCAATCTCAACGTGCTTCGCAGCAAAGTTTATCATTTTTGTAGCGACAGCCTTTGTCGACAGCCCTGTTTCCTTTGCAATGTCCTTGACGGTCTTGTATGCCGCCTCGCTGACCATAACTCTCAGCTCCGTGCCACCGTCAGCAACAAATTTCAGCTTGTCCATTTAATCCTCCTACATTAACTCTTTTAACAGCGAATCAAGCTTGCGCTCTATGCGGTCAAGCTGTGTCTCCGATTCGCATACTTCGACAGCATTTGCGGAACGCTGAATATGATGTTTGCCGTTTGCAATTCGTGATGCTGTACCCTTACCGATTTTCATTATCTCGGCAATTTCTTGCTGTTTCAAGCCTTTTGACAATAGATATTTCACATTGTCAAATTCCTTTAATGTGATAGTTTTACCTTCCATATTAACCTCCTTTTATCGCATTCTTGCGATATGCTTTTCATTGTGTTATAATCACCTTAAGAAAGAAGGTGATTATATGGAACAAAAATCGTATGAAATTCTTTGTCAGCGTGATGGACACAGAAGAACCGTCTATTCGTATACAGATAGTTTCGGTAAAATATATCCAAATACCTGCAAATATTCTTCCGCCTGTGCAGAATGTGATGCTTGCGTGAAACAGTTACTTGAAACTCTTAAAGCCGGTAAGGTGCCACCCATTCCTCCGAGTTACTTATAACTTTTTCTACAGCCTTTAAAAAGGACTCCTCGTCAGCAATACATACAATCTCTTCTGCTACTGCAAGTGCTGATTGCATATGCAAGCAGAATTCATTAAAAAACTGCTTGTTTTCCTCTGCTGTTGCTTCGGGGACTTTTACAGTTCCCATTATCACAGAATTGCGAATAAATGCGCTTGCGCCACGAAGTCTCTCAGCACATTCTTCCTTGCTTATGGCAAGGAGTTCTTTTTTTAAATCTAATGGCATTTTATCACCCCTTTCTTGTTGCCGTTTATTTATCGCTTTGCTGCCGACTCGGTAACTTTACAAGTTACGATGTTCGCAAAAAAAATGGGACAAGGCTCGTCGATGCCTAATACATCGATAAGCTTTTCCATTTCATCACTTCCGAATATAGCTTTCTTCATTTTTCTCGAGAAAGTTCTTTCCGGCATTTTAATCAGCTTTGCAACATCAGACTGCTTAAGACCTTTCGCAACCCAAACCGATCTGAGCTTATTAGTATCTACCACTTTATCACCTCCGTAACTTCTTAAGTTACCTTGATTATACCACGCATCTTGTAACTTGTCAAGACATATTTTGCATTTTTTTTGATTTTTTTGTCTTGACAAGTTACAATACAAGGTATATAATATAAATAAAAAAGAGGTGACAAAAATGGCTATCGGTGAAAAAATAAAGTATCTTCGTGAGCAAGCAAAAATATCACAAACTGAGCTTGCAGAGAAAGTAAATACCACAAAGCAGAATATATATAAATACGAAAAAGGAATAATAACAAATATTCCTTCCGATAGGATTGAGCTTATTGCTAACGCCCTTAATACTACTCCTGCGTATTTAATGGGTTGGGAAGAAGATATCTACGATTCGGAAATAAATTTGTCTCGCTTTTCAAATATAAAGCCTGTCAAGAAAATCAAACTTCCTATGCTCGGTAAAATTGCCTGTGGCAAACCTATATTCGCCGAAGAAGAACACGAAGCATTCGTTGAAGTCGATGATAGCTACGGCGCAGACTTTTGCCTTTCAGCAGAGGGAGACAGTATGATAAATGCCGGAATTGATAGCGGAGATACTGTTCTGATAAGAGAAGCCCCAATAGTAGATAACGGTCAGATAGCGGCTGTTATTATTGACGATGAAGCTACCCTTAAGCGTGTTTATTATTACAAGGATAAAAACAAGTTAGTCCTGCAAGCAGAAAATCCGAGATATGAACCACTTGTTTTTATAAACGAAGAATTAAATACAATCCGAATACTCGGTAAGGCTGTGGCTGTAATCAAGCGATTGTAAATAAATATCAAATCTGTATAAGGAGATATATATGTACTTTTTAGGTAAGCCAATTTATGAATGGATTTACATCTTTATTGGCACTTGTGTAGCCACATTTTTAGTTGCTTTTCCGTATTTTATGTTGAACTCTTGTAAAATTATGCACAAATTAAAAGACGGAAATAGAAGAGGACTATGTACTTTAGCCGGAATGTTCTTCCCAATAGGAATTATCGTTGCAACTATTGTTAAAATAATTGATAAAATTAAATATAAAGAAGAATATGCTAAAGATAAGATTGAGAAATACGAAAAAGCACACATCAGCACAGGTGCAAACATCGAGCTTGTGTACTGCCCAGAATGTGGTAAGGCTTATGCTAAAGGCGAAGAGCCTTGTATGTGTAAATGCGGATATATATTTAGTAGACCGCAAATCAAATAAATAAAAACAAAAGCTCCCGACTTTATGCCGGGAGCAAATCATATATTCAAAGGAGAAGTGATATGCCACTATACAAAACAAAAGTAAAGAAGGACGGCTTGCAACAGTATCTTGTCCGTGTAAACTATACGGATAGTTTCGGCAAGGCACATTCCCTCACAAGACACGCATACGGTCTTGCCGAGGCAAAGCAAATGGAGCAAGACATAATAAGAGAATACTGCTCCGAGAAGCCTGCTGTCACAAGAATGACAGTACAACAATTGTACGATGAGTACATCTTAGCAAAAGAGAACGAAGTAAGATATTCGTCACTTGTAAAAATCAAAAACTGTATCTCCAAAGGTGTATTGCCAATGTTAAGCGATAAACAAATAGCAAAGCTGACCGTAAAGCAGATGCAGGAATGGAAGAATGAAACCGCAAAGATAGGCTTTGCTCAAGCAACATTAAGAAATTATTACGGCGAATTCAGGCAGATGCTTAATTATGCAGTGAAAATGGGATACATTCCTAAAAATCCGCTGACCGTTGTCGGAAACTTCAAAGAATCGTTTGAAATTAAACCAAAGGATAAGATACAATACTACACAGCGGAACAGTTTATCGCATTCATAGCCGAAGCAAAGAAATCGGCACAGGAGAAAGACACCATAAACGAATGGAGCTATTATGTTTTCTTTAACATAGCGTTCTATACAGGAGCAAGAAAAGGTGAAATCTATGCATTGAAATGGTCAGATATAGAAGGGAACATCCTGCATATCCGCAGAAGCGTTGCTCAGAAATATGGCAAAGGAAACATCGAAACACCACCGAAAAACAAAAGCAGCTACCGAGATTTACAGATACCTACTCCGCTGATGGAAATACTCTTAGAGCAAAAGGAACGGCAGATGCAGGACGAAAAATTCACAGAAGATTTTCGTATCTGTGGTGGAATTGATTGCATCAGAGATAGCACTGTAACAAACAAAAACGTTGAGTATGCCAACAAAGCAGACTTGCCTCACATAAGAGTACACGATTTCAGACACACACACGCAACGTTGCTTGTCAACGAAGGTATAAACATACAGGAGATAGCAAGAAGGCTCGGACATAGTAATGTCAAGATCACTTGGAACACTTATTCTCATCTCTATCCGAGAGAAGAAGAACGTGCTGTAAGTGTACTCGATAAAATTTTTTTGAAATAATTCGTGTAAATTTCGTGTAGTAAAAAAATAAACCGCATAACAATGCGGTTTATAAGATATTTGGCTGGGGTGGAAGGATTTGAACCCTCGAAATGGCGGAGTCAGAGTCCGATGCCTTACCACTTGGCGACACCCCAATATTCGCTTTTGTTGTCGCTGTCGTGACAACGTAGATTATTATATCACAACAAAATCCTGATGTCAAGCATTTTTTAAAACTTTTTTGACTTTTTTCTGAAAAAAGCTATGCGTAAAAATACAAAAAGTATATCATATTAGAGATATTACAAATTGTAGCTGAATTTATCAGCTTTTCTGTTCCTGCCCTTTGTTTACTATGAAAATTCCAAGACTGATAAGCACAAGCGCAATAAGCGCTTCGGGGCGGAATGCCTGCTGTGCCTCTCCAAGCAGAAGAGCCGAAAGCAGTACTCCGCATACAGGGTTCATAAATCCGAACACTGCGATCTTTGATACAGGATTATATTTCAGCAGTGTGCTCCATACAGAATAGGCGCACGCTGAGATAAATGCAAGATATAAAAGCATAAGCACGGCAGGTGCGGGACTGCCTGAAATGCTCAGACTTCCGCCGGCAATCAAGCCTATAACAGTCATTACTGCGCCGCCGAACAGAAACTGCCAGCCGCTCAGCATCATGGTGTCGGTATCGACAGAAAAACGCTTTATAAGCACCGATGACAGCGCATAGGCAACTGTGGAGATGAGGATAAATCCGTCGCCGGTAAGGTTAAATCCGCTGAGTAATGAGCTGTCGAGATTGATAACGATAATGCCCGCAGTGCCGAGTACACAGCCCGTTATCTTGAGCCATGTCAGATTTTCTAGGCGGAATATGAGCGATGATATCAGAATGCAGACGAACACGCTCATTCCCTCGATAACAGAGGACTTTACACCGCTTGTGTTGGCAAGCCCGATATAGAAGAACAGATATTGCAGGATAGTCTGGAACAGGCTGAGAGAGATTACTTTCGGCACTTCACGGAGTCTGGGTATCATCGGTTTTCTGTGCATAATACTGCCGATTATGATCACCATAATTCCTGCTATGAAAAATCTTACTCCGGCAAATAGTATCAGTGACGCAGGGTTTGCCGTATCCACAGAGAACAGCCCGTACCCTATCTTGACGCACGGAAATGCACTGCCCCACAGTGCAGAACAGAGCATGGCAAGCAACGCCGCAATATATGTTTTCTTTAGTGTATCCGCTTTCATAAAAACCTCATATATAACAAAATCAAGCGGTACTGTCACAGCAGACAGCACCGCTATATATTTTATCACCCGACAGCTCCGGGGTCAATACTATTTATAAAGATAGTTACTTATTTATTCAGCCGCATTGCAATTACAGAAATGTCGTCGCTTTTGTCTTCTCCCGCATAAAATCTGGCAGTGGCGGCTACTTCTTTTGAAAATTCTTTTAAGTCGGGTTCCTTGTCCATTTCGCGGTAAAGCCATTTTTCGTTCAGCTCAGCACCGTCGCTTGTTATTACTATCATATCGCGGCTTCCTATCGTGAATGTCCTGCGGTCATATACAGGTTCGTCCTTTACGCCGACAGGCAGTCCCTTACAACCAAGCCGTATACAACGGCTTCCGCACTTGATATAGGTGTTGGCACTGCCTGCCTTATACAAGTCGGTTTTACCGCTGTACAGGTCGACAGCACATATCTCAAGCGTTGCAAAGCTTTCATCGGAGGACTTACATATAAGGGAAGTGTTGATGACGTTTATCGCTGCGTCTATGCCAACCCCCGCTTGCAACAGCCGTATCAGCATACCGCAGGCAAAGGACGAATCCACGCGCGCTCTGCTTCCGCTCCCCATTCCGTCCGACAAGACCACATAGGCTATGCCGCTCTTGTCGATGAAACTGTCATAATAGTCGCCGCAGGCGGTGCCTTCGGTTTTGCTGAGCTGGCATATCTCAATGTCAAGCGTGTAGGTAGTCTGGGAGAAAACGCTGAGCTTACAGCCGCCGCCCACACGGCTTATTGTGGGAAGGTCAAACCGGCGGCGGAAAGCAAGCGTCAGCGCTTCGCAGATGTCCTGCTTTGATGCGAAAAATCCGGTGTCGGAATAGGCTTCTACCGACATTCTGCCCTGCTCGCCGAGCTGAACGCTGACTGCCTCGGCATCTTCACAGCCGAGCTTGTACAGGACGTTGATCGCAGTTTCATTATATTCAGGCTCAATATCGCCGCTGTTTTCAATTTCGTCCGATAGCTGGGACAGAATCTGTTCTGTAGCCGATAACTGAGCGGTCAGAACAGACCTCATGCGTGCTATTCTCCTGCGTTCCGCTTCATTTTCGGACAATGTGGTGTAAAGCTTGTGTATTTTGTCGCATAACTGCTCCTTATGCGGACAACGCACGGACAACGGTGCGGAAAACAGTTCCGGAGTGGGTTTTTCACCGCTTTTCACGGCATTGGTAAGCTTGGCAAACTGCTTTATGCTGTCGCCGTATTCTTTTCCCCAGCACTGCATATTGTATCTGCATTTTCTGCAAATACTGTCGCAGGCTGTATTATATACCCAGCTTATATCCCTCGGCTGAACATTGTCAAGCTTTTCGGCTGTAAGTCCGACTGTGCGCCGCACCTCTGCAATTGCACCCTCTGCGAACCTGAGCCGTTTCGCAAACAATCTGCGTATACTGTTTTCGCCTGCGGTCAGCCTGACGATATCGGTCTGTTCAACTGTTAGTTTTGACGGGAGTAACATAAAAACTGCCGACGACATAAAAATATCAGCCGCTACGGCAAGCTTTGAGTTATCCATAGTAAAAAAGGCGGTGCAGATCGTAGCAGTCAGCACGAACGCTCCTGCCGCGCTTATTTTCTTTCCGCCGCTGAACATACCTGCGAGAGCCGCCGCAGGTGCAAGAGCCGCCGCAAGAAACGCATTGCCGTCCATGCCTACCGCCGTGCCAAGTGCGCAGGCGGCGGCACATATAGCCCCCGCTCCGCTCCCGTACTTCATGGCGGCGCAAAGAGCCAGTCCCGATGCAAAGATAACGCCGAAATTGAATATGCCTATGCTGTAGTGGGACAAAATTCCCGATACTATGGCACAGCCGCCGATAACGCAGATAAAACTGAGAGGGTCGCTCCTTACAGTCACTTTTACAAGTTCACGCTTTGACGACAGGCGCATAAGCCTGAGTGCCACGACTGCTCCGCTGCCTGCCATAGCAGACAGAATAATGCAGTTCATAATATCGCTGACGGAAGACGAGGTGAGAAAGTTTGCGGCGAAAACAGAGCCTGCCGCAGTTATAGCCGACACCGCATCGGAAACGGCGGTTTTCCTGCGGGAAACGATAAGTCGGATAGCGACCACCGACAGCAGAGCCGATGTGACGGTAACACCGTCCGAATAATTGCCGCCGAGAATGTAACCCGCAACACTGCCGACAAAAGCGCTTATACAATCGATCCCGCTCATAGCCGCCGCAAATGACGCCGCAAACGGCGACGGTTTTCCAAACACGGTACTCATGGAAATGACCGCCGCAATAAGCATTACAGTGCCGCATCTTATCACCGACCGGTCGCGTATATGTACGTTGTTTTTTGTTACTGCCCTTGACATTGTAAACATCCTTTCGCAAATGCAGATATTCCCGATGTAAAACGAAAAAAGCGGGAATATCAATATGTTATTATTTTACAATTGGTATACGGCGCTTTTTGTCACAGTAAGTAACGGTACTACGCAAAGAAATACGGGAAATGTCGGGCAAAGTATTATACGGGCAGAAATGATAACATTCGTGGTAAAAGGATAATATGCGACGATTTGTATGCTAGCTGATTATATTTGTCAGAAACGTTCGGTGCTCTGGTCGCTTGCCTGTGAAACGAAAACGTTGCGTAATAACAGAAGAATCCACCGCCCGAAAGCAGTGGATTTCCTTTGAATTTTTTTATAATTATGATGATATTTCGGGAAGGTCAGTCGGGGCAAGGGATTGTTAGCAATAATAATATAAAAAAGCGGTCACAGCATATCACTGTAACCGCTTATCTGTTTATTGCTTTGTGTAACTCCGCCGTTCAACTAACTTTAGCTGAATGGCAACAATTCCAAAGGCGGAACTTGAAGCGGCACATTGCCACCCGCCGGTAACGGAGGTCACGCATATCGCCGACAATCGGAACGGCGGATTTGTGGCGGGTCACACCCGCCGCCTATTGGGTCATGCCGAGTTCTATCGCTTTGATGTTGGCGTCGATAAGGTGCGCCTTCTTGGGTGGGATAACCTTTGCCATAGCCTTCTTTACCGTTTCCATAGTGGTAAATTTCGTTTCCTTAAGAAGCTTGCCTACAAGAATAATGTTTGCCATACCCTTCATATCATGCTCGTTCGCAAGAGCCGTTGCAGGTACATAATACACATTTATGTCGGTCCTGTCGCACTTTGCGTCAACAAGAGTGCTGTCGATGATGACTGTACCGCCGGGTACGACAGAGTTTATAAACTTATCATAACTCGGAGTGTTCATTACTATAAGCGTGTTCGGCGTGTCAACAAGGGGCGAGCCGATAGGATCATCGCTTATACATACAGAGCAGTTGCAGGTACCGCCGCGCATTTCGGGACCGTAGGACGGAAGCCACGAAACTTCCTTATCCTCGTAAAGTCCGAAGTATGCGAGCATTTTTCCCATGAACAGTATACCCTGTCCGCCGAAGCCTGCAAGAAGAATTTCGTTTGTCATCTTATTGCACCCTCCTTGAATACTCCTAAAGGATAGTAGGGGATCATCTCTGTGCGTACTCTGTCAAGAGCCTCGATAGGCGTCTTGCCCCAGTTTGTAGGACAGGTTGAAAGCACCTCTATTATAGAGAAGCCCTGCTTGTTCTTCTGGAACTCAAAGCCCTTTCTGATAGCTTTCTTTGCTATATTTATATTCTTGGGATCAATTACCGTTACACGTTCTGCAAGCGCAACACCGCTTAAGGTTGACAGCATTTCGCATACTCTTACGGGATAACCCTCAACATCGGGGTTTCTGCCGTAGGGAGTTGTCTGCGTTACCTGACCGGGAAGAGTAGTGGGCGCCATCTGTCCGCCTGTCATACCGTAGGTCGTGTTATTTATGAATATAACTGTGATATTCTCGCCTCTTGTAGCAGCATGAACGATCTCAGCCGTACCGATAGCCGCAAGGTCACCGTCGCCCTGATATGTAAATACAAACTTATCGGGGTTTGCTCTCTTGATACCGGTTGCTACTGCGGGAGCGCGTCCGTGCGACGCTTCAAGCATATCACATTCAAAATAATCGTAAGCCATAACCGAGCAACCGACAGGGCATACACCGATAGTGTCACCCTCGATGCCCATTTCATCAATTACTTCGGCTACCAGTCTGTGTACTATACCGTGAGTACAGCCGGGGCAATAGTGGGTGGTCACGTCTGCCAGAGCGTGAGGTCTTTTAAATTCAGGCATTAGTTCTTACCTCCCATTTCTCTTAACTTTTCAAGTATCTCTGCGGGTTTCGGGATAACGCCGCCTGTTCTTCCGTAGAACTCAACAGGCTTTGAGCAGTTGATAGCAAGCTTTACATCGTCTACCATCTGTCCCATTGACATTTCTACACAAAGAACGTTCTTTGCGTTCTTGCAAGCCTCGGCAATTTCCTTTGCAGGATAGGGCCAGAGAGTTATCGGTCTTACTATGCCGACCTTAAGCCCCTCTTTTCTTGCCGCTTCCACTGCCGACTTTGCAAGTCTTGCAGTTGAGCCGTAAGCAACAACAACAGTATCTGCGTCCTCGCAGTAGTCGCTGACAGCTTCGGTGTGCTTTGCCTTTACGTCCTCGTATCTTTTAAATCTTGCTCTTACATTGTCCTCAAGTTCATCGGGCTTTAAGTAAAGAGAGTTGATTATGTTGTGCTTTCTCTTGTTGCCGTGACCGCAGGCTGCCCACGGTTTCTTTGACGCGTCGGACATCTTTATCTCGGTGTCCTCAAACGCAACAGGTTCCATCATCTGACCGAGAAGTCCGTCCGCCAATATAACGGCGGGCATTCTGTACTCGTCGGCAAGGTCGAACGCCTTTGTTACGGTATCAACCATTTCCTGTACAGACGCAGGGGCAAATACGATAGCATGGAAGTCGCCGTGACCGAGTGCGTGGGTGATCTGCCAGTAGTCTGCCTGTGAGGGCTGAATGCCGCCAAGACCGGGACCGCCTCTCTGTACGTCTATGATAACACAGGGTAAGTCTGAACCTGCTATATAGCTGATACCCTCTGTTTTAAGCGAAATTCCGGGAGAAGATGAAGATGTCATACATCTGATACCCGAACCTGCACAGCCGTAAACCATATTTATAGCCGCAACTTCTGATTCAGCCTGTAAGAATACACCGCCTACCTTGGGCATTCTCTTAGACAGATATGCCGAAATTTCTGTCTGAGGTGTGATAGGATAACCGAAGAAGCATTTGCAGCCTGCTCTTATAGCGGCTTCTGCAAGCGCCTCGTTACCTTTCATAAGACTTTTCTCAGCCATTGTCGTCACCTCCTACAGTGATAGCGCAATCGGGACACATCATAGCGCAGAGTGCACAGGCGATGCAAGCATCGTCATCTGTACATACGGCGGTATAATAGCCCTTCTTGTTGAGCTTTTCCGTCTGTAAAGCCACTATTTTTTTCGGACAGGCGGTTGTACACAGTCCGCAGCCTTTACAGCGGTCGAAGTCTACTTTCATTTTTGCCATATTTCTGACCTTTCCTTTCGCCTATAGTTTTTATTCGGCTTACCAATCAAATTTCGGTAAGGAAACAGCTTGTTTAAAATATTCTGACCTTATCGTAACAATATATCACCGTTACATTTCGTCAATATTAACTTATCTGCTCTGAGTGAAAAGCTATGCTTATTGCTCCTCTGCGAACTCTTCCCACAGCTTTTTGACATATACCTTTATAGGATATGCCTTTTCAATGCCGTCAAGATATTCGCCTTTTGCAGTCACTGCCACAAGCGGCAGACCTGCCGCACGGCACACCTTGTCCGCATAGTCAACAGAGCCGTGAATTATTTCACTGTCGGTTTCACTGCCGAGGTTTGTGTTGTTTATTATACCTGTACACTTCATACCCGATGCGTTTTCGATCTCATACATCAGCTGTAAAGCCTCATCCGGCTCTTTTGTAAGATACCTGCAACGGTTGATGACATACAGCATCTGTGTGTCGTATCTGTCAAAAACGGGCTTGTACCGACCTAGAGCTTTAGCCCCCTCATCGTCACCGCCCACATCTATAATTATATACCCGTCCCTGTCGGCGATACCGTTCATATCAAAGCCGAGAGCAGGTATGTCGAGATTTGAATTTGCATAGGTCGGAACGGTAAGACTGATATCATGCTTTCCGAACAGTTCTTTAAAATCTGCTGTCCTGAAATACGGGTTTACAATATCAAGATCGACAACCGTGACCTTTTCGCCTTTTGCGGCAAGATCCAGTGCCATATTGACCGACACATTGGTTTTACCTGAGCCGTAATGACCTGTTATTATATTTATCTTTTTGAAGTTCATTTTTATCCTTTTCAATACACCGCTTTTTTACGGATGGTTCTATAAAAGTAATTATAACACTTTGAATCCGGTTTGTAAATAGGCAAATTTGGTAATGTGCATAAAGTCGGTGCAGAGTATGACACCTGTATTAGGCAAAATACAGATTTCAGACATAGGACTAAACTGATTTGAGGACGAAATAATCAGCTTATTAAAATGTATGATTTGTTTGCGACAGTACTAAACCGACCGTCAACACTGTATGTGCACGTCTGCTCGGGCGAATTTCCGACGATCTGAATTTATCGGCGGTTTGCGTTGGATTATGATGTAAATAGGCAAAAGTGAAAAATTGCACAAAATAATTTTAAAGTAGTTTTAGTAATTCGTTAAAAAATTTATATAAAACTCTTGACAAGTTATGAAAAGTGTGATACAATATACTCACAGTCAGAAAAAGGCTGTTGAGATAGATAGCATAGATGAAAGGAATGATCGTCAAAAATGAGTAAAAGTGTATACAGTCTGGTGCTGTCAGACGAGATAGTACGGGCGATAGACTCTCTGGCATACAGAATGAATACAAGTCGTTCGGCACTTATTGACAGGATACTCGCCGAGAAGCTCTCAATGCAGACACCCGAAATACGAATGCGTAACATAATGGAGAATATCAGCAGTTTTTTTGACGAAGAGATATTCCGCTTGCAGACTGCGGCAGGCGATGGGGGAATGCTTATAAAAAGCCCGCTGCCTTATAAATACAAGCCGACAATACGTTACGCCGTAGAACTTATGCGTGAGGGCAAATATCTCGGCAGACTGAAAGTAAGCTTCAGAACGCAGAACGCGGCACTGATGATGTTGATGAATGATTTTCTTACCTGCTTTGCAAGTATAGAACACCGTAATCTGGCACAGTTTGATGATATTGACGTAGTAATGCAGATAGATAACGACAAGATGACGAGGATGTTAAACAAGCCTATTCTCAAGGATATGAGAAAGGTCACCGATCCCAATCTTACAGCCGAGGCTATTGCGGATTATGTCAATTTCCTTGACAGGACGATCAAGCTTTACTTTGAAAATGCAGATAACAGAAAGCAGGCGATAGCACTTGTCGACGCCGCATACAAAGAGCATATGAAAGCTGTTAAAATAATCGTATAACAGCCTGTTATGCCGCAGAACATAAACATGGGCATAAGCCCGCAGGAAAGGAAGATTTGATATGCTTAACACTAATAATCTGACACAGAAATCGATGGAAGCCATAAGCACAGCTCAGAGTATTGCTGTTTCGTATCAGAATATGAATATAGAACAACAGCACGTTTTGCTTGCGTTGCTTCAGGCTGAGGACGGACTTATTCCTCAGCTTATAAAAAAGATGGGAGCTGACGCTTCACAGCTGACAAGGCTTACCGAACAGAGCGCCGCAGGAATTCCGAAGGTAACGGGCAGCGGCAGAGATCCCGAAAAGGTGTATGTATCTCCCGATGTTGATAAGGCATTTACAGCCGCAGAAGAAAAGGCAAAGCAGATGAAAGACGAGTATATCTCGGTAGAGCATCTGTTTATAGGCCTTCTTGAAAAGCCGAACTCGCAGTTGAAGGATATTTTCTCAAAGTGCGGAATTACCGAAAAGGCATTCTTACAGGCACTTGAGCAGGTAAGGGGCAGTGTGCGTGTTACGGGTCAGAACCCTGAGGAAACTTACGATGTGCTTAAAAAGTACGGTCAGGATTTAACAGAGCTGGCACGTCAGAACAAGCTTGACCCCGTTATCGGCAGAGATACGGAGATCAGAAATGTTATCCGTATTCTTTCCCGTAAGACAAAGAACAACCCTGTGCTGATAGGCGAGCCCGGTGTAGGTAAGACGGCGATCGCCGAGGGTCTTGCACTGCGTATAGTGCGTGGCGATGTCCCCGAAAACTTAAAGGAACGTCAGATATTCTCGCTTGATATGGGTGCGCTTGTAGCAGGCGCAAAGTACAGAGGTGAGTTTGAGGAAAGACTTAAAGCGGTATTGCAGACTATCAAGAAATCCGAGGGTCAGATAATACTGTTCATAGATGAGCTTCATACTATAGTCGGTGCAGGCAAGACAGACGGCGCAATGGACGCAGGAAATCTGCTGAAGCCGCTTCTTGCAAGAGGTGAACTGCACTGCATAGGTGCGACAACGCTCAACGAGTACAGACAGTACATTGAAAAGGACGCCGCTCTTGAAAGACGTTTCCAGCCTGTTATGGTAAATGAGCCTACAGTTGAGGATACTATTTCGATACTGCGTGGTCTTAAGGAACGTTATGAGGTATTCCACGGCGTTAAAATTCACGACTCGGCGCTTATTGCCGCCGCTACGCTGTCTGACAGGTATATATCGGACAGATTCTTACCTGATAAGGCAATCGACCTTGTAGATGAGGCGTGCGCGCTTATCAAGACGGAAATGGAATCTATGCCGTCAGAACTTGATGATATCCGCAGAAAGATAATGCAGCACGAGATTGAAGAAGCCGCTCTCAAAAAGGAAACCGACCGTATCTCTGTCGAACATCTTGCCGAGGTACAGCAGGAGCTTGCCGAAATGCGTTCAAAGTTCAACGAGATGAAAGCAAAGTGGGAGAACGAACGTAACGCTATCTCCAAGGTACAGAAGCTCCGTGAAGAGATAGAAAGCACCAACGGTCTTATCGAGCAGGCTGAAAGAAGTTATGATCTGAACAAAGCCGCAGAACTTAAATACGGCAAACTTCCTCAGTTACAGAAAGAACTTGAGGAAGAAGAAAAACTTGCCGAGCAGTCAAAGTCTGCGTCAATGCTCCACGACAAGGTTACAGAGGAAGAGATTGCAAAGATCATCTGCCGCTGGACAGGTATCCCTGTTGCAAAGCTGATGGAGGGCGAGCGTGAGAAACTGCTCCACATGGAGGATATACTCCACAAGCGTGTAATAGGTCAGGACGAGGCTGTTGAAAAGGTAAGCGAGGCTATACTGCGTTCAAGGGCAGGTATCGCAAATCCCGACCAGCCTATAGGTTCGTTCCTGTTCTTAGGTCCTACGGGTGTAGGTAAGACGGAGCTTGCAAAGGCTCTTGCCGAAGCACTGTTTGACGATGAGCACAGCATGGTGCGTATTGATATGTCGGAGTACATGGAGAAATTCAGTGTGAGCCGTCTTATCGGTGCGCCTCCAGGATATGTCGGATATGAAGAGGGCGGCCAGCTGACCGAGGCTGTAAGAAGAAAACCTTACTCGGTCGTTCTTCTTGACGAGGTTGAAAAGGCTCACCCCGATGTATTCAATATACTGTTACAGATACTTGACGACGGCAGAATAACCGACTCGCAGGGCAGAACGGTAGACTTCAAGAATACTATCATCATTCTGACAAGTAACCTCGGTTCGTCATATATCCTTGACGGTATAAACGACAAGGGCGAAATTTCCGAAGATGCAAAAAACGAGGTCAACAAACTGCTTAAAACGCAGTTCAGACCCGAGTTCCTCAACCGTCTTGATGAGATCGTATTCTACAAGCCGCTCCGCAAGGACGAAATTTCAGGTATCGTTGATCTTATGCTCGGCGAGCTGAAAAAACGTCTTGAGGACAAGGAAGTCGGCTTTGCAATCACAGATGCCGCTAAGGACTATGTAATCGACAACGGCTTTGATCCGAACTACGGCGCAAGACCGCTCAAGAGATTCATACAGCGTAAGATTGAAACGCTTATTGCAAGAAAACTTATCGCTGACGATGTAGCGCCCGGCAGTACGCTGACGGTAGACTATGACGGCAAAAAGCTTGTATGCAATGAGAGCTGATAATAAATAATTTTACGGTCACGGGTTCAGGCTCGTGACCGTATTTTTGTTATGCTGTACAATAAACGGTGCAAATTTGTTTTCTTATATGGACAAAGCGGTTATTGATATGGTAAAATATATAGCGTGAGGAGTGATATCATGAGAGAGAAAATAATGGCGTTGGCACTGGCACTTGCTATGATGACGGGTTGCTCGGTGAAAACTGCGGTTTCATCCGATAAGGATTACAGCAGTGAAACCGAAAACGGTACTAGCTCATCGGCGAGTGTTTCATCGGTAACCGAATCATCTGCACCCGAAACCGAAATGAATTCATCTGACAGCAAAGCCGAGAGCAATGACGTAACAAACGATAACGGTGGCAAGGAAATGAAAGTGCATTTTCTTGATGTCGGACAGGGTGACAGCATTTTTATCGAATTGCCCGATGACAAGACTATGCTTATTGACGCATCGGAAAAGGAATATGCAGACAGGATAACAACATACATATATTCCTGCGGATACAGCTCGCTTGATTATGTGGTGGCAACGCATCCGCACAGCGATCATATCGGCGGTATGGCTGATGTTATCGGTTCGTTCATCGTAGGAAACGTTATACTGAGTCCCGCAACGCATACCACAAAGACGTACACCAATATGCTGACCGCAATAGATCAGAGCGGAGCAAAGGTAACGCTCGGAATAGCAGGCAAGGAGATATTCTCTGACGGGGATCTGTCGGCTGTGGCAATCGCACCGGTAACGGAAGATTACAGTGACCTTAACAATTCATCGGTTATGGTAATGCTGACATACGGGGATAAAAAGTTTTTATTCACGGGCGACGCTGAGGAAGAGGAAGAACGCACGGTAACAGCTGATGTGAAGTGTGATGTGCTGAAAGTAGGGCACCACGGAAGCAGTACGTCGACAAGCAGTGCTTTTCTTGCGGCGGCAAGCCCCGAATATGCGGTCATATCCTGCGGTATGGGCAATTCTTACGGTCATCCGCATACCGAAACGATCGACAAGCTGAAAAAGGCGGGAATAAATATCTACCGCACCGATCTGCAGGGTGATATAATAATGACCTGTGACGGCGAAAAAATAACCGTGAATGCAGAGCCGAGTGCGGCAGGCGGTGCATCGTCCGGGGAGAGCAAATCCGAAACGACTAAAGCGTCAACCACAACAAAAGTAACTGCTACAACAGTAACAGAGAAACCTGCGGAAGAAAATCCCGTAAGCTATTCGTATGTGCTGAATACTAACACTATGAAGATACACCGTGCAGGCTGCTCATCGGTAAGTCAGATGAGCGAAGAGAATAAAGGCTATACAAATGATTATGACGGGGCGATAGCGCAAGGGTATGAGCCGTGTAAGAGGTGTAAGCCGTGAGGAAGCTATGAGCGTAGGAATAACAGGTCGTGCAAGGCTTATTGCACAAGACGAGAGCTATGCGGTTTATTCGTATGGCGGTAGAAATATCAATGTGACAGGCATAGAAGAAAAAGACGATGAATCGTCCGACGGAAAGTTCCGGATAAAGAAATCTTCGCTTGAAGAGCCTGAGATACACAGAAAATATTCAAAATATCACAGGAAAACAGTGACGAAAATTATAACGCATTGTTGTGATATACAAAAGAAAATTTCTGACGGTGATATAGTGATAGAAAAGCCTTGCAAATATGAGTGTTGCAGATATGGTGAAGAAAATTACATAGCGCACAGACTGCTTATTCATATCTGTACAGAATATCAGCGTAGCGGAAAATTGCCGGAGAGAACGGGATTTGTTCAGTGAAGGCAGGATAGCTTATAATGCAAGAAAAATATTATAACCGCTACATCCGTTTGTAATAACGGCGGAGCGGTTTAAGACAGTTCTTGACTTTTCAGCTGAATATGTTATAACAACCCCGGACAAAAAATCCGCCGTCAAAAAGTGTAGCATACATTATGTTGTTAAAAGGCGGAACAGGCGACCGGGGTTTTTCTCGTGAATGTTTTAGCATAATATAGCCAAAAATTCAATCCCCGGCGATTTGAAAGGCTCGTCGGGGATTTTATTGCTATATTATAAGATCCGTATCTTCAAGACGTTTATTGAAGAACTTCATTATCCTTATGCACGGCTTTCTAAGCACTATGCCGATAAAGAGGGCAATTGCAACGTAAATCAGCAGGTAGAGCAGATTTTCCGTGTAGCTCTGTGCATATACGCCTGCGACCGCTTCACGCATTGCGTTTATGCTGTATCTGAAGGGCAGATAGGGAAGAATGTTGCGGAAAAATTCGGGGAGAACTTCGGGAGGGAATGTACCGCCCGAGCCTGCAACCTGAAGTACAAGGATAATTACCGCAAGAGCTTTTCCTATTACGCTGAATGTGATCGTCAGCGAGTAGATGAGCAGTGAGAATACGATTGACGAAACAACGGCGACGATGATGAACAACAGCGGGTCTTCACACTGTACTTTCAGGAATAAAAGGTCGCCGAGTGCGATTATTATCGCCTGAATTATTGATACCATAAGGTAGATCATATATCTGCCGAAATAAGCCTGTATCGGTCTTACATTACTGCCGAGCTTTTCGATGTCACGGCGGCTGATCTCTGCTTTCAGTACGGCGACAAGTACGATCGAGCCTACCCAGATAGCGAGTATCGTGTAGAACGGCGTCATGGCTGAGCCGTAATTTTCTACAGGATAAACCTTGACGGTGTTAATTTCAACGGGTGAGCTCATAAATTCGCCGAGAGATGACGGGTCACTTGAAACCTCTTCGATAAAAGCTATAAGCGCCTGGTCACTGCTTATATCATCGACCTTTTTTTGCATATCGGTGAGCTTATCCTTTGCGTTGCCGATTATTTTATCGAGGTCGGTAAGGCAGGATTTAAGGCTTGCAAGCGAGTTCTGAGCATCGGTGAGAGCCGTTTCGATATTCGGAACAGATGTTCCTGCGTCAGAAAGCAGTGCGGAAATTCCGTCAAGCGTCTTGAACACTTCATTTACGGCGATATCCATAGCAGTTTTGACAGAAGTGTTCCAAGTGTTTTTTATGCCGTCAAAATCTTTCTTTGAATCGGTTATCAGCTTGTTTACGTCACTTTCAAAATTGTCCGGTGCGTGACCTGTTGTGCTGACAGTGTCAGCACCGTTGTTCAACTTGTCGATGATCGCGTTCTGCTTTTCGATATTCTTGTCGATCTTATCGGTCATAAAGCTGACATCAATTCCGAGTTTTTCACCGACTGTTACAACATGGGTGCGGATATTATTCAGCGCGTCAATTGTTTTTCTGTTTATCTCCGCTGTTGTTCTTATCTTTTCGGCGGCTTTGTCGGCATCGGCGGCGATCTCACCCGTGATGCCCGAAATACTGCTTTCCGTATTGCTGTAAAGCGTGTCGATTGAATTAAGGACGGTATCTGTAGCGGCGGTTATCTGTGTTGATACCGCCTGTACTGCCGTAATGCTGTCCTTTGCCGATGTGGTAAGCGTTCCTGACTGAGCAAGAAGCTGTTCAAGATCCGGGATAGACTTTTTGGTGTTTGCAATCATTGTATCTGCACTGTCAAGC
The DNA here is from genome assembly GCA_017935365.1 of Ruminiclostridium sp. Lineage (GTDB taxonomy): Bacteria > Bacillota > Clostridia > Oscillospirales > Ruminococcaceae > Ruminiclostridium_E. The sequence continues at coordinate 9,334 of JAGBHT010000023.1, read as the reverse complement.
GTTGTGCTTATCAGCAAAATTGAGCTTTGGAAAGCGGAAAGATTGTCGATAACGTCGCCTATGGCTGATTTTATATTGTCTGTTATCTCGGTGAATTTCTTGTTGCCCTGCTCGGATGTGTAGTTGAGTATACCTGCAAGTTCGGTCGTTACCGTGTCGATAAAGTTCTCGTTTACCTGAGTTTTAATAGCCTCTGCGCCTTTGTCGGTGATTTTCGGAGCGATAGCGTTTTTCTTTTCGTTGAGCGTGTAGGTTATCTGCGGACGTGTCAGCTTGCCCGAAAGTATGCTTGTGAAGCTCTCGCTGAAATTTTCGGGGATAACAACGCTGGCATAATATTCGCCTGTTACTACTCCGTTTTCCGCCTGCTGTTTATCTACGAACGTCCAGCACATCTGCGTGTTCTTTTTAAGATTATCCACTATCTGATTGCCGATGTTGATTTCCTTTGAGGCAAGCTTAGTGCCTTTATCGCAGTTTGCGACCGCAATCTTGATATTGCCTGTATTTGAGTACGGATCCCAGTTTGCCGCAATGTTGAACCACGCATACAGTGCAGGCAGTATGCAGATACCTATCATTACCGCAAACGCCATAAGATTTGTGCGTATCTTCTTGATGTCGCTTAAAAATATCTTAAATATTGTCTTCATCTGTTTTCCTGCTCCCTCGTTTTCATTCCGGAAAGACGGCTGATGTCTTTCTTAGCCGATTCTATCGTGGTTTCGATATTCGTCTTGGCGTTTTCAAGCTCCGTTTTTGCGTTGCTTATCGTCTTGTCGATATCGTTCTTCATCTTTTCAAGGTCGTCTTCCTTGTCGGTGTTTTTAATGCCGAGTATCTTTTCGTACTTGTAGCAACGGTAATCTATCCGTGTCATTACCGCAATACCCGAAATAATGAAGATTATCCACAGCGTCAAGAAGAATGTTTTGCTGTCAAGGCTGAACATCAGGGCGAGAAATACAACTGCACTGATGGTAATGAGCAGTATCCCGACTTTGATACATTTTTCACGTTTTGCGTATTCTGCCTTGTATTCGTGCATAAGGCGCAGATATGCGTTATGCTCCTTGTCCTGCGTTGTGGCAGGATCTTTTATAAGCCCGTCTATAAGATCAAGCTCGTCCGGCTCTTCCTCATGTCCTTCTTCAAAAAGGTCTATATCGGAAAACTTCGTTTTCTTTATCTGCTCTTTTTCCTTTTTATCTTTATTCTTCAAATCGACACCCCACTTTTTAAGTGTATTTTTTCTTGCCATAACAACCTCAGCCTGAAATCGTCATAAGACGATTTCGCCGCATAAAAATGCGGCTTTGCTACGCAATGGCTGAGAACATTTTAACATAAAAACTTTTGCCAACAGGCAAAAGACGGCGTACCGCCGTGTCGGCTTTCACCGACTTGTTTTATGTTATAATAACCTCGGACATAAAATCCGCCAATAGCGGATTTTGCCGTGCAAAAGTACGGCTTGCGGCTCACCGCTTGTCCGAGAACATTTTAACATAAAAACTTTTGCCAACAGGCAAAAGACGGCGTACCGCCGTGTCGGCTTTCACCGACTTGTTTTATGTTATAATATGATTATACTATTTAAAAAGAGGTTTGTCTATTGACATTCTGACAAAAGCGGTAAACTTAAATATGCAGAAATTGGGAGAAATAAGAGATTTCAGAGCGGAAAAGAAAAATTCTGAAATTAGAATTTATTTCGAGAAATTTGAGAAAAGTGCTGAAATGAGAATTTTTCTTGACATTTTGAGCGTTTTGTGCTAATATGAGCATATAATATAATAGTACAGAACGATAAGAGGGTGATTTTTTTGGTTGAAAGAAAAGAATATCTTGAAAAGCTGAAGCTCTGGAAGGACGAACAGGTTATAAAGGTAGTGACGGGAATACGCAGGTGCGGAAAATCAACATTGCTTATGCAGTATCAGGACTATCTTAAACAGAGCGGAGTAGAAGCTGACAGAATAATTGCGATAAACTTTGAAGAACTGGAATACGAAGAACTGTGCGACTATAAAAAGCTGTATGAATATATAAAGGCTCGGCTAAGCAGTGATAAAACGACTTACATTTTTCTTGACGAGATACAGAAAGTGCCGTATTTTGAAAAGGTGGTAGACAGTCTTTATGTAAAACAGGGAACTGATATTTATATCACCGGCTCAAACGCATATATGCTGTCGGGTGACCTTGCTACACTTCTCAGCGGCCGTTATGTGGAAATATCAATGCTTCCGCTGTCGTTTGCAGAGTATTTGCAAGTAAACAGCAAGGACAAGGACAGTGCTTTTGCTGACTATATGAGATACGGCGGTATGTCTTTCATTGCTACGGCAGAAAAGACGGAAGAGAAGATAACCACCTATCTTGAGGGTATCTACAATACGGTTATCGTAAAGGATATTGAGGACAGGCAGAAGCGTAAGGAATGGGATAACAGCGATACAGGCAGGATAACGGATATATCGCTTCTTAAAACTATTGCAAAGTACCTTTCAAGCGTTATCGGAAGTCTTGTGACAGTAAGGAGCATTACAAATTATCTTGTTTCATCGGGACGGAAAATTTCTCCGAATACGGTGAGCGATTATGTTAATGCACTGACCGAATCATTCATATTCTACCCGGCGGAACGCTTTGACATTGTGGGAAAGCAATTGCTTAAAACCAACACGAAGTATTATATTGTTGACCTCGGCATACGAAATCTTATACTGCCTAAGAAAAGCTATGACCTTGGCTTTTCGGTTGAGAATGTAGTGTATTTTGAACTGCTCAGACGTGGGTACAAGGTGAGCGTGGGCAAGTACGGAAATACCGAGATAGATTTTGTGGCAGAGAGAAACGGAGAACTTGAGTATATTCAGGTAACTGCCGATATGACCGCTAAGGAAACTTTCGATAGGGAACTTGCACCGCTTACAACTATAAAGGATAACTACCGCAAGAGAGTTCTGACACTTGATAAATTCACTGTCGGAAATTATGACGGCATTGAGGTGAAGAATGTTGTCGAGTGGTTGACGGATAAATGATAATTGAATAGGGAGAATAAAGCCGCCCGTTTGTATAGTCAGACGGGCGGCGTTTTATATTCAGTTGTTTTCGATTTCGGTGATAAGCTGTATCATACCGCTGATAAGCCTTTTGTGTTCATCTGTCATGGGGGTTATCTTTGAGGCGATGTCATTTTCATAAAGCTCTGCGGAAGCAGTGCCGAGCAGAAAATAGTCGGGTGTCGTATTCAGCACGGAGCAAAGGCTCATTATAAGCTCAAGGCTCGGTGCGCTCCTGCCGGTTTCGATATTTGATAGATATTTATAGTTTACGTCTATCAGCTCGCAGACCTCGTACTGCTTCAAGCCGAGTTCCTTTCTGCGCTTTGCTATGCGTTTTCCGAGAGCGGTATAGTCAATTTTCATGGTATCACCTCAAGGATTTATTACTGATATTTTAATACAATTCCATTCACTTGTCAACAAAAAAACTCCCCGCCAAACCCGGCGGGGAGCAAATACGTTGTCTCTACGAAATATTATTATCAAAAAAATCTTTAAGCATATCCATTACGCCGCTTGCCGCCTGTATACTGCCAATCATGAGTATATCTGATTGCATAGCAGTATAATCAATATCATAACCGGCGTTTCTGATTAGTTGCATAAAAAACACTCGTTCTGTTCTACCGTTTCCTTCTCTGAACGGATGAAGCATATTAATGCTATGATACAAATCAGAAATTTCATCAATAAATTCATTTCGATTGAGGTGTTGAAAATAGCTTAGTTCCTGTAACCGTTTAAAAATACTTTCACCTAAAGATTGAATTTTTTCAGGTGCAACAAAATTTGTAGCACTTTTAGATAAATCAATTGTTCTTATTTCACCAGCCCAATCATACAGGAGTTCAAATAAGTGTTTATGAATTTTTTTATAATCATCAAAACAGAAATTTGGAGTTAATGGTTGAGATATCAATTCAGACGCTTTATATGTGGTTATTATTGTTTCATTCTTATTGAGCTGTTCCTCGTTGTGAATATCCAATTTGTTAATGAGAATATGCGTGCCCTCATAACAATCGGAATCTGTTGAATTTAAACTATAAGCCATAATCAGTTCCTATAACTACTATTAATTTTCTTCAGGGCTTCATCAAGCGTGATTTCTTTTTTGACTATTTTCATCAGAAGCTTTCTGTCGCTCTCGGTTACTTCAAAACCTTCCATTTGTGTTGATACTATTGCATTTTCTATCGCTCTCTCATCTGACATAGGACGCATATAAACACCTCCGAATATAAGTCTTATTGATATTTTAATACAATTCCGTTCACTTGTCAACACAAAAACTCCCCGCCGGGTTTGGCGGGGAGTTCGCATTTATTATATTACCTTGTAACCCTTAGCCTAAAACAACCTCAACCTTGTGAGTGCCGTTTTCAAATACAGGGATAACATTGCTGTCAACAGCCTTACCGTCAACTGTAACGGACTTAACGCCGTGGCAAACGTGATCAGGGTTCTTTACAGTGATCTCATATGTTGCGCCTCTGAACAGTCTTGAAGCTGTGAAGCCGTCCCATTCGTGAGGAATTGAGGGATCAATCTTCAGACCGTTGTATTCGGGCTTGATACCTAAGATGTACTGAGATACTGCAACGAAGTTCCAAGCGGCTGTACCTGTGAGCCAGCTGTTCTTAGCTTCGCCGTGACGCTTAGCGTCCTTACCTGCGATCATCTGAGCGTATACATAAGGCTCTGTGCGGTGCAGATCGGAAATATCCTCTCTGAATGCGGGAGCGATCTTTGAATAATACTCGAATGCCTTGTCACCTCTGCCTACTGCGGCTTCAGCGCAGATTATCCAAGCGTTGTTGTGGCAGAAGATACCTGCGTTCTCCTTGTAACCGCCGGGATATGTGGATATCTCACCGTACTGGATGTAGTAGTGTGTGAATGCGGGGTTGTTCAGAACAAGACCGTGCTTTGAGTTAAGATACTTGTCTACGCTGTCAAGTGTCTGAATGTCGTAGCCCTTATCCTTGCCAAGACCTGCGAGAACGCACCAGCCCTGAGGTTCGATGAATATCTTGCCCTCTTCACACTCGTGTGAGCCGACCTTATTGCCGTAGTGGTCGTAAGCACGGAGGAACCATTCGCCGTCATAACCGTATTCAAGGGTGTTCTTTCTCATCTTTTCGATCTCAGCCTGAGCTTTTTCAGCTTCTGCTGTGTCGCCCTTCAGCTTGCACATTTCAACGTATTCGGGAGCTATTGCACAGAACATACCTGCGATCATTACAGATTCAGCAACGTTGCTGTAGTAAGGAGGTTCCTTGAACATTTCCTTATTGTTGTATGTCTGGAATGACTCACCGGGCTTGTCTGAGAAGCATGAGAGGTTAAGACAGTCGTTCCAGTCGGCACGTCCGCTGAGCGGAAGTCCGTGAGGACCGACCTTCTTTACAACGTGGTAGAATGCTCTCTTCATGTGGTCGAGCATTGTGTCTGCAAGCTCTTCACGGTTCTCATAAGGAACCTTCTCGTCAAGGATAGAAACATCGCCTGTTTCCTTTATGTAAGCCGCAACCGCGAGGATCATCCACAGGGGGTCATCGTTGAAGTTGGAGCCGAGTTCGTGGTTGCCCATCTTTGTAAGGGGCTGATACTGGTGGTATGCACCGCCGTCCTCAAGCATTGTAGCGGCAAGGTCGATAAGTCTTTCTCTTGCTCGTGCGGGGATCTGGTGTACGAAGCCGAGTAAGTCCTGGTTGGAATCACGGAAGCCCATACCTCTGCCGATACCGCTTTCGAAGTAAGAAGCAGAACGTGACATATTGAATGTAACCATGCACTGATACTGGTTCCAGATGTTAACCATTCTGTTGAGCTTTTCATCGGGAGAATCAACGCTGTACTGACCGAGCAGGCTGTTCCAGTGCGCTTTCAGCTCATCGAGGAGCTTGTCAGCCTTTTCGGCTGTGTCGCACATAGCCATCATAGCCTGAGCCTTGGCCTTGTTTACGATGTTCTTCTTTCTGTCGCCGCTTGTTATAATTGTGCTGCTTTCGTCAAGGTCGGGAGCAAACTTCTCTTCAACCTTGTTCTCAACATAGCCGAGGCAGAATACGAGATCCTTGCTTTCGCCGGGCTGGAGCTTGATCTCGATATAGTGTGAAGCAACAGGTGACCAACCATCGGCAACCGACATATTGGGTGCGCCTGCAAATACTGTCTGAGGAGCGTCAAAGCCGTTGTATAAGCCGAGGAAGCTCTCTCTGTCTGTATCGTAACCGTTGATAGGAGCATTTACAGAGTAGAATGCGTAATGGTCGCGTCTTTCCTTGTATTCGGTCTTGTGGTAGATAACAGAGCCGTCAATTTCAACTTCGCCTGTGTTGAAGTTTCTCTGGAAGTTTGTTGTATCGTCGTTTGCATCCCAAAGGCACCATTCAAGGAAGCTGAACAGCTTTAAGTTCTTTTCCTTATCGCTGTCGTTTTTGATTGTAACCTTCTGGATCTCTCCGTTGAAGTTCTGGGGAACGAAGAATGTAACTGTGGCTGTAATGCCGTTTGATGAGCCTTTTATGATTGTGTAGCCCATACCGTGACGGCACTCATAGCTGTCAAGTGTTGTCTTAACGGGCGACCAGCCGGGGTTCCATACATGACCGCCGTCGTTTATGTAGAAGTAACGTCCGCCCATATCAACGGGAACGTTGTTATAGCGGTAACGTGTAATTCTTCTCAGTCTTGCGTCCTTGTAGAAGCAGTAACCGCCTGCTGTGTTAGAGATCAGCGAGAAAAAGCCCTGTGTGCCGAGATAGTTTATCCACGGATAAGGGGTCTTGGGAGATGTAATGACATACTCTCTGTTCTTATCGTCAAAATAACCGAATTTCATAGAATCCTCCTAATGTTTTTGTTCCTGTAGCGAAAAAATTACAACGTTACAGAAACGTCTATGCTAATTATATCTTAAATGAATTTTTTTAGCAAGGGCTGTAATCGTTTTTAAAATAAAAATTTTTGTGAAAAGCAAAAATCCGCAATCTGCACAAAAAAACGGGCTGTGTTAGTGCAATGTGACGATTGTTGAACTATATTGATATTTGGTTTTAGGGTTACTTTACAATATGGTGGGAAAATGATATAATTATTGTATTATCGGGACGATTTTAATGATTATTTTAACTTTGCTCCGATCAGTAATATGACGATTTTGACAACTGAGCCAAAGGACACAATATGAAATACATAGAATACCGTGAAAAGCGTGAGCACGGCACAAGGGAATTTCCTTATGCGTGCTACAGGGTAACCGAGAATTTTCCGCGCTACAATATGATACCGCACTGGCATAACGAGTGCGAGATAATCTTTGTAAGGAGCGGACATTTTGAACTGTTTCTTGATGGACATACCCACAGGATAGACGCAGGGTGCTGTTCGCTGATAATCGGCGGAAGTATGCACGGCGGTACGCCGAAAGACAACTGTCACTATGACTGCCTTGTATTTGATATGGCGGCACTGCTCAAATCAAGCCAGATATGCGCTATTCATCTGCAACCGATAATCAACCACGAAAAACGGCTGATAACATTTTTCCCTGCAAACAGCGAGCCTGCAAGGGACGCTAGGGCAGTGATAGACGCAATGCTTGAAAAAGAGCCCGGTTATGAATTTACCGTGCCGGGACGGCTTTTGTGTATGCTTGGTCACATTGTGGCAAGGGAAGAGCATTATCAGAGTGGCGAAACGGCGGCAAGTGATATCAAGAAAGTGCGCCGTTTCAAGAATGTCATAAGCTACATTGAGCAGAATTACCGCAAGAACATAACGCTTGAAGAGCTTGCAAACGAGTGCGGAATGAACAGAAACTATTTCTGCCGTGCATTTAAGGAATATACAGGTAAGACGCCTGTTGAGTATCTCAATTATTTCCGTATCGAATCTGCCTGCGAACTTATCGCAAGTACCGATGAAAAGCTGATAGATATTGCGATGAAATGCGGCTTCAACGATTACAGCTATTTTATAAAGGTGTTCAAGAGTATGAAAGGCGTGACACCGAGAGATTATTGCAGGAGAAGCTTCTGATATGATGTACATATTTATAGCGCTGTTATCCGCTTTATTTGCGGCGATAACAACTATACTCTGTAAATGCGGACTGCGTGACGCAGATTCCGATGCGGCAACGGCACTGCGTACTACTATAGTGCTTGTATTGTCGATAGTGGTAGTATGGATAACGGGCGAGTGGCGCGATCTGCCGAATGTTACAGGAATGACGCTTCTTTTCCTGATACTTTCGGGCTGTGCAACGGGCGGTTCGTGGCTGTGCTATTTCAAGGCACTGAAAATGGGCGATGTAAACAAGGTCGCACCTATAGACAAATCGTCAACCGTCCTTGCTATGCTGATGTCGTTCATTTTTCTCGGCGAACAGCTGACACTTTATAAAATCATTGCAATGGTGCTTATCGGCGTGGGTACGCTTATGATGAGCATACATACGGGTAAAAGCGGTACTAAAGCGGGCAGGTGGATGATATTCGCCTGGATGTCCGCAATATTCGCCGCTCTCACTTCAATACTTGCAAAGATAGGCGTTGAGAATATCAACTCAAACCTCGGCACTACCATAAGAACTGCTGTAGTGCTTGTAATGGCATGGATCGTAGTAGCGGCAAAGGGCAAGAAGAACGTATTTTCGGGGCTTGGCGGTAAGGCGTTCGTCTTTATCGCACTCAGTGCTGTTTCAACTGCGGCATCGTGGCTGTGCTACTATTACGCACTGAAAATCGGTGATGCATCGGTAGTCGTGCCGATAGACAAGCTGAGTATACTTGCTGTCGTGCTGTTCTCAAGGGTATTTCTTAAAGAAAAGCTCACGGCGATGTCGTCAGCGGGACTTGTACTGCTTGTTGTGGGTACGGTGTTTACGATACTGTGATCACAACAGAATATACGAAATAGGGTTGTGACACAATCCAGAAAAGAAAAAGTGGGTCGATGCGCAAAAAATAATACGTATGGCTCACTTTTTTGGTATGTGGAGAAAGTCCGTCTTTAGTGTATTTCTATTATGCCGTTTTAGTGATTAAAATTGATAGCAATCTAACGATAGTTCTGTTTGCCAGACAGCACTTCTCGGGTACGCTATTCTGTTCGATAACGTTGCTGCTATTCACGCGGAAGACAACCAAAGGGAACAGGATAAGGGACTTGCAGCCCCTAACCCTGTCCCTTAGGTTTTCTCCTAAATCAGTTATTCCTCTTGAGCGACGAGAGGAGCGGGAGCATTGCCT
>JAGBHT010000022.1 GCA_017935365.1 Ruminiclostridium sp. | reverse complement strand
GCATTAAGCTTAAGCTTGATGGCTTATCTCCTGTTGCATACAGGCATAAAGCCGCATAGCAAAAGCGACCAAGTCTGTTCTTAGTCGCTTTGCATAATTTGTTATCAAATTCTTTGTCTAACTTTTTGGGATCAATTCAAAGCGGTGGCTCAAAAAATTATTTACCTAAAACCTTCTTAACGGTATTAGCAATATTATCCGCACATAAGCCGAATTCTTCGAGCAATGCTGCCGCAGGACCCGAATGACCGAATGTATCCATAACACCGATTTTTGTAACGGGAACGGGATAGTTCTCGCAAAGAACATCGCAAACGGCGCTTCCAAGACCGCCGATTATGCTGTGCTCTTCAACAGTAACAATCTTACCTGTTTCCTTAGCCGCCTTGATTATTATATCCTTGTCTATGGGCTTTATCGTGTGAATGTTGATAACACGCGCATTGATACTCTGACCCTTAAGAGCGTCAGCCGCTTCAAGTGCCTGAGCTACCATAAGACCTGTAGCAACGATCGTTATATCATCGCCGTCACGGAGCTGTACGCCCTTGCCGAGCTCAAACTTGTATGTGTCTTTATCGTTGAAGATAGGAGCGGCAAGTCTGCCGAATCTCATGTAGGTAGGTCCTACATAGTCTGCCATAGCGAGTACAGCCGCCTTTGCCTCAACATCATCGGCGGGGTTGATGACTGTCATGCCGGGGATAGTACGCATAAGAGCGATATCCTCGTTGCACTGGTGTGTAGCACCGTCTTCACCAACGGAAATACCTGCGTGTGTTGCGCCGATCTTAACGTTCAGATGAGGATAGCCTATGCTGTTTCTGATTATTTCATAAGCTCTGCCTGCCGCAAACATAGCGAATGTGCTTGCGAATACGAGCTTGCCTGTAGATGCGACACCTGCGGCAACACCCATCATATTTGCTTCTGCAATACCGCAGTCAAAGAAGCGGTCGGGATATGCCTTCTTGAATATACCTGTCTTTGTAGCCGCCGCAAGGTCTGCGTCCAGAACTACGAGATCATTTCTCTTTTCAGCGAGCATTACAAGAGCTTCGCCGTAGCTTTCACGGGTTGCTTTTTTCTCCATTTTAATACGTTTCCTTTCCGATTACTTTTCAAGCTCGGCAAGATGAGCCTTAAGTTCTGTCATAGCCTGGTTGTACTGCTCTTCGTTGGGAGCTGTACCGTGCCATGATACCTGGTCTTCCATGAAGGAAACGCCCTTGCCCTTTATGCTTCTCTGTATAATTACTGTAGGCTTACCTGAGATCTTTTCTGCTTCATTGAAAGCCTTTTCGATTGCATCGAAATCATGTGCGTCTATTGAAATTACGTGCCAGCCGAAAGCCTTGAACTTCTCGTCTATCGGATAGGGTGACATGACATCGCTTATTCTGCCGTCGATCTGAAGTCCGTTGTTATCAACTACAGCTACAAGGTTATCAAGCTGGTAGTGAGCCGCAAACATAGCAGCCTCCCATACCTGACCTTCTTCGATCTCGCCGTCGCCGAGTACAGCGTATACCTTGTAGAATTCATTTGACAGCTTGCCCGAAAGAGCCATACCGCAAGCGGCTGAAATACCCTGACCGAGTGAACCTGTGCTCATATCAACACCGGGAACCTTGTTCATAACAGGGTGTCCCTGGAGCTTTGAGCCTATATGACGGAGCGTCTTGAGGTCGTCAACGGGGAAAAATCCGCGGTTAGCAAGTACAGAGTACAGAGCGGGAGCTGTGTGTCCCTTTGACAGTACAAGTCTGTCACGCTCGGGCATCTGAGGATTTTTGGGATCTACGTTCATCTTTGCAAAGTAGAGATATGTGAGTACATCAGCTACTGAAAGCGATCCGCCGGGATGTCCCGACTTAGCATTGTAAACGCCCTCGATAACACCCATTCTGACTTTTGTGGCAGTTATCTCCAGCTGCTTTTTTAAAGTTGCATCCATTTTAATGGTCCTTTCCGGGCAAAGCCTGTGCCTTGCCTTTTCGTTTAGTTGTACTTTATTATTATATTACATTACGGGCGATTAGTCAAGTACACCGGTGGGATTTTAATAAGCGGCGGGTGCGAGCTGCTTTGGATTTTCATATTTGATTGACTGTCAAAAAAGAAAAGAGCCTTGAATAATCAAAACTTTTTATCTATACTAAATTGTCGACAAAATCGGCGTAATTATGATATTATATATCCGCGAGAGCAACCTATAGATGAATCGGCGGTTACCCTACTCCCGAAGCAGAATTAACGCTGTGAGGGAGGTGAAGTATGATGAACTACATAACATTAGAAGATCTTCTTCTGATCAGCTCATTTTTAGCTAATTTTATTATTGCTGTTTTTACTGCACTTTCTTTTTATAACAAAAAGAAATAACCGCCCCATACTTGCAAACGTGAGCGGTTAAATCTTTTAACTTCTTCGGGAGCAACCGTCTGATCGGGTTGCTCTTGTATCTTTATTATATACACATAGTTTCAAATTGTCAAGTCCACAATGAAAATTTAAGAATAAACTGCTGTAAGATTACAATAGAAATATGACAAAAAGCAATGACGAAAAATCAAACCGTTGCACGATGCAACAGCACAAACAGCTGACCTTGCAGAGATGCAAAACCGGCAGAGCAAGCAACACTCAACCCTATTTTCAGAAATATAGCGGTTTATCGGCAAACTGAAATATTTGACTTTTTCGCGGATAAGTTATATCATTATCGGAAGAATATGCTTTATCGCCGCTTAAGTTTCAACAGGAGGTCCTATGGACGAAAAAACACTTGCACTTGTGCAGAAGAATAAATTATTCGGCAATATGTCGGAAGAAAACGCCGAGCTTTGCGTAAAGTCGCTTTCCGGCAGGACAATCGCCGCAAAGTCGGGCGAAATCATCATGAGCGAGGGTGAGCCTGCCGACCGTATCGGAATAGTGCTTTCAGGCAGTGTTCAGGTCGTCCGCGAGGATTATTACGGCAACCGCGACCTTGCCGCTCTGATAAGGCAGGGCGGGAGCTTTGCCGAAGTATTCGCCTGCTCAGCAGTAAAAACACTCCCCGTTACAATAGAAGCCGCAGGCGACTGCACCGTAATGCTCCTTGATTACGGCAAGCTTTCTTCGCTGTCGTCATATCCGTTCTATCCGCAGTTTGTAAACAACCTGCTGACAGTCGTTTCCGATAATGCGCTTATGCTCAACCGGAAGGTCGAGATAATCTCAAAGCGCAATACAAAAGAAAAAATTATGGCATACTTAAGCCATGAAGCGAAACGTGCGGGGCGCAACACTTTCACCGTTCCGCTTGACCGCCGCTCTATGGCGGATTATCTCGGCGTGGAACGCAGTGCAATGTCCGCCAAACTGTCCGAGCTTGTAAAGGAAGGTCGAATAAAGGTCGACAAAAACACCTTTACCGTCCTGAAATGCCACTGCGGACTTGATAAAAATCAATAAGTCCTGAAACTCAGTATATAGATCTGTTCCGGCATCGAAAGTTCAAACGTTGCCGGCTTATCCCGGTCGATTTCATCAAGCACTTTGCTGTCAAACTGAGCTGTCACCGTATCAAACCTTGTAATATCGACTGTCGGTTTTACCTCAGCCTCGCACAGCGTCTTACCTCCGTATTTTACGGTTATCTTTCCGCCGTTCACACGGCTTCCGCATACTATCTCAATGTTCGTTGCGTCACCTAATACGCAGTTGTTATAGATCAGCCCTCCGCCGAGCATATAGTGCATTTCAAGCTTCTTGCTGTACTTCATTTTCGTATTATACTTACCGTCGTAGTTCTTTGCAAGTATGCCGTTGCAAAGCTCTCTCGGCGGTATTTTTTCGCCGCTTATCTCTATGGTCTTTGTAAGTCTGATATCCTCGCTTGACGCACCTGCCATAAAAGTATATCTGCCCTTCTCTATCGCAAATCTTTCACGGCTGACATCATAGAAACGCAGTTCGGATTTGCTTATATCAAACTCTATGCGCTGTGTCTGTCCTCCCTCGATATGCACACGGTCAAATGCCGTAAGCTGTTTTACAGGACGCTTGACCGACGGATTTTCCGCACGGAAATATACCTGCACGACTTCATCTCCGTCAATATCCGAAACATTTCTGACATCAAACGAAATATTTATGCTGTCGTCATATTCGGTCACTTCAAGATCCGAATATTCAAACTTTGCATAACTCAGTCCATAACCGAACGGATAAAGCGGCTTACCTTTATAATAAAGATAAGTCATATCGTTTTCTATAATGTCATAGTTCTCTATAGGTGCAAGTTCATATTCGCTCTTGTACCATGTCTGTGCTAATCTGCCGGCAGGCGAATATTCACCGCTGATAACCTTTGCAAACGCATTGCCGAGTTCAGGTCCTGCGTGGGTCGTGTAGATTATCGCAGGCATATATTCCTGCTCATCGCATATAGCGAACGGATAGCTTGAAACAAGCGTCAGCACGCAGTTGTTATTGGCAAGGTAAACTGCTCTTGCAAGTGCCGAATCGTGCGCAGGGAGCGCAAGCGTTTTCCTGTCATACATTTCACGGGCAACTATCATAGGATCGTTGCCTATGCAGACTATCGCATAATCCGCCTTTTCCGCAAGCTCAGCCGCACGTTTTATACCGTCTGAAATAATCTCTTCGCCAAACATCTTGTCATCGCTCAGCCCGAACGGCTTTACAAGCGTCAGTTTACCGCTTTCGTCAACACCGAGTGCCTTACCGAAATATGTGCGGTACAGTACCTTATCCCCGTGTTTCTGCGGTTTCATTATCTCCTGTGAGAACCAGCGGTAAGTGCTTTCGCTGTCGCACTTGCAGGAATTTTCGGTTATGTACTTGTTATTATAAAGCGAGCGGTAAGTAGTTTCATCGTGACCGTATTCTGCCTTTTCAAAAAGCGCCCTCGGGTCGTCCTTTTCATAGATCGCGCTTACGGTATCATCATCAGAAACACCGAGATATTTTCCCGTAAGTTCGGACTTTATAACCACACGGTCGCAACCGTTGTCGTACACCGCACCGGCGAATTTTCCGCTCACACCGTCAAATATAGTCGTATTATATGACGAATAACCCGTATACCAGTCCATCAGATTACAGTTGCCGTTAAGTCCTATCACGGCAACACTCTTGTTTTTATCAAGCGGCAGTATACCGTTATTTTTAAGCAATACCGTCTGTTCCAGTGCCGCACGGTGATTGAGCTTTTTATGCTCGTCACAATCAAGTACGCTTTCGTCAATATCCGAGAACGGGTGCTTTTCATCAAACTCACCCAGTCTGAAACGTGCGAGCATACTGTTGTAAAGCGCCTTGTCGATATCCTTTTCGGATACAAGTCCGCTCTTCACCGCTTCAAGCACCGACGCCGCAACAACGTCCTCACAGTCGGTCATAACATCCGTACCGTTCTTTATTGCAAGCGCTATCGTTTCCGCATGTGAAGTGCTGTAGCCGTGGAATGCGACATTCTGCGTGAAATCTCCACCGTCTGTTACGACAAAGCCAAGTCCCCACTTATCTTTCAGCACATTCTGTATATCGGGGTTTATGACCGCAGGCACGCCCGACAGCTCGTTATACGCCGCCATTACGGAGTACGCCCCTCCGCAGGTTATCGGACGTTCAAATGCCGCATAGTAATATTCGTTCAGCGTTCTCGGTTCAACATCGGAAGATGCCGTTCCCCGCTCATTTTCGGTATTGTTGGCGCAGAAATGCTTCAGTGTCGGTATCGACTGCATATATTCCCCTCGTCTGTCTGCAAGTCCTTTTGTATATGCCGCCGACATTTCACCCGTTAAGAACGGATCCTCGCCGTACCCCTCTTCATTTCTTCCCCACAGCGGATTTCTGCACAGGTCAACGGTAGGTCCCCACAGCATAAGGTGACCGTTCGGGTGGCGTTTATTCAGCACTCTTGCTTCCTTGCCTGCCACAAGTCCTGCCTTTTCCATAAGCTCCGTGTCAAATGTGCCGGAAAGTCCGATAGGCTGAGGAAAAACCGTGGTCGGCTCATCGGGATCTCGTGACACATATCCCCTTGCAACCTCAGCACCGACATACCACTCGCCTATGCCGAGCCGCGGCACAGCCGCCATATGGCTTGACATCAATCCTGCCTTTTCTTCTATCGTAAGCCTTGATAACAAATCTTTCACACGTTCGTCAAACGATAACGAACTGTCCCTGAATTTATATTTCTTCTCCATGTTCTCCTCCGTCTTGCAGTTGTTGACTTTTTACGCAAACCGCAATATACATCATCGCTATCATAGCATATGTAATCGTTTTCGTCAATAGCATTTTGTGCATTTTTGCAAAATAACGCAGTGCCGTTTTAAAGCATATCTGCGTTATTCCGTATTCATTTCAAGTCGGATATTTACTCGATTTTCGGCATCCATTTACCCTTCCATGTGTACAGCGCCATAAGCACAACGCCTATTACCCACGAAACAGGGTACAACAGATAAACGCCGTCAATAGTCGGGAAAAGCGGCACTACGAGCCATATCCAGAATATTCTGAAAATGCACATTGCAAACAGCAGTATCAGCATAGGCGGAACGCTTTTGCCCGTACCTCTTACAGTGCCTGCAAGCACATTCATAATAGCGAGCAGGAAATAGAACGGGCAGAAATATTTCATCGCCGTTTCACCGCAGGCGGCTACTGCGTCGTCGTTTGCAAACAGCCTTATTATCGGATCTGCAAATACAAGAAGCAGAACGCCTGTGATGACTGTATATACAACACCTATTCCGAGCGCCGTCCACATACCTTTTTTGACACGCTCCGGCTTGTTTGCGCCGTAGTTCTGTCCGACAAAGGTCGTCACTGCCATACTTATGCTGAGTACCGGCAGAATGTTGAAGCCGTCCACCTTAAGATATGCGCCGAAGCCTGCAACAGCGTCCGAGCCAAAACCGTTGACGCTTGCCTGTACAAGCACGTTTGAGAACGATATGACCATGTTCTGTATACCTGTCGGCAGACCGATTTTTATAATTCTGAGTGCCATATCCTTATGCACTCGTATCTGACAGATAAACAGCTTATAATCGGCATTGACCCTTATCATATAGATTATCGCCATAACGCAGGAAACAAGCTGGCTCGCATCGGTCGCTATCGCCGCACCCTCAACGCCCATACCGAAGCCCTGTATCAGTATAAGGTCAAGCGCTATGTTGACAATTGATGCCGCACCGAGATATAACAGCGGTCGCCTTGAGTTTCCCGCCGCATTGAATATTCCGGCACACATATTGTAAAGCACGTTGAACAGCAAACCGCCGCAGTAGATCTGCAGATAAAGCGATGCGCTGTCAAGGATATTTGCGGGTGTCTGCATCCATATAAGAAACAGTCTGCTCATAAATACGCCTGCGACCGTCAGCACTAGACCGATTATCGCCGCAATAGCTATCGAGGTATGTACCGCTCTTTTCACATCATCCTTGCGCTTTGCGCCCATATATTGCGATATGATGACACCCGCACCGACCGATGCACCCTGGCTGAACGCTATCAGCAGATTGACGATAGAGCCTGTTGCACCTACCGCCGCAAGCGCTTCCTTGCCGACGCAGTTACCTACTATTATCGAGTCAACCGTGCTGTACAACTGCTGTAACAGGTTTCCCAGTATCAGCGGCACGGAAAATATAAGCAGCTTCTTCCAGATAGAACCCTCTGTCATAAGGACAGTTCCGGATCTCTTTTTTTCTTTTATATCAGTACTCAAATCAAACTTCCTTTCGTCCATAAATATTATACTCATTTAAAAGAATATGTCAACTTCCGTTATCACTGACGTTTTGTGCCACAGCATATTGAACTGCGATACAGATTGTGATAAAATGTAAACAACAAAAACATGCCGAAAGGATATGATAATATGACAGACGAAAAGAAAAAAGCTCCCGAACAGCCCGATGATAAAGGCGACTACAGACAGTCTGCCGACAAAGAGGAGGCTATATGGGATATGAAACAGGAGCTTGAGGATTATATTGAGGATCAGGGCATTTATATAAGACAGTAAAATACAGAATAACCCGATTTGCCCTTTCGGGATCGCTATGCGATAAGAAAAGGCTGTTACCTGTGTCGAAAGCGGATACAGATAATATGAAGCCGTATGTATCCGTGTTCCGCCCGATATTTCAAAAACGCACCGGATGACATAAGAAAATTCATACGGGCAGCTGAAGAAACGCTAAAATAAGCTTGACAAAGCACTTTAACTGTGCTAAAATCATTTTTTGTGAGTTCGCAATATCCTCACTTTCCGTCAAAAGACGGATAAATCAAAACTACGAAAGGACAATTCAATATGCGAAACAAAAAAGTCCTGTTCATCACACAGGGAGCCGTTATTGCCGCGATCTATGTAGTGCTGACTTACATTGTCAACCTGCTCGGGCTTGCAAACGGCGTAATCCAGGTGCGTCTTTCCGAGGCGCTCACTATCCTGCCGGTATTTACTCCGGCGGCAATTCCGGGACTGGTTGTCGGTTGTATAATCTCAAATATACTGACCGGTGCCGTGATCTGGGACGTTATCTTCGGAAGCCTTGCCACACTCATAGGTGCAGTAGGCACATACCTTCTGAGAAAGCACCACAGGGTCTTATACCCCCTCCCCCCGATAATTGCCAATACTGTTATAGTACCGCTTGTACTGACCTATGCTTACGGTGTACCCGATGCGATATGGTTCTCGGCACTGACAGTATGTGCAGGTGAAGTCATCTCCTGCGGAGTACTCGGTATACTCCTGTATCACGGACTGGATAACAAATATTGCAGACGTCTGTTTACTATACAGAGTTAACGGACAAAAATTACGAGCCGCTATGATCAATATCATGGCGGCTTTCGTGCAACTTGCACAGTTACACCCGCTTTTTTGGTGTATTCCACCAAACACAACGTATTACTCCTTGACTTATTACAACATTTGTGATAAAATCAACTTATCAAAATGTAAATTCAAGAGGTGTTCCTTATGAAAAAAAATAAAGGTTGGTTAAAGAGCAAAATGCAGAGCCAGGTATTTGTAATAACCTTTCTGTGTGTTTTATGCTGTGTAATGATGGTCGCTACCATCGCTGTATGCATCGTCAACATTCTTTCAATGGCAGGCAGTGATGATCCCGTTTATCACTCATCTATAATGCTTTCGCTGATAATCGAGGGTATCGCTCTTATCGTAACAGCCGCATTTATAGTGCTTGCTGTATATTGCAGAAAAGCGATCCTGAAACCTATCAAGAAGATAAGCCACGAGCTCGACAATTTCTCCGAGGGTATTCTGTCCAAAGAGTTTGACGTAAAGATTAATGACAGCGATATAGGCAGACTTGCAGGCTCGCTTAACACCACAAAGTGGTATTTAAAGAAAATGGTCGATGAGCTTACATATCTGCTTACCCAGATGTCATACGGCAATATCAGCTTTGATATCAACTATGACTACAAGGGCGAATTTGCCCCGATAAAAGCCGCCTTTGAGCAGATACTCGACAACCTCAACAACTCAATGTCAAGCATACAGAAAGCCGGCACAACGCTTTACGATGCGTCCGAGCAGGTATCAAGCGGCGCACAGGCTCTTGCACAGGGCACAAGCGAGCAGGAAGCTTCTATCCGTGAGTTGTCGGACTATGTACAGGATATTTCCGGCAGAGTAAACAAGAACGCCGAAAACGCAAAGAACGTAAGTGAAATTTCAGATACGGCAACCACAGACCTCAAGGAAGGTAATGCAGAGATGCAGAAGATGCTTGCCGCAATGAAGATAATCGATGAAAAGTCCGCTGAGATCGAAAAGATCATCAACACTATCGATAACATTGCATTCCAGACAAATATCCTCGCTCTTAACGCCGCAGTAGAAGCCGCAAGAGCAGGAGAAGCCGGCAAGGGCTTTGCAGTCGTTGCAGACGAGGTCAGAAACCTTGCCAGCAAGTCGGCAGAAGCCGCTCAGACAACAAGCGAGCTTATCAGCAGTACCATTGAAGCCGTTTCAAACGGCACAGCAATTGCCGATTCGACAGCTCAGACCATCGAGAGCGTTATGGAGTGTTTCAGCAACGCAAACTCGCTTATCAATGAAATTTCCGAGGTTTCATCCGAGCAGGCGTCAATGGTAGACCAGGTGCTTTCAAGCGTCGGTCAGATTTCAGCGGTAGTTCAGAACAACGCCGCAACCGCAGAAGAAAGCGCAAGCGCAAGCGCCCTTACTGCCGCACAGGCAAAGGAAATGCAGAAACTTGTAAAGCAGTTCCACCTGCGTGAAAACGGACAGGTTCATCTCGACGGTCCAACGGAAGATTAACAGAATAAGCTGAAAGCAGGCTGAAATGCCTGCTTTCTTTTTACGGAGAATTTATGACTATAAATGAATTTGGATACAACGGAATGCACTGCAAGAAATGGCTTGCAGATGAGGAAAAAGCTAAGATACAGGTAATACACGGGCTTGGCGAAATGTCGGAATACTATGAGCAGTTTGCAGACTATATGACTTCTCACGGCATATCGGTCTATCTGTCGGAGTACCGCGACCACGGCAGGACAACGCTCCCGACAGATATTGATAATATCGTACAGCTGTCGGCAGACGAGTGTTTCTCTTTTTCAGAGCATATATCCGCCGACAGTAATACACCGCTTTTTCTGCTCGGACACAGTCTCGGCGCACAGATGGCACAATATATGCTAAAGCACGGAAAAAGCAGACTTTACAGCGGTGTTATCCTTACAGGCTGTCCGCATATACACAACACTGATACGCTCTTTTCGGATATTGACGCAGAAATTTCCGCAAAGGGTGCAGACGTTCCCAGTACGGATGTATTTCTCAAACTTTTCGGAAAGGTCGCCGAGCCGTTCCCCGAAAAATGTACCGTATCGTGGGTGACCTCCGACCTTGAACGTGCCGAATATTACGAAACGCTCCCCTACACGAACAAGATGTACAGTTGCCGTTTTTACAGGAGCTTTTTACAGCTTGCAAGCGAAGTGCAGGACGATAAATATCTGTCTGATATATTCCCGAAACCGCCTGTTCTTTTAATAAGCGGAACAGAAGATATGGTGGGCGACAAGGGAGAATACGCAAAAGAAAAAGCCGCCGTGCTTAAAGCAAACGGCTTTGATGTAAGGCTTGAAGTGTTTGACGGTATGCGCCACAGCGTATTACAGGAAAAAGAACGCACAAGCGTTAACCGCCTGATTGCAGACTTTATTTTTAAACAGTAACATAATTGATTTTAATTGATCTTCCAAAAAACGTACTATCCTGATATATCTGTACTAATCTTGCCTCCCCTCGAAAAAGTGGAGGTGGCACGGCTGATACAAGTTCATCGTTCTTTAACATATAAGTTCAGAAAATCTAACTATTATATATCTCCGACGTTTCCAAGCCGTGACGAAGGGAATTGTACAGATAAGAAGTTTTGAAAATAGCAGTACTATCAACTTCAATCCCCACCATAGTTGGCTCGGCTTGACCGAGCAACAGAACCTCACCCTTTTCCGAGGGCGGGCATGGATGCCCGAAGGCTTTAAGCATGGATGCTTAAAGTCAGCCACACTTAGTCGCTGCAGGACGCAGCGACACCGATGGCTGACGAGGCATGGATGCGAAACCAACAGAGCGTTCATTAAAGGGCAAGGGTGTAGTGCAAGTGGTCGTTTGGTTCTTCTCCTCGTTAATAGCAACAACGTTATCGAACAGAATAGCGAACCCGAGAAGTGCTGTCCGACAAACAGAACTATCGACAGCCGGATATCATAGTAAATGCAAAACGATATAATAGGATGTACATCATATAACAAGCTTTTTCTATAGACTGAACGCAGTGCCGCTACCGACACTGCGTTCTCTTTTATACCGTTTTATATAGCCCGGAAACGTCTTGAAACGCCTTCAGACCTTTACAAGCTTTTTATTCTCTTTATACGCGAAATAGTGCTTTTTGATCTGAGCCTTACTCTTGCTCCTGATAAGCACGCTTTCACCGTTATCCAGTCTGAACTGTTCGTCAACCGCTGTGATATGATCCATATTGACAATATAGCTCCTGTGGCATCTCAGAAAACGTGACTCATCGCCCGACAGACTTTTTTCTATATCGTCAAGCCTCATATACAACGAATATTCCTCGTCTGCGGTATGCAATATACAACGGCTGTTACAGCTTTCTATATAGATTATATCGCTGTACGGCACATTTACATAAGTATTGCGCACCTTTACTCTCATAAAATCCGTGTCATACTTTTCAAGAACCCTGTCAAGCACACTTTCAAGCCTTGTCATATTGTATGGTTTGAGTATATAGCCGTTTGCCCTTACACTGTAGCTCTCGATAGCATATTCATCGGTGATCGTTGAAAAAATCAACAGATTTTCATACCCGTCATTTCTGAGCTGTCTTGCTATATCTATACCAAGTTCATTGCCGACATAGATATCCATAAACACAATATCGAAATTCGTATTACCGTGCACATCATCAAGCAGGCTCGCGCCGTTTTCATACAGCCTTACCGTACACGACAGCTTATGCTTTCTGAAATATTCAATTACAAGTGTCTTTGACAACAGTAAGTCAATTCTGTTGTCGTCACATATTGCTATTAACATAACCGATCCTTTGCCACTATACGGTTGTAATGCCGTATTGTGAGAGTTGAAATGCCAAAAGAGAAAAACTCACAGTATCTTCTCTGATATTATTTTAGCATACTTAATTCAATATTGCAATAGCAATATTATACATTTCAATAAATTCGACAAATTATTCAATCCGGGCGCTATTAATAGTTATGCCCACGTTCCGTTAACGAATACGGGTACTTCACTGCCGTCATCTTTGACGCCCGTTATCTCCAGATCGTCAGAGCCGACCATAAAATCGACATGAATTATTGAGTCGTTGATTCCCAGCGAATGTATCTCATCAAGCGTCTTGTTCTCAAAACCGTCAATTACTTCCTGAAATCCCTCGCCGACAGCTACATGACAGCAGGCATTCTCGTCAAAGAGCGTATTCATGAACAGCAGACCCGAACGGTTTATCGGGGACTCCTTGGGTACAAGCGCAACTTCACCCAGCATTGAAGCGCCGTCGTCCATCGCAAACATCTTTTTCAGGATATCCTCGCCCTGACGTGCCTTACAACCCGATACCCTGCCGTTTTTGAATTCGACTTCAAAGCCGTCTATCAGATTGCCCGACCAGCTCAGCGGCTTAGTAGCCACAAGCTTGCCCTCGCACTTACCTTTCATGGGGCTTATGAATACTTCCTCAGTCGGCATATTCGGCACATAAGCCGCGCCGTTGACGCGGTTGACATCAGCCGCACCGCACCACTTTGCACCGGGGATAAGCTCGACGGAGAAATCAGTTCCGTTACTGCTCTTATATTTAAGGCTCTTAAAGCCCTGAGCGTTCAGCCAGTCGGCTTTTGCTCTCATTGTGTCGGTATGCTCTTTCCATACCTTTTCCCAGTTACCCGTGCTGTCAAGATATACGCAGGAGAAAATAGCGTTCCACAGCTTTTCAACCGCTGTATCGGTATCGTCATCGGGAAAAACTTTCTTTGCCCATTTGGGAGAGGCGGCGGCAACTATCAGCCACTGGTGCTTGCCGTCGATCTCATCACGGTATTTTTTTAGCACCTTTGAACGCATCTGACCTACCGTTGAAATTACGTCCGCAGGTATACCGCTGAGTTCGTCGGGATCGGCTGATTCGATAAATATTCTTGCAGGCAGATCCTTTACCATCTGCTTCTGACGTTCTTCTTCCCACGGAAGTACAGTACCGAGCGTTTCAACGCTTGCATTCTCATAGTGAAGTCTGTCTATAGCCCCACAGCTCCAGAACATCTCGACATAGCTTGCGCCTGCGTTATAGCATTCCTTTGCAACAAGCGTTGCCAGTTCGTGCTGATCAACCTCGGTATAAAGGCGCACCTTCTGCCCTTTCTGAACGTTAGCACCGACCTTTACCATAAGCTTTGCATATTCGCCGAGCATTTTTATATCCATATTACTTAACCTCCATAAAAACAGCCTTAACGGACAGTATTAACCGAAAAAGGTAAATTATCCGCCGCTGTCAGCATTACATAACTATTATAGAACTCTTTTAATACACTGTCAAGCCGCCGTTTCAACCGATAAAAAATGCCTCCGCATCTCAGTGACACGGAGGCATCATTAATATTTACTTGTTTATAACTACCTTCAAGCCTTCAGCGCTTTCAACAGTGAAGTGCTTGTCTGTAGCTGTGTGAGTAACAGTGATCGTATCACCGTTTCTTTCAGCCATAACAGTAAGCTCAAGCTTAGCTTCCTTATCGTAGATCTTGCACTGAGTATTCTTGCCGTCCTCAAGCTGATAGATAACGAGCTTTGCACCCTCTACATAGTCATATGCAAAGTTACGCTCGAAGTTACCGTAAGCAATGATGCTGTTGGGCTTAGCGTACATACCCATTGAGAAGTAGTCGTACTTCTTGTCGTACCAGTTGCCGCCCTCGAGAACCTCGCCTGTCTGGATATCGGTCCACTTGCCCTTTGGCAGATAGAACTGAGCTGTACCCTCTTCGTTGAATACAGGAGCGATAAGCAGGTTATCACCGAACATATACTGTCTGTCAAGAGGTAAGCAAGCGGGATCATCGCTGTATTCCATAACCATAGCTCTCATCATAGGAACGCCCTTTTCGTGAGCCTTTACTGCGTTAGCGAACAGATAAGGCATTAAGCAACCCTTGAGCTTTGTGAAGTGACGGAGAACATCGCAAGCCTCTTCATCAAAGTTCCACGGTACTCTGTATGAGCTGTTGCCGTGAAGTCTTGAGTGTGAAGACATAAGACCGAATGCAGACCATCTCTTGTATAAGTCGGGAGAACCTGTAGCCTCAAAGCCTGAAATATCGTGGCTGAAGTAACCGAAACCTGATAAGCAGAGTGAAAGACCGCCGCGGAGTGTTTCAGCCATTGATTCGTACTGGCTGAAGCAGTCGCCGCCCCAGTGTACAGGGAACTGCTGACCGCCGACTGTTGCGGAACGTGCGAACAGACAAGCCTTGTCCTTGCCGTAATATTCTTCAAGTACCTCAAATACGCACTTGTTGTAGAGGTATGTGTAGTAGTTGTGCATTCTGTAAGGATCAGAACCGTCGCTGTATACAACGCCTGCTGTCGGGATTCTCTCGCCGAAGTCTGTCTTGAATGCGTCAACGCCCATCTCGCACAGAACTCTCAGCTTTGACTTGTACCACTTGCAAGCCTCAGGATTTGTAAAGTCAACGATAGCCATACCGGGCTGCCACATATCGCACTGGAATACACCGCCGTCAGTCTTCTTGATGAAGTAGCCGTTCTTTACGCCCTCGTCAAACAGTGATGACTGCTGAGCAATATAGGGGTTGATCCATACGCAGATCTCGACCTTCTTTTCCTTAAGACGTGCGAGCATAGCCTTGGGATCGGGGAACATTCTCTTATCCCATGTGAAGTCGCACCAGTTGAATTCCTTCATCCAGAAGCAGTCGAAGTGGAATACTTCCAGAGGAATATCACGTCTTGCCATTTCGTCGATGAAGAACGATACTGTTTCTTCATCGTAGTTTGTTGTGAATGATGTTGTCAGCCACAGACCGAATGTATATGCGGGAGGAAGTGCGGGCTTACCTGTCAGTGTTGTGTAAACGCCGAGTACGTCAGCTATTGTCTTACCGCCCATTACGAAGTATTCCATTCTCTCGCCCTGAACTGAGAAAGCAACTTTTGAAACTGTTTCGCTTGCAACTTCAAATGTAACGTTCTCGGGGTGATTTACAAATACACCGTAGTTTCTTGATGAAACATAGAAAGGAATCGACTTGTATGTCTGCTCTGAGCAGGTACCGCCGTCGTTGTTCCATACTTCTACAGTCTGACCGTTCTTTACGAATGTAGAGAACTTCTCGCCGAAGCCGTAGATGTACTCGCCTACAGAGATGTTGAGCATCTCTCTGATTCTTGCAGGCTCGTCTGTAGATGCGTGAGCGTAGAAACGCTCAGCCTTTGTGCCTTCCATACGGTAGTCTGTGAGCCAGGGCTGTTCTTCTATGTAGCTTGTTGTTCTCCAGCCTTCCTTGGTAAGGAGCTTGCCGTCATAGAAGTACTTGATGTCCCAAGCGCCGCCTGCCTTGCCTATTCTTACAGAAGTCTTGTTTGAAACAAGCTCCCAGTACTCGTCCTTTTCGTTGATAACAGGCTTGAAGTTTGCGTCTTCATATAATGTGAAATCGGGACCCTTCTTTACAGTGCCCTTGTAATGCTCGATCGTTACCTTGATAGAATCGACAAGAGTAGATGTAAATGTGATCTCCAGAACAGGACCGCCGAGTGTCATACCTCTGTTGCCTATCCACTGGTTGGTGGCATATACAGTTATCGAGTTGTCGGTAGCCTTTACCTCATAGATCTGAGTTGCATAGTTTACGTCGTAGCCCGACTTGTTCATCCAGAAACCGTCTGAATACTTCATAGATTATACCTTTCCTTTCACTTGAAAACGGCGGTCACACATCCGCCAAAATTTACTTTTCATACGGGATCTCCCCGGTTAATAAGGCGGTAATACGTCAGCGTCGCTTTCCGATCTCAGCCCTGCCTGCGCGCACTGTCTGTGCCTTAGCCCGACTGTTATCCGAAACACTGTGTAATCGTTTACCTGTCGTTTATTCTAACATATAAATTTACAAAAATCAAGGGGTTTTTGAAAAAATTTTTTGTTTTTTAAAAAGATATTTCCGCGCCTTGTCCGTACTGCCTGAAAACTTGTATCAAAGCCGCATTGCAAAGCCATTTTGGCATTAAATTGGTTAAGGTTTTTCCTTACAACAATGTGTCAATGCGGATTTGTCGTTGCGGTTATTTTGACTATGCTTTTCTTCGTTAGAGCAGACAACAAAGCGGCACTACAAGTTTAAGATTTAATAATAGTGCAATTTTTTCAGACTGTGTTATCCATAAACACTTTTGCAACAGCCTGTATTTAATATTCACAGAAACAAATTCCCCGGCATATACTACTCTTGTATCAGCCATAATATGCCATAATCTACATAATGAGGTGATTTTTGATGTGTGGGATAGCAGGATGGGTAGATTGCCGCAGGCTCTGCGACAGCACCGCAATAATGCGCAGAATGGCGCAGACAATGGTACCGAGAGGGCCGGACAGCGGCGGTTTCTACACTGATGATAACTGTGCGCTTGCCCACCGCCGTCTGAGTGTTATAGACCCTGCCGGCGGCGGTCAGCCGATGACCCGTAAAACAGCACTTGACAGTTTTACTGTCGTCTATAACGGCGAGCTGTACAACACCGCCGAGATCCGCTCGGAGCTTGAATCCGCAGGCGTATCATTTACAACGGCAAGCGATACCGAAGTACTGCTGAACGCCTATATCACCTGGGGTGAAGCCTGCCTTGACAAGCTCAACGGAATATATGCGTTTGCCATATGGCAGGAAAAAGAAAAGCAACTCTTCCTTGCCCGTGACCGTATCGGCGTGAAGCCGCTGTTTTACTATGAATACGCAGGCGGGCTCATCTTCGCGTCCGAAATAAAAACACTCCTCGCCCACCCGATGATCGAGCCTGTCATCGACCGTGACGGTATAGCTCAGATAATGCTTTTAGGTCCTGCCCGAAAGCCCGGAAGCGGCGTATTCAAAGGTATCAGGGAACTTCGTCCTGCCGAGTGCGCCATGTACTGCCGATGCGGGCTCAGAAAGCGCACCTACTGGTTGCTCCATGCCCTGCCGCATAAGGAAAGCGTCGAGGAAACCGAGCAGCATATAGCCTACCTACTGACCGATGCGATAAAAAGACAACTTGTCAGCGATGTTCCGCTTTGCACCATGCTTTCGGGAGGTCTTGACAGTAGTATCATAAGCGCAGTCGCCGCCAAAGAATTTGAGCAGAACGGCAGACAGCTCACCACCTATTCTATCGACTATAAGGATAACGACAAGAACTTCCACAGCAGTAAATTCCAGCCCGATATGGACGCACCGTGGATACGGGAAATGTCAGCGTTCATCGGCTCCAAGCATATAAATGTTGAGGTTGATACCCCCGCTCTGACCGATGCGCTGGAACTGTCAACCTACGCCCGCGATCTGCCCGGAATGGCAGATGTGGACAGTTCACTGTACCTCTTCTGTAAGTCAATCAAGCAGAATTTCACCGTTGCGCTGAGCGGCGAGTGCGCCGATGAAATTTTCGGCGGCTATCCCTGGTACCACAACGAGGAAATTCTCTACAAACCGGGCTTTCCGTGGGCTTGCTCGACCCTATCCCGTGCGGATCTGCTTTGCGACGGCATTCTCGGCGATATCGACCCTGAGGATTACGTCAACTCCTGCTGTAACGAAACACTGAAAAACACCGAATATCTTGATACCGACAGTCGCAAGGACAGACGTATGCGTGAGATGTTCATGCTTAATTTCCATTGGTTTATGCAATGCCTGCTCGACCGCAAGGACAGAATGAGTATGGCTCACGGGCTGGAGGTCAGAGTGCCGTTCTGCGACCACAGGATTGCACGTTATGCTTTCAATATTCCGTGGAAGATAAAGGCGGCAGGCGGCAGGGAGAAAGGCATTGTCCGCCGTGCTATGAAAGGCATACTGCCCGACGATGTACTGTGGCGCAAGAAATCTCCATACCCGAAGACCCACAACCCGACCTATCTTGCCGAGGTTATCCGCAGAATGAGGGCAGTGCTTGCCGACAATGATTGCAGGCTGACCGAGATCGTCAGCCGTGAAAAGCTGTTACGGCTGTGCGACGATCCGACACTGTTTGAGGGAAATTGGTACGGTCAGCTTATGACCTCGCCGCAGATCTTCGCATATCTCTTGCAGATAGAATATTGGCTCAGGCGGTATGATGTGAGAATCGACAGGCAATAAATATGCAAAACGGGTATCGGCATTTTACCGATACCCGTTATATTTTACTTCTTTGTTCGGACTGTCAACAATATCTGCCGATTTTCTCAAGAACGGCAATAAACCGCTTGTCATCACGGATAGCGTTATATCTGTCCGCCTGCATTTTATCGTACAATTCCTTGCAGTCCGTGAAATCGTAATTCTTGATAGTATTGAACGGACCATATTCGAGATTATTTACAAGCAGAGATGTGTGCCGTGCATTTTCGGGTAGCGTATCTGACATTACAGCAAATTGAGCCGCTTTTTCAAGACTTGATAACGCGAGCTCATAATTGCCCTCAGACATAGCCAGATCAGCAATATACCTATGCGTAATTGACACTGTACCGCTGTAATTAAGATAATCGCTGTCATCAAATACAAGTTCAAGAATCGCAAGCGCCTTTTTCATTATTTCTATTCTTTCCGCATCGGACATAGTTTCATTCCTGTATCCGAGGTCAGCCAGATTTATTAACGCACACCAAAATATACTTGTATACCACTTTATTGCACGTTTCAGATGTGTTTTCTGCTGTTCTCCCTCATATAAATCCCCGAGAACTACTGTATCGGTACATCCTATATTGGGAAGCTTCTTAGCGTATTCAATCGCCTTTTCCTTTTCTCCGAGACTTGAATAGATATAGCAAAGCTGCTGAGTTGTTTGGTTAATAATCGCACCGTCTGTGCAATGCGATAAAATACGATTTCCTATTTCGGCAGCCTCACGATTGAAGCTGATTTTTTCTTCTTCGGACAATCCCCGACCGTCTTTGTATTCACAGAATGCCAGTTGATTGACAAGCCTGAATTGAAGCTCATAATTTGTAGGATAGGTTTTTACCGCATCACGCAGTAGCAGAATATTCTCATAGATCAAGCCCTTTGAGCCATTCTCTTCAAGCTGTCCGAGCAATTCTTTTAGCTGTTCCTCGCTCCTCCAATTCTCCATTTCCATAAGCTCGTCAAGAGTAATTTCAAAGTAGCTCGCAATAGTCGGCAATAGCGTTATATCGGGATAAGTCGTTCCGTTCTCCCAGCGGCTCACTGCCTGTGCCGACACACCTAGAACATCAGCAAGCTGTTCCTGTGTAAGCTCACGCTGTAATCGGAATTTCTTTAGGTTTTCGCCAAGTTTAAGCCCTAGATTTAGCATAGTGTTTTCCTCCGTACTGTTCATTTGGAGCTCCTGCTATAATAATATTCGATTTCAGCAGATTTGTCTATAGCTCGTTTGTTGAGAAGAATTCAACTATAGTGAGAGTGATTGCCGGATGCTTATCGAACTTTGTTGATATATTATGAAGTCTAAAGTGCTTTTAATTTATACACATATAAGCTGAACCTAAGTCATATGGAATAAACCGTTCCGCAAATTCTATTACCGACTTTATTTGATTATATCTCCGGTTATCCTCTCCGTTTGTTCCCTCGATTATATCAATGATTCTTTCGTTTTGCATAAAAGTCAGTTTCCAGTGGTATCCGTCAATAAGTGCTTTACCGTGATTATCGGAATCATAGCAAAACAATTCAGAAGCCGCCGGGTTAATAATATGACCTGCCGTTTCTTTATTTATCCGAAACAGAATGTCATCATTGCTTTGGAACAAATCTCTGTATTCAATAAGACCGTTTCTGTGAATACACACTCTGTACCGTTTGTCATAAGACGCCTCATTGTATATTTCGAGACGGTTCACCATTCTGAGTAACATATGACGTTTACGTCTTGACTCGTAATTGCTCATTATACGCTTTCTGAATTCAGCCGGAACAGGAACATTGTATTTGTCTACATAATTTGTAAAAACATCAGTCCAGTAGTACAGCCCATCCGAATAGATGTTTCCGTAACCGATAATTTCGTCGGGATTTATAATGTCACGCTCTGTACCGGGACAGCAGATTACACAATGCTCTCTCAGATATTCCAGTATTATTTTCTTTTGGCTGTCCGGTTTTTCAGAAACAAGCTCTTTTATTTTCGGAAGCGATTTATCGCCATATTCATAAGCAAATCTCACGTCTATATGACTGCGTTCCATAGTAAGCCTTTCAATATCGAATTTTGATATTATGCAAAAGCGGTCACAGCTTGCCGCCGTGACCGCTTTTATTAATTAACGCTTTGTTTATTCCCGACCGTTCGCTAACCTCAATAACGCACCAACCTTTAAAAAGGTCGGAATTTGAAGCGGCTCACAGCCGCCCGCTTTATTTTATATTGATTATTGCTTTGTGTAATCCCGCCGTTTCGCTATCCTAATCTGTACTGCAACAGTATTAAAGGCGGAATTTGAAACGGCACATTGCCGTCCGCTTATCTGCAATTACTGCTTTGTTTATTCCCGACCGTTCGCTAACCTCAATAACGCACCAACCTTTAAAAAGGTCGGAATTTGAAGCGGCTCACAGCCGCAGGCGGAATTTGAGGCGGCTCACAGCCGCACACTTAGCTGTCGAGGGTTTTGGGACCGTCGATTTTTTCGCCTAAGAACTTGGGAAGCTCCATGCCTGCCTGGTTGAACATTTCACCCATAGGCGGAATAGCTTTCATTATACCGCTGATAAAGTCGGCTGTGGCGGTCTTGCCGTTTTCGCCATTTGAGCCACCGTCCCAAACGGTTACCTTGTCTATCTTGATGTTCTTGATAGCTTCTACCTGTATCTTCATCAACTCTTCCATATTGTTTGCAAGAATCAGCTTGATTGCACTGTCTGCGTTTCCGCCTGCGGCATTTACAAGCTCTCTCATACCGTCAGCCTGCTTTACGAGTATCTCCTGAGCGCCTCGTGCCTGTGCTTCCATCTTTGCAAACAGAGCGTCAGCCTCACCCTTTGCGGTACGGCGTGCAACCTCTGCCTTTGCCTCTGCCTCGATCTCAGCCTGCTCCTTGGCAATCTTAGCCTTAACGATTATATCCGCCTGCTGAGTTGCGGTTTCAAGGGCGGCACGGGTCTGTTCTGCCTGCTGCTGTGCTATGTAGGCTTCTTCCTTTGCCTTAGCTGCCTGAACAGCTTCTGCGGCTGTAGCAAGACGCATTGATTCCGCTTCCTTTTCACGTCTTAAAGCCTCAGACTGAGCGACCTCAATCTTGGACTCGTTCTCACCCTTGATAGCAAGAGCGTTTGCGGCAGCGACCTGAATACGCTGGTCACGCTGTGCGTTAGCCTGACCGATCTCACCGTCACGGTCCTTTTCGGCAACCGACTTCTTCGCGTCGTTGATAGCCTTTGCAGCAGCTTCTTTACCGAGCGCTTCGATATATCCCGATTCATCGTTGATATCGGTTACGTTAACGTTGATAAGACGAAGACCTATTTTCTTAAGCTCGATCTCAACGTTGTTTGATACCGCAACAAGGAACTTGTCACGGTCATTGTTGATCTCCTCAATCTCCATAGTAGCAACTACAAGACGTAACTGACCGAAGATTATATCCTTTGCGAGTTCCTGTATCTCGTTCATTTTAAGTCCGAGCAGACGCTCTGCGGCATTCTGCATTATACCGGGTTCTGTCGAAATACCTACCGTAAATCTTGAGGGAACGTCAACACGGATATTCTGCTTTGAAAGTGCATTCTTAAGATCAACGTTTATCGATATAGGCGTTAAGTCCATGAACTGGTACGACTGGATAATAGGCATAATGAATGCCGCACCGCCGTGTACGCACTTAGCACTTCTCGTCTGACCGTTCTTGTCGC
Organism: Ruminiclostridium sp.; assembly: GCA_017935365.1. Lineage (GTDB taxonomy): Bacteria > Bacillota > Clostridia > Oscillospirales > Ruminococcaceae > Ruminiclostridium_E. The sequence continues at coordinate 18,792 of JAGBHT010000022.1, read as the reverse complement.
TTCCGACTTTACCGTAGATAACAAGTATCTTGTCTGAGGGACACTTGCGGTATCTTGATAAGATACCCATTAATAATGCGAATACGATGATTACCGCCACGCATATTGCGATTAAAATTTCGGGTTGCATGAATATTTCCTCCTGTAACTTAGAAATTGCTTTATTGCTTATTTATCCTTTTCAACCGCCACGACATCGCCACGCACATCTATTATGCGCACCTGCGTTCCCGTGGGGATTGCTTCGTTACCGTCGGTGACTGCGGAAAGCTCAATAAAACGTTCTCCTGCCGCTATTGTCACCTTTCCCTCTCCGCTTTCATTTGGCGGAACGGGAATATATACCCTGCCCTTTTCGCCGAGCAGTCTGCGTATATCAAGACTTCCGTCCTGCGTCAGCTTCTTAGTAAGCTGTAGCACTTTCGCAACGCCGAGCATTGCAAGGAAGCCCAGAACCAGTGCTATTACTATAGATATCGCAACGTGAAGTCCGAGCGAGGTACAGATAACACCTGCCCAGCCGAACACACAAAGGAATGTCATAATTCCCTGCAATGTGAAAAGTTGCATTGTTCCGAAATCGGACGGATTCGAACCGTCGCCTATTACCGTGTGGTCGCAGCCGTCTATTGCGTGCGCTCCCGGCATATCGGGTACATCGGTCGATATATCGGAAACATCGGGAACATCAAGTCCGTCAATTCCGCTCGTGTCACTGAATTCAACGCCCTCTCCGCCGTGACCTATTCCTATCATCAGCAGTATAGTCTGTATTACTATTATCAATGTCGCGGGTATTGCTATACAATAAAATATCTGCATAGTAAGCCCCAGTGAATTCCACCATTCAAACATATCTTTCACCCTTTCAGATTTCTTATAAAACGATTTTTATGAACAACTCTAATTTCACTATCGCCTTTATGTTTACTTTGCGTAAAAAACTCCACTTAGATTACGTTGCGTATATCGATTCCCGTACTATTTCGCTTTGTTATGCGGAACTGTTATTCTGCGCAAAAGTCACCTTTTAATGCGGATTTACGATATTTTCCGCCAAATTGCGATAACAATCGGTATATACTTTTGTGAAATTACAAAATGTATATCACTTATTGTAATATCCGAGCGTCAGAAGGATAAGAAAGTTCTTATCTGCCAGCACCCACTCATCATTTGTATAGCGGAAATCTATAGTAAGCTCAAACTTATCCGACTTGAATTCGCTGTCGCCGATAAGCGAATCTATATAATCCATCTGTGCGTTAAAATCGTTTTTCAGCTCAGCGTTGATTTTTGAATCGGTCTTTTCATTGAACTTTTCCATATCAAAAGAAGTGAAAGTACCGGTAACACTGCCTGTTCTTGAATCTTTGTCTGTTTTTTCTGTCAGATCATCAAAAGTAACGTAATTTTCAAATATCGCCGCCATAGTATCGGAATAACGCGATAACCACTTATCTTCATATGCGGTATCGGTATCTGTAAAATACAGCTCCATACTTCTCTTTGAGAAGCTACGGCAATATGCCGCAAGGTCGTCATATTCACCGGCCTTGGCAAGGCTCATTATCTCTTCGATCGTTTCCTTAGGAGAGAGGTGCTTTACCTCGGTGACAGTCTGACTTCTGTGACAGCCTGCGAATGTGAGCATAAGTACCACGGTACATACCAGACTTACAGCTCTTACAGCGTGTCGTTTTATTTTTATATATGAAATGTTCAATTCGATTAGTCCTTCCTGCGTATAGCAGATTTTGCTATGTAAATTTAATTTACCTTAATTATAGCACATTTGAACGAAATGTCAATATCAAACTTTGCGTTTATATAAAATAAGCATTTTGCACAATTTCAAGGTGCCGTCTTTGTGCATACCGCAGAAAACTATCGGAAACCGGGGTCAGATATCTGTTTTTTATGTAAACGCTCTTGATTTTTTTACGGCTATCTGCTAAACTATCAATATAAAAGGTAAATTAAATTTACAGCAGATACATAAAGGTAATTATCCGTAACCGTAACTTACCGACAAAGGAGTGAGTATATGAATTCAGAAGAGCTCGGAAAGAGGATCAAAGAGGCGCGCCTTGCAAAGAAGATGACGCAAGCGGAACTTGTAGGTACTTTTATCACAAGAAATATGCTCAGCCGTATCGAAAGCGGTAATGCCTGCCCGTCGGTAAAAACGCTTGAATACTTGGCTCAGCGGCTTGATCTGCCGGCAGGAAGTCTGATTTCAGATGAAACGCCGGATACGGCAGAAACGGAACGATCCGACAGAAACGCACAGCAACTTATAAATACAAAACAGCTTTACATAGAACGTGATTATCTTACCTGTGCCGGTGAAGCGGAAAAGCTCATCGGAAGTGAATTTGAAGATGAGGGGCAGGCAATTCTGGCTCGTTGTTGTCTTGCTCTGTCGGAAAAAGCAATGAATGACAGTGATAAGACATCGGCTATAAAATATGCGAAACAGGCGCTCGTGCTTGCAGACAAGGGCATTTACAAGAGCCGCGAGATAAGCGTTGACGCAACGCTGAAGCTATCGGAAATCGCAGGAGAAAAGTAAAATGGATACTATCATAGAAATACTGTGTGATATACTTTTTGATGCAGGAATGGCGGCAAGCACAAGCCACAGATTGCCAAAACCTTTAAGAATGATCTGCTGTGTGCTGACCTCGCTTGCTTTTGCCGTAATAATTGCGATAGTGGCTTTAGTTGCGATAATCTGTATACAGGATATACCTGTAGTAAGCATACTGCTCGGCGCTCTTGATATAATTATGATATTTTTACTTCTGAGTATGATTTCAAGAGCATTCGCAGTAGGAAAACGCAAAAAGTGATTGACAAAACGGCAGTTTTAGTGTATAATATTTACGTTGCGATATCGGAAGATATCGCAGGATATATGCAGACGTATCGAAGTGGTCATAACGGGGCTGACTCGAAACGTATGGGGCTGTTTTACGGCTTTGTTATGCGGTTTGGCGTACTTTCCAGCCTTGTGCGACGAGGCTTTGCATTTTCGTAAAACCCTGTCCCGCAGTTTTCCCACATCAAAAATTTAATACATACGGAGAGTTGTCCGAGTGGTCGAAGGTGCGAAACTCGAAATTTCGTGTCGGTGATGAGCCGACCTAGGGTTCAAATCCCTAACTCTCCGCCAATGCGAGCTGAAAATCACAGATTTTCAGCTCTTTTTCTTTTGTCGATGGTTTTCGTTTTACCGCTTTCCTAAAGTATTTTCTGGTAAACTTATACTACCACACTTTTGGGTGTAAGTCCAGCGAATTTTTTGATTTCAAGTGGACTTTAAAGAGAAAACGGTAGACATTTCACTGCGTTTATCAAATGTGCATGAAAGAATATACGATTTTTTCGAAGCAACCTTGAATAAAACCCTATTAAACCTTGAAAAAATCTTAGAATTGTGATATACTATATTATGTAAAATGTAATTTTGTAAAACAGATGGTTTCGCCACGGATAACATCCTTGAACGCTGGTATTCGAAGAATGGCGCAAACACGCTGTTGAGAGCGTTATTAAGGCAGAGGCAGCAAGATGCCGTGAACACGATTCGCTGTTCCCGGAAGAGAATTTTAAGGTTACGCTTCGCATAAAAAATTCAAAATGAGCATTCAAGGGGCATTGTATGAAGAATATAAAAATTAAAGATTTATATGCTGGCAAACCAGATGCGAAAGACGAGATAAATTTTGAAGGGTTGGATAATTTTATCAAAACCTTCGTAATTGCCGATCATTTTAATTTGGATTTGCTTACAGAAGGCAATCATTGCTTTATAACAGGATTTAAGGGTACTGGAAAAACCGCATTACTTTTTTATTTGGACGATAAACTTAAAACAATCGATACGAGCACCTGCTCGTCATTTGTGTTTTTTAAGGAAGACTTTACTGATGCCAAAAGAAATGAACTGCAGGAATTGTCCAACCGTGTTTTATCATCAATTACAGTAGAACAAGGTGCCTTAATTAGAGCAACCGAGTTTGAGTATATTTGGCGTTGGCTAATGTTCAAGCAAATTGTAAATGATAATGAAACCTACGGCAATAATCTTTTTGTTAACGATGAGTATTGGCAAAGATTCGAAAAAATTGTAGGACAAATTAAGGCGCCAAGAAACAAGAGAAAAATTCTTATTCCAAACAAAATAAGATTTGCAGTACCGTATAAAGATCCTGCTACTATGGCAGAAATTTCACCCGAGATGGAAGTTGACTTCCAACGTCCTTCAAGTCAGCAATATCAAGATTTTGTTTCATTGGTTGATGAGGCAGAAGACGCTTTCTCGTACCTAACAAGAACCGATATCCCTTACTATATATTCATTGATGAGTTAGAGGCATATTACGGAGACACTCAAATTTTCAATCGTGATCTATATATGATTAGAGATTTGATTTTTACCGTTAAAAGGTTTAATACAAATTTTGCCCAAGCCGGAATGAAAAACACGAAAATGATTTGTTCCGTGAGAAGCGAAATTCTTACGGCAATATCTAGATTTATTGTAACGAAAGAAATCAATAAAGCCATTTCTGGTTTTTCTGTACCATTGAATTGGAACTATACAAACAACAATTCATATGCACATCCCATTATTCAGATTTTATTAAAAAGAATATCCGTTTGTTCCGAGAATACCGAAACGAGTAGTCTAGATATTTATAGGCAGTGGTTTCCGGAGCCGATACACGGAATAGAGGCTGCAAGTTATATATTAAACAACAGTTGGTGCAAACCTAGAGATATGGTTAGATTAATTACAACCGCTCAAAACGGACTTCATAACAATACATCTGCCTTCACGCAAGTAGTTTTTGATTCCATTGCCAAATCTTACGCAGAGGATAGTTTGCAAGAAATCAAAGAAGAATTAAGAGCCTTATATACGTCTGAGGAAATTGATACCATAATAACTTGTTTCACTGGATATAGAACATCGTTTTCTGTGAGCGACTTACAGAAGCGAATTGAAAAATATTTCAAAGGCACAATACTAGAAAGCAAATTTAGACAAGTTCTTGAAGACCTATATCGCTTGGGATTCTTGGGCAATCTTCTGCCCGCAACTCAAACCCACCATTGGCAACACAAAGGAGATCTTTCTCTCATCATATCCGATGAATGGAGGCTTTGTGTTCACTATGCACTGCATGGTGCATTATCACTTGGAATCCGGAATGATAAAGGTTTAAATCGTGGTCGAGAAGCACAAATAGGTGATGTTGCCAAAGCTACGGTTAACGATGTTATTCCTAGTTTTGCGCTTGTGGAATTCAAGCTATTTGGAACCTTATATAGCGGAAGCATTCATATTTCCGAGTTTGGAAATTTAGGATATGGTTATATTCCTCGCCTTGCAGATATTATTCACGACGGCGATGAATTCAAGGTGGCTTTAGTGGAGTATGATGAAAAGTATGCTCGTTGGAAACTTCGAATAATCCCCGAAGAACAAGCCGAATAGTTTGTATCAAAATTACAGTCATTAGCCAAAAAATCCAAGTCGCAAGGCTTGGATTTTTTTATCCATTGCGAAGCGATGGTATATCATCACCGCACAAAGTGCGATGGTATATCATCAGCCGTAGGCTGTATTTGGCTTCGCAACGATGATATGCAAAGCGTTGCTTTGATGATATGCAATTCCTTCGGAATTGATGATATGCACGGCTTTGCCGTGATTTTATCAACGTATCTTTCCTAAAGCATTTTCAGGCAACTATATACTATCACACTTTTGGCTGTAAGTCCAGAGGAATTTTTATAAAAATGAAAAAACGTTCCTTTGCTTTTGCGAAGGAACGGAAATTATGGATTTTCGGGTTATGTAAGGAAACGTGCATTTAATTTATTATTAAATTCGCCGATATAATATATGAGGTGATGTATTATGTTGTTTGGCAGAATAAACAGTACACTAAATCAACTTAAATTAGCCGGCAAATGGGAAGCCAAGAAAAAAAGCGGCGATGTGACTTCAAAAGACAAAGAAAATATGACAAAGGATGAACTCACCATACATCGCTTTAATGAGCAATTGAAACAGGAACGTGAAAATTCAGAATACTCCAAGATACGCTATAAAATATTAAATGGCGAAGAGCTTTCAGATGAAGAACTCAAAAAACTGAAAATGAAAGATCCACAGGCTTATCGGGATTACATATCTGACAGAGCAGAAGAAAAGAGTTATGAAAAGAAGCTACAAAACTGCAAAACCAAGGAAGAAGCAAAAAAACTGCATTCAAATAAAATAAACGGCGAGCTTTCCAAATTCAGAAGTATCGTTAATGATCCTATTATTCCCAAAAGCGTAAAATATGCTCTGGCGTGCCGCATTACAGGCAAAACAAAACGTATGGCGAAGATTTTTGAAAAATTCGCTGAAACGACCGAATACGAAAAATTACCCGAAACAGAGCAACAAAGAAATGAGCTGAAAAAAGCCGAAGAACACGGCAAAGAAAAGGTGGAAGAGGTTGCAAAGGATATATCAACCGATATTAACAACACAGAAAACGCCGAGGAAACAACCGAGAAAACTACCGAGGGAACTACTGAAGGAACTACTGAGGTAACTACCGATATTGTAATAGAAATGCCCGACAAAAAGGAATCTCACTATGGCGAGATATCCGATACAGCGGTTAATGAAATGACGAGCACAACCGAAAAAATCGGCAAAAGCATCTACCATCGCAGAAAGCTGAACGTGAAAGCGTAAGGTTGTTATTATTGTCTATTCACGAGATGTAAGATAGCGGAGAGGTTTAAACGGATTTGTATTTTATCCTCTCTGTCAAAAAGAGCTGAAAATCACAGATTTTCAGCTCTTTTCTTTTGGCGGTGGTTTTCGTTTTGCGGCTTTGCTAAAGTATTTTCGGGTAAGCATCGTATTATTGCATTTGGGTATTAGGCAACAAAACCATCATCGTTTCGCAAAAATCGATTTCAAGGCAGTAATAATATGATTAATTTCATCAATTACATTATTTTTACCCAGTGAGAATCGTATCGTTCCTTGGGCATATTCTTGATTCAAACCAATAGCATTAAGAACGTGTGATGTTTTAGTATTTACCGTATCACAAGCAGCTCCGGTCGAAACGCATATTCCCATCAAATCCAATCGATGAAGAAGCACTTCTCCATCACGGTTCTTAAATGATAAGCTAATGTTTCCAGGAATGTGCTTAGAGCTTCCATTTCTAACAAAGTCTAACCCTGCCGCAGAGAGACGATCAATCAATGTGGCTTCAAGCATGTTTAAGTGTTTGGCGTTTTCGTTAATTGCCTCGCAATTTTTCTTGAGAGCAACCGCCATACCCACGATTGAAGCAACATTTTCCGTACCCGCGCGCATATCAAATTCTTGAGCACCACCACTGGCATATGAAGTGATAGGAGTTCCTTTTTTTATGTACAAGAATCCAATACCCTTAGGACCATTAAATTTATGTGCAGATGCGGATAACATATCCACGCCAAGTGCTTTTACATCGATATGAACATGCCCTACAGCTTGCACAGAGTCAGTATGGAACAATGCTCCGTTACGGTGAGCAATTTCGCAAAGTTCCTTAATTGGCTCTATTGTACCGATTTCGTTATTCGCATACATAACCGAAACAAGAAGTGTACTGGTGGTAATCATGGAATTTAAGGATTCTGTCGTGACAATACCTTCCTTAGTAACAGGTAAATAAACGACAGGATGTCCAAGCTTTTCAATATCCTCACAAGCTCGTAATACTGCGTGGTGTTCTATTTGCGAGGTGATTATAGCATGTTTTTCGGGATCGGTAAAAGCCACGCCTTTAATTGCCCAGTTATCGCTTTCTGTTCCACCAGACGTAAAGTATATTTCCTCTGGTTCAGCATTGATGCACTGGGCAATTATGGCACGAGCCTCCTTCAAGGCTTGTTTGGGCTTTCGGGCAAAGGAGTAAGGTTGAGAAGCATTACCATACTCGTCGAGCAAGAACGGCTTCATTGCCTCAAATGCATCAATATCCAATTTTGTAGTTGCCGCATTATCGGCATAGATGAATTGCTTCATAAGGACTCCTTACTTAAATAATGTACAGCCTTCATTTTTGAATTCTTCGATTTTTGCCAACAGCTCGTCTTCGTCAACCTCAAAATACTCTGCCAAACATGTTAAACAATAAAAATTGACAGTTTTCTTGTCGATAAGCTTTTTTGTAATCCCAATTTCGTCTTTACTTAAAGGGGATTTTCCGCAAACATAACATTTTTTTGATTCCATGATTATTCTTCGGCTACCTCTCTTACATCAAAAATAGGGAGATCTTTGCCGGCATATTCGCTATCTAACAAACCTAACTGATATTTAATCGTATCACGCATTTTGATTGCTCTTGTTAGGCAATATCTTCTAAAATCGCGAGTCTTAATATCCTTTGCACTCTGAACATGAGGGAACAACAGCTTCAAATATGCAGTTGCGATTCTCTTGACTGCTTCGGTATCTCTTGTATCAGCGCCATCGGGAACAATAACCAATTCGTCTACAATGGCACGATAAGACATGTCGCTTCTAAGTTCATGCATAATGGAGCAAAAATACTCCGAATTCAGCGCCCAACCATTAACCTTAAGATCGTCATTCATTCGTGGAATATTCCAACCTTTTATAAAGCCATGGAAGCGCTCGATAAGGGCTGATTCATGAAAAACCACAGGCAACTCAACAAACATATTGCTATATCCGTCTGCATCCATTATTTCTTTGCGAATATTTCCGCAAAGAACCATACCTGCATCAGCAACACCTTTGTAATCGCCAACAGTAAAATTACCTTGTTCCAAATAGCCTTTCAAGGCAGCACGCATTTCATCGGTATCTGTAAAGGAAATAGTTTGTACTTCATCCAATGTTACGAAATCACTGCCGGTAATAAGCCCCTCTCGTCTTTTGCTTTGATCGTAAAATAGTTTTGCACGACTCATAACACCACCGCTGGAGAGCCATCCAAAGCGACTGATGTTGCCGAACAGATAAGATTTGCCTGTACCCTTGGGAGCCAATTCGATAAGATTTAACCTTTTCTCTACAAACGGGAGGAGACGGGTAAGCATTGTGAGTTTTTCCTCTTCCGATTTGTATCCATTGGCGTTATAGTCTACTGCTCCAAGTACAACATCGAGCCATTCTGATGTTTCAAACTCTTTTCGTGCTTCCTTATACTCATCCAAGTCGATATTATAGGGACAAAAGTTCTTAAAGGAAACAAGCTTAATTTTTCCTTGTTTGCCGTCTCTTGATTTGCTCGACTTCTTTTCGTATTCGAATTCAAAATCAAAGTCATCCGGAGCACGATATCCAAGTTCAACCATTCCCCAAATATCCTGACCTCTAACGAGATCATCCTTGCAACGTTCCCAAACATCGGGTTCAATTATAGTTTCTTTGAAGCCAAGTCCAAAATCGGGCAAAGCAAAAGATACCTCACCTGTTTTGATATCGATGTTGATAGACACTTTTGCAAGAAATTTGACTTTTTCCTTTTCAATGATAATTCTATTTTTTATTGTATTCCAATCGTCTTTCCGAGGAATGAACTTTTTCACGAAACGTGACAACTCGTCCTTGTTAAAATTGCCATCTTCGTCCTCAAATTTTTTCAACAACCAGTCTCTCATAAATGCCGGCAAACTTAACGAAGAAAAGAAATTCGTCTTCTTCAAGTCTTTATAAACCAGCATTTCATCAAAACAATCTTTTAACTTTTCAACCAGTTCCATTAGTATACCTCTTTATCAAAAATCATCAAATTCGGAATCAAATCCAGAATCTACGCTACCTGATTTCCCTTTTATCTTGAATTCTACGTTTCCAAGGAGGTTATCCCCATCATATATATCCGCTTTGCAGGTTTTGGAACGCCTGATATCTTCCAGATGGACGGTATAATGGGTAGAATCGTCCACAACTGCTTTATATTTTGTGCTTCCAATCACGAAACTAATATTGTTCGGATTGTCAACATCAGAAATGTATATTTGCACAGTTGTTCCTTTTTTGCGATCTGCCTGAATGTTATCGCTGTTGAGAACGCGAATATCTACAGCATCCTGCTTTTTAAGCTTCAAAGTAATGATTGGAACAAGTACCTCTTCCAAAGAAGCACCACCATGCACTTCAACATTTGCCGCACGACTACCTTTAAAACGTCCATAGTCGGTCAATACAAAATAGCCTTTTTCTTCGACGCAATTCGTAAGGTCGCATCCGTCAAAAACTTTACAACATCTTCCAGAGTGTTCTCCGCCTGTTTCGGTGCTATATTTTTCTTCTTGGCGCTTTAACACTGCTAAACGGGATGCGCCGTGGTCGCTTGTGATTACAAAGCTTTTGCACTCTCTCATCGCAAGTTTGGTTGCGGCGAAATTAATTGCTTTTTCTATAATAGCGATTTCGCTTTCCAAGTGAATAGGATCTTCGCAATTTGTAAAGAAAAATCCGCCTTTATCATGGTGTTTAATATCATCAAGCGCTTCCTCTTTGTATTTGCTTATACCATCCCAATTATCAAAAAAGCTTTTGTTATACTCTGTGAGGGAAGGAAGCTCCGCACGTCCGATATCAATGTGTACGGATAGGCCTTTTCTTTTTGCCAACTCTACTATTAATGCTAAATACTCAACACCCATCGCATCTATCCAGTATAAAAAAGCGGATTGACGTTCAGGGATAATCTTAATAGCGTTATCTCTTGTTTGAATTCTGGAATATTTATAAGTTTTGCCCCAATTCTCTACTTGAGCCAAGAAGGCATCGCTCAATTGATTGGCTACTTTTTGTGTTTTGTACTGTTCAAAATACGTGGTTACCTCATTTGATAGGGATCCACAATCGAATATGAATTTTTGCAGATACGAAGACAGCAGAGGATACACATATGCATATGCCTCATTCCATTCATGATGTGCTACCCACGAAAGAATTTGTCTTCTTTCAATTTGAGTATTGTCTGTCAACCGATATATCTCTTCCGAGGGTTCAATGGCATTCTTTTTAATGAAAATTGCTATATCCGAATCTGGGAATTCCTTCAGTAGTTTTTTGCGTTCAGTATACATTTTTTTGAACGCTTTGTCCGTATGCGCTAACTTCGTGATGAAAACCAAAAGATTGGTCTTAAACTCACACCAATTATCCGTTTCTTTTGCTACCCACGCCAAATATGCATTTTGAATTCGCTCAGCGTTGATTTTTAAAGATATAAAATAGAGCCAATTCTTAAATTGAATACCACTGCACTTAGCGTAAATATCATCTTCAAAATTATCTTCAACACCATATCTTTCCAAAACAGCGCTAAATGAATAGGACTTTTTCTGCAATTCTTTCAAAAGATTTTCCCACAATTCATCAGATCCAAATTGTTCTGGAAGAGACCAATCTTTGATGGAGTATTTGAGCGCTGAATATGCTCCGGAGATAATGGAAACGGGAATGATTGATGCGAAGAAAGTTCTTGATGAGTTGAAAAGAACATTTCCTGACGCACCATCCTCATAATTCCGCAATAGCCATTTTATACCCTTCTGAGGAACCATTCCTACATCGTGTATTACGTTGGTTGCAGCAAGATTGGTTAATGGTTGCGAGCTTATATAAACACGCCCTTGACCAGTCAGCTTTTTATCGTTAGCGGCAAGTTCAGTGACATAGGAATTTATTCCACGTAACAATAGAACCACTCTCGCATTACCCAACGTTGTTGTTTTTAACCTGTTAAGTTCGGTTGTAATTTCATCCGCGCCGCGGAGGGCGAGAGACTCGCCCAACCCGACAACAACGTACTTGTTATCCCTATAGTCAACATCCGCAGTTCTGAAATAATCAATCATTTCATCTAAATCCGGGAACTTGTCGTCTTTAGAGCAAAAATCACTCACTCTGATGAGCTTGAGGCCTGCCTGTTTTAAGTTTTCTAAAAACAAACAGTATTCATCATCTCCTACAGAGCAGAAGAACGGAAGTCCTTGCGGAGTTTTCAGATAATTTTCTATAGGAATGCACAACATAGGATTATTCTCCTCCGTTTATAATAATCTTTACGCCCAAATCAATGTCTTTTTTAGCAAGCTGCTTCAACCAGTTTCTAAGTTGCTCACTATCCATTCCATCGATTGTCTTTATGGCTTTGTCACTGCCGCCTGCATTATATTCAACCGCGGCCATGTTCTTGATTTTGTTCTTTACAGCAGGATTATCAGACCACTCGTAGACATCAATGCCGAGAGAATCCAATGCGTCTCGGATCTTGTTGATATCAGTCAGCAGATGAGCGTAATCGCCTACAATCTTGTCCATAAACTTACGATTGCGGAAATCTTCGTTGTTTATCTCGCTAAAGAATGTGGCTCCTTCAATAAATTCCAATGCTGTTTTAATTTCAGATTCGCCTGCATTGTTGCTATTAAGCGTAGCGAATGCTTTTTTTGCATCACTGTAAATATCGTCGGGAATTAAGCAAAGGATAGGTGTTTGATATTTCTCAGACCAAGCTCTCGGGTTTTTCGTTCCGCCGGTATTGTCACTCCAAATCTTTGCCAGTTTGGATTTGATCTGATTTTTCTTATAGTCATCTGCGGCTTTCTTAACAGTAGCATTACTTTGCGTTGAAGAAAGCACAAACATATCGACTGTAATAGAATTTTTAATATCTTCACACTCTTTGCGAGAAAATCCTTCAAGATACGGCGCGTACAACTCTACAAACAGGTCAAGTGTATTTACGAGCACCTCTCTGATTTCCGTGCTATGATTTGTCATCTCATCGAGGAACGAGCGCATATTTTCGGGAAGCATATCCTCAAGATTGACAATTTTCAGCAGGTATGAGAAGAACTTATCCAGCGTCGGACGTTTTGTTCTTGCAGCTTCGCAGGAAACCCCAATAAATTTCAACGATTCACGCCATTGCTTAAAGGCTCCATCCTTGGAATGAGCCGATACATTAAGCAACAGATTCGTTGTTTTAACGACAGAGTACTCTACCGTCAATTTGCGAATTTCGTCCTCACCGGTAGTTCCAATCCAAAGTGCTGAATATTGAACACTAAACAATTTTTTAATATCGCCAAGAACAGAATCAGCAGCTCCAATTTCTTTTGCAATATTCAAGAGCTTGCCGTTCTCAAAGCGTTCCAAGAAAATCTTCATTCCCTTGATACAGTTGTCTGCGGTGAGTAAAGCCTTCAAATTATCCGACGACGAAGGACGCTGCATCGCAATTTTTCCGATATTATTGGCAATGTCATGTTGCTTGTCACCAGTGTTCTGTACAAGCTCCATATACATCTTTACCAAATCGTACACACCGTTGGTGTCTACATCTTCCAAGCACCATACGGGATACGCAAACTCTCGCATTTTAGAAAGGATCAAAGAGCCTGCATGATTAGGAGATGTACACAGATTCGGAGTTATGTCCCAAGCATGCTCAGTCAATTCATAAAATGCCTTTTCTTCGTCAGTCAGACTTACGATATATGTAGGTTTAGCATTGGGCTTGCCAATATAGTTGCCAATCATTTCAGACAACTTCTCGGGGGTCATGGAATCTCTGTGTCCTTCCGCGTTCATGCTACGGTAAGGATCTTTACTGTATTCTTTCAGCAAAAAGCCAAACACGAATGCAGACATATTACAAGGAGAGAAACCATATGTGCCTTCAAGATAATCGTAGATGTCGCCAATAGCAATCTTACCGGTATCCTTGAATGCAACATCAATTATTTTATCGATGTCCTTTTTGATAATTACGATATGCTCGTCCGAAAGCTCCGGTGCAGTCCAGTAATCTGCGCGACTCCACACCTTTGCAAGAACGGATTTTTCACAACCAGCAATAAGTCCCTTGACATCTGCATTATCGATGCCGTAACGAGCCACTTGCTTCGCTTGCGTCAGTTTCAACTGTGTTTCAGTTAAATTCTTTGTGAAATCAAATACATGACGGAAACGCGTCAAAACGATAGTCTGCAAAATGGTATGTACTGCATTAGCACCTACTGCCTTTTCACCGTTTTGTTCAGCGTATGTATATACGATGAATTGACCATCATGGATACGGTCTTTCCAATCACGTTCCAACACATCCCTGGCTTTTTTATTGTTTTCCTTGGATTGCTGATTGTTATTGCCCTGATAATAAAGGGACATAGCGCTGAACTCAACATAATGCTCGAACTCCTCCAAGCCCAGCGGTGTGGAAAGAGCGTCGATTACTACGATGTTCTTGTAAGCTTCATCTGCAATAGTCTTTTTAATAAGGTTACGGAAACTTTGTGCTTCATCCTCCGTTTTTGCAACCGCCAAAACAGCATGGAAATGCCAGCCAGCCTCTTTATGTTTCAAGCTATCCATTGCCTTAGTAAAGTCGGCCATTGTTACAACTGGCAAATATCCGGGATCAATGGAAAGTGCATATCTGAGTTTTAATGCAGGAGTTAAAGCCAATGCGCCGCCAATAGAAGGTCCTTCATCAACCAATTTGCGAGTTGTAAACTTATCTCTGATATCTTTTTTATAGCCTTCAATTTTCGCACCATCTCCGGCAAGAACAGCTGCATTGTAGACCTTTTTACCATCAGCGATAGGTGTAGCGATAAGAATACCCTTATCTACCAAAGACTTTATAATACCTTTATATCCGCTTTCAAGGCCTGTATATTGCTCGCCTTCAAACGCATATCCAAGACTTTGGTCAGTGGGTTTAAGGATATCAACCGAACCCCCAAGTCGTTGATCTATCGCCTGCATAATCAAGACCGTTTTAAGCACTATTTTTTCTTTTTCCATCAAGCTTGTCTGCTGAGGGAATGTATCTAAAACAAGTCTAATATCTGAAGATAAATAGTCCCTACCATTTTCATAGAAGAAGTTCCATAGCATATCAACAGCTAAGTAAGGGCGGTCGTCTTCAGGTCCGTAGTTCTGAATAAACCACTGAAATGCCTTCGTATCAAGGTCTTTGGGCGTTTTAATGAAATCGAACATACTACGCTGGTTTGCCTGATATGCCGTTGCAATATTCTTCAACACAAGTGCAGCCATTGGATGAATAGGCAGCATCCGCTTCATTGTCATTTCATTTGTTACATTAGCTGCCTTCATTACATTCTTGCGAGAGTAAGAAATATAGCTGTTCAACTCATCCGTCATTTCATTCCAACTGGCCAATGCGGCCGACTTCGGTTTGAATGCATGTCCGATAAGCTCAAATGCGATGTTGGGAGGAAGGGTTATTTCGACCTTATCAAAGCGCTGCTGAACGATTTTCCACGAATCATCGCTACTGCTCAATGACGTAATGGGGTGCGTTACGATAACGAAATAGAACGGCTTTTCCTGACAGATGGAAATCAGCTTTTGAAACTCGCTCAGCGAATTTTTGTTCTGTCGGAAGAAATCCGAGAACTCATCCCATATCAAAACAATTTTAGTATCGTTCTTTTGAATGATATCCAGAATCCAATCCCTGAGGTTATCTGCTGTAAGTGAAAGCGCGGTGATACCTTCTTTTGCTGCCAGCTTGAACAAGTTGGCCATCAATTTAGAAACATCGCTGCTCTTTTGGAGCGAATTAACAATTTCTTCTGCTGTTGACTGGGAAAAAGCAGACTCCCACTCAGGTTTCTTGAGAAGACTGTTAATGAATGCACTGTGAACAGGATCTTGTAACCATTCGATAACCCCTTGCTTCAGCGTATTCTCGCCCTTGTAAGGTACGTTTTGTTCTTCGAGCGCTTTTTTAATGCTCTCCTGCACGGCAAGGAACAGCTGCTCTGGGGTGCTGATATTACCCGATGCGTAACGATATGCTGTTACAATGCCTCTTTCTTTATGTCCTATCAGCTTTTCGAGCAAAGCGGGATTCTTTTTCAACGGCTCGTAAGTATCCCAGTAAGCACGAACATCTGCCTCGGACAATTCAAGAATTCTTCTGACAGCAAGCGCGCATTTGGATTTACCTGTACCATATGCGCCATGGATCCATACAGAACGGTTGGTATTTCCACCAAGCATTCTTTCCATGCACTTCAGCAACTCAATAAAAGTTTCGTGAGGATATGTGTCTTTCCAATCTGCGCCGCTGTTGATTGCAGATTCATCAACGCAAGGAAAATACCTTTCGTTTATATCAAAGTAGTCGCAATACTTGTTTGGCATATTACATGTCCTCCTTGAAAAGCTCTAATACATCATCGGATGTTTTATCACATAATGTTATGGTCTTCAAATCGTTTGTAAAGGTAGCGTTAATAAATTCGGGATAAGCAGAAGACAAACCAAGCAATTTGGACTTCAATTCTTCCTCGTCGTATATGCCGAACATACGCACGGGGCTGACACCATCTCGCTCAATAGATTCATCAAAGAGATAAGAAAGATGGAATTCTTTGTCCAGATTACAAACCTCGACAAATTTATAAAGAGCATACAATAACACTCTGTTATCGGTTATCGACCATTTTGATCTAACCATATCATCTTCATCCGTTACATAGCCAAAATTCAGATTGGTGCCAAACGGAGTATCCATGATTCGCTTATAAGCTTTTGCGATTGACTTAGCATCTTTGGGCTTGACTTCTGCGGAAATCAATAATTCTTCAATTTGACTTCTCTCATAGAAATAACCGATATCCATGTTGTTGATGTACCAAGCAATTTGAGGATTCTCATAAGCAAGGTTTGTCATAATCAACCCAAGAGCTGCTTCGGTCTCCCATCCCATATTGGAAATCATTTCGGCAAACTTTGTGAAATGATTTTTCTCATTAAGCCCAGCATCTTTGAGAAAACGTCTGAACATATCATACATCATCGGGCCAAGTGTATGCTCAGTAAAAAAGTCTTCTTTAAGTTCAAAAAAGGATACTAACCAGTCTCTTTTGGGCGCGTGGTCTGCAAATGAGTTTAAGCTTTTCATGGATTTTCCTCCTCCTTGTGGATGACGTAATGAGTGAAATAATAGACATCCACTATCAATATCATGACACTGATAACAATGAATGCAGTCAGTAATTGACAATTTTCCATCTGTAAACTTTATTGATCCGTGTTTGCAATTGGTTTCGCACACTTGACAACCAACGCAATAGGTTGTTTTGCGGAATACCTGTCTGAATAATTTTATAAATTTGGGGTTCGTTTTTGAAATTGATTCATCTATTGAAACAATATACCCTTTTGAATTATCATCGACAGTAAATGAATAAGTATTTCCCTCGAAAGTGATACTATACGATTCCTCATCGTGTGAAAGGATTCCTATTGTTTTGATCCATTCTTTCCAATCGGTGTTGGGATTTATGACGGTGATTGTAATTTTTTTGTTTAAGGTGTTTTCTATACATCTAAAAGGATTGTCGGCCAAATCTCTTCCATTGTTTCGTGCATTCCAACCACCATTCATTAGATAGGAATTTACTTGCTTAACATCTTTGGAGTTGTATGAGTTCTTTATATGAACTATATACGAATCAATTTCTTCGGTATATGATGTTCTTCTGAAGAAGTCGCTAACGCCACCACTCATAGGGCAGAACAAGCATCCGGCACGAGAATTACCTTTTTTATAAGCACAATTTACATGCAATCCATTTTCTAAAATATATAACCATATCTCAGCGGATGTCCATTCCAAAATCGGATTGAAGCTATATTGACCTTTTTGCTTTTTTCCAAAGCCCTCATACTCATACTGACTACGGGTAACACTCTCAGCACCCCTGACTCCAACAAAATCAAGACCGGTATAATTATCTTTTCCAGCCAACTCTCGCATTTTCAAGGTCTGCGGTGTGCTTTTATGAACACTGCAACACCATCTGAGCACTCTTGCGGGTGGGCCGAAAATTTCCCAACTGTCATGAGAGTCAAAATGCGATTTCGCTGTATAGAATGGCGTTCCGTCTATTTCACATTGCTGACGCGTGATTTCAACAGCGTCATAAGTATCTGGAAATTCCATTCCTGTGTCACCGAAGATGACGACAAAACTGCCTTTAGGGAGAGCTTTCTTAACCAAGTCCAAAAGAACTGCGCTATCCTTTCCACCCGAAAAGGCAACATGGAAAATATCCAGTTTCTTTTTGAATTTTTCATATTCCTTTACAATGCGCTTGACCGTGCTGTCTTCAATAACGGTCATAAGATCTTTGTTTTTAGCGCACATAGAAGAAATATCAATAGGCTGTAACACGGTGCCATTTTCTTTTCTGAAGATGATTTTGCCATCTTCGTCGGTAGCCGGTTGCAGTGTCGGTGCGGTATAAAGATCTCCGCCTGTTATTGTAGCAATCTTTACTCCTCTATACCAATAGGCTGTGGATTCTGCCCACATATAAGGGATATCGTTTTGCTTATCGTATTCCCAATATTGTTCAAAACCGAGTATATCCATTTCTGCTGCGTATACCGGTCTGGGTTCTTTTGAAAAATTAGTGGGAGTGGAATTGAGCAAGATGCCCCCAGTCTCCACATCAAAGGTATATGAATACATATTACAGGTCCTCTCTTAATGCTTTTGCACGTTCTACTGTTGATTCCAGATCGGCAAAGCTGCGTTTGCCCATATAGCCGGTTTCAAAATAGTACTGTCCCACAGCCTCCATGCTAAGCTCGATTTTAGCTCGCGCAGCTGCCCGCGCCAATAATTCGGTATATCCGTCAGTAACATCGTTTTCTGCAATGATTCCTGC
>JAGBHT010000021.1 GCA_017935365.1 Ruminiclostridium sp. | reverse complement strand
CAAGGTGGAGGTAGCGAGTTCGAGCCTCGTAATCCGCTCCAATTTTCTCTTTCACTTCGTAAAACCGCAGGTGCTCTTGCGGCTTTACTTATATGCGGATTTAGCTCATCTGGTAGAGCGCCACCTTGCCAAGGTGGAGGTAGCGAGTTCGAGCCTCGTAATCCGCTCCAATTTTTTTGGCGCTATAGCCAAGTGGTAAGGCATTGGTCTGCAACACCATGATCCCCAGTTCAAATCTGGGTGGCGCCTCCATCAAAAAGAAAAGCACTTGCAAATTGCAGGTGCTTTTTTGTGTTACGGATTCGCTTTTCTGCATTTGTCCTTTTTATTGTACATACATAATGCTATAATCAAATCAGAAACGATGAAATTCAGGAGGTATAAACATGGATAACGAAACATTCACACTTACGCAAGCTGATATCAATGCGGTAAATCTTAAAAACGCACGATACATAAACAACAAAGGTGCGAAGCTATACCGTGACGGTAATTACAAAACAGCCGTTGAGTATTAAAGACTTGCGGCGGCAATGGGCAATATGGATGCTGCTGCAAATCTCGGTTATTGCTATCTTTACGGACGTGATATTGAGCAGAACACCTCTCTTGCCATCGCTTATTTCAAAATAGCCGCAGAGCAGGGAAATGTCGATGCCGCATACAAGCTCGGTGATATATATTCCTCTGACAAGTGGAATGTTAAGGACACAGATCTGTCACTGTATTACTATAACGAAGCCTTTAACTTTGTGATTAATGAAGATCGGGACACGGAATCCATTGTCTATTGTACAGATTTACAACGCTATCCCAGCCTTTGTTATGCGCTGGGCAGAGAATTGTCAGAGAGCGGCAGGATGCTTACTGATATCAGAGCGGCTTATCAGTTACTTAAACACGCAGAAATCGGTTATCAGACCGAAATAAACAACGGTGCTAAAATGTATGAAAACGCATATGAAGGCGTAAAAGAGCTTCTCAAAGATTCTCAGTTCGATAAAATAAGAGAAGAGTACGACAGCTGTTTTACAGGCATGTATTTCGATGAAGAATAGTGCTTCATTCAATCGATTAAACAGATGCAATAACACCGCACCGGATAAAGCAATCACTTTTCATATCCGGAATAAAAACACACGGAGCAGTCCCGAAACCGCTCCGTGTGTTTTTATATCTTTACTGTTTTATGAAACACAACTTTCGCTATCCTCTTTTTCGTCAAGTATGACCTTGCCGTCCTTGCCGTCAACCGTTATATTATCGCCTGTGCGGACATTATATAACAAGTCCCAGCCGAGCCCGACTATCGATGGAATATCAAGGCTTTTTGCAAGAATAGCCGAGTGTGACTCGGACGAGCCGAAAGCGGTAACAAATCCCTGAACACCGTTTTCGCAGAACTGTATGATCTCACTCGGAAGAAAATCTTCGGCGCATACTATCTTGTTCTTGCCTATCATAAAATCTTCCGCACTGTTCGGATTGTTGCCCGACAGAATAACCACAAGCCTGTCAGATATATCACGGATATCAGCCGCTCTGGCTTTCATATATGTATCATCCATTGCGGCAAAGACCTTTGAAAAGTTGTATGCTGTCAGCGATACCGCATATTCTGCGTTGACGTGATGTGTATCGATTATTCCGTTCACAGCGTCGCAGTAATCGTCGTCAAGCGTCAGCATCATGTGTATTTCAAATATTTTTGCAAGCTGTTCTCCGACTTTCGGCACAGCGGTATCACGCAGTACCTCGAGCTGGCTTAGTGCGATCTGCTGTGCTTTTTCAAATCTTGCCTTTTCCTTAGCAGGATTTTCTATATGTATGCAATTTACTTTGCTTTTCCGTCTTGTAAACATAAATGCGTTGCCGTTTACGATAAGGCGGTTAAGACTTTTACCGCTTAATACTTTCATTCTCTTCGCCTCCGTTCAAAGAGGATCGGTTTTTAATGCAATTTGTGTATTTAGCAACATTCTGAACTGATTTTGTTGAAATTGCTCAATTCTTCTTAAATCTTGTCTATATTATAGTACAATTTTATCAAAAATGCAATAGTTTTTTTGAAATATCTGAGCGAATTTGCAAAATTTTATATGGTTGATAGGGCGAGGCGTAAATGCTTTTTTAAACACAAAAAAGGACCGGTAGCGACCGATCCTTTTATATCAGTATATGCTGTCAGTTACTGTGCAGACGCTTCAGACTTTTTGCCTTCTTCAACCTTTACGGTATCTTTGCTGTCGGCTTTGTCTGTTGTGTTGTCAGCCTTTTCCTTGCCCCAGCTGTCGAACATATCAATTACCTTATCATATGTGTCATAGCATACCTGAGGTAATTTGCCTTTACCGCCGTAAGCCTTTTCCGCAAGTCCGAATCCCTTTATAAATGCGTCCTTGAGCGTATCGGCATACTTGCTGTCATCGCCTGCAAGATTCTTTGCAAACTCGAACATACGCTTTGCGGTTTCCTCAGCGCCCCAGTAATCCTCGCTGTTTTCCTTGTCGGAAACTTCTTCGCTCTCAAACTTCTTGCCTGTAGCCTCTTCGATCTGGCTCTTGAGATCGTCAGAAAGTTCTATCTGCTTTGCTCCCTTGCTGGAAGCGCTTGAAGCCTGGTGCGAAATAAGAGTTTCGACAACGCTTGCAAGGTGATCTGCCTTTGACTGAGCTACAGTTCTGAACTGTGATCTGTCAGTGTTGTCAACTTCTTTTTTCTGAGCGGATTTCTTTGTGTATGCGGGAGTGAATGTTTCCTCGCTCTTTACATATTTATCGGCATTGTCTGCCGCAAGTGTGCTGTTTGTCTTTTCTGCTGTGGTCTGTACGCTTGTTTTCGGCGCTGTCTGCGCTGTAACTGCCGCCTGTTCTGCTACTTTTGCTATTTCCATATCAGCAAGTCCTTTCCTGATTGTAGGTTTTTGCAGAGAATACACTGTCTCTTATATTTTATATCGGCAGAAATATGAAAAACTTTAGGTCGGTTATATATTTCTGTACGGACAATAAAATTTTTTCCGGAAAAGTATTGACAAATCGCCTCTATGTGATTATACTGTTAATATAACACATTAACAGTTTGCTTTTAAGGACTGTTATGCGTTCCGGTTGCTAAACGCTGTGATTTGTGATATACTTAATCTGAATCATGACCGGCAGTGACAAAAAGTCCTGAAAAAGAAAGGTAAAATTCTGATATGGCACTTGAAGTAAAAGAAATATCAAAGCAGTATGGCAGTTTCACAGCGCTTCATCCGCTTAGCTTTACACTGGAAAACCCCGGTGTATATGCTCTTCTCGGAACGAACGGCGCAGGAAAAACCACCTCTATAAGAATAATTCTCGGTATGCTCAGCCGCAACAGTGGTGAGGTACTATGGAACGGCAAAGCTTTATCGCCTGTAACGGAAAAAGTCGGTTATCTTGCAGAAGAAAGAGGACTTTATCCGAAGTATAAAATAAACGAACAGCTTACATATTTTGCAAAGCTCAGGGGAATGCAGAAAGCCGACATTGAAAAGTCGCTTGCCTACTGGTTCAAACGCCTTGAACTCAGAGGATATGAAGATAAGAGGGCAGAACAGCTTTCAAAGGGCAATCAGCAGAAAGTACAGCTTGTGGCGGCACTTATAGCCGATCCCGAACTGCTTATCCTTGACGAACCGCTCAGCGGTCTTGACCCCGTAAATGCCGACCTGTTCAAGAGTGTTATCAACGAGCAGATAGAAAAGAAAAAGTACATTATCATGTCATGCCACCAGATGCCCGTAATTGAGGAATTCTGCAAGGATATCACAATTCTGCATCATGGCACGGCGGTGCTTCAGGGCGATCTTAACGATATAAAGAAGAGCTACGGCAGAGTTAATCTTTCCGTAAAATGCGACGGAGATGTATTGCCTCTTGCGGCTGAGTGCGGACTTGTTCCTGAAACGATAACTCCCGATAAGCTGACATTCAAAATAAAATCTGAGGATCAGGCAAAGACTCTGCTGAATAAAATAATCGCCTCCGGCATGCCGCTTGTTCACTATGAACTGCGTGAGCCGAGCCTGCACGAGATATTTGTTGAACATATAGAAAGAGCCGATAAAGAGGCAGGAAGGAGCGATGAGGTATGAAGCTGGGCAGAGATACATACGGCTGGAAGAACGTGTTTGCTTTCACGTTCAGACAGACGGCAAAATCAAGGGCTTTCAAGGCAAGCTCGGTAATCATAATTATTGCCGTATTCGCAATGACGCTGCTTGCAGGCATCCTCCCCGGACTTATCGGCAGCAGCTCCGGCTCCGACGGAAATATCGGCGGCGACACCGAGATCACCTTAAAGAATATTTATCTGGCTGATACCACGGGAATTACCTCCGGTGCGGATTACGAAATAATCCACGACACATATAAAGTGAATGTTACCGACTGCGGTAAGGATGCGGATATAACGGCGCTCACCGAAAAGGTAAAGAACGAGGCAAATTCATTACTTGTGACAATCGAGGCAACAGATAACGGCTATGATATCTGCGCTTCACGTCCCGGCGACGGCTCGGTTTCAACGGATATGGCGAATAGTTTCGGAGAACTTATCAAGACTTATTTTGACAATATCAGACTGGCAAAGGCAGGACTTTCTGCCGAACAGATACAGGCGGCTTTCAGGACATCTGCTGTGTATTCTTCGGTAGCCGGAGAACCTACGGAAAATCAGATAGGCTTTATTGTAAAGATGATTTTCCCGATGCTGTCTTCACTTATACTGTTTATGCTGATTTTCATCTATGGTCAGATGGTTGCACAGTCTATCGCACAGGAAAAGACCTCAAAGGTCATGGAGCTTCTGCTCACATCGGTAAGACCTCTTGCTGTTATTATCGGCAAGATACTCGCTATGGGCTCACTAGCGCTGTTGCAGTTCTTGATGATAATTGCATCGGGAGTTCTCGGCATTGCGGTTTCATCGCCCGTTTCGTCTATGTTTGTTGATTCCGCAGACGCGACCGGCGTGTCGGCAAATCAGATCATAACCGAGATCGGAAACGCACTCGGCGGATTTTCACCTGCTGTTATCGTGCTTATTATCGTTGTGTTTATTGTCGGCTTTATATTCTTCGCACTTATTGCGGGACTTATCGGAGCTACTGTCAGCCGTATGGAGGACCTCAACTCTGCAATGCAGCCTATGGCTATATTCGGCATAATAGGCTTCTACCTTGCGTATTTCCCCTCTTCTTTTGACGGTGAGGAGGGCGGTTTTCTCAAACTGTTGTCGTATTACCTGCCTATATCGTCGCCGTTCTCTATTCCGTCCGCACTGCTGACCGGAGCGATCGATATCACACAGGCGCTTGTTGCCGTGCTTGTCCTTTGCGTATTTGTAGTGCTGATGGCTCTGCTTGTTGCGCGCGTGTATGAACAGGTAATACTGCATACCGGTAACAGACTGAAAATGAGCGATATAATAGGGCTTGCCAGAAACAAGTAAGTTTTTATGACAGCAAGGACAGAGAAATGTACAGTATCAGGAATATCAGAAATTTAATATATGCTGTATTCACCGCCGTGATAATTGTTACGGCGGTATCGCTGTTTGCAAAGCAGACCGAAGCGGGTGCGGCAGACGCGGTGACATCAATAAGTGTGACTCCGGTGCAGTCAACGCTTGACGGGTCGGATAAGCGGACGGTATACCGCTTTGACAGCGAAAGCGGTAAATACGTTTCACGTTCATATTATGATGTATACGATTATGACAAGATACGGCTTACGGTGGATTACGGAACATCAAAGAAAACGTATACCGGAAGCGAAATAACACGTCTTACAGCCTCGCTCGGAATGCCGCTTGTCATATCGGACGGGCAGAGCGATACTGCGTGGTCTTACGGCAGCCATACGGTTACATATACGCTCGGCGGCAAAAGTGCGAAAGCAACGTTCACGGTTGCTGCGACAAAGATAAAATCGCTGTCCGTTACGCCGATGTACGCTATCAATGCAATATATAACGTGAACGGAAGTTACAGGGCTGTTGCCGATGAAAACGGGGCGGTAACGCAACGGTTTGAATATTCGCTCGGTGCTTATGATTATAATGTGAAGATAACATATACGGACGGAAGTTCTGTCAGCTGTACAGCCGCAGACCTGAAGCAGAAAACAGGCTATGAAGCGGTATTCTCTCAGGGGAGCGGTACTCTTTCGGTCGGAACAAATATCGGTTATTGTACTGTCGGCGGCGTGACCGCAAAGTTTAGCTTCAATGTTGTTACGAATCCTGTCAGGAGCGTACAGCTGTATATGAGCGGCAATGCGGATACATTAACGGCGGAAAATGACGGATATTACGCCAAGCAAAGTGACGGCAGTGATTATTTCAGATTTATTTACGACAAGACCAAGATAAGGGCAAAGGTAACATATACAAGCGGAAGCGTTTCCGATTATGCAATAGGAGAGCTTTGTGCCAAGCTTCACGGACAGCTTGAAATATACGATATGCAAAGCGTTTCTCCGTGGTCTTCGGGTACGGTAACACTCCCTGCAGCGATAAACGGCATAAAGACTTCGCTTACATTGAAGATCAACGGTATGTTGCCAATAACCGAACTGTCGTGTCAGAAAAGGACAAGCAATACGATCGTGCTTTCGTGGAGCAAAAATGACATTGCAGCAGGATATATCATTGAACGCTATATTGACGGTAAATGGGTACAGACGGCAAAGCTTGGGTCAAATACCGCTGTTTCGTATGAGATCGGCTCGCTTGCCGCAGGAACGACATACCGTTTCCGCATAAAAGCATATAAAGATTCTTCGTACAGCGCATATACCTATGCTGATGTTGATACACTGCCTGCGGCTGTTGACAATTTCAGGCGCACAGGCAGAACGGACAGTACTGTGACGCTTTCGTGGGATAAAAACACATCGGCTGACGGATACTGCGTAGAGCAGTATAAGAACGGAAAATGGGTACAGACCGCAAATATCTCCAGCAATTCCGCTGTAAGCTACACTGCTTCAGGGCTTACTGCAAGCACAACCTGCAAGTTCAGAATACGGGCGTACAGAAACACGGCAAATGCAACCGATTATTCGGTTTATGCGACTGTTGCGGTCAATACGTTGCCTGTTACTGTAAGCAATTTCAGATGTACAGGCAGAACCAAAAACTCGGTGACGCTCAGCTGGAATAAGAACAACACGGCTGGCGGTTATATCATACAGCAGTATGTAAACGGCAAGTGGGTTCAGAAAGCAAAATTATCCGTCAATTCGTCTGTAAGCTATACCGTATCGGGACTGACAGCCGCTACATCATACAGATTCAGGATACAAGCGTATAAAACGATCGGCGTAAATACGGTTTACAGCGGTTATACAAGCCACACCACGCTCAGCTCGCCTGTCAATGTCAGCGGGTTTGTATGCACTGCACGCACCTATAACTCAATAACACTGGGCTGGAACAGAAATTCAACCGCAACAGGCTATAAGCTGGAACAGTACAAAAACGGAAAATGGGTTCAGATAGCGCTGATAAAGAGCAACAAGATCACCTCCTATAAGCTTACGGGACTTACTGCCGCGACAGGTTATAAATTCCGCATAAGGGCATACAAAAGTTCCGGCTCCGTAACCGCACACAGCGGTTACTCTACCTATCAGACGCTCAGTTCGCCTGTCAATGTCAGCGGACTTGTATGCACTGCACGCACCTATAATTCAATAACGCTCTGTTGGAACAGAAATTCAACCGCAACAGGCTATAAGCTCGAACAGTACAAAAACGGCAAATGGGTTCAGATAGCGCAGATAAAGAGCAACAAGACCACTTCCTATAAGGTGACGGGGCTTACTGCCGCTACAGCTTATAAATTCCGCATAAGGGCATACAAAAGTTCCGGCTCCGTAACCGCACACAGCGGTTACACTACCTATCAGACGCTCAGCTCGCCGACCAATGTTACATCTTTCAAAGCAACCAAACGGTTGGGCACTTCCGTAACTCTCGGCTGGAACAAAAATACTACTGCAACAGGTTACAAGTTTGAGCAGTATAAAAACGGAAAATGGGTTCAGATCGCCGTTGTTTCGGGAAATAAGAATGTAAGCTATACGGTATCGAAGCTGAGCCGTAATACCGCCTACAGGTTCAGAATAAGGTCGTATAAGACAATTGGCGGAAAAACTTCACACAGCGGATACACTTACGTTAATGTAAGGACAACTAAATAAGAATTGCCGGTAACGGTACACGAAAGGAATTATCAACCATGGAAATCATAGTAGCGGTGGACGAAAACTACGGCATAGGCAGAAACGGCGACCTTCTGGCGCACCTTTCGCCTGATCTCAAGCGCCTTAAGGCAATGACTGTCGGAAATATAATCGTTATGGGAAGCAAGACTTATATGAGCTTTCCTAAGCGCCCTCTGCCCGACAGGGAAAATCTTATTATCACACATCACCCTGAGCAGTATCCTGGTATCAGATGTTTCACCTCAACGGAAGAATTTATCGGCTTTGCAAAGACTGCCGATAAACCGATATTTGTGCTCGGCGGCGGAAGCATATATGAACAGCTCCTGCCTTATTGTGACAAAGCACATATAACAAAGATATTACACAGCTTTGAAGCCGATACTTATTTCCCTGATCTTGATAAAGATCCCGAATGGGAGATCGGTAGCGAAGAAGAGGTTATTGATACCGAAAAGTATCCGTTTAAATACGTTACTTATATCCGTAAGAAGTAAAGCAGAAAATTCCGAAACCGCCGGGTGCGCAACCCGGCGGTTTTGTCTGTATCATACATTGTTCTATCCGTTCACAATGTGTCATTTTCACCACCTGTTCAAGATGTTGTTGCGTTCACTCGCGCAAATACAATATGTTGAAAATCAACAACAAATACTGAATTTAACCCCTTGCTGAGGGGTTATTTTTTGTGCAAAATATACTAAATTAAAAAACTGTATTTAGCTACTTTTTCGGAATAAATGATAAAATTTCCACTTGCATTTTTTTGCTGTGGGCTGTATAATATAAATGTACACTTTTTGACACTTTGGTGGGGTTTCGGACACTTATTTTTCATCGAAATTCAATTTTTATGAAAAATGTGCGGGCCGCACATCTTCGGCGTATCTTTTTGTGAAAGGAGGGACAGGCTCGTGATAGGCGAATTCAAATCTACACTTGACGCAAAGGGCAGAATGAATATACCGCTTAAACTCCGTGAAGAAATGGGAAACGATCTTGTCCTTGCAAAAACGATAGGTACAGCCTGCATTAAGGTGTATTCAAAAGAAGACTGGCAGAAGCTGGTTGCCAGAATAAATGAGCTTCCGCAGGTGAAAACTCAGAGTATAAAACGATTTTTATTCGGCAGCGCTTATGAGATATCGGCGGACAAACAGGGAAGAGTTTCTGTTCCTCAGCCGCTCAGAGAGTACGCAACACTCACATCTGATGTTGTGGTAGTCGGACTTGAAGGCACTGCGGAAATATGGGACAAGGCTTCGTGGGTAAAGTTCAACGAGAACACAAACAACGAAGATCTGACAGAGCTTGCATTAGAGCTCGGAATATAAACGGGAGGGAATATGAGCGAAAAACCTGTTCACATACCCGTTTTACTAAGCGAAACAATAGAAGCACTGAACATAAAGCCGGACGGTATATATGTAGACTGCACCACGGGTTTTGCGGGACATTCCTCCGAGATAGCAAAGCGCCTTACAACAGGCAGACTTATAGGCTTTGACCGTGATCCCGATGCGATAAAAGCGGCAGATGAAAAACTGAAAGATTATCCGCACACGCTTATCAACAGGAAATTTTCGACGTTTGACGAAAGTCTTGATGAAATCGGAGTTGACAAGGTCGACGGAGTGTTGATGGATCTCGGCGTATCGTCATATCAGCTCGATACAGCCGAAAGAGGATTTTCGTATCACGAGGACGCACCGCTTGATATGCGTATGAGCAAGAGCGGGCTCAGCGCTTATGACGTGGTGAACGAATACAGCAAGGAACAGCTTGAAAAGATACTTTTCGAGTACGGCGAGGAAAAATTCGCTCACGGAATAGTCGGCGGGATCCTCAGAGCAAGGGAAGAAGCTCCGATAAAGACTACTCTTGAACTTGCCGAGATAGTAAAAAGAAATGTACCGCTGAAGGTCCGCAAGGAGAAAAATCCGTGCAAAAAGACTTTTCAGGCGATAAGAATAGAAGTCAACGGCGAACTTGATGAACTGCGCAAAGGAATGTCGGAGGCGTTTGAAAGACTTTCGGCAGGCGGAAGACTGGCGATCATCACGTTCCACTCCATAGAAGACAGAATAGTAAAAAACACATTCAGAGATTATTGCACAGGTTGTACCTGTCCTCCCGATTTTCCCGTATGCGTATGCGGAAAAAAGCCGAGGGGCGAGCTTGTATACAGAAAGCCCGTAACTGCAGGAAATGAGGAACTTGAAATGAACAACCGTTCGAGAAGTGCAAAACTCAGGGTTATAGAAAAACTTTAAAAGGGGATATCTTAATGGCAACACCACACAACAGAACAAGCGCGGCTTACGACTTGTCGCTGTTTGATACATCTGCTAAAAGAAAAGAACAACAGGCTCCCGAGAAAAAAACGGAACTCAGAGTTGCAACATCGTCTGTAGCAAAGGCAGGCAAGCCTGTTGCACTGGTAGTTATTGCGGCGGTTACTCTTGCTGTTTTCATCATGTTCCTTTACAGCAAGGCAACGCTCAGCGAGGTAAACCTCAGAATAAGCAATGAAACACAGACTTTGCAGAGTGTACAGAACATAAACACTGCTCTTAATAATCAGCTCAGTGGCTCGGTATCGCTTGATAACGTAGAGCAGTATGCGGTGAATGAACTCGGTATGCAGAAGATAAACGCATCTCAGGAAAGATATGTAGAGATGAATACAGGCACTATGACAGAAACCGCAGAGAAAAACAGTGACAATATATTTGTTGATATTCAGGACTGGTTTAACGGTATATTAGAATATCTCGGATTTTAGGACATATAAATGAACAAGCAGGGCTCCTTTCCACGTTGATACGGCTGTGTTTACGAGGAAAGGATAATGCTTTTTTATCGAAAGTTATTTTTTGGCAACATCACTTACAGTAAAGGAGCAGCCGATGAACGTAAAGACCACACGGAGCATGAGAATACGCATAATTGTCGTAATAGTAGCGCTGTGCGTTTTTCTTACAGGCTATGTCAGCATAACCTTGTTCAATGCCGCGGTAGTCAACAGCAAGGAAATGTCTGCTATGGCGAACGACCAGCAGCAAAGCAGCTTTACTATCAAGGCAAAACGCGGAACTATATACGACCGTAACAATAAGGTGCTTGCCCAGAGCACAACGGTATGGGATATTATAATATCTCCGGGAGATATCGAAGAGTATGAGCCGCAGAACCGTGAGTTTATCTGCAAGGGTCTCAGCAATATACTTGACGTAAAGTACGAAACACTGCTCAAGGCGTGCGAGGACACCGAAAGCCGTTATTATGTGGCTAAGAAAAGGGTTGACCGTGATACGGTCGAGAAGATAAACAAATTCATTCTGAAAAACGACCTCAAGAGCGTATCGGTATATTCTGTCGAAAACAGTGAGAGAAGTTATCCCAACGGTACGCTTGCGGCAAGCGTTCTCGGATTTATAAACGAGAATGAAGAGGGTTACGGACTGGAAGCGTACTATAACTCATATCTTAAAGGCGTGGACGGCAGAGTGGTATCGACCACCGACGCGGACGGTGACGCTATGCCGTATGATTATTCGTCACGCTTTGCGGCAAAGGACGGCAACAGCCTTGTGCTGACTATCGACGAAACATTACAGTATTATCTTGAAAAGAACCTTGAGATAACCGTTTCGCAGCACAAGCTTGCTAACCGCAGTACAGGCATTATAATGAACGCAAAAACGGGCGCTATTGTAGCAATGGCTACAGCTCCGGGTTTTGATCCGAACGATCCGTCGTATGTTTACTTCGAAAACGACAGGCTGACGCTGGCTCAGATGTCGGCGGACAAGAAGACCGAAGAAGAAATACTCAAGGCAAAACAGGATATATGGGGAAAGCAGTGGCAGAACAAGGCAGTAAGCGAGCTTTATATCCCCGGTTCGGTATTCAAGATGTTCACCTGTGCATCGGCACTTGAAGAAGAGGTCGTTTCGCTTGACAGTACATTCGAGTGTTCGGGTATAGCTGATGTTGCCGGCACAAAGATTCGTTGCTGGAACATAGGCGGTCACGGAGTATCAACTCTTACTGAGGCGATGATACGCTCGTGCAACCCCGCTTTTATCAAGATAGGACAGCTCCTCGGAGCTGAGAAGTTCAGCAGATATTTTGAAGCGTTCGGATTTACCGAAAAGACGGGTATCGACCTGCCGGGTGAAGCTGATTCGCTTTATGTAAAAGAATCTGATATGGGTATAGTTGAACTTTCCAGCTCGGCTTTCGGTCAGACAACAAAGGTTACTCCGATACAGATGGTCACAGCGGCGGCGGCTGTCGTAAACGGCGGCAAGCTGGTTACGCCTTATGTCGTAGACAAGATAATCGACAGTGAAGGCAACGTTGTAAAGTCGGCGCAGACAGTTGTAAAGCGTCAGGTAATAAGCGAAGAAACAAGCGCAACAATGCGTCAGATACTTGAAGATGTCGTAACGGCAAACGGCGGCGGTAACGCATATATGAGCGGCTACCGTATCGGCGGCAAGAGCGGTACGTCTGAAAAGATAGACGACTACAACAGCGGAAAGACCCCGGAGCTGAGATATGTCGCTACATTCTGTGCTATAGTTCCTATAGACGACCCCGAATATGTAATGCTTGTCGTATGCGACGAGCCGACATCGGGTTACATTTACGGCAGTGCGATCGCCGCACCTGTTGTATCTGCGGTATTCAAGGAAGGCCTTGAATATATGGGTATATATCCGCAGTACACAGCCGACGAGCTTGCTCAGCAGGACGTAACTGTTCCGTGGGTAGGCGGATATAACAGTATCCGTGCAGAGGCTCAGCTCACAGCCGCAGGACTTAAGGCTGAGTACATAGGCAGTACAGACGGTACAGAGGTAACAGGTCAGGTTCCGTCAGCCGGAACGGTAATGCCGAGCGGCAGTACGGTAATGCTCTACATGGGCGACATACCGCTGTCAGATTACAGAATGTCAACCGTTCCGAGCGTTATCGGAATGACGGTAGAGGAAGCCAATAAGACGCTCAGCGACGCCGGACTTAATATCAGCATAAGCGGAGCAGCTACGGGCAGTGAAGCAAAGGCAGTAAGCCAGAGCGTAAATTCGGGACTTTCTGTATACAGAGGTACCGTTATAGAAGTCAACTTCCTTGTCAATAATGAAACAGGCTGATAGGAGAGGGTATTATCAAACTGTATGATATCTGCCCCGCGGCTGAAACTGCGGGTATAGAAAACACCGAGGTGACAGGCGTTACCGATGATACGCGTGAGGTCACCGAAGCCAGTATATTTGTCTGCATAAAAGGTGCGAATTTTGACGGACACAGTGCGGCACAGAAAATGCTCGACAACGGCGCAACAGCGGTAATTGTCGAACACGATACAGGCTGTGAGCGTCAGGTCATAGTGAAAAACACAAGGCTTGAACTTGCCGATATGCTGTCGCGCTTTTACGGCGAACCTGCAAAGAAGTTCGCACTGCTTGCAGTCACGGGAACTAACGGAAAGACAACGACTGCGCACTTTGTAAAGCATATACTTACCGTTCTCGGTAAGAAGTGCGGCTGTATCGGCACGGCAGGCAACGACACCTGTTCGGGTGAGCTTAAACCGTCACAGCACGGAACACCGACAGTGCCAAGAGCGACAGTGCTTTATCGGTGGTTTGACGAAATGGTCAGAAACGGTGCCGATTACTGCGTTATGGAAGCAAGTTCGCAGGCGCTCGATCAGTACCGTATAGGCGATGAAAATGTGGCGGTTGCAGGATTTACAAATCTGACGCGCGACCATCTCGATTATCACGGCACAATGGAAAACTATTATCAGGCAAAGCGCCGTGTGTTTACAATGTGCAAAACAGCTGTCATATGTATTGATGATGAATACGGAAGACGGCTTGCAGATGAATTTTCGAATATAACTGTGACTTACAGCGTAAGCGGCAAGGCGGATTTCCACGCCGATTTCATAAAAATGAGTGCAACAGGCTGTTCTTATATGCTTGTGAATGAGCGTGAGAAAACGGCGTGCCGAGTTGATATGAATATGACAGGTCTGTACAATGTACAGAACTCTATGTGTGCGATCGCAATGGTGACTGCGCTTGGCTACGATATGTCGGAATGTGCAAAGGCGCTTGCTACTCTTGACGGAGTGGATGGCAGAATGAATGTCGTGTATCGCGGTGAGTTTACCGTAATAACCGATTATGCGCATACCGATGATGCACTTATAAAAGTGCTTTCAACGCTAAAAGCAGTAACTAAAGGCAGGCTTATATGCGTGTTCGGCGCAGCAGGCGACCGTGACAAAGAAAAGCGCCCTATGATGGGAAAAGCTGCGGAAGAAAACGCAGATATGCTCGTCATAACATCCGATAACCCTGCACACGAAAACCCCGATGATATAATAAAGTCGGTGCTTTCAGGCACTACGGGCACAAAGCCCTGCAAGTGTATTACCGACAGATACGAGGCTATAAAGTACGCACTTGATATTGCCGGCAAGGACGATGTGATAGCGCTGTGCGGTAAGGGTCATGAAACCTATCAGATAATAGGCGATGAATATCTGCCGTTTTGCGAAAAGGATATAGTAAAAGATATAATGAAGAGGAAGGAAACTGATATATGAATATTCCTGCTACCGTGATAACCGCAGTGCTGTGCTTCGGCATAACTGCACTGCTCGGATTTGTGGCGATACCTGCACTGAAAAGACTTAAGTTCGGTCAGACGATACTTGATATCGGTCCTGCGTGGCACAAGTCAAAGAACGGCACACCGACAATGGGCGGCGTAATGTTTATTGCAGGCGTTATAATCTCGTTTGTTGTGGGTCTTGCGATAATGTGGGCAAGCGGTAATATCAATATGGACGAGGTAGGTTCGCAGAAGCTCGCAAAAGCGATATCCGCCGTTATTATGGCTCTGCTGTTCGGCTTTGTCGGTTTTGTCGATGACCTTATCAAGGTAAAGAAAAAGCAGAACGAGGGTCTTAAGCCCATGCAGAAGATAATCATGCAGGTGCTTATCATCGCCGCATTCTTCACTTCTCACATAATTGCGGGAGACACTTCTACCGTAATAACATTCCCGTTCTTAGGCCAGTTCGACTTCGGAATATTCTATTATATCGTAATGGGACTGGGTATAATCTACCTTGTCAATGCGGTAAACCTGACAGACGGCGTTGACGGACTTTGTTCATCGGTAACGCTTGTTTATTGTGCGGCTTACGTTGTGATCTGTTCGCTTCTCGGTATGAGTGAAATGGGTCTTGTTTCGGCGGCGGCAGGTGCGGGCTGTCTTGGCTTTATGGTGTGGAATCTGCACCCTGCAAAGGTTATGATGGGCGATACGGGCTCGATGTTCCTCGGCGGTATCGTTACCGCAGTCGGAATCGGTACAGGCACTGAATTCGTAATGGTCGTATGCTGTGCGGTATATATCTGGGAGGCGCTCTCGGTACTGATACAGATGACATATTTCAAGATAACTCACGGCAAGCGTCTTTTCAAGATGACCCCTATACATCACAGCTTTGAGATAAGGGGTTGGAAAGAGGGCAAGATTGTTGCCGTATTCTCACTGCTTGAGCTTCTTGCGTGCAGTGTCGGAATACTTCTTCAGTATTTCGGAAACTGAGATAAATCAAAACGAAAGGGGGATTATTCGTGTCAGAGAAAAACGGGCTGAGCTATGAACAGCGAAAGGCAATGTACGAACAGAATATCCGCGACACGGACGGCAGACGTCATGTTGACAAGCTTCGTGACGTTCCGCAGGTAAACAACGGAAGTAAAAAGAAAGTCCCCTCGGCAAAGCACAGAGCACAGAGGATCGAGCTTAAACCGCCGAAAACGGAACCGACAGAGCGTGAAAGCGTACAGCACAGAACCGAAAGGCACGACAGCGGTTCGACAGCGGAAAGCATATACGGAATATTCCGTAATAAATATCCGAAAGTAAAGATAGTTCCTCCGTATATGGAGTGCGTTTCACATAAAAAGCGCGGTAAGTTCGATATGCCGCTTTTCACAGTTACGCTGATACTGCTTGTAATGGGAATAATAATGATGTCTTCGGCAAGCTATGCATACGCTCTCAAGGAAGAGGGCAACAGCTTTGCATATGCCGAAAGACAGCTTGTTGCGGCAATAATCGGATTTATAGCAATGATAGTATGTTCATCGTTTGACTATCACTGGCTTGTGCGCCCGATAAAGACATTTTTCAACAAAGATAAAAAGAAACCCGAAAACGGTAAGGGAATGAATATAGCGATACTGTTCTTCCTTTTCTGCGTTATGCTGATGGTTGCTGTCGTATTTGTCGGTGATGCGGTAAACGACGCAAGAAGATGGATCACGATCGGCGGCATACAGTTCCAGCCGTCGGAGCTTTTCAAGATAGGTATGATAATACTGCTTGCCTATATGCTACAGAACAGCTACGAATATCGTAACAGACTGTGGTACGGCTTTGGTAAACAGGCGTTTATAGCATTCTTTGCGGCGGCGCTGTGTATGGCTCAGCGACACGTTTCGGCAATGCTTATCATTCTCGCTATCGCATTTGTAATGATGTTTGTCGGCGGCTCGAACAAGGGCGGACTTATAGTACTTGTGCTTGTTGCGGTTGTCGGTTTTATAGCGCTTGTCTATGTGTTCAAGTGGGAGTATCTGACCGACCGTATAACAAGCTGGCTTCATCCGTTCTCGGATGCCGGCAACACCACTTATCAGACATCGCAGTCGCTGATAACCATAGGTTCGGGCGGCTGGTTCGGACTGGGACTCGGAAACTCAAGGCAGAAATATTACTACCTCCCCGAAAGCCAGAACGACTTTGTATTCTCGATAATATGTGAAGAACTCGGTTTCTTTGGCGGTATGACGGTAATACTGCTGTTTGTACTGTTTGAAGTAAGAGGATTTATAATAGCAGGCAGAGCAAAGGATAAATTCGGCTCGCTGATGGCGCTCGGAATAACGCTCCAGATAGGACTGCAGGCGATACTGAATATTGCCGTTGCGTGCAACGCCATACCGAATACAGGTATTTCGCTCCCGTTCTTCAGCTACGGACGTACGGCGCTGATAACACAGCTGGCGGAAGTCGGATTGCTACTGAATATATCAAGAGATGCCGATACCTGATACCGAAAGGAAGAGTACAATGAATGTTGCGTTTGCGGCAGGAGGTACGGGAGGACATATAAATCCCGCACTTGCCATAGCAGATAAATTAAAGGAAGTTTTCCCCGATACAAAGATACTTTTTATAGGCTCACCCGACGGACTTGAGTCAAAACTTGTCAAAAAGGCAGGATACGACTTTGCACCGGTAAAGATGGCAGGCATACAGCGTAAGCTGACGCCGCACAATATAAAGCTGAATGTTCAGGCGGTGCACTACTATCTGAATGCGGGAAAGTGCATAAGAAAAATATTTGACGATTTCAAGCCCGATCTTGTGATCGGAACAGGCGGATATGTAACCGGCACAGTGCTTAAAACCGCACTGAAATGCGGTATCAAGACGGCGCTTCATGAGAGCAATTCACTGCCTGGCGTATCCACAAAGATGCTTGCGCCAAAGGCTGACCTTGTAATGCTCGGTACGGAGGACGCAAAGAAGCACTTAGGCGAGTGCAAGAAATGCGTTGTCACAGGCAATCCGCTCAGAAATAATATTCCGATAGAAGAAAAGTCGGCGGCAAGAAAAAGACTTGGGCTTCCCGACTGCCTGACCATTCTTTCGGCAGGCGGAAGTCAGGGCGCGTCAAGAATAAACGAAGCTGTCGTACACTTACTTTCATACGAGCAGAAAAAAGGCAACATAAATCATATCCACGGTTACGGCAAACACGGCAAGGATACATTTATGCAAAGCCTTGTGGAAAACGGAGTAGACCCGGATAACGAACATTTCATCATCAAGGAATATATCGATAATATGTACACCTGTATGTGTGCAAGCGATCTTATTATAACGAGAGCAGGAGCAATGACGCTGACCGAGCTTATGGCGATAGGCAGGGCGTCGATACTGATACCTTATCCTTATGCGGCTGAAAACCATCAGTATTACAATGCGCTGACGCTCCAGAACGCCAACGCAGGCAGGATAATCGACGATAAGGAACTGACAGGCGCGGTGCTGATAGACACTGTAACAAAGCTTGCGGACGATCCCGAACTGCTCAAGCTTATGAGTGAGAATGCGGCGAAACTGTCAAAGCACGACGCGGCAGGCGTTATACTGCGTGAGATCACAGACCTTATGGGTCTTGAATAATCGTATTTCACCTATTCACCCCGAATGGCATAATATGAAGAAAAGCTATGAGAGGGTGATACTTTGGATAAACAGAAACTTATTATAAAAGGCGGGAACAGGATAGAGGGCGAGCTTGCGCTCCACGGCGCAAAGAACGCCGCATTGCCTCTTCTTGCGGCAACGGTATTGATAAAAGACGGTGAATGTATCATACATAACTGTCCCAGACTTACCGATGTTGACGCGGCGCTTCGCATACTGTCGCATATCGGCGTCAAGTGCAGACGTGACGGCGGTACGGTGATATCCGATGCGTCAGCGATAGGCAACTGTGAAATACCGGTAAGCCTTATGCGGGAGATGCGTTCGTCAATAGTATTCTTAGGCTCTGTACTCGGCAGAACGCGACATTGCAGAATGTCGTATCCCGGCGGCTGTGAGCTGGGTCCCAGACCGATAGATCTTCACCTTGCGGCTCTTCGCAGTATGGGTGCGGTGATAGAGGAAACACACGGCTTTCTTGATTGTACAGCACCGAAAGGGTTGAAAGGCACTTCGGTTTCGCTGTCGTTTCCGTCTGTAGGAGCTACAGAAAATGTAATGCTTGCGGCAGTTACCGCAAGCGGTGTTACCGAGATCGAGGGCGCGGCGAAAGAGCCTGAGATATGCGACCTTGCATCGTTTCTCGTTTCATGCGGAGCGGATATCAGCGGTGCGGGAACAGACAGGATAATAATACGCGGCAAGGATAAGCTTTCGGGCTGTGAATACAGCGTAATGCCCGACAGGATAGCCGCAGTGACATATCTTTGCTGTGCGGCGGTAACAGGCGGCGAACTTATTCTTACGGGTGCGGATATAACGCATATCGGAGCTGTTGTGCCGTTTCTTAAAGAAATGGGTTGCCGTATTTATTCTTTCGGCAGGGACAGCATTTATATAAAAGCCCCCGAAAGACTGAGAGCGCCGCACACTGTGCGTACAATGCCTTATCCCGGTTTTCCGACAGACGCTCAGGCACCGCTTATGGCAACGTGTACGGTAGCGGACGGTACAGCGGTTTTTGTAGAGAACATATTTGATAATCGTTACCGCCACGTCAGCGAACTGCTCCGTATGGGAGCTGTAATAAAAACCGAGGGCAGAGTGGCAGTCGTACAGGGTGTACGCAGACTGTCCGCGACAGAGCTTGTTTCTCCCGATTTAAGGGGAGGAGCGGCGCTGGTCATAGCGGCGCTAAGCGCCGAGGGAACATCTTCGATAGGCGGAATATCGCATATCGACAGAGGATATGAATCAATAGAAAAAGCGCTCTACAGCGTGGGAGCAGATATAAAAAGAATTTGAAAATAAAAGGAGGTGCGAAAATGGCTGACATAACCGAAAGAGATAAGAACAACCTGTGGGCGGAAATGCCGCCGTCAGGCAAGAAGCGCTTACAGCAGGAAAATTCACAGTCGAAACCCGCACCCGAAAATAAGCCCGACAATAAAAAGAGCAAAAAGAAAAAATCAAAACCCGATAATAAAAATACTGCAAAAAAGCAGAAAGATAAAAAGGGTAATACCACCGACAAAACTGCAAAAAGACCGATAAACAATGCAATTGCTGATACAGATACGGCATCTAAGGCACAGCGTATGCCGCAGTTTCTGAGTGAAAATACAAGAACAGATATCCCTGTCGTAAAGCCTGTGGATATCCAGAACCGTGTACTTCGCAACAAGCCAAGATCAAAGGAAGACACACGCGAAAGAAAACGCAGAAAGCGTCTTTCTGCCTATATCGTATATTATATTATATTCGGCATACTGGCAGTGGTAATACTGGCAGTGCTGTCAACAACCGTACTGTTCAACCTTTCAAAGTACAGGATAACAGGCGACACGGTATACAAAGAACAGCAGATAATTGACGCAACGGGAGTTAATGTCGGAGATAACCTGATACTTATGGACGCGGGTGCGGTGAAAGACAGACTGATAACGGCACTTCCTTATGTTGATAAGGTAGAAGTCAGCCGCAACATTTTCACCTGCGCACTTGAGATAAAGCTCAATCCCGCAACGGCGGTGGCAAATGTCAAAAAGAATGACCGCTATTATCTTGTCAGTGAAAACGGCAGAATAATGGACGCGGAGCTTGAAAGCCCGGATAAGAACTGTGTTGTTGTACTCGGATTCGATCCCGAATACGCAAAGTCCGGTGACTTTTTGTCTGTAACCGACGAGGGTAGCCGCAACATG
Source organism: Ruminiclostridium sp. (assembly GCA_017935365.1). Classification (GTDB taxonomy): domain Bacteria; phylum Bacillota; class Clostridia; order Oscillospirales; family Ruminococcaceae; genus Ruminiclostridium_E. Next base: position 3,818 of record JAGBHT010000021.1, on the reverse strand, counting down.
CTTACAAAACTTCTCAGGGCTGTTAAGACATACGACGAGATCGATGACGAAAACGAATACGAGGCACAGCAGAAATATGACAGCGTGTTCACGCTTATTGATCTGTGCAGAGAACTTGGTATCAGCGAACATATAAAGACGATCAATGTGTCAAGTATATATGATATAAAGCTGAGCTATGATAACAAGCTGACGCTTGAACTCGGCGATATGAATGATGCAAAGCTAAAATTGACAGTAGCAAAGAATCTTATAGATAAAGGCGAGTTTGACGGTGAAAAGGGTATACTTGTTCTTTCACAACTGAGCGAAAACTCATATAATATGAAAGTCACATTCAGACCGGAATATGACGATACGAGCAGTAAGGACGAAACAAGCAAGGACGATAATACTTCCGGCGACAGTGATACTTCACAGACTGAATCCGTTCCTGAAACAACGGCATCTCCCGAAACCGAAACACCGCCTGAAACGGAAGCTCCGACGGAAACAGAGGCACCGCCTGAAACAGAGCCGGAAACGCTTCCCGAAACCGAACCTGAAACTACACCTGAGGCTGATACAGCACCGGATACTCAGCCGGAACCTGATCCTGAGCCCGAACCCGAAACAACACCGGAAACAGAAGCTGAAACCACACCGGAATCTGTTCCCGAAACATCTCCTGATGAATATTATGAATAACCGAACGTTATAATTCGGCGAAACAGAGGTAAAAACCCAAGATATTGTGGTAAATTATAAGCGTTGCTCAAATTATAATGATATTTTTTAGCAAAACGCTTGCAATTATAAAAAGAATCTGTTAAAATATTATAGTAGACAGTTTTATCTGTAAATTATACGGAGGAATGCAAAAAATGAACTTTGATTTCGATGATGAAGAGTTTGAGCGTGACGTCAAAATAAAAGTTGTCGGCGTTGGCGGCGGCGGCGGAAACGCAGTAGAGAACATGGTCAGAAACAACGTTGAAGGCGTTGATTTTATCATAATAAACACGGATGTAGCAGCCCTTAAGTCTAAGGACGGCAACACAATGGAGCGTGTACAGATAGGCAGAAAGACCACAAAGGGTCGTGGCGCAGGCGGAAAGCCTCCTGTAGCCGCAGAGTCTGCAAAGGAAAACAGCGATGACATAGCAGAAGTACTCAAGGGCGCTTCTCTCGTATTCGTAGCCGCAGGTATGGGCGGCGGCACAGGTACCGGTGCGGCGCCTGTAATCGCTCAGATTGCCAAAGATATGGGGATACTTACAGTCGGCGTTGTTACAAAGCCTTTTGATTTTGAAAGAGAATTCAAGATGAACCTTGCACTGCAGGGTATCGCAGAACTGAGAAAGTATGTTGATGCGCTCATCATCGTACCTAACCAGCGTTTACTTTCAATAAAGGAAAAGAATATTTCTATCAAGGCGGCTTACGCTATGGTAGATAACGTGCTTTACCAGGCAGTCAAGGGTATTTCTGACCTTATCACTCATGACGGCGTTATCAACATCGACTTTGAGGACGTAAGGACAACCCTTGAGGGCGCAGGCGACGCTCATATGGCTATCGGTCACGGCTCAGGCGATACACGCGCAGAAGACGCTGTAGCAGAAGTTGTAAACAGCCCCCTGCTCGAAACATCGATAAAGAACGCAGGCAAGCTTCTTGTTAACCTTACAATGTCTGAGGATACACCTCTTGATGACGTTGAAAAGGTAATGCAGCTGCTTACTCAGTCAGCCGCTCCCGATGTACAGGTTATCCACGGTGTTGACCTTGACAGCTCTCTTAGCGATGAGATGGTGATCACGGTTATTGCTACCTGCTTCAAGGACAATGCAGGTCATTCTATGGTAACGTCCGATGAGGCTGTTGCAAAGACTGTACTTGCTTCTACTCCTGCTGAGGATAACGGCGAGAAGAGTGAGGGTAATTCACTTACCGAGTCGCTCGTATTCCCTGAAACGCCCGCAAATGCCGGTGAAATGTCAGATGACGATCCTTTTTCTGAGCTGTCTGAACTCCTAAATAACAGAGGCAATTGATAAATATCGCACAACATATCTGCTCCCGATGTATTGTCGGGAGCTTTTTGTTATACGGTAGTTGACTGAAAAGTTTAAAAAGGTTATAATAACAACTGTGATATAATAAAAAACAGTGAGGTAATAATGGAGTACTTTTACAACCTTTTGTTCTATTTTATGATATACTCGTTTGCCGGGTGGTGCGGAGAAGTAGTATTCGCAACAATACGGCACGGCAAATTTGTGAACCGTGGTATGCTCCACGGCGCATATTGTCCCATTTACGGTTTCGGACTGATAATCGTCATCGTCTGTCTTACCCCGATAAAGGATTCGTGGCTTCTGCTTTTTGTCGGCTCAGCCGCACTCACCACCGTACTCGAATTTATTACGGGTTTTGTGCTGGACAAGATATTCGGCAGACGCTGGTGGGACTACAGCAACAAAAAGTTCAATATCGGCGGATATATCTGTCCGCAGTTTACTGTTGTCTGGGGTCTTGCGTGCCTTGCTATTATGAAAGTTGTTCAGCCCGCAATAGCTTTTGCGGTAGGTCTTATATGGAAACCGCTCGGCATAATAATTCTCTGCCTTTTCTATGCGGCAATAATCACCGATGTTATTCTGACATTCCCGGAAGTAAAGAAGCTCAGAAATGAAATCAGGCTTATAGACGAGCTTGAAAAACAGCTTACCGCCGTGTCCGATTCGATCGGTTCGGGATTGTCGGATAAGACTTCACAAGCAGTCGAATTTTCAAAGGAACACGGAATTACCCGCGAAGAAATGCAGAAGAAAGCCGATGAACTGAAAACAAGGCTTGAAACCGCCTCAGACGGCGTAAAACAGCGTAATGCGGAACGCCTGAGTGAAATCAAGGATAATGCGCCAGAACGCAGAGAAGAGCTTACAGCGCGCGTAAACGAGCTTAACGAAAAGCTGTCAGAGCTTAAAGCAAAGCATAAACGTCTGTATAAGGCTTTCCCGTCACTTAAAGAGGGCAGGGAAAAGCTGAAAAATGCGATTTCAAAGCACAAATAAATCAAAAAAGCTACCCACCAAGGGTAGTTTCCAATAAGACAGTATGAGAACATTACTGACATAGGGTAGCTGCCGTACAGGAGTGCGACAAGAAAAATTGGCGATACTTGGTTTTCACAACCAGGTATCGTCTTTTTCTATCTTTATCAGAATGTTTGAATCTTATTGGAGGTACATATGATGCAGGAACTGAATTATATCCGTTGCGGTGATTACTATATTCCCGATATTCGCTTACCGGAGGAAAGCAGACCTATTGGTCGTTGGGGACGCATACACAGAGATTATATCAAGGAACACAACCCCATCCGCTTCAACGATCTATGTCTTAGCGGCGAATTGTGGGCGTATCTGGCCGACTTGAACGAACAGGCACAGAGTCGTCTTGAACTTATCATTGAGCAAATGAGAGCTGCGGAGGGCGTGACAGAGGTCATGAAGCAGCATGATCAGATGGCATGGGTTAGAGCCATGAACAGCATCCGCAACCGAGCCGAGGAAATTGTTCTGCGTGAGATGATCTATGAGGAGGATGCGGTATGAGAATCCTCGAAGAATTTTGGTACGGCAACATCGAGCCAACCGAATATGACACGTCCTCTTACAAGGAATACAAAAAGCTGCTGGAGCTGATTTGCAGGAATGAAGAAAAGCTCAAAGCCACTATGACGGACGAGCAGAAAGAACTGTTTGAGAAATATACCGATTGTGTGCGAGAGCATCAAACCAATACAGACTGTTTGATTTTCCAGAATGGCT
>JAGBHT010000001.1 GCA_017935365.1 Ruminiclostridium sp. | reverse complement strand
CTTCTTTGCCTAGCTTTATTGCCTGTTTCTTAAATTCCTCATCATACTGTCTTCCTGTTCCCATTTTTTGACACTCTCCTTTTTTTATTTTATCATACATTGATTGTCTGGATTGTGTCAAGTTTTATTATACAACACCATTTTGATAACTGGCGCAAGGCGTGGCGAGGTTCTCGGGCTGAGATGGAAAAAGGTCGATTGCGAAAACTGCAAAATTACGATTGACGCCGCGGTACTTTATTCTGCCGACATCGGCATTTACGAAAGCACGCCGAAAACCACACGCTCGGTAAGAACAATAACCGTTCCGCCTGAAACAATTGCGTTACTCAACGAATGGCGAAACACGCAAAATATGAACCGTTTCAAACTCGGTTCTGCGTATCAGGACACAGGCTTTATTTTTACTCAGGCAAACGGCAGTCCGCTTCACCCTGACAGCGTTACATCGTTTTTGAACCGATTTTCAAAACGTCACGACTTGCCACATCTGAACGCACACGCTTTTCGGCACAGTATGGCTTCACTTTTGTATTACAACGGCGTGGATTCTGTTTCAGTTTCAAGGCGATTAGGTCACGCACAAGTTTCAACGACGGCAAACATTTATTGCCACGTTATCGAAAAAGCCGACGCTGAAAACGCCGACATTTTAGCCAAAACATTTCTCGGCAAAAAGGAAGCGTGAAAAACTGTTGAACATTTGTTGTACAAATCGCATTTTCGGGCAAAAAAATAAAACCACTTGACTTGCCACAAATGGCTTTGTCAAGCGGTTTTTAACTGGTTGCGGGAGCTGGATTCGAACCAACGACCTTCGGGTTATGAGCCCGACGAGCTACCCCTGCTCCACCCCGCGATATTTAATGTACTCTCTCGAGTGCTTATATATTATAACACGTTCTTTGATGTTTGTCAAGCGTTTTTTAAAAAATTTTTATATTCGGTTGAAATTGCTTTGAAATGCGTTTTATTTCCTCACCAATCCACTATTTAATATATGCCTGTCGTGCATTTTTATTCCGCCTAACCAGAATTTTTTTCGAAATACCTGCTTCAGTCCGTTTTATCGTACACATTTTCTGTTATCATTTAATCAAAGGATAAAACCCGATACAAGCCAAAAGCCAATACGAAAATGCGAAAGGAGAATAATATGTCGTTCATAGTTTTATTTATCGGTCTGATCATATACGGTATATGGAAGAATTGCGAGCCACAGATTCCAGCTTCTTACCACAACAACTGAAAGCTTGAGCAGGAAGATTCCTGGAAAGTAAGCACAGGTGAAATGTCACAGCGACAGTTCCTAAAAAATATTCAGAACGGTAAATACAGGTAATCCGAAATATCAAAACGTCACCCCCGATTGCAATGCAACCGGGGGTTTGCTTTATCCTTCCGTTTTTCTGATACCGAAAAACAGCCTCAGAAAGCCTGCCAGTATTCTCGGTGTCTTACAAACCACGATTTTCATAATATGTACCTCTCTTTCAGCAGAAAAACAACAGCCATACTCCCAGTGCGATCAGTAACAACGAAAGTATGACAAGCAGTGTTTCAGCCGACATACAGGTAACACATATGAGAATACCGGCAAGACCGAGTATGAACGCAGGGAATTTTGACCGTCCCGGTCTGCGCCTTCTCATCATAAAAATACCTCCCGTCAGCTGAAGCTACTACACTTTATTCCCCCGGGAGATATTTTGTTACTTATTTTTTTGCAGTTATTACAAGCGCAAGTCCGCTCCTTGCTTCGATCGTGCATTCACAGCCGTCTGTAAACTCGTTGCTTACGCCTATCGGAAAACTGCGCTCCATAACATAATTGTCAAGCGGATAGCCGGCGCCTGTTATGGACACCGTTACTTTGTCGCTTATTGCAAATACCGACAGGTATCTTGATAAATCCGGTGACAGCGTTATCTTCTCGTCTTCCAGTATGAACGCGTCGGTTGTATCGCCTTTTATACCCGGTTTTGCGCCGTGTTCACGGATAAACATAAGAGTTGCGATATTTGCTATTGTATGGTCTGTCCTGCCGCCGCAGGCACCGACGAGAACTATATCGTCATATCCTCTTTCAAGTGCGGTTCTTACTGCAAGCATTGTGTCCGTATCATCCTTATGTGTAGGTGAACGCATTGTTTCGATATTATCGGGCAATGCATTTTCAACACTGTCAAAATCGCCGAGAATAAGGTCGGGTGTTATTCCTGCATCCATTGCCTTGTCATAACCGCTGTCAGCGCATATAATAAATACATCCTGCGGAATCCTGACCGTTCTGCACGGCTCAGGACCTCCGCAGATTATATAACAGGTTTTCATTATTTGTTTTTAAACTCCCATTCATTCAGCTTTTCAGCTTCTTCGCACATTTTCGCATAGCTGTCGTAGCGCGAACTGTTTATCTTTCCGTCACGCAGAGCTTCCGTCACGGCACATCCGCTTTCTTTCAGGTGAACACAATCCCTGAAACGGCATTTACCGAGATAGTCGTTGAATTCCCTGAAAGAATATTGCAGTTCGTTTTTCGGTATAAAACCGTATCTGCTGACTTCAACCGTAGAAAAACCGGGTGTGTCCGCAATATATCCTCCGCCGTCAAGACTGAACAGTTCAACCTGCCTTGTCGTATGACGTCCTCTTCCAAGCTTCTTACTGATATCTCCCGTACTTCTATCAAGTCCGGGGAACAGATGGTTCATAAGGCTCGATTTTCCGACGCCTGAATTTCCGATCAGCGCTGATAATTTACCCGATACATAGCTTTTAATCTCTTCAATACCGTTTCCGGTACTGTTATCCATATAGAACACCTTAAATCCGCAGCTGCGGTATATTCCCGCAAAATCCTCACATTCGCGCAGATCCTGCTTTGTGATCACTATAACAGGTTCAATGTGCTTGCTTTCAAATATGGATATCAGCTTGTCGGTAACAAGCGTATTCGGCACAGGATCAACAGCAGATGTGACAAGAAGCGCGCAATCAAGATTTGCAAGCGGCGGTCTTATTATATGGTTCTTTCTTTCCTTTATCTCAGTGATAAGAGGTACTGCATTCTCTTCGACAGTTACAGTTACATTATCGCCCGCACACGGCGATATTTTTTCTTTTCTGAATACTCCCCTTGCATTACAACATAAAACGCCGTCGGCAACAGCTACATAGTAGTTGCCACCGACAGCTTTTGTTATAATGCCTTCAAATTTTCCGTTATTCAAAGACATACCTCATATTATTCCGAAACATCTTCATTTGCATCAGGTTCAGAAACAGGATCAGACACCTTGAGAGTGCTGAACAGTCCCTGATTATACGACTTTGTCGACTGCTTTGCTTCGCCAGATGTGAAATCTACACGGATTTCGGCAAGCGTACCTGATTTTGTTTCGTCTTTTGTATTGGTAATTCTGATAATATAGTCCTTTGTTTCTTGACTTGTGCCGGAAACATCAAACGATATCGTCTTACCTGCCGCAAGCGACATATCCTTGGTTTCGCTGTTCTTTACAACATTTCCTTCGGAATCCGTATAAGTGAATGTGAACGTACCCGTGTCAGAAGCAAAGGCAGGTAAAGTCAGTGTTACCGTGCCGCTTACGCTTGTCACAGGATCCGATGAAGGCTCCTCGGGAGTTGTATCGGGTGCTTTGTATTTGAGTTCTTTGAACAGACCTTCGTTATAATTTACGATCTCAGGTTCCGTATCCTCGTTCTTGAAATCAACGCTGATCTCGGCAAGAACGCCGTTGAGTGAAGTGTCCGCAACGTTTGTGATCTTTATTGTATATGTTGTAGGCTCTGAACCGCTTACTTCAAATGTGATCGTCTTGCCTGCATTTACAGCCATATCACGTTCTTCGTCCTTGAACGAAACACCGTCCTTGAAATATTCAAATCTGAATGTACCTGTATCTGTTACATCAGAAGGAAGATCAAGTGAAACTTCTGTCTTTATGCTAACAGCCTTGCCGTCGCAGACAGTTACTTCGATCTCTGTATCCTCGTTTACAACCGAGTTTGCATCGATGCTCTGCTTGATTACTTCGCCTTCCTTGTACTCGTTGCTTGAGCCGGATACTTCCTTGAGCTTAAGGTTCTTGTCTTCTGCTTCCTTACGGGCTTCCTCAATCGTCATACCGACAAACTTAGGTACGTTTACAGCCTTGACAAGCTTACCGTTGCTTACATATACCTTTACTACAGTACCCTGAGATACTTCGGAATGTGCGGCAGGTTCGGTCTTTATGACGATATCCTTTGCCACTTCATCATCATTGACGTAAACCAGTTTCGGTTTAAGTCCCTTCTTCTCAAGTTTTATCTGTGCGTCCTGCGCCGAAAGGTTTGCGTAATCATCTACTTCAACCTTCTGAGGACCGTTACTGATAACAATATTTACAATTGTGCTCTTCTTTATTGTTCTGCCTGCGGGAGTTTTCTGATCCATTACCTCGTTTTCGGGATAGTCGGTAGAATACTGTCTGTCGATATCAAGGTTAAGATCAGGATATTTTTCCTTAACATCATCAAGCGTCATACCTATGATGTTGGGCATTGTCATTTCGTCTGATGCACCGCTGGTATTTCCGAGGTTTCTCGTAACAATAGAGAATATAAGCCATGCGGTCATAATTACGAATACCGACGCAACGGCAAAAAGTATAGGTAAAAGTGGTGAACGTCTTTCCTCTACTTCCTCATCATCGTCGTCATCGTCATCATACAGATCGTTATCTTCGTCCTCTTCGCCTTCGGAAAGCGTATCATCAGCCGCATTCTGTTCGGGTGCATTCGGATCTGATACCTTGTCAAAATATTTTGTTGAACCATCAGCTGAGAAATATTTATATTCAAATACTATGCTGGGATCTTTCTTGAACTCTTCAATGTCGTTTATCATCTCACCTGCGGTCTGATAACGCATAGAGGGTTCCTTCTGCATAGCCTTGAGTGTGATCTCTTCAAGTCCTTCAGGGATAGAAGAATTTATCTCGCGCAGAGGTTTCGGAGGTGTCTGCATATGCTGAAGTGCAATTGCTACGGGCGTTTCACCGTCAAAAGGCTTCTGACCTGTCAGCATTTCATAAAGCATTACACCTACTGAATAGATATCGCTCTTTTCGTCGGTCATCTCACCTCTTGCCTGTTCGGGGCTGATGTAGTGAACAGAACCGATAGCCTTTTCCGAAAGCGTCTTATCGGTTTCGCGGTTGAAGCGTGCGATACCGAAGTCCATGACCTTTATTGTTCCGTCGGGAAGCATCATGACATTCTGCGATTTTATATCACGATGAACTATTCCTCTGTCATGAGCGTGCTGTAAAGCTCTTAATATCTGAACTGTGAAATATACCGCATCTTTCCATTTGAGAACGCCCTGAAGCTTGATATACTCTGCAAGGGATATTCCGTCTATGTACTCCATAACGATAAACTGTATCTGCTCGTTGAAGCCGACATCGTATATCTTTACAATGTTGGGGTGCGAAAGCAGTGCAATTGCCTTGGACTCATTTCTGAAACGTCTGAGAAAATCCTCGCTGCCCGCAAATTCATTCTTCAAGATCTTTACGGCAACTATTCTGTCCTCGGTAATATCCTTAGCCTTGTAGATATCAGCCATTCCACCCGTTCCTACAAGCTCAAGGAGCTCGTAACGGCCGTCAAGGCGTCTGCCTATCATATTGTCCATATTGTTATCCATAAAATCCACCGTTTCTCCGTATCAGTTTATATGTGCGACCCATACGGTAAGTCGTTTATATTGAAACCACGGCTACTGTCACATTGTCACGACCGCCGTGTTTATTAACGTAATCTATCAGCTGATCACAGCACTTGGCTACCGGAGAAGCCGCTATGACTTCTGCTATCTCAGTGTCTTCAGCATATGAGCTTAGTCCGTCAGAGCAGAAAAGCAACATATCGTCCTTTTTTACATCAAGCTCAAAATAGTCGGGTGTTATGAAAGGCTGAGCGCCGACCGCTTTTGTTATGCGGTTCCTGTCCGGATGCGTCTTGCTCTCCTCATATGTAATTATACCCTTTTCTACAAGCTTTCTGATATAGGTGTGATCCTTTGTGACCTGTTGCATATTATCATCAAAGAAGAAGTAGCATCTGCTGTCGCCTACATTTATAAGATAGGCCCTTTCATTGAAAATGATCCCGGCAACACAGGTCGTTCCCATACCCGCTTTTTCCTGATCGGCGCTTGCCATGTCGTAAACAACGCTGTTTGCCGCAGTTACAGAAGTTATAAGAAGATTTCTTATCTGATTTCTGGTTATGTCCTTTCTGAAACCCTTCATCAGCCTGTCTTTCATAAAATCGACAGTCGTCATACTTGCACAGCCGCCCGCATTCTGTCCGCCCATTCCGTCGCACAGAATTACCGCAACCGCATCACAGCCAAGTTCGCCTATCCAGTAGTTATCCTGATTTTCTTCACGGCAATTACCGATATCGGTCTTTGCGTAAACCTTCATAATATAATGGTTCTCCCTTGATATCTCTTTACTTGTTATCCCGTCTTAACTGTCCGCAGGCGGCGCTTATATCCGCACCGAGCGTTCTTCTGACAGTAGCGTTAAGTCCGCCGTCAATAAGCATCTGTTTAAACTTCTCTACAGATGCGCTGCGTCTGAAAACGCCTTCTTTTATCTCGTTTACCGGAATCAGATTGACGTGGCAGTTCTGACCCTTCAGCAGTTTAAGAAGCGCGTCTGCCGATTCGCGTGTGTCATTGACGCCGTCTATCAGTGCAAATTCATAGCTTATCCTGCGCCCTGTGGTATTGAAGTAATACTTGCAGGCTTTCATAAGCTCTTCTATCGAATATCTGTTGTTAACGGGCATAACCGAGCTTCTCAGCTCGTTTGTAGGTGCATGGAGAGAAACGGAAAGCGTAATGCCGAGTTTCATATCGGCAAGCTCATATATCCTGTCTACAAGTCCGCAGGTTGACACCGAAACGTGGCGAAGGCTCATATCGTCTTTAGCCGACAGGAGCTTTAAAAACTTCACGACATTATCAAAGTTGTCAAGCGGCTCGCCTATTCCCATAAGCACCACATGATTTATCTTTCGTCCGCTGTCCTTTTCGCTTTCGTAAATCTGTAAAAGCATCTCACTCGGAAGCAGGTTTCTCACAAATCCCGCTTTGGTGGATGCACAGAACTTACATCCCATCTTACAGCCGACCTGAGTTGAAATACAAATGCTGTTGCCGTGCTTATACTCCATAAGCACTGTTTCGACTTTCTCTCCGTCAGACAAACCATAAAGATATTTTACCGTATTATCTATGTTAGATACAAGTCTTTTTTGAATTTTTAGTGAGTTTATCCAAAAAATATCGTCGAGCTTTTCTCTCAGTTGTGCAGATAGATTGGTCATTTTGCTAAATTCTTCTACTTTATTAATATGTAACCAATCGTATATCTGCTTTGCCCTGAATTTTTTTTCGCCTATATCAAGTATTTTCTCTTCAAGCTCCTCTTGCGAGAGTGAAAGAATATCGATTTTTTCCATATGATGTATATCACTGTACCTTTCTGAGAGTTGCCGTGAAAAAGCCGTCGCCGTTTATATCGCACGGAAGCATTGTTCTTTTATAGCTGTCTTCAAGTCCGTTAACGGCAATCGGTACAACTACAGGCACAAAATTGCTGTGCGTCTTTAAAAACTCTTCAACAATATCATCGTTCTCCGCTTTACTTACAGTGCAGGTCGAGTATATAAGCGTTCCGCCCGGCTTTACATACTCTGCGGCGTTGTTGATTATTTTTCTCTGCGTATCCGGAAGTGTTTCAAGCTGTTTCATCGGCTTGTACTTTATCTCCGGTTTTCTTCTGATAACGCCAAGACCCGAACACGGCACATCGCAGATAACCTTGTCCGCCTTTGGTATATCGGGATTAAATTTAGTAGCGTCATTTTCTGCGGCGGTGATAATAGTCAGTCCGAGCCGTTTTGCGGTATTGGCAATAACCGAAACCTTACCGTCATACAGATCATAACTGAATATCCTGCCCCTGTTGTTCATCATTTCGGCGCAGGTGAACGTTTTTCCGCCGGGTGCACTGCAAAGGTCAACAACAGTTTCATTGAACATGGGAGAAGCTATCCTGCAACATATCTGGGAAGATATGTCCTGGATATGAAACATACCCTTCTTATATGCTGTACTCTGCTCAATTCCCTTCGTATTAGAAAGTTCAATACAGGTATCGATAAGATTGTTTCTGCGGGCTGTAATACCGTCAGCGCCAAGCTGTGCAATGACATCCTCGACAGTGTATCTTACGGTGTTTACCCTTGCGTATATGGGAGGTCTGCCGAAGCTTGCATTGATCATCTGCATAGCTCTTTGCTCGCCCAGCTCACGGATCCACTTCTTTACAAGCCATTTCGGGCAGGAATACTCGATTGAAAGCTTTGCTTCACCCGTAAGATCACCGTAATCTATCTGCTTTTCATTACGCAGAAATGTTCTCAGAATTGCATTGACATAGCCTTTTGCTTTTGTGCTGTTGCAGTAATCGCAAAGTGCAACAGATTCGTTCACTGCCGCGCTTTCCGGTACGGAATTCATATACAGAAGCTGATAAAATCCCATACGCAGTATCTCCACTACGGCGATCCTGATCTTGTCAAATTCTATTCCCGAATAGTAGCGTATAAGATAATCTAGCGTCATTCTGCGTTCAAGCACGCCATAGAACAGCGCCGCGGAAAAAGCTTTATCACGCTTGTCTGCATCACTTGAAGTAAATGCGTGGTCAAGTATTATATTTGAGTATGCCCCCTGCGTGTCCATACGGATAAGCAGGTCGAGCGTTATCTGTCTTGCGGTTTTCATTCATCTCTCCAAATCAATCTCTTCTTGAGCTTGCAATAAGTCTCAACAGCTGTAATAATGCTACAGCAAGTGAAGCTACATAGGTCATAGCGGCGGCTTTAAGTGTTTTCTTAGCACCTGTATATTCCGCACCGAACAGTATACCCTGATCCTTTATAGTGGCAAGCGCTCTGTGGCTTGCGTTGAATTCAACAGGAAGCGTCACAAGCTGAAACAGTACTATTGCCGCAAAAAGTCCGATACCTATACCTCTGAGCAGTGACATATTGAACACTATACCGAGTATAAAGAACAGAATCCATGCAGATGAGCCGAACTGTGCCACCGGCAGTATTGCCATTCTTATCTTGATAGGAGTGTAGTTTTTAGCGTACTGGATCGCGTGACCGACCTCGTGAGCCGCAACGCCGATAGCGCCTACTGAAATGCTGTCATAGACAGGCGCCGAAAGAGCTACAGTATTGGTTCTCGGGTCATAGTGGTCGGTAAGCTCTCCGGATACTCTTGTTATCTGAACGTTATAAAGTCCGTTGCTGTCGAGGATCTGTCTTGCTATGGTTGCGGCGGACATTCCTCTTGAGCTTGGCATTTTGTTATACTTTCTGAAAGTACTCTTTACATTGATAGATGTATATATCGAATAGAAAAAAGCAACAATCAGCAGAAAATAGATGACGTTATAATCAAGCAAATACTTCGGCATTTCCGTTCTCCTTTCCGTTTAACGCAATTATCCGAATAATGCTCCGCGTTGCAGTTTATTGCCGTTTATAAAGTTGGCTGTACTCATACGTTTGCCGCCCTCGCCCTGTACCTCGGTAAAGCGGATACACCTTTTGTCGCCGCATACGACGGTAAGGTCATTTTCGTTTACAACAGTACCGCAAGGCGCATCAGAAGTGATATCTGTAAGAACGGCAAAATATACTTTCAGTCTTTTCTCACCTATAAAAGTATAAGCACAAGGTGACGGCGACATACCTCTTATGAGATTATATACTTCAATTGCACTTTTTGTAAAATCTATCCTGCACATTTCCTTGGAAATCATACCGGCATAGCACGAAAGACTGTCATCCTGTGGAACAGGTGTTACCGTGCCGTCCTCACAGGCTTTCAGCGTTTCGATGATAAGCTCTCCGCCAATAGCGGCAAGCTTATCGTGAAGTTCGCCGCCTGTCATTTCAGGGGTTATCTCCACTGATTTTTTCATTAGCATATTGCCTGTATCAAGTCCTTTTGCCATAAGCATTGTAGTGACGCCGCTCTCGGTTTCGCCGTCAATGATACACTTCTGGATAGGTGCGGCACCGCGGTATTTAGGCAGAAGCGACGCGTGGATGTTGATACATTTGTACTTCGGCAGTTCAAGTATACTTTCAGGTAAGATCTGTCCGTAAGCCGCAACGATTATGCAATCTGGATTAAGCTCTTTAAGCAGTTCAAGCGACTTTTCTGCATCTTCGCCTTTTCTCAGTGAAAGCGGCTGATATACGGGGATTCCGTACTTTTGCGCGCATTCCTTGACGGGCGGTGCCTGCATCTTCTTGCCTCTGTTCTTAGGCTTATCGGGCTGTGTGAATACAGCCATGACATTATGATACTTGTGTAACTCCTCAAGTGCCGCAACGGCAAAATCGGGAGTTCCCATAAATACTATATTCAAAGGTCTTCCCCCTTACTTTTTACGTTCTTCAAGCTGTTCGGACGTAAGCAGTTCGTCTGCCTTATCTGTAAACAGAATACCGCTGAGGTGGTCAATCTCGTGACAGAGAGCGATAGCCAGAAGCTCTGTGCCCTCTATCTCAAACTCCTTGCCGTATCTGTCCTGAGCCTTTACCTTGACCTTTGCAGGTCTTTCCACATAACCCCACATACCGGGTACGGAAAGGCAACCCTCAAGTTCGTGCTGTTTGCCCTTCATAGATGTTATGACAGGGTTTACAAGTTCGATCTTACCGTGGTCGTCACCGACATCGATAACGACTACTCTTCTCAGTACGCTTATCTGGGGTGCGGCAAGACCTACTCCGTTTGCCTCCTGCATTGTTTCGTACATATCGTCAAGCATTGTCCACAGCTTATCGTCAAAGACGGTAACGTCCTTACATCTTTTTCTCAGCGACTCGTCGCCGTCCTTAGCTATTATTCTCTTTGCCATTTCAAAAATCCTTTCTTTATATGATCTCGCCGTTCATATCGGCGAAAAAACTTACTTTATCAAGAGCCGGTGACTTATATGCGTCAAGCAGTGTTGCCTGCATTACCGACCTGAACACTTTATTGTTCTTGCATTTTATAATGATCCGATAGCGGTACTTGCCGTTTACTTTTGCCACTGAGCAGGCAGACGGACCGAGAACTCTTATCGGAATATTATGCCCCTCAAGATTTTTCATAAACAGCTTAACAAAACTGTCTGCGCCCTTTTTGCAGATATACTCATCCGTTGCCGAAAGCCCTATTTCACAGATATCGCAATAAGGCGGGAAAAGAAGCGCCTTTCTTATCTCGCATTCCTGTCTGAAAAACTCGTCATAATTCTGGTCTGCCGCAAGATTGAGAACGTAATGCTCCGGGGAGAATGTCTGTAAATACGCTCTACCCTTTTTGGAACCTCTGCCGCATCTTCCGACCACCTGGGTTATAAGCGAGAATGTCTTTTCGTAACCGAGGTAATCGCCTGCATACAGCGACTTATCGATAAGCAGTACACCGACAAGCGTCACATTCTCAAAGTCAAGTCCTTTGGCTATCATCTGCGTGCCGACCATTATGTCGTACTCGCCGTTCTTGAACTTGTCAAAATTCTTCTCGTATGAGAATTTGCTCATAGTGGTGTCGGCGTCCATACGCAATACTCTTGCGGACGGAAAAAGCGTTGAAATTTCATCTTCAATACGCTGTGTTCCTGTACCTGAACTATATATGAACTTTGAGCCGCACGACTTGCATTTCCCCGTGAACACTTCGGTGTAGCCGCAGTAATGGCATATCATACAGTTGTTTGTCTTATGATATGTAAGGGGGATATTGCAGTTGGGACACTTGTATACCTCGCCGCACTTGATGCAGTTCATATAGGTGTTGTAACCTCTGCGGTTAAGCAGAAGAATTGTCTGCTCGCCCCTTTGGAGATTGTTCTTTATCTCGTCCGCAAGCGCTCTGCTGAAATTGGAACGGTTGCCCGTTTCGACCTCGACTTTCATATCGACAAGATATACATCGGGGAGTACCGGCTGGCTGTAACGCTTTTTCATCTCAAACAGCTTATATCTGCCGATCGATGCGAAGTATGCACTTTCAAGGCTCGGGGTTGCCGACGCTAAAAGAAGAGTTGCGTTGTGATAAAAGCATCTCTGCTTTGCTATGCTCCTTGCCTGATAGCGTGGGGACTTTTCAGATTTATAGGTGTGCTCTCCCTCTTCGTCAATAACGATTATACCTATATTATCAAGCGGTGCAAATACCGCACTTCTTGTTCCAATAACTATCTTTGCCTCGCCCTTTTCGATACGCTTGTATTCGTCGGTTCTCTGTCCGAGCGACAAGTTACTGTGGATTACCGCAACGTTGCTTCCGAACAGATCAGTGAAATTTCTCACCATCTGCGGAGTGAGCGATATTTCGGGGACAAGCATAAGCGCTGTCCTGCCCTGTTTTACCGCCTTGTCGATGAGCTTCAAGAAGACGGTGGTTTTGCCGCTTCCCGTAACGCCTTTCAGCAATGCGCACTGTGGTTTGCCGCTGTCCATCAGTTGGTCTACACCATGGTATACCGCGGACTGTTCGTCCGACAGTGTTATATCGTCAATGCTCCTTACAGCCTTTGCACCCGCTGTAAGCGAGCGGGAGATCTCATTATCAAAACATTCTACAATGCCGTTTTTCTCCATATTGCTTATAACGGCATTCGTAACTACACAGCTGTAGCACACTTCCTTGACCGATGCAGAAACGGCATCGGAAAGAAAATCGGCTACCTTTTTCTGCTTTGCGGTAAGCGGTTTACCGCCTTTATCGGCATATTCACCGCTCTGATAGCTCTCTGTCAGCCTGACGTTCTTCTCGGTTTCACTGCCTATCCTCTGCTTTATTATATCAAGAGAAACAAGCACTGACTTTTCGCAAAGCTGTTTTGCAAGCTTTTTCTGCTGTTCGTCAAAGCCGTAATCTATCATGTCGTTAAGCTCTCTGTCACTTTTACAACCGAGAAGCATTACAGATACAGCCTGTTCGGCAGGTGCAAGAGAAAAGCTATCCGGAGCTTTCCTGAACTCATCGCTGAGAGTGTATCTCTGCGATACGTTCAGCGCCATGCCGCCGGGGAGAATGGTCTTTACAGCATCGAAATAGGTGCAGAAAGTATTCTCTTTCATCCAGCGCATAAGTCCGAGCATTTCTTCACTGAGAACTACTCCGTCATTTATAACGCAGTAAACCTCTTTAAGTCTGCTGTAATCCGCACTTTGCTTAAAGCCTGTAACCAGTCCGACACGCTTTTTTCCGCCTTTGCCGAACGGTACGATCACACGCTGACCGATTTCAGCGATCACTCCCTGCGGCAGATAGTAATCAAACTCGTTATCAAAGCTGTAAAGCGCCTTATCGACTACTACCGATACAATAGCTTTGTTAGGGCTGTCGTTCATTACGATTTCTTTATTTCTTCAAGCAGTGAAAGCGAACGCTTTGTGCTCATCTTCTCTGCAAGGATAACGGAATTAACATCATCTACTGCCTTTTCAAGCTCTCCGTTTACAACGAGGTAATCGAACTTATCCGCAAGTTCGAGTTCGTTTCTTGCCTGAGCAATTCTTGCGGCGATGGTTTCTTCGGTTTCCGTGCCTCTTTTTCTCAGTCTTCTGTCAAGTTCGCTCATTGAGGGCGGAAGTATGAAGATAAGAACACATTCGGGGAATATCTTCTTGATATTCATAGCGCCCTCGACTTCGATCTTGAGTATTACATCCTTGCCCTGTTCAAGCATATCTGTTACGGCTTTCTTAGGTGTGCCGTAATAGTTGCCGCAGTACTGTGTGTATTCAAGCACTTCGCCGTTTTCTATCATCTTCTCAAACGCTTCTACAGTTGTGAAATGATAGCTTACTCCGTCGATCTCACCCTCACGCATTGCTCTTGTGGTAGCGGAAACCGACTGTGTAAGATTTGAATTTTTCTTGTAAAGCTGTTCAAGTATCGTATCCTTTCCGCAACCCGACGGTGCAGAAATTACTATTGGCAGTCCCTTGTTCATATTGATCCTCTCCCTTTATTCTTCGTCTTCACCGGCTGATATGCCTGTGAAATGTGATATATCCAGTGCCGACAGAACTACATGATTGCTGTCGGTTATTATTACCGTCTTTGTCTTTTTACCGCAGGTTGCGTCTATAGCCGTATTGTTATCCTTTGCGGCGGATATGATACGCTTTACCGGGGCGGCATCGGCGCTTACAGCCGCTATTACCCTATCGGAATTGACTGTATTGCCGTAACCTATATTAATCAGCTTCATAAGCTCTCCTTTGCACTTTTGTTAATTGATTATTATATCACCCTTATGTGATAATTTTAAGAAAATCAGCCGAGTTTTGACGCTAAAAGCGGTGAATAGTGGTTTCTGAACTCTTCAAATGTTCCCTCTTCGATTGCCGCTCTTATCTTTTCCATAAGCGTATTGTAGAAGTACAGGTTATGCTGTACCGCAAGTCTGCCGCCGAGCATTTCTCCCGACTTGAAAAGATGTCTTATATACGCTCTTGAGAAGTTGCGGCAGGTGGGACAGTCGCATTCGGGGTCGATCGGTAACGAATCGGTTTCAAAGCACTGATTTGTAACGTGAGTGATACCGTTCCATGTGAACACGGTTGCGTGACGTGCGTTTCTGCTCGGCATAACACAGTCGAACATATCAACACCTCTGTACACGGCTTCGATTATGTTTGACGGAGTTCCGACACCCATAAGATAACGCGGCTTATCTGTAGGTGCGTGAGGAATGACAGTTTCTATTATTCTGTACATCACTTCTGTAGGTTCGCCTACGGCAAGTCCGCCGATTGCTATACCGTCAACGTTCATATTGGCGATGTTCTTCATATGTTCGGCTCTTATATCGTCATAGGTTCCGCCCTGATTTATCGCAAACAACATCTGCTGACGGTTTATAGTTTCGGGCAGAGAATTAAGTCTTGCCATTTCGTCAATACAACGCTGTAACCATCTTGTGGTTCTGTCGACCAACTTCTTGACATAATCGTAAGGCGAGGGGTTTTCGATACATTCGTCAAAAGCCATAGCTATTGTAGACGCTAAGTGCGACTGTATTCTCATACTCTCCTCAGGTCCCATGAAAATACGTCTGCCGTCAACGTGGGAATTGAAATACACTCCCTCTTCTTTTATCTTTCTGAGCTTGGCAAGTGAGAAAACCTGAAATCCGCCGCTGTCGGTGAGGATAGGTCTGTCCCAGTTCATAAACTTATGAAGTCCGCCCATTTTGTATATTACATCGTCACCCGGACGCACATGAAGGTGATAGGTGTTGCAAAGCTCTACCTGACACTTGAGGTCTTTAAGATCAAGCGATGATATACCGCCCTTGATTGCCGCAGAAGTGCCGACATTCATAAAAAACGGCGACTGTATCACTCCGTGAGGGGTGTGGAACTCTCCTCGTCTTGCCGCTCCGTCTGTTTTAAGTACTTTAAACATATTTCTCCTTATATTTCTTTGACTGATTTTTCTTTTATAAAACCGATTTTTCCGCTTTCGGTTATGCCATAAAGATATTCATCGACTTTATCATATGAATAAAATCCTTCGTCTTTATGTATTGATACAAATGCGTCAAGGTCTGTCCAGGCGCTGAGATTTTTGCCCCAGTAACCTGTATATTTTTCAGGGATATAACCCTCTTTGCCGCTTATCCCGTCACGCACATAAATAAAACTGTTTTTTCTTTCAAGTACGGTAAGTCTGCTGTTATCAAAATCTATGTGCTTGCTTATAACATCGGATATATCATCGTATATAGCAACGCATTTGCGGTAATTACCTGTCGGCTCAAACACACTGCTGTAAGCATAATCATTGCCGTTCTTGTCAATTATAAATGCGTTCAACTGCTCGGCAAGCTTTACCGTACAGCCGCCGTCAATAGCTATTGTCCGCTTGTCATTATCGATTATCGGAAGATTCGAGCCGTTGCACCGCGCATAATTGTATGTCGGAAAATGACCGACAACTATATATTTATCTGTGGGATTTTCCTCTCTGAGCCACCAGCGTTTGCAACAGGAGTATACAGAATCGGTATTTTCCCAGTCAGTTCTGTTTTCAAGTCCTGCGTGAACAAATATATGCTTCTGTGTTTCTATAACATCAGGCAATGCAGACAGAAAATCAAGTTCGGCTTTGAATGCCGAGCGTACCTTTTCACGGTTGTTCTCAAAGTCGTCAAGCGGGTCTTTTATACCGATACTGTGTGCCATATCGTAAAACGCGTTTGCGGGACGTTCTATAAGCCGCGAGCGGAATTTCTCAAAGCTGTCGCTGTATGCCATACGTACTGCCATTGTATCGTTGTTTCCGAGTACGCAGAACACTCTGTCACTTTCATCGGTCAGCCGCATTACATATCTCAGCAATTCGATATTTTGATTACCGCGCTCCATTATATCGCCTAAAATGAAAAGGTAATCGGTACTCCTGTCATATCCGCATTTTTGCAATAATCCTGCAAACTCATCATAATGTGCGTGCATATCGCTCACACAGATTATGCGGCATTTTTCGGGCAGTATGATTTTTCTTATATTAAGCATCAGATTATTATCATACTGTCGCCGAAGCTGAAGAAACGGTATTTCTCCTGTATGGCAACGTTATAGGCGTTAAGCGTCTTTTCTCTGCCTAAGAATGCGCTTACAAGCATTATAAGCGTGCTTTCGGGAAGGTGGAAGTTTGTGATCAGTCCGTCTATCGCCTTGAACTCATAACCGGGATAGATGAAAATTCCCGTATCATGCGAGCAGGCTTTGATTTCGCCGTTCGGATCGAGCGATGCGGCAGATTCAAGTGTACGACAACTTGTTGTGCCGACTGAAATAACACGTCCTCCGCGCTCTCTGCAAGCCTTTATCTTATCTGCGGTTTCCTGCGGTATTGAGTAATGCTCAACGTGCATTTTATGGTCAAGTATATTATCCTCTTTTACGGGACGGAATGTACCCAGTCCGACATGAAGAGTAACAAACGCAGTATCTACACCTTTTTCACGGAGTTTATTGAACACGTTTTCCGTGAAATGAAGTCCCGCCGTGGGTGCGGCGGCTGAGCCTACCTCGTGTGAATAGATAGTGTTATATCTATCCTTGTCCTTGAGCTTTTCGGTAATGTACGGGGGTAACGGCATCTGACCGATACGGTCAAGTACTTCAAAAATGCTGTCGCCGTCATAGGTGAACTCGGCTATTCTGTCACCGCCCTCGGCATAGTCTACTATCTCGGCTGTGAGTATTCCCGAAAAGTCGACTTTTGTGCCGATTTTAAGCCTTTTGCCGGGCTTCACCATAACTTCCCAACGGTTGTGGGAAATCTGGTGTAAAAGCAGAAACTGCACTGCCGCACCCGTTTCCTGCTTTACGCCGTAAAGTCTTGCAGGGAAAACCTTGGAATCATTTAATACGAGCAAGTCACCCTTTTCAAGATAATCGCATATATTATAAAAGTGGTCATGTGTAATCTCTCCGCTTTTACGGTCAATTTTCATAAGTCTTGAACTGTCACGCGGTTCAAGCGGAGTCTGTGCTATAAGCTCCTGCGGTAAGTCATAGTAAAAATCCGATTTTAGCATTGTTTTTCCTCTGTTTTTGCGTTTTTCACGCACTTTTTCTTTGTGTTTATTGCATACTGTTTAATAATAACACATTTGAGGCAAAAAATCAAATTATTTTTTAACGCTCCGCCATTGACAAACAGCCGTAAATGTGATAATATAAACAAAGCAGGTAGAGGTGCGATTAAAGAATAGTATCCGTTGCGTCAATCTGCCGACAGATTGTAACGGAGAAAGGCTTTGTCGCCGAAGAGCATAAGTGTCGGAGCTTATGTATCTGGTTGTGTGTCTAATAAATGCACGATTGTCATCGAGCGGTTAAGCTACAGGTGGAGAGCTATCAAATTACTTTTATCACATCTGCATACAAAGCCGCCTGTAATCATTTTACAAGCGGTTTTTTTAAAAGAAAATATGCTATAAGCAAAAAAGAAGGATGGAAACTAAAATGAAAAACTACAATGTAGGTATCATCGGCGCTACGGGTATGGTAGGACAGCGTTTTGCCGTTCTGCTTGAAAATCACCCCTGGTTCAATGTAAAGGTGCTTGCCGCATCTCCCCGTTCGGCAGGAAAGACTTATAAAGAAGCTGTAGGCTCAAGATGGCTTATCGAAAAGCCCATGCCCAAGTCTATGGAAGATATAGTTATCATGGACGCTACGGCTGACATTGAAAAGATCGCATCGCAGGTTGACTTCGTATTCTGCGCAGTAGATATGAAGAAGGACGAGATAAAGGCTCTTGAAGAAGCTTATGCAAAGCACGAGTGCCCCGTTATGTCAAACAACTCGGCTAACCGTTTCACAGACGATGTTCCTATGATAATCCCCGAAATCAATGACGAGCATATGGCTATCGTTGAAGCTCAGAAGAAGCGTCTGGGTACAAAGAGAGGCTTCATCTCGGTTAAGTCTAACTGCTCTATCCAGAGCTATGTTCCCGCACTCAACCCCTTACGCAAGTTCGGTATCACAAAGGTTCTCGCCTGCACATATCAGGCAATTTCAGGTGCCGGCAAGACATTTGAGACATGGCCCGAAATGGTTGATAACCTTATCCCCTACATCGGCGGTGAGGAAGAAAAGAGTGAGCAGGAGCCTCTGAAGGTATGGGGCAAGATCGAAGGCGACAAGATCGTCAAGGCTGCCGCTCCCGCAATCACAACACAGTGCCTCAGAGTTCCCGTGTCAAACGGTCACTTTGCCGCAGTATTCGTAAGCTTCGAGAACAAGCCCTCAAAGGAAGAGATCCTCAAGATCTGGAAGGAATACAAGGGCGCTCCTCAGGAACTCGAACTCCCCTCAGCTCCCAAGCAGTTCCTCAACTACTTTGAAGAGGACAATATGCCCCAGGCTAAGCTTCACAGAAACCTTGAAGGCGGTATGGCAGTTTCAATAGGCAGATTAAGAGAAGATACACAGTATGACTACAAGTTTGTATGCCTGTCACACAACACATTAAGAGGTGCCGCAGGCGGCGCTGTTGAAATGGCTGAGCTTTATGCTGCAAAGGGCTATTTTGACTGATTGAAGATACACGGAGGTATCCGATGAAAAAGACTATTTTTACAGGCTCGGCAGTAGCTATCGTTACTCCTATGAACGATGACGGAAGTATCAACTATGATAATTTCGCCGAGCGTATAGAAGAACAGATCGCAGGCGGTACTGACGCTATCGTAGTGTGCGGTACAACAGGCGAATCTGCGGCTATGACAGACGAGGAACACAAGGAATGTATCCGTTTCTGCGTTGAAAAGGTAGCAAAGAGAGTTCCTGTAATCGCAGGCGCAGGCAGTAACGATACAGCTTATGCCATTCAGCTGTCACAGGAAGCCGAGGCACTCGGCGCAGACGCACTGCTTCTGGTTACTCCTTATTATAATAAAACTTCGCAGAGAGGACTGGTTGCACACTTCAGCGCAATCGCAGACAGCGTTAAACTGCCGATAATCCTCTACAATGTTCCCAGCCGTACAGGTGTGAACATTTCCGTTGAAACATACAAAGAGCTTGCTAAGAAGGACAACATAGTTGCCGCAAAGGAAGCAAGCGGAAACATAAGCGCAGTAGCTAAGATAGCCGCTGAAACAGACCTTGACATATATTCGGGCAACGATGATCAGATCGTTCCTATTATGTCGCTCGGCGGTAAGGGTGTTATCTCGGTACTTGCAAACTGTATGCCGGCTGAGGCACACAACATTGCACAGTACTGTCTTGACGGCGACTATAAGAAAGCTGCTGAGTTACAGCTTAAGCTCCTTGAATTTACAAACGACCTGTTCATAGACGTAAATCCCATCCCCGTTAAGGAAGCTCTTAACATTATGGGTAAGAATGTAGGTCAGTGCAGACTTCCTCTTATCAGAATGGAAGACGCAAAGATCGCTAAGCTGTTCTCTTCTATGGAGAAGCTCGGTCTTACAAAGTAAGTTTAAGAAAAGGACGTTCAGATGAAAAGAATTGTAATTACAGGCGCCTGCGGTAAAATGGGCAGAGTAATAAATGACATTGTGAACACAAGAGATGACTGCAAAATAATCGCAGGTGTTGATATTGCCGGTGAACAGTATGCGGACTTCCCTGTTTACAAGAAGTTATTTGACTTACCCGAAAAGCCCGATGTGATAATCGACTTCTCGCACCCCTCACTGCTTGACGAACTGCTTGACTACTGCAAGATAAACAATGTTCCCGTAGTAGTTGCAACAACAGGCTATACAGAGGAACAGATAAAGCAGATAAAGGCGACTGCCGAGCAGATTCCCGTATTCTTCACATTTAATATGTCGCTCGGAATAAATCTTCTTGTTGATCTTGCAAAGCGTGCAACAAAGGTTCTCGGCGATCAGTTTGATATTGAGATAGTTGAAAAGCATCACAATCTCAAGAAAGATGCTCCCTCGGGAACGGCGATAATGATAGCTGAAGCTATAAACGAAGAGCTTGACAACAAGATGCACTATGTGTATGACCGTCACAGCGTAAGAAAGCCCCGTGAAAAGACCGAAATCGGTATGCACTCTATAAGAGGCGGTACTATAGTAGGCGAACACGATGTAATCTTTGCAGGACGTGACGAGGTTATCACACTTTCGCACAGTGCAGGTTCAAAGCAGGTGTTCGCAGTAGGCTCTGTCAATGCGGCAGTATTCTTAAGCAACTGTGAAAAAGGTCTTTATCAGATGTCGGATCTTCTTTCCGAAGTATAACGGAGGTCAATATGGCAGATATTAAAGTATACGAAAACGTATCGATCGTTACATTTTCAGATGTACCCTCAAGAAAGCGTTTTGTTTCGACTACACTTACGGCAGTAGCCGAAAGCGGAATCAACATTGATATGATTTCACAGACACCGCCCAAGTCCGATATGTTCTCATTCGGCTTTACATTCAGCGATGATGATATTCCCACACTGCTTACCGTTTTACCTAAAATCACGGCAGTACACGGAATTACTCCCTGCGTGAACAGCGGTAACGTAAAAATCGTTATCAAGACAGAAGAAATGGTAGATCAGGCAGGTTTTGCGGCTAAGGTATTCAAGGCTTGCGAAAATATCTGTGCCGATGTTATGCTGATCACAACCAGTGTTGATGAGATCAGCCTTTTGGTCGGCGACAGCTTTGCCACTAATCTTCCCGAAGAACTGAAAAATATCCTCGGCTAAAACTGAATTGAATATTTTGGATGACATCGGAGCAAAATCCGATGTCATTTTGTTGGACGGTGAAATATGCGAAAACTGGTTAAGTATCTAAAAAAATACAAAAAGAATGTAATACTCGGTCCTATCTTCAAGCTGACCGAGGCGGTATTTGAGCTTATAGTACCGCTCGTTATGGCTCAGATAATTGACGTAGGTATTGCAAACAAGGACAGCGGTTATATATGGAAGATGGGCGGAGTGCTTGTTCTGCTCGGCGTATGCGGTCTTGGATTTGCACTGATATGTCAGTATATGGCGTCGGTCGCTTCACAGGGCTTCGGTACGGAACTCAGGCGTGATCTGTACCACCATATCAATACCCTTTCGCACAAAGAGGTTGATGAGTTCGGCACACCATCGCTTATAACAAGACTGACCTCCGATATAAATCAGCTTCAGGTTGCAGTCGCAATGCTGATAAGACTTGTTGTAAGAGCGCCTTTCCTTGTTATCGGCTCTACTATTATGGCGTTCATGATAGATGTCAAGCTTGCGCTGATATTCGTTATAGTAATACCGCTTGTAGCGCTTGTAATGTGGCTTGTTACCACAAAGACGATCCCTTTCTTCAAGTCTATTCAGAAAAAGCTGGACAAGACTTCGCTCATAACCCGTGAAAACCTTGTCGGTGCAAGAGCCGTAAGAGCATTCTCAAAGCAGGAATACGAAAAGGAACGTTTTAAGGATAACGCTGAGGATATTGAAAAGGCGGCAGTAAGAGCAGGTAAGATCTCGGCTCTGCTCAGCCCTGTAAATGCTATCATTCTCAACCTCGCTATTGTTGCGATAATCTGGTTCGGCGGCTTCTCGGTAAATGTCGGCGATCTCACACAGGGTCAGGTTATAGCACTTGTAAACTATATGAATCAGATCCTGCTTGCACTTGTGGTCGTTGCAAACCTTGTTGTTATCTTCACAAAGTCGGCGGCTTGTGCGGCAAGAGTAAACGAAGTGCTTGACGCTAAGCCTTCTATCGTAGGTAAAGAAACGACAGAAGCAAATAGCAACTCCTCTGCTCCGGCGGTAAAGTTTGACGACGTATCTTTCAGCTATCACGACAACAGCGAATATGCACTTGAAGATATTTCATTCACAGCCCAAAAAGGACAGACTATCGGTATCATAGGCGGTACCGGAAGCGGTAAATCGACGCTTATCAATCTTATTCCCCGATTCTATGATACGTCAAAGGGCTCTGTAAATGTTTACGGTACAGATGTCCGCAACTACAGCCTCGGTGATCTGCGTACAAAGATAGCGGTCGTTCCTCAGAAAGCCGTACTTTTCAGCGGTACTATCCGTGAAAATATGAAGTGGGGCGGCGATGATATAACCGATGAGCAGATATGGCGTGCGCTGAAGATCTCACAGGCTTACGAGTTTGTCGAAAAGCTGGAAAACGGGCTTGATTATGAGATACTCCAGGGCGGTAAAAACCTTTCCGGAGGTCAGAAGCAAAGACTTACTATTGCCCGTGCGATAGCCGCTGATCCTGAAATTCTGATACTCGACGACAGTGCAAGTGCGCTTGACTTTGCTACAGACGCAAAGCTGAGAACGGCAATCAAAGAAAACTGCACAAATATGACTGTATTCCTGATTTCTCAGAGAGCGAATACGGTAAAGAATGCCGATCAGATAATCGTACTCGACGACGGTAAGATGGTCGGTATAGGCACACATAAAGAGCTGTTACAGAGCTGCACGGATTACTGTCAGATCTGTCTTACACAGTTCAGTGCGGAAGAACTCGAAAAGGAGATAAACGGCGATGAGTAAGAAAAACAACGACAGCAGTTTTACTGTCCTTGCAAAACTGCTGAGATACACAAAACCTTATACGTTCTATCTCGTTTTCACGATAATCAGTGCTATTGTAAGTGCAATTGCAACGCTGTATGCACCCGTTCTGATAGGTGAAGCGGTCGACTTTATAATCGATATAAACAATGTAAACTTTGAAAAGATCCTGCCTATAATCGTAAAACTTGCTATTGTAGTTCTTATAGGCGCAGGATTCCAGTGGTTTATGGGATATTGCACGAACATACTTACACAGAGAACTGTAAGGGATCTGAGGACGGACGCTTTCAATAAGCTCCAGCGCGTACCGCTGAGATATATTGATTCCACACCGCACGGCGATATAATCGGCAGGGTCGTTGCTGATATTGATACCGTTTCTGACGGTCTGTTACAGGGATTTCAGCAGATATTCACAGGTTCTGTCACAATAATCGGAACACTATGCTTCATGTTCTCGATAAATGTCGGCATTGCGCTTGTAGTTATCCTTATCACCCCTGTGTCACTGCTTGTAGCTTCTACTATAGCAAGACTTTGCTCAAAGAAGTTCAAGGAACAGGCGGCGCTCAGAGGTCAGATCACAGGACTTGCAGAAGAATATATCGGAAACCAGAAGGTCGTTAAGGCTTTCTCCCGTGAAGAATACAGCGAAGAAAAATTTGAAGAGCTTAACGCAAAGCTGTATAAGGTCGGCGTAAGAGCGCAGTTCTACTCTGCTCTTACAAACCCCTCAACACGATTTGTAAACGGTCTTGTTTATGCCGGCGTCGGAATTTTCGGCGCACTGAGCGCTATCGGCGGCGGTATCACGGTAGGTCAGCTTTCAGCTTTCTTATCTTACGCAAACCAGTACACAAAGCCGTTCAATGAAATTTCCGGCGTTGTTACCGAGTTACAGTCTGCATTTGCTTCCGCAAGACGTATATTTGCACTTACAGAAAGCGACGATGAGATTTCAGACGCTGATAACAAGGTACTCACCGATGTTGACGGCAACGTTAAAATCGATCACGTTGACTTCTCTTATGTTCCCGAAAGAGAGCTTATCAAGGACCTTAATCTTGATGTCAAGAGCGGCCAGCAGATCGCAATAGTAGGACCTACCGGTTGCGGTAAGACCACTATAATCAACCTGCTTATGCGTTTCTACGATACTGATAAAGGTACCATCTCGGTTGACGGAAACAATATAAAGGACGTTACCCGTGATTCGCTCAGACTTAGCTACGGTATGGTTCTCCAGGAAACATGGATCTTTGAGGGCACCGTGCGTGAAAATATCGCATACGGAAAACAGGACGCCACGGAAGAAGAGATAGTAGCCGCCGCTAAAGCCGCTCACTGCCACAGCTTTATCAAGCGTATGAAAGACGGCTACGACACGATAATAAGCGATAATGACGGCATTTCACAAGGTCAGAAACAGCTTTTGTGCATAGCCCGTGTAATGCTTGCAATGCCTCCTATGCTGATTCTCGACGAAGCGACCAGCAGCATTGATACAAAGACCGAAATGAAGATCCAGAACGCCTTTGCCAAGATGACAAAGGGTAAGACAAGCTTTATAGTAGCGCACAGATTATCTACCATCAAGAATGCCGATACTATCCTTGTAATGGATAAGGGTAAAATAATAGAGATAGGTAATCATGAACAGCTTCTTGCAAAGAACGGATTCTACGCCGAACTTTACAACAGTCAGTTCAAGAAATCTTAACCAGTTAATAAATGACAGCAATCGTAATGGTTGCTGTTATTTTTTGCCCTGATATAAGAAAACAG
This sequence comes from Ruminiclostridium sp., assembly GCA_017935365.1. Lineage (GTDB taxonomy): Bacteria > Bacillota > Clostridia > Oscillospirales > Ruminococcaceae > Ruminiclostridium_E. The sequence continues at coordinate 784 of JAGBHT010000001.1, read as the reverse complement.
CTGTATGGTTTTAGCCATACAGCTGTTGTTTGTTTATTCACCGATTATTCTTCGGATTTGTCCTTTTTCTTGCGCTTGCCGCCAAGCAGAAGTCCTGCTGCCGCTAATGCAGCCGCCGCAGATACGCCGGCAGTTACCGCACCGTCAAGGCCTACACCGGTATGAGGATTGGTTGCGCTGTCAAAATCAGTACGAGTGTTATTTCCGTCAACGTCGCCGTTTACACGCTCACCCTGAGGTGTTCTGTCATCAAAATCAATCTCATCGCCGTTTACGCGGTCGCCCTGAGGCGTTCTGTCATCAAAATCGACCTCATCGCCGTTTACACGATCGTTATCGGTGTCTGTGTCAGAATCAGTGTCTGTATCGGTATCTGAATCAGTATCCGTGTCCGTGTCAGTATCTGAATCAGTATCGGTATCCGTGTCAGTGTCTGTATCTGTATCTGTGTCAGTATCTGTATCAGTATCGGTATCTGTGTCTGTATCAGTGTCAGTATCTGTATCTGTGTCTGTATCTGTATCTGTGTCTGTATCTGTATCAGTATCTGTGTCGGTATCTGAATCAGTGTCAGTATCCGTGTCTGTGTCAGTATCAGTGTCAGTATCAGTGTCTGTATCAGTATCTGTGTCGGTATCTGAATCAGTGTCAGTATCCGTGTCTGTGTCTGAATCTGTGTCTGTATCCGTATCTGTGTCAGTATCTGAATCAGTATCAGTATCCGTGTCTGTGTCTGTATCGGTATCAGTGTCTGTATCCGTGTCTGTATCAGTATCCGTGTCAG
>JAGBHT010000020.1 GCA_017935365.1 Ruminiclostridium sp. | reverse complement strand
TCACCTGCTTTGACAGCCTTTACTGTAACCGTGCCGGCTTTAAGAATGGTGAGTGTGCCTGTTGCGTTGTCTATGGTTGCAACACCATTGACGCTTGTTATCTCATAAGTAATATCAGCACTGCTCTGTCCGCCTTTTGCGACATTCTCAAAAGTCAGACCAGGTTCATATGTTATCGTTGCAGGATTCGGCTTTTCAAACACAAAGTCTTTCTGATCTGCCTTCTTCACAGTAAGTGTGTAGAATGCAGAAACGGTATTTTCTCCTATAGTCAGATCCGCACCGACCTGGATCGTGCCGGGCTTGGTTATTGTAACCTTACCTGAGCTTTCTTCTATGCTTGCCGCGTCCGAAGGTGTACTTTCTTCAATCTTATACTTGACAACACCTGAGCTTGCGCCTATTGTAACTTCCTGAGTATATGTATTTTCTTTTTCGGGATCAAAATCCAATTCGGGAGTTTCTTTATCAAACTTGATTACGTCTTTTACAGTCAATGTATATGACGCCTGCGCCGCCTTATAATTTTCATCTGCGGCTTTCTTTGCCGTTACGGTGACAGTACCCGTTTTGTTTATAGTAAGCTCACCGTTTGTGGCATCGATGCTTGCCACATCAGATTTACCGCCTTCTATTTCAAAAGTGATTTTACCATTGCCGTTGCCTTTTGTAAGCGGGTTTGTAAATCCGGTATTATTTTGATCGTAATTTATTACGGGATTCGGATCAGCAAATCCGAAATCTGCGTCCACTGCCTTTTCATTAAGCGTAACATTAACATTGCCTGTTGTGCTTGTTACGGCTGTGTCGGTAATGACGCTCTGCTTATAATCTGCTTTCGTTATGGTAGCCGACAGCTTTACAACGGGTGTTGGTTGAGCTGTAAAATCAATATCCGCTATTTCGGATATTTCTACCCTTCCGTCGTCACCTGTTTCAACGGTCCTCTGTGTGGAACTTACGCCGTCAACAGTTACTTTATAAGCTACCGTTGCACCTGATACAGCTTTGCCGCTTTTGTCTGCAACTGTGATCGTGAATGCGTCTGCGGGTGTGGCATATGTACGCAACATATTGTCGGATAAAACCGCAATAAGCATAGCAAATGCCATAAACAACGCTAAAATTCTATCACAGATTTTAGGCTTTGCTTTGATCATTTTTTTACTCTCCTGTCTTTACTGATTATATATTTATAATTGATTCCGTTCAGAATACAGTGCATACCGAACGAGAAAACAAATATTGCCATTATTATCAACTGCACAGATATATTGTCTGCCGCTATCAGCGCGACTATAAATACGCACAACGATAATATCATAATAACGTCAAACACCCCGGCAAAGGTGTTGCTGAAAAAGCGGAACAAACCTATATTAAGAATACCGTTTTTCCCTGATACAGGTTTTTCACTTTTCCTGCGCGACATATTCATAAGAATAAATGTTGTTATCGTTCCTATGAATCCGCACCAGAAAAATATGCCTGTAACTATTGTAAGGACTCTGTTTGATTCGTTTTCCGTGCCGCAGAACGACATCAGTATAAGCGACATTGACATCATAAACAGCGCAGTAACAAAATTTATAAGCATAGTATGCTTTTTTCCTGACGTTATTTTCATACCTTCACCACTTATTCAATTATTTCCGAGCTGTCTGTAAAGCCCATTTCAATTTCCTTGACAAACACCGCCGCTGACGCAGGATCTGTTACCGCATAAGCGGGTTGCTTTGCAGGTGTGGGCAGAATCGACTGAAGAGGCTGTGTCGCTCCGCTTCCGGCATTCAGAATTGTGGTTTCGGCTGTGGCAGGCATAAGTATTGTGGTTTCGTTTGCCGCCGGTCCCAGAACAGTTGTTTCCTGTGCGGAGATTGCAAGCTCAGTTGTCGCAAATTTTTCGGTCGGCGGTGCGCCGGCATTGCCTGCCGCCTGCCGCTCTATTCGTCCGGACTTGGTTATTCTGTCTGTTGCCGCACTGTAATCATTGTCGGCGGCATTTTCGTTCTGCAGACGTATATTTCTGATAGCTTTGCGAGCAGTCGCTCCTGACAGATTACCTACGACCTTTCTAATATCCAGCAGGAAGAAGAGCGCTATGGCTACAAGCAGTGCAACGCCTGCCGCGATAAATGAAATGAGAGATAACGTTTGTAATAATTCAACCGACATTATTCTTTTACCTCCGCTTTCGTATTGTAAGCCGTTTCTATGTACTGCTTGGTATCCGCCATATTTTCAAGTATTGCCGCTTTCTTCTTTTCGGTTACATCCGAAATAGGTTCGATACTTTCCGTGGTTTTCGCTATAAGATCATAGACCTGCATAAGTTCGTCCTCGGATATTCCCAGCCCCTTGAACGTTGTCGGATACTGCTGAAGCATTCCTCTTGCCATTTCAAGCAGTTCAAGTCTTACTATTTCCTGCTCGTTTGTATTTGTAGCAACCGTATTCAACAGCTCCTTGAGATTATTGAAATAATCCATAAATTCTGTATTGCTGATACCCTCGGCATTGTTGCCGTTTTTCTGCTTGGCTCTGAACTCCCCTATGCTTGCATAAGTCTTTGCCATATTCAGATTTTCATAGTCTTCAGGAGCATTTTCGATAACTTTCTGGAACCACGATTTTGAACGTGTCGCTCTCTCTTCGGGCGCTTCATAGTAGTACCAGTAGAGCTTTCCGAGTTCAAAACATATCGTTGCGTAACCGCTTTTGTCAGCCTGAAGAGCGTCAGCGTTGTTCGTCATATACTTTATAAGCGTATCGGATTCATCTTTTGTGAAAACATAATCATCTTCCTTGAACGTCCTGATAAGTCCGAGGTAAGCCTCTTTTTCACCCGCCATATTCGGCACTTCCATACACTGACAATAAATATTTACTTTTTCAATGTAGTCGGTAATGATCGTTGCCCGGTTCAGCAAAGTCTGATAGGTATCGGTCGCCTTCTGCGTGGCAACAACATTAAACACTATGCCAGCTGTCGTAAACACAAGTGACGCTGCAAGTGCCGATATAAAGCCGGCAAGCTTTCTTTTCTGCTTTTTCTTATAACGGTCGTCTATTTCTTCATAATGGTCAAGTGCATACATAAGTTCCGCCGCAGACTGGTATCTGTCTGCGGGGTTGCGCTGAGTACATTTCAGAATTATCCGTTCAAGTCCGCCTGACAATCCGGGATTTATCTGCCTTATCGGTTTCATTTCATAAGGCGGTTCACTGGGATTACAGCCTGTTACCAGATGATATAAGGTTGCACCCAGGCAATATATGTCGGTTCTGGCGTCTGTCTGACCCATTCCGCCGAACTGCTCCGGCGCGGCATATCCGACCGTACCAAGACAGGTTGTGTCTGCCAGATTCTTTGCCTTGAACTCTCTCGCTGTACCGAAGTCGATGAGCGTAACATTGCCGTCCGGCTTCAGCATTATATTTGCGGGCTTCATATCACGATATATTATGGGTGGCTGACGCGAATGAAGATATCCCAGAACGTCACACAGCTGTTTTGCCCACTTTATAACAAATTCCTGCGGCTGTGCGCCGTATTCCTCAAGCGCTTTATTCAGCGAGTTACCCTCGATATAGTCCATTATTATAATGAACGAATCTTCTGTATCTATTACGTCGATAATGCTGGGAAGATTGGGATGATTGAGTTTTTTCAGTATATCAGTTTCGGCTACAAGTCCCTGCTTTACGGCTTCAAAATCAAGTACGCCGTCTTTACGGACTTCTTTGACTGCCCAGGTCTTATTGGCTTTCTCGTTGATTGCCATATACACGACACTCATACCGCCCTGACCGACTTTGCTGAGTATCTTGTATTTGCCGTCTACGAGTGATCCGATATCAAGCATTTCTTCTCCTCCGATTTCAGAATGTTCTTATAGTTACTACCGAAATGTTATCACGTTCACGGCGCTGTTTATTTATGTCTATCAGCGCCTGCATATTCTGCTTCATCTTTTCGGCATCGGTCATTACAGCGGGGTTCAGGAAATTATATATTTCTCCCTCGGTGATCTCGTGTCTGAATCCGTCACTGCAAAGCATATATATTGCGTTCGTCTTTATGTTACCGAAGAACAAGTCGGGATATACTTCATCAGACGCACCGACGCATTGCAGAAGAACACTGCGCCTTGAATCGTTTTCAGCCTGTTCCGGCGTAAGATTACCCAGCTCAACCTCGCGCGCCACCACGGTCTGGTCTTTTGTAAGTACTCTTACACCATCGGATATCTCATACGCTCTGGTATCTCCGACATTTATTATGTAATATCTCGTCCCGGTAAGAAGCAGTGCGGTAACAGTAGTACCCAGACCGCTTGTAAGTCCGCATTTCTTTCCGTACACCTTGATTTTCTCGTTGTACTCGGTAACTATGCCCGTCCATTCTGTGCGGATATTATTTTCGGTCATGCCGTTTGCACAAAGAACAGGAAGTCTGTTATCGCCCCATTTTCTGAAAGCGTTGACGAGAGAAGCACTCGCTACCTCGCCTTTTGACAGACCGCCCATACCGTCGCACAATACCGCAAATGCAATTTTCCCGATCGACGTATTATATACACAGGCGTTAAAACTGTCCTGATTTGTGCTTTTAGTCGTGCCGATATCCGTTGCCGTGGATATTATAAAATTCATATATACACCTCTTTATCCGTGCCGCGACACTAACATCAATAAAGTCTGAACTCAAATTCTTCGTTGCCGAGGCGAATCTTATCGCCGTGGTTGATAGGAGTTTCTATATTGCTCTGTATCATACTTCCGTTTACAAATGTATGGTTGGTCGAATTTGTATCAACAATGAAGAATTTATCGTTATTGGTGACAATATTCGCATGGCTTCGGCTTACGGCGGTATTGTCGCCTATGAAATAATCCACATAGCTCTTTTCCTTGCCGATACGGAAAAACGGTTTATTGATATATATCTTCTCACCGTTTTTGGCTCTTATAAGATGCGGAACCATTGTCTGTCTTGGCTGAGCTCCGCCGTTAAGAACGGTGGTTTCTCCGGGCTTTTTACCGCTGAGCACCGTAGTTTCTCCGAAATTCAGATGCTGACCCTGCGACATAACCGGTTGCGGGGCAGGCTGAGGCGCCGGCACAGGTGTGGGCGCAGGTGCGGATGACGGAGCCTGTACCGGAACAGGTGAGGGTGCAGACATAGGCGGAATGTTGCGTGGAGGTTGATTGGAGGCGGGAACATTGGGGGCAGAACCGGGAACATTGAAATTAGCTCCATTCGGCTTGCCCGCGGGATAAAGCGCCTGCCCTGCGGGGGAGGGGGCGGGATTGGACGCAGGATTGCCCGGTGTATTAAACGACACGCTGCCATTTCCTTGCGCAAACGACGCATTTGTAACGTTATTCTGCATACCCGGAACAGCAAATCCCGGATTTCTGTTATTTTTATTTGAATTTACGGAAGGTCCAGGCATATTAGGGTTAGCACCGGGTACCGCAAATCCTGCCTGTGCCGGGGCGCCCGGCTGTGATATATTTTGTTTAGCGGATAGATTCTGCGCTTTTTGCGCCGCTTTCTGCTGTCGATATATTTCTTTGTTTTCCTTGCTGTAGTGTCTAAGCAGATCAAACATACTCATCTTTTTTTGACCGTTTGCAGGCGGTGTCTGATTCATCTGAGGCATCTGCTGAGGAGGAACCGCCATACCTTGTACGGACGTCACCGGACGTGCCGGCATTGTATTTTGCGGCATCGGCGATACCGGGCTATTCTGCTTTGGGTTATCACGAGAAATTTGACCGGGACGGGGCTGATAATTGTTCGGATACGATGCAGCAATGTTCTGCGCCGGCGGTTGTTGCATAACCGGATTATACTGTGTTGCCTGTCGATTATTATTCATTTGCGACATCGGCGGCTGTACCGGTGGCTGATTTAACGGCTGAACCGCTGAAGCAGATGGCGTTATCTGCTGTACTGATATGCCGATCTGTTCGTTTTTCAGTTCATCTATCAACTGCTTGAAATCAGCAAGTGACAATTCTACGCAGCTGTTCAAGTAATTGAATATTTTTGCAACGTGATCCGAATTCTCTGTCTGATCAAATTTTGTATTTACCATTACATTTTTAAAAAATGCACATAAATCATTTTTATTGTTATTCACATTACCGATAGGTACGCAAATCAACAAAGCCGAACAATTTGATACATCTACAAATATATAATCAGGTTCGAGAATAATACTGCTAAGATCCAGCATGTAATCTTCAGCCGCAGCAAGACCTTCAACAATGCTTCCGAATACACCCAGCAGGCGTTTCCTGTTGACTATACCGCTGAAATACTGCTGCATCGAAATTTTGGACGAAACGTTGTATTTTATGAATCTCGACTCATCAATCTGCGTGAACAGAGTTCTCGCTATACCGGATATATTGTTGTTAGTCAGCATTCCGAGACTTAATGTATCGACCGAATCGGTAGGCTTGATCTCATATACAAGATATGTGCTTGCCCCTTGATTTTCATAAGTAAATTCCATTATATTACTCCTCTCTATTCAAACGATATAATTTCAGCAGTTGCCATTTATCACCTGTCTGTATAAAACAGCTGCCTTTATCATTGAAGTCTTTTGTTCCGAAAAACTGAGGTTCGATAACTATATTCTCATTCTCGTCGATAAATCCCCATTTTCCGCCCGTCATAACTGCCGCAAGCCCATTTGAAAACGGACGGGCATCTTCGTAAGTTTTATCTGATTTTCTTTCTCCGTTATTGTTGATATAAAACCATTTGCCATCATTTTTGACCGCAGTAAATGTGCTGTCGGCAAACAGCTTAGCATCTTCATATATATCAGTGCCTATTTTATTTCCGGAAGAATCAATCATGATCACTCCATCCGTATTTCTGACAAATAATCTGTCGTTTCTGAACGCAATATCCTTTTCATCAACGATCACGTCATCATATTCCGTCTGGAAAAGCTGATTTCCGTCTGCGTCTATGATCTTCCATATATCTGTTTCTTTTACTGCCGCAACATTCAGATTAAATGCCGTTGCATCTACGTATTTTCCGAAAGCAGGCTCCAGCTTTTCGTTCAGATATGTATACTTGTCATCTGTTGTCAACGCTTTAGTACGACTGCCCGACATTATTCCGAATGATTTGTACTTGTCATTTGTGGCAAGTATCCTTGACCCGCTCTTGTTTATAAAATACGCATCATCATTTGTTGTAACAGGTGCGATATTTTCTTGCGTATAGGGGGCTACGCTTGTATATTTTACGGAAACTACCGAATCGCCGTATCTGTTAACAAATCCCCACGACTCTTTGCCTTTTACAGCACAATAGTTACTACTGTATACGCCCACATCGTCATAAGCACTCATTTCTATATTGTACTTAAACGCTATTTCATCTTTTACAGATGTAATATAATCCGTATTGATATTGCGCTTTTCCGCCGTATAGATAACATCATAACAGCTTTTATAGTCACTCTGATCTTTATATACGCTCAAAAGACAATCATACGCTTTAGGCTCTGTCGGATACTTATTGTAAAAATCCTGGCACCATTCAAGCAGATTTCTTTCTTCATCTTTCTGACTTTTATAGTATTCTGCCACTTCGACATATACATCAGCTGTCGGCTTTATTTTCAATGCCTGCTGATAACTTGCCACAGCATTTACTGTTATTCCGGTTTTTGCGTATTCTCTCGCCTCATTCAGATAGTTTTCATACTCATTGTTTACTTCTGCTTTATTCGACACAATAACATAGTACGAAAGAGCCAAGAGAACAACCATAACTACCGGCATAAGTTTTCCGTAATTTTTCATAACCATTCACCTTAAATTCCCGTCAGACTGACTGCTATCAAAGTACCGATAAAGACGCTCGGTCCGAACGATATAGTATCTTTTCTTTTCTTTTTTCTTGTTATAAGAAGTCCCAATGATAAGAAAAAAGAAACTATCAATGAGAAAAATACAGAGTTTACAGCACCCCATAATCCCTGATACAGACCCATTACCGCAAAAAGTTTTATATCACCCATTCCTATACTTTGCTTGAAAACCAGTGCAATTATAAAGAAGAATACACCTATTACTACCGCACCCAATACATTATCAATGAGTGTGTTAAGCGCCGCCTCATACGATAAAATGAACTCTATTATATAAAGCACTACCCGTAAGCCAAGCGCCGCCAGTATAAACTGATTCGGTATCTTATGCACTATAAAGTCAACAGCCGCCATCGGCAGTATACAATCCAGAAGCACTATAAGTTTCAGTTGATGAATATGGCTGAAAGACGAAAACAGCGTATTGAACAAAATTATCAGAAGTACACTTTTCAGGACAGCAACAACAAGATATATAACACGGTTTCCGGTTATGTAAAATGTGCTTCTGATATCCGGCTTTTTCAGACTTCCGTTTTTAAGATATACACATGTCGCGCCGTATCCTGAGCATATCAGCAACAGTGATACTATGATTTCTGTCAGTATAATCATTCGCTGGCTCCTTTATTGCTTGTCACCTCTGTCTTACGCGCTCCATTGCCATGACCGGCAACTACCTCAAAGGTTACGCCTCTCGTATTTGCTTTGCTTATTGCCGCCTCGAATTTTTCTTTAAGGCCCTCGTCTTCAGGCACAACAAGTACGATTTTGCTTTTTATTTCACTGCCGGAGCAACTGACTGTTTCTTTATTTTTCTGTCCGTTGACCTCGCTTTTTATTGTGACCGATGAAACCATGCTTGTGGTACTCTTGATTTTTCCGCTCATACGTTCGATTTCGGTTATAAGCGCCTTTTCGTTGATGTCATCAATCGTTTTCACCGGCTCGCCGTCGGCGCTGTACAGAGGATTTGTGGTGAATATAGATACAAATTCATTTTTATCCTTGCTGTAAAGCTGAACATCCGAAAGACCAGACGTTTTATTGTATCCTTCTTTTTGCATATCCGCTATAACCAGATGGCGAATAAGGCTTGCACGTTCCTCGGGAGTTGCCTTCGTCCAAAGTGTATCATTTTTTTTGTACTCCTTAGAGCCTTTTGTTGTAACTTCGCCGCCCAGCCAACCGTTTGTTATTGCCTGCTGTTTGAAGTGAAATTTCCAGTCTATCGGCAGAAGCGCGATGACCTTTACATCATAAGAAACATCTACTACTATCTGATTTGAACCATAAGGGAATAATAACGACTCCGAAAAATCAAGTCCGTCAATATACGAACCGCCGTAAGGCACTACCCCGAGGTGCTTCAGATATGCCTCGGTATCTCCGCCGTCTTTGTCCTTAAGGTGCTTTTTGCACAATGCTTTTGACAGCGGTGCGGCTACAAGTCTCGATTTTGCAAAGTCAAGACTCTCGCTTGCCGCCAGCTTTGCTATACCGAACATAAGCTTCTTGGGATCTTTAGCCACTTCTTCCATCGTGGTTTTGAGAGAACTGCCTGCTTCTTTGATATTATTGGCACTGCCCATAACATTGTCCATCTCCTGACATATCTGTGATATGTCATCGGCAGATGCCTTTCCGGTGTTGCCGAGTTTTTCTATTTCATTAAACACCGTGTTTATATCCGACATAACATTCTCTATCGGCTTTGTGTCGTTCTTTGCCGCCTCGGCAAGCTCCTGCTCGCTCTTATTGAAACCTGTCAGCGAATACAGATAACTGTACTGTGACAGCTCTTTAGCGGTTGTGTTGATAGCCACTGCGATCTTTGCCTGCACCATACAGACATTTATTATGGTAAGCAGTGTGACTATAGTAAACATAAAAGCAGTAAGAGAGATGGTCGCTTCAATTGTGACCGCTCCGTTTTCCGTTTTCAGTTTTTTCAGCATAATCATCTCTCCCTTTTATTTGTTAAAGTGAACTGCGCAGTGTTTTTATCATTGCGTTGACTGTATCACGCGTTGTATTGATCATTTCTTCGGGTTGATCATCATTATAAACCGTACCCTGCACGCAACAAGGTATTCCGTCCATTATAAAGGTATATCCGATTGTGTAAAGAGAATAGTTGCCTGTCTCAGCGTGACAATTCAGCTTGCCCTCAAACTTGTACATATCTATACCGTTTATTGTTACATTTTCATCCTTCTCGACCGTGAGATTATCAATTTTTGCGTAATTCTCCATTCCTGAAATATAATTATCTAATGTATCTTTATACGCTTGTTCTGTAGTTGTTCCGCTTTCTGAAAATAACGAAGCAAATGAAATAATTATATCGTCATTATCAGAAAACAGATCTATATATCCGTTTTCTATCCGATGATAATTAGGTACCTGTATATATATATCATAAGTTGGGACTTTATAGGTGCCTCCGTCAAGATTCACTCCGTCTACAACAGTCTGATCCTCCTGTTCGGCAACCGTAGTTGCTGGGACAGATTCTACAGTTGATGAGGTATTATTTTTAATTTCTCCGCTGTTTCCACTGCTACTTTCCGAGCAGGCGCACAATAAAAGTAACATTGCTCCGCAGCATAATATTGATAAAATTCTTCTTTTCATTTCTTTTCTTCCTTTCGTCAATAACCTCTTACATCGTCATAACTTATTGTGTACCATACCGCGTTGTTTGCAGGATTTCCCTTTACATCGGCAAACAGGGGTAACGGCAAGAGGGTGGGCTTTACCTGTATTTCTGCGTGCAACTCTACATATGCCGCAGAATTTTTAAGCAGATAACCGCTGTTTTTCATATCCATATTTACCTGAATTACGTCTGCGGTCCTTGCCATTGTGCCGCTCTCATCAGTATACAGAGCTATCATAAGGAACAATCTCAGATAATCTTTATAGCCGAACGACAACAGAGATGATAAGCCTGTCTGATCCGTTGATTTTAAATCGTCGCCCGTTCCGCCGCTAGGGAAAATTCCGTCGAGCTTGCTGTTGATTGTTTCTTTAAGCTTATCGGCGCCCTGGTTCATAGAACTTTTTACTTCATCGAGCATTTTGTCTTTATAGTCTTTAACAACATCAACACCCTTTGTCACCTTTTCTGTAATAGATTTACGCAATGTTGATAACTGATCGGTTAATGCTGTCGATAAATTATCTACTGCAGATTCATAGTCATTCTGTACCTTTTTCATTTCATCAAGCACAAGCTGTATACCATTTTCTTTTATTATCTTTACAGCTTCTTTCTTTACAATAAATCCGATATCATTCGGATCGGAATTTTTACCCTCTTCTTCTATCCACATAGTAAGTTGATCGTAAACATATTGTGCTTGATCTTGTCCGGGTTCTAATATCTGACGGAAAGATTCTGTTGCCAACTGGGTAAATTTTTGTAAAGCTGTTTCGGCATGACGCCCTATCAGGTCATCAAAAGACTTACCCAGATATTTATCGATTTCTTTTTTCTTATCGTCCAAATTTTCATTTAGCTGTTCATCGGTCATATCCAGCCATTCGGATAATTTTTCCTGAGCTGTATCTATTGTACGAGAAGCTTCTTTTTTTGCAATTTCTCCCGCTTTATTTCTCGCATAATCTACTAATCCTCTGAAGGACAATCTCCATGTATCGCTATTTTTGAACAGCGGTACTTTTTCTCCGTTATGCATATCATAAATATCCAATCCGGATTCACAGCAGGCAAGACCTATGATTATCGCACCCTGTATAAGCGGTACGGGGATAATGCCCATTGTCGCCGCAGATATGGGGGTAGCTATACCGAATGCGCCCTCGCGTATTTCTGAGTCGGAGAAAGCGTATATCAGATTAAACGCCAAACGTATTGCATAAATTGAGCCGTACGCTTTTGTAATATTTTCAGAGTTTGATCCGCCGTATATTATGTACTCGACCTCAGCTCCGTAAGCAAAGTTGTTATCTGCGTTGATCGGATTCTGAGTAAGAGTTTTCAGGTCGAGCGTTGCACCGTCTCCGTTTTCTTTTTTAAACTCAGCTTCCAATGTGTCATAGCTGAACATATTCATTATATAATCCGACACATACAGCCTGTCACGGAGACCCTCTGCCATATTAAGCAATTCTTTGCCAAGATTGCTGAACATTGAGCCAAGGCCGGAGGTTGCATTTTTTGCGGCGTCGTCACCTGTAGACGCCGTTGCAGACGGTGTAGTGGTTCCGCTATTCGGAGTTTCTTTTGATGGGATTCCGCTTTTATCCTTTATTTCGTTTTTTGTTTTATCCCCCGATTCAGCCTCTTTTGTTTTAGCCTCAGCATCAGATGCAGATTTACTTTTTATATTATTATATACGTCCTCTCCAACGCTGTTTTTTGATGTCTTTTCAGTAGTGCTGATAACGTCGGGATCACTATCAACAACATTGAAATTTGTATACAGATAAGCATAAAAATTAGGTTTATCTACAACAAGTCTCGGATTGGACTGAGGATCTTTCACCCACTTATAGTCTACTTTTGTTCCGACACTGAATTTACCCTCACATAAAGATTTTGCCTTGCTTTTAAGTTCATCTGCATTTGTAGGAACAGAATAGAGAGTATCATTTCCAATCTTGTTTTTTAACACATCATGCAATGAGCTGTAATTGTGTATCTCAACAATTTTCGTATCAAAAAACTTATAGCTGTCTATCTGCTCAAGCATCTTATCAAGATTTGTTTTTATATTCTGTAAACGGGTTATAAGCTTCTTAACATCTTCTTCATTCAGATATTTTGACACACTGTCTATCTCTGCAAGGTCCTGCTTTGACATAGTGGTATTCTTGATTTCAGAATCGCTTGCCGCTGTTTCCCATGCGTTTTTCTTCGTTTGCAGAGTACCATCGCTCTTCACTTTGTCGAGCACTTTGCCAAGCTCTGTTATAGCAGTGTCCAGATGATCACTTGCGTCACTTATCTGCTTTCTGAATTCGTTTATTTCATTATAATAGCTTGTTATTTCACCGTCGATTTCTGTTGTATCGGCATTTGAATTATTGCTACATTTTTTAAGAGTTGAATTGTATCCTTCACTTGCTTCTCCACCGTTTAGCATTATGTTAAAAGTGGCACTTACGCTATCGAAATTGCCGCTGTAAATTTTCTGTATATCTCCATATGTGCCGGTTTCTCCGCCTATAGTTCCTGTTGTTGTCATAACAGAAACACCGTTTTCATCCACATCAGCATATGTAACTGCGTTTTGCATTTCGTTATACTTGTTATAAAGCTCTTTCATAGCATCAATCCAGTTTTCATACAGCTTTCCTCTATTTGTCTGTATCAAAAACTGCTGACCGTAGGTGTTATCATTATATTTAAGCATCTTATCCGCCGCAGAAACATAGCTTTCTCTTGCGTTATAATAATTTGTAAGAGCCTTTTTTACATCGTCTGCTGAAGCTTTATTGGTGTTTGAATAATAACCGTCGCCGGTTAACTCGTTATAGGTCTTGAGATGGCTGGTTCTGTCTTCATTGGTGTAAAAACAAGGAATAGTTTTTTTGTCACCTTCTATAGTAACTGTTATTTGTTCGATGTTATAAATCTTAGATTCAAATTTGACATAATCCTGTGCGTCATAAAGATCTTTGATCGTTGTCGTTGCAAAGCCTTTATATGTATCGGGATATTTGGATATTTTGTCTACCACCGTTTTAAAATATCCCGAATCCTGAACAAATTTACTCTTGTTGTACTCGTTTATCTGTTTCCATGCGGCGTGAGCGCTTTTCATTGCGTCTTCTTCAGCCTTGTAGTACTCTGTTCTTTTATCAACAAGATCTGTCTGCTTGCTTAATGTAGAAAAGCTTTTCAGTGATGAGATAAAACTCAGACCAGTATTGATAGGACCCCTGTATTTCATAAAGTCAACTATCTCTTTTTTCAACACAGCAGGGTTGGCAAGCGTTCCGTCAGCTCTTTTACCTATCTCGAAGTCAACAAGCTTCATATTGAGAATATCGGAAGTTTTCTCTTCTTCCTGTCCCAGAGATGAAAGATTTGATACTATGGTTTTGGCTAACGAATCTGCTTCGGACGCAGAAACGCCGCCGGAGGTAATACAAGTCCTGTAATAGTCCTCCAGACGGGCATATAGTTCGTCTGTATCTTGTGCAGTAGCAAATAATCCGTATAATTCTTTAAGCTGAGTATCATAATCGGTAAGTGCCGTGTTAAGCGTAAGATCTCCCGCCGATGCCGCAGCGCCCCTCGCAAGCGAGACTTTACCGGCATCAACAAAGAGAGACGAAACGGTCATCATAGGCACTAATATAAGAACGAGGAATATTGAAACTGCGCCTTTATTTCTTTGAAAAAAACGTAACATTATATATCCCCCTTACTTTTTTGCAAAGTTTGAAATGAAGTCGTTTATTTTTCCGAACACATCTGATATCTTCTGTCCGACTTTTGTTCCCGAGAAAATATCAATTACCATATCGGTGTTTCTTATAAACTCCGCCGTATCATCTACCGGCACTTCCGAACGTGAGTTGATCTTTAATATCGTCGGTGACGAAGCGCCGAAATACTTTATCGGAAATTTTATCGTATACTCTACTTGTACAGTAAAAGTTGAATAGAGCACATTGCTATTGTACTTGGCGATCTGCCCGGTCGGTGTGGTGAGTACAGGCGACATATTCTTGAACAGGCTCATATCACTGCTCTTTATCTTTGTGGCAACATCTGAGGATATTTTGTTTTCCACCTCGGACATACCGCCGAATATATATCTGTATGGTTTTGTCTCCAGAGTCTTAAGATTTGGGGTCGTACCGCTTTTTATTGCCTCAAGATTAGGGTCGGTGCAATAGCTTGCACCTTCAATTGCACTCTCGGCTACAACCGCCTCCACCTTAGCTTTCATATAGAAGGCATTTCCCATGAAAATTAAAAAAAACAGAATAATAAACATAATAGGGAAAACAAAAGTCGCCTCAATAATGGTTGAACCGTTTTCACTATTCAATTTCTGTTTAAACTTTTCTCTCCCTATCATATTTATCATCCCTTCGAAATAATCAGTTGACGGACGGCCCACAAAGAACCGTCCTTTTTGTTCAACTATAAAGAATTATTCGCCGTTCACGGTGTTGTTAGCCGTTTTGGTTATTGTTCCGAATAACGATTCGAGAAGCGCTGCAATCTGATCCTTAAAAATTACGGCAAGGAGAACTGCTATACCTATAAGAACTACTATAGCTACGATATCAACCGCGCCTTTTTCATCAGAAATCAGCTGTCTGAGCTTCATCTTGGCATAACTGCCAAACATCATCATGCTCTGTAACATCATTGTCTTGTTCCTCCCTTCATTTCATATTTGCTTATGTAAATAAAATTACAGTAAAGCCTTTTTTAAACACCTAGATTAGTGAAAATCGGGACGATTATCATTATCAGAATGCCGACAAACATTATGCAGATAGGAATAAGCAGCTTGCTTGCCGCTTTTTCTCCCGCTCTTCTTACCAGCTGTTTTTTCAGTTGCCATACTTCAGCACTCTGCTCCTGTAGCATTGCGGTAAGTTCGCTGTTTCCTTTTGTAACACCCTGAACTATCGTCGATGTAAATTTTTTGATTTCAGGTATAATGCAGCGTGAACCGAAGTTATATATTGCGTCAACTTCAGAAACGCCGTTGTTCATTTCGATAACCGCAGTCTGCATCTCTATATAGATAGTAGACGTACCGGCAAAAGCCACTTCCTGCCAAGCCTCTCTGAGAATCATACCTGCGTTGGTGAGAAGCGCAAGCTTTGATACGACCTCCGAAAAATCGTGTAACAGCTCATCTGAACGTTTCAATATCTTTTTTCTTGTAACCGTGCCAAAATAGTAATAGGCAAGTCCTGCAAAGGCAAAACCTACTATAAGCGCCGTAATGTCGGATGCAAAGCAATACAACGCAAAAGAAATTACAAAAACCGTTGCCGCTATTGTTATCTGCTGAGAATGGATAGTGCGCAGATAAAACTCCGAATATTTACTGTCGTAGAGCACTTCAAGTTCTTGTCTGAGCTTCCGGTCTCTTTTAGACTTGTAAGAATAGTGCACTGTTTCAAGCACACCATAACCTAAACCGTATATTTCTTTAAGCGGATATTCTTTTTCATTAAGCGAATCAAACATTGAATTGTACTTCAGACCTTTAAAATAGAATATCAGCCATATCAGGAGAAAGAAAGCTCCCGCCGCCATTATTGCAATTTCAGCTACAGATAAGCCAAACATATATATTCTCCTCTCTTACAGCTTGATATCCAGTACCGCCTTGCCTATGAAGTACGCCGCAACGAATATTACAATGCTTGCCGTTGTGGAAATTATGCCTGTGGTTGTTACGAAATTATTGGCAAATTCGGGGCTCATCATCTTTATTGCGGCTATCAGCACTATCGGCATCAGCGTCATTATATTTTGTTCAAGCTTATTGGATGTTACAAGAGTTTCAATGTCTTCTGCTATCTCCATTTTATCGCTCAGTATACTATGAGTATTTCTGATGATATCTTTGATGTTTCCGCCTTTTCTGTAACTTATCCTGAACACATTGGCAAAGCTCAGAATATCGTCATTACCGCTTCTGACACCAAAATCTTCAAGAACATCCTCTATAGCAATGTTGTTGTGTATTCCTGAAATTATTACTTCCAGCTCATGTAATATGTAAGCGTCTGAATCGTATTGGATTTTCAGATCCTCATATATGCCGAAAAATGAATCGTTTACGTTTTTACCTGCCCCGATAGAAGTGGTAAGGGCATCGAGCATATCTCTGAACTGATGGCTTAATTCTTTCTTTTGTTTAGCGATCAGTGCTTTTTTGCGCATAGGAACAAACAATTTTCCCGCTATAATTCCTACGATTGACGGTATTATTATATTAAGCGCCCATGTCGTCGGCGTTGGCATACCGAATTCATCTTTTCCTATACCGCCATAGAATAAATATCCGACTGCCGCACCGACTATAAAGGCAAGAAGAAAATATAAAGTTTTTTCAATCAGCTTCATATGATACACTTTATAGTTGTACGTTGGCATATTGGTTGCCGATAAATAATATTGAGGCTCTTCTACCTTGTTTTTTTTACTAAAATGTCCTGCCATTTCTTCTACCTCAGATTTCTGTTCTTATTCCCGAAAGTTTCAGCTTAAAATCATTTTTCAATGGGTTTTTGGTTCTGTGAAGCGTACCCGATACCTTCTCCAGTGTACTGTTTTCATCTTCTTCAAATACATATAACGGATTGAGTATTATTTTTCCGTTTTCGTATCCTACAACCTCGGTTATCTCCATAGTTTTTCTGGATTTGTCCCTGAGCCTGGAAAGGTGTATAATTATATCAACAGCAGATGCTATCTGCTGTCGTATTGCTTCAAGCGGCAGTCCCGCCGCACCCTGAAGTACCATTGTTTCAAGTCTGCTCAACATATCCTCTGTCGAGTTAGCATGTCCGGTAGAAAGTGATCCGTCATGGCCGGTGTTCATCGCCTGAAGCATATCAAGAGCTTCGCCGCCACGGACCTCACCGACAATTATACGTTCGGGTCTCATACGCAATGATGACTTGATTAGATCCCTTATGGTAATCTGTCCGGCACCCGATGCGTTAGCATTTCTTGTTTCAAGACTTACAAGGTTATCTACGCCTTCTATCTGCAACTCGGCAGAATCTTCTATTGTGATTACACGTTCATCTTTAGGTATATAGTTTGACAGTGCGTTAAGAAATGTCGTTTTACCTGAACCGGTACCGCCACTTATAAATATGTTATACTTTGCCTTGACAAGCATTTGCAGTTTTTCAGCTATTTCTTTTGTAATTGAGCCGTACTGTATAAGCTTTTCAATTGTCATAGGTGTTTTTGAGAATTTTCTTATAGTAACTGTAGGGCCGCACAGCGCTATGGGCGGCAAAACAACATTTACACGCGATCCGTCCGGTAATCGTGTATCGCATATAGGATTTGCCTGATTTACCTCTCTGCCTGCCAGACCAACTATACGCTGAATTATATCCTCAAGTTTTCGTTGACTTTCGAATTTTTTATCAAGTTTGAACAGTCGTCCCTTTTGTTCTATAAAAACATTATCTGGTCCGTTGATCATTACTTCGGTTATAGTATCATCTTTTATAATAGAGTCCAATAATCCGAAACCTCTGATGGAACTATAGACCTGTTCTACAATAGAAACGCGCTGATCAATAGAACAATACTGCGTTCCTATTCGTTGCTCAACTATATCTTCAATCTTCTGTTGCAATTCGTCATCACCGATTTGACTCAATGACAAATTATCGGTTACGTATTGCTTTATATCTGCTACAAAACGGCTTTCTTGTTCAAAATTCATATTATCCTACCCTCAGTCGATCTTATCAAACATATCCATAGTCATCAGTTGTTCAAGAATCTGAGCGGTAGTAGCATGTTCATAACGAGGTGCACCGCCGATATTTTTCAGATCAACACCCTGTACCGCAGTACTGCTTTTATTGCTGAATTTATTGTATATAAGCATAGTCCGATTGAGTAATTGTGAATCGGCATTTCCGTCTAATATTGTTAATGCGTCATAAGCGCTTTTGATTTTAAGGTTTGATATCTCTGAGCCATCTCCGGTCCATATTACAGCATTTGTCTGCCTTAAAATGTTGATTAATCCCGGATCCATATCAAAATCAATATCTAATATAATGTACGAATAATTACCTGATAATTTTGCATCTGCTACAAGTCGGATTATCTCGTCAGTTCCAAGTTCAAGCATATCAAGTGCAACTTTAGGTTTTGAGAAAAAATATACTCCTCTCGAATCCTGCTTTACGCAACTTTCCATTTTCATAGCAAGATTCGAGTTTTTACTCTTTAATGCAAATATAATATCACTTATATCAAATTGACCCTCTGCATTGAAATACAGATCAGAAGAACCTAATTTTTCAAAGTTCAAGTATAGAGTTTTCTTTGACTGTGCTGCAAAATGCAACGCACATGATGCTGCCATAACCGAACTTCCGACACCACCACTCGGAGACGTGAAAGCTATAACTTTGCATGAATCATCCGTTAACTTAAGCCCTGATACAGCGCTGGCGTTTTCTGAATAAATGCTGAGAATCTGGCGATATATCAGATCCGCTTTCTGAAACTTACAAATAGCTCTTTGATTGTTTATTGAATCAATATCGGACGAATCAACGAAATATGCAAACCCGCATCTTTTAGGTAGCCTTGACACATCAACATCGAAGTAATCACTTGCCACCAACACGTCAATATGTGATGATTCTAATTCAGACATAGCGTTTTCATATTTAGTAAATGAGTAAATCTCGAATTTTTCAGGATATTTTGTATTGAACGCACTAACTATTCTGCTTAAATAATTTAAATCGCTATCCAAAAGCGCCAGTTTAATCTTCATATTCTTCTCCTCACCACAAATACAGCTCGGCTCTAAAGCCGGAATCCGTATAACAACATTTCATCAGATATGCGAAGTTACATAGCAGCTGCGCGTTTCTTTCTTTATAATGATTAACTACTGTATTTCTTCAGTAAGTAATCAGTCAGCCGTGTAATATGATTGTTTTAACGAACAATTTTGCGTAGAAGTATATGTTCTTAACTTCGACAAAATCTTACTTTTGTTTATATTATATCATCATTTTTGATATGTGTCAACAATCAAAAGGCGATTTATATTGTATTAACAATACATTTTTCTGATTTAAATGAAAATTAT
>JAGBHT010000019.1 GCA_017935365.1 Ruminiclostridium sp. | reverse complement strand
ATACAAAAAGCTGTATAGAGATTTGATGACCAATAGCAAGGAACACCACATTCCCGAAATATACAAGGAATCAGTGGCAAACGTACTTGCAAGCATTGACCTTATAAGCAAAATCTCCAAAAACAAAGAGGCAAGAAAAGGAGAGATGTCTAAGGCGGCTCAAACGCAGTATTTTACTGTCGTATCAATTATCTTTTGCGCGGTATCGGTCAGAAGCTCATCAGGTGTGGCTTTGTTACCCTGAATGATGTAGAACACGTTTACTGCGTCCTCATCAACGGCGGTCTTGTTTACCTGACGTATCTCCAGTCTGCAAAGGACTTCGTTTGAATCGTCACAATAGCAATATTCATGAGGCACGACAGCGACAGGTTCCGACTGACCGAGCGGAATATATTTTTCCGTACCGTCCGTAAAACGCAGAGTGACGTTGCCGTCTGTCTTGTCCATATTATGTGCGCCGAGAGCAAGCTTGCTTTCGAGTGAAATAATATTGTAAATATCAACCGCACGGTTTATATAAAACATATCGTGATGCTTTACAAGCAGTTTGATGAGGTTTTCACTGGCAGGAATATTCTTGCGGCGCTTAACGCCTACGTTGTCGTGAAGAATATTGAATCCTTCAAGAACAGGGTCAGCGTGAACATCGATATCTTTATAATCGTTATACAGCTCTTCTATCCGTGAGGTACGGTACGACTGCCATTCGTCGTTTACGCCGTGATTGTCCATATTCTCAATAGTGGCAAAAACAATTATTACGCCGCTGTCAAGAACATCTTTCTGTACGTTAAATTCCATTTTTATCACCTGATATCTTTTTTGTTGTTACCTGCGTGGGCTGTGCGAAGAGGATCCTTTATCAGCAGGGCAATGACCCACACGGTAAGCGCCAGTGCAACGACCGACAATCCGAGAAAGCTGTCATTCAGCATAGCCTGTGCTGTTGCTTCAAAGAAGGCAGGACCTGCATCAAGATATTCCACCACGGCGTCAACAAGCCACATAAGCGACGCTCCCCAGAACATATACATCAGAAGATTTATCTTCATTTTCCTTGCCTTGTCGGACACATACCACACAAGCGTTGAAACGACCGCCGCAATTACAGTTATCAGAAGCGTCATACGTCTGCACCGCTTTCTGCTGTATCTGTACCATTGGTATGTACCTTGGATGAGATAAGCACATACGCTACCCACACTGCTGTTACTAGCAGTGCCATAGACGTACCCGAAACAGCCATTTCTCTGAGCATTTCCGCTGTCTGTCCGGGATCGGATGCGGCAGTAAGGAACGGGAAAAACGGGGTTATCTCACCGTGCCAGATATGCTCAAAGGCGAGCAGTCCCGAACCGCCCCAAAACAGACCGTTCAGCACACCGAGCTTTTCGGAGAATTTCAGCGCTGTTTCGCTACTGTGATCTTTACCTTTCTTTCTGATTATCTTCTGTACAGCGGTTGTGACGATCGCCTCAGCCGCAGGAACTACAAAACAAGCCATATTCTAAAACCTTCCTTTTAATTTATCTTATTTATCCCAGCCGAGAGCTTTTCTCTTGGCTTTCATATCGGCAACGATCTTTTCTCCAAGCTTTACAGGATCGGTATCGACATTCATCGAAGAACCGAGAGTTTCGAGCGTGCCGTATTTAAGAAATTCTATTACATTTTTTGAGCCATATATCTGTGCTTCAACGCAGTGATATGAGCTGATACCGTTAAGACGGAAACCGAGAGCCGCATCAATGCCTTTTTCGTTGCCCCATTCGGGTGTGCTGAAAGCAAAGGGCAGTTCAAACATTTTGTGACCGAGTGCGGCGGCAACACCTGCGAATATTCCGCTTGATCTTGTGTTGTCTATACATTCTCCGACGTGCCATACGGGCGGAAGATCGGGTTCAAGGAACTCGCGCAGTGAATCTCCTGCCTTATTCTTGCCGGAAACCGCACAATATCCCAGTTTCATAAGCGGGAATGACGCACAGCCGTTCGAGAGAATAAGCACATTATTTTTCAGCAGAACATCTGCAACGTCAACTATACACTTCTCATAAAGCACTTTGGGATTGTTACAGCCGACCATATTTACTATACCGAGTATTCTGCCGTCCCTTACTGCATCTGACAGCGGTAACACAATGAATATTCGCTCAAACGCAGAGTACAGCAGTAACGGAAATTATCTTGCATCTCTGACAGATAGCAGAGGTCACAAAACAACTTATGACTATTCTGCAAACACAGGCTTGTTAAATAAAGTCACCGATCCGCTGAACAACAGCGTTATATACAGATACAATTCCAAAAATCAACAGCTGACGACTGTATACTATGATAAGAACAACAGCAATACTCTCGATACAGGAGAATCATCGGTAGCTTAT